>JBKDAM010000147.1:0-7485 GCA_046316495.1 Chitinophagales bacterium
TTTTAGAGCAATACAATCAAAATTCTGAAAAGGAAAAGGCAAAAACGGCTCTTTCAATAGCTGACTTGGTTGGTGATTTTGCGGACCTTAAGAAGGAGGATATCCGGACTGTAGGAATTGATTTTCCTATTTTACTAAAAAAAGGGAAAGATAGACCACTGCTAATGGTTTGTGCACTTGACCCAAGGAGAGACGAATCTTCAGAAACGACTTCACTCATTTCTGACTGGGTGCCATTCAGCACCATCAAAAACCCGGATACAGAAACGAAGTACTCTGAAAAGGAAAACCTTCGTTTCTTCCACACCCTTTTAGAAACGTATGATCTTTACATCACCGATATCTTTAAAGTCTTTTACCGAAAAGGTAACCAACAAAGCAACTCGGACTCCTCCTATACAAGTAAAGAAGTCCACAAACAGCTTCTTGACCAAGAGATAAAGGAAGTTAATCCTAATGCCATTCTAACGCTTGGCAACAAATCAAGAGATGCCATTTGCAGCATTTTTAAAGTAACCGCCCCAGCCTGGTCCGAAAACCCAGAGCTAATTCAATTGGGTGACAAAAAGACCCTGCTTTGCCTTCCGCACATCTCCGGTGCGGCCAATGGAACCAAAGCACCCATCCTCAACAATGAGGTGTATGCTGAATTGGAAGGTAAAGGCAACACCCTTTACGCCAACATTGCCAAAAAGATACTAGAAAATGCCTAGTCAAAACCGGCACCAAGTGTAACCACAAAAACGAAAAACCATTATAAGGGGAGCGTAACCTATTTTCGCTCCCCATTTTTATTGCTTAATCATTTCGAATATCTTCTGTATCCCGAGCAATCGGCACCCCATCCGGATCCAAAATCATGGCCTCCTGAATAGGTGTTGAGCCCAAACTAGCCCCACTCACAATCATCCGATAACCATTTTCGTAGAGGGTATAATACCCACAAGGGTACGCATAGAACCCATTGGAAAGCAGCACCGGTTTTGGCTGCTGGAATCCGAACCCAACCACCCGCTGGTGAAGAATGTATTTATTAAAGGCTTGCTCAAACGTAATTCCCTGATTCATTAGATATCTTCTATTAAAGGTGGAAAATCAAACCCATCTATCCAAATCCGACTTTTGACCTTTACTGACTCCTCATCACATTTAAAATCAATACACTCAAACACATCCTGTACTTCGCCCTCTTTGATTGGAACGATCAAGTCGAGGTGACAAAAAGAGGCCTCTCCCACAAATCGAACTCCAGAACACTCATAATGGCATTTTTTAGAATTGCATTTACCCGTAAAACAGCGCAACTCGGTATCCCCGCGTTCCTCAAAACGAGCCAAAGCCGCCGACAAGGCTTTCATAAATTCCGCCTTCTCCATATCCTGGTAGGTGCGATCCTCCTTCAATACCGCGTCCACCATCGCGGTATCCAATAGTTTCATAAAATAAAAAAAAGCGTCCGATTGGGTGCGGACATCTTGGTAAGTGGGATAGGTTAGCTCCATTGGATTTAATATTGGTTAAAAAAGTTATTATGTAAGACTATACACTTTTACGATTTGATTTTAACGCAAATATTAATTAGTCTAGGCATATTAACTATCATTTTAGCTGAATTCACGAGGCAAAATACGATGTAACCGTAAATATCCAACACAGGACTTTATATTTGATGGGCGGCTAGGTCTTACTTGCCGTGATTTATTCAAAAAAGAGGCTTTATGTCCATAAATAAGAAAGAAATAGCAAAATTTTTCGCGGGTGTAACTGCCTGGGAAGCTGTAGTTCATCTGTCAATGGCTGGCTGTGACTTGCTTCCTATACATTGGTGCAACGTTACGATTACAGAGACAATAAATAGGTTTCAGATTATTTTGCCAGGTACAGTATGTTTACTACTAACTTGGTATGGATGGTTTAAAAAAGAGTCAGCTTAACTAACCACTTAGCTTCTATTGTAGTAGCTTATTTTTGTTTGATATCAGTAGTCATTTGTATTGGAACTAAAAAAGAATTAACCATCCAAGTGTACTACGAACCCCGAAAACCTAATCTGTAATTCGAAAACTAAAAAGTAGCCAAGCGGTAAAGTAAAATAACCAGTGGTAAAAAGGACGTTTATTGGGCTAAGCTATTTTTTCCAAAACAGCGATTCTGCTTTCATTCAATAGTTTCCTAACCTCCCAAAAACACCTTCCAGGCACTCACTCCACCATTAAACGTATTCAAATCTACATACCCCTCAGCCCCCTCCAACTTGCCTTTATGCGAATGCTGCCAAAATGTCCAACGCGCCTTTATCCCCGGTGGATCATTAAAGGAGCAAATCCAGACTGGCTGATTCGAAAAATGGGCGGCTAGATAGGACTTATATCCACTTTCATTCGAATACAGCAGTACTTTCCTCCCTACTTTCCGCTCTACTTCCCGGATAAAAACACCAATTTCATTGATTACCGTCCGCTTATCCTTCTTTCCAAAGTTACCCCATTCCTCCACATCCAACACCGGCGGCAACTCTAATTTTTTCTGCTGTACAGCTGCTAAAAACAAATCAGCCTGCGCTTTCCCGGATTTATTAAATCGAAAAAAATGATACGCTCCTACTGGCAATGACGCCGCTTTTGCACCCTGGTAGTTGGCCTCAAAACTTGGATCCTTATAATTACCTCCCTCTGTCGCTTTCAAAAAAACAAAGTCGACCGATTGTCCTTTCAATTTCCTAAAATCAATTTTTCCAGTATGCTGAGAGATGTCCACCCCGGTAATTGGATATTTCTTTTTATCGATGTCAATCCCATGGGGCACGAAAAAAATACGATACAAGACGAGCAGGCCAATGGCGCCAATCGCCAGAAAAAACAGGAGGGCAACTAGGCAACCTTTTTTCATGGACAGGTAAATGGTTGGAAGGGAAGTTAGGTTAATGGCAACAATAATATTTTAATGATTATATCTGGGCTCAGCTTAAATTGGAGATCGTTTTATTTCCCCCCCCAATCAACCCAATTTATCCATCTCTTCAGCTCGCTCCTTAAAATGGAAAATCCTCGTAAATGCCAGACTCTAAAAACCCCTGATTTGCATCCATAAATTGTTCTTTAGACTGATATTGCTCAGGCCAAAAATGCTGGACCGAGTACCACAACAGGTCGGCTATATCCGGGTGATCCAGCGCCAGCCGGTCGAGGTAATGTTGGTAACGCTCCGAACAGAAATAATCATCATCCAGCTCCTCCTCTGGTAGCAGGCGTTTTTCGGTTGGAAAGCCTTCCACCAGGTAGCCCCGGGATTCTGCGTACGAGACAATAAGCCGAGTCGCCTGGTACTCCATCCAATCTATGTCCTTAAAATCATCCAGGGATTCTTCCTCGGTTGCCTGGTGCTGGTCAGCCAGGTCCTTGATTTGCTGTTTAATTTCTTCTATGCTGATCATCGTTTAGTAAGTGCTTTTAAGTGTTGATAGATTAGGAGCATTCCTTGCGTGTCGCGGTGACAATAATCAAGTAAGTCCTGGTGGACGGTTTCCAGGTCATCTGTGTAGGTATGAGTGACAAGTGCGTGAAATACAAAACTGGCTTGCCCGCCATCCGCGATCCGTAGGTTTTCGTACGAAAAAGTAGGGGCGATAGCGGGAAGGACGGACTTGATAGAAGCGCTGGAACCCATTTCCGGCAAGTAATACCAACCACTTCGAAAGGGTACCAATAGGTCGGCAAAACGTTCCCTTACCCCTTCAAAATAGAAGGTCTCTTCGCCAAATGCTGCCGAGAGCCCCTTTAGAATGGACTGCTCAAAGCCGGCATTATAGGCAATGATGGTACCCGACGATCCAAGGTCCTGCCGAAGTTGTGTGAAGAGCTGCATTCTTGGATCCGGCTGATCGGGATCATTAAAATCAGCAGGATTTGCAAGGAACGAACGGTGCTCCAACAGATTACCGTCTAGGTCTGTGATATGTAAAGAATATTGAAATGGGACTTGTTCAAAGGGTCGGGTGCCGTCTAGGACGGGTATGGCCGGGAAAAAAGTTTCAAAATCAAGGAAATATAAAGGGGCTTGTATAGGCTCCAAAAATTGCTTCAGTCGGTCAAGATCTAAAAAAGGCTTGCCGCTTACTTGTAGCTGTTGTCGATGCGTGAGTGCGAAATCAGCAGGTACATCCGCTAGCGACCAAATGCCCAACTGATACAGTTCCCAAGATTTCCCGCGAGCATTCAGGAGCTCTAATACATTGTTTTCGGGCAAATGAGCATAGCAATGGTGCTGAAATGGACAGGCGAAGGGCTGGTTACAGTGCGGGCCGATAGCTCGAATTGGTTCTATATTGGTTTCTAAAAGCTGTAAAAACGATGCCTTTTTTTGATGAATCGTTTCCTGGAGCTCCTTGACGTTCAAGGTAATGTCTTCTAGGTGAAAATAGTCAGCAGGATCAATCGGACCTTTTTTTTGATAGCGGTTATTGATGTGCATCAAAAAAAATTTATCCGGAGTAAAACCAGCAGCACACATGACATGGTACTGAAAGGCCGCATCCTGCAAGTGATATTCTTTTACCTCCGTGCTGGTTTTTACTTCAATCGCCCAACGCTCTCCGTCCCTATGGTGAAGAATGTCCAAGGCTGCAAATCCGCCAGATTGAGAAAAAGTTGCCTCATAAATGGTGGTCTGTCCTGATTGAAGCCACTCCTTCGTTCGTTGAATAGCCAAAGACCAATTTCCCTGCATCCCGGTGGTAGCGTCCAGCCCGCCAGGAAAAGCCTGTTGAGCTAGTTGTCCAATGCTATGCCCTAGATCAAACAAAGCCTGCTGCGATGCATCTATCTGTGGCTTCAAGTCTTTTCGACTGACCTCAAAATACATTTTTTTTTCGCATTGAAGCCCCGATAGAAAACGGGATTTGGAAAGCGTGGGCATGTGGAAACGAGGTTAAAAAAGTAAAGTTGTTTTCTCAAAAACTGCTTTATGGTTTACTTCCAGTTGGCAGCCTGGATTCTTATCATAGAAATTCGTTTTAACCTAACTCAAAGCAGCAATTTGATTATTGACAGGCGGTCGGTCGCTTAAAGGTTCTATCCAGCAACATTCTCCAAAACCCAACTTCCAAGCAAGTAAAAACGGAGCCAATACCAGGGTTGATTAATGAAGTAAGGAGAATTAATTATCTTCCTTGTATGCAAGCGAATTGGTTACTCACAAAGCTAAGAAGTCGGTCGCGCGCCCGCAAGCAGAAAGTAACCAGCGGTCAAACAAAATAACCAGCGGTCAAAACAGGGCATTTTTTGGTAAACTGGTTTTTGGGAAAGTTCTTTTATCGGGGCGTAGAATCGTAGAGCTGTTGTAATTGTGTTTTGAGCTCATCGAGGTGATGAGAAAGTAGGACGGCTCCATTCCCACTTTTTTGTTGCTTTCGAAGCAATTTTTGGAGGCTATTATCAGCCAGCGGATCTCTTGTGAATGCCGAGAGCAGGAGGGTTTTCCTTTGCTTCAAAGCATGTTGAATGGTTTTAAGGGTACCCCCTTTTTCCCGCAATTCCATTGGAAGCACGATATGAGAAAGCGCTGTGGTGAGGCGATTGCGCTCCACAAACCGGCGTTGAGTCAAGGGGATTCCGAAGGGTAGTTCGGAAATAAGAGTTCCTCCACCTTCAAGAATCCGGATGGCCAAGTCTTTATTGGGAGGGGGATAAACGGGGTTCAGATGCCCGGGAAGTACCGCCAATGTATAACCTTTCTGCTGCAAGGCCTGATCGTGGGCGATGGTATCTACCCCCAGCGCCAGCCCGGATACAATACCATACCCTTGCTCTAGCAGGACGCGGGTAATCTGTTCTGTTTTTGCAGGTATCGAAGAGGTAAAGTCGCGTGGACCTACCACAGCAGCCAGATGGGATGGCCAGTTGATTGCCCCTTTCACATACAATACGGGCGGAAAATCATCCATTTCCTTTAGTGCAGCGGGGTAATAATCAGAATAAAAAGGAATTGCCTGCACCCCGTTTTCTTCCATTTTTTTGATGGATTTTCGGGTTTGCTCCCAGCATTTTTCCATCACCTCCTCCCTGTAATCAGATTCGCCAAGTAAGGGGAGCCATGCATAAAGGTCGTCTCCTTCCTCTGTTGTACTTAAGACTTGGTGGATTTTGGAAAGGTTATATCTCGAAATAAAACTAAGAAAAACAAGGCTTTCAAGTGATTTCAATTGCATATGTTGGTAAAGGGTTGATGATCGTTCTTCAAGTTTACTCTTCAGCGTACTTGGTTAAGTTGGTTGGACAAAGTTGGGTATTCTAGTGGGATATAAACAAGCATTTTTTGAAAACAGGAAAAAGCAGTCCTAATTCCGGTCGATCGATGATGGGATTGCGTCTATGAATAAAATAGATGCTCCGGCCTCCAACATCAATAGGAGTACGGGCTTCCCGCCACGATGGCGTATAAGCAAAACCACAAAGAGGGCTTTCTTCGCACAAAAAAGGCCTTGAAGGAGGAGTTCAAGACCGTTTCTAACGAACTATTATTGTGAAGGGAAAAAGTTTAAGCAACTTCAGCCCCTCTTTTTAAGGCCATTTCCAACGCTTTTTCTAGTTGCTCTGTTTCGGAGAGCAAGGTATTATCAATCACCAAGGCATCTTCTGCTTGGCGAAGCGGACTATCGGAGCGGGTAGAATCGATGTGATCTCGTTCCAGGAGGTTATGCCGTATATTATCCCAATCAGCATCAATCCCTTTTCCGACCAATTCTAGGTGGCGGCGGCTGGTGCGCACATCGGGGTCGGCGGTTAGGAACAATTTCAATTCAGCATCTGGGAAAACGACGGTACCGATATCACGGCCGTCCATTACGATTCCTCGTTGTTCTCCCATTCGTTGTTGTTGGCGCACCATGGCCCTGCGTACGGCAGGAATAGCGGAGACGGGGCTCACATGTTCACTTACCCGCATGGAGCGAATCTCTTTTTCCACATTTTGACCGTTGAGGAAGGTGGTATTTTCTCCGTTGAGTCGTTCAAAATGGATTTGAATATGAGTTAATGCTGCTTCCACTTCTGCAGGCTCATGGTAATTGACTAGATTATCCAGAAAATACAGGGTGACTGCCCGGTACATAGCACCGGAGTCTCCGTACAGGTAATCTAATTTTTTAGCGAGTGCCTTCGCCAGCGTGCTTTTCCCACAGGAAGAAAAACCATCGATCGCAATTATTATTGGCATTGTTAGTCGTCGTCTTCCACCACACCGGTGGGGTTACTTTTCCACATGAGGAAGGCTTTCAGGAAGGGATCCAGGTTGCCATCCAGCACGGCATCCGGGTTGTGGGTTTTATGTCCGGAGCGGAGGTCTTTTACCCAGCGGTCATCGAGCACATACGACCGAATTTGGCTACCCCATTCGATTTTATTTTTTCCGGCTTCTACTTTATCTTTTTCTTCTTGACGCCTGCGTAGCTCGATTTCATACAACCGACTTTTGAGCATTTGCATAGCC
>JBKDAM010000148.1:0-74902 GCA_046316495.1 Chitinophagales bacterium
GAGTAACAGCTTGGGATGGTAATTGCTCGCTCCTCCTCCCTCATAGGCGTTCAACAAGCTGTCTAACTGCATCCCATCTATGGCGCGGCTAACTAATCGAACAATATGATCCTTAGGTATTAAATCCTCAAAACTTGGCAAAAACAGCATACCCTGATGCTGGGCATAAGGCTTGAAGGTTACAGCACTATGCCGCTTCTTTCTTCTTGTTGTTGACATCCCCAAAGATAACTAATCCTAACAAAAAAAAAAACCGCCTCACAAGGTTACTTGTGAGACGGCCTCATTTTCTTGGAGAGAAGGCATCGACTTATGCTTTTACAATCTTTTACCGGTTGTTTACCAGGTTTAACCTGGGTAATTGGGTATGGCGAAGAAGGACCCTCTAACTTTGCGCAATAATTATCTAAACGGTTATTCTTATATGGCGCTGAGGCTTATTTATCTTTTACTATTCCTTCCTGTTTTGATTAATTGTCAGCACGAAAAAAAAATAGAATCCTCCACCCTCCTTATCCGATCAATTGATTTTGGTCGAACCTGGCAGGATATAAGTATTGGTTTGCCATCTGGTTGGGAAGCAACTTATATCTATGCGGGCAATGACGAAATAATAGTAGGTTCGGAGCGTGATTTATTTAGAAAACGATTGGCTAATGAGAGTGGTGGCTGGGATAAAGAATATGTTATTCAGGATCATCTTGGTGGAGTGCTGCCGGGAAAAAAGGGGGTGTATATTTATGATTTTTGGACGGGGTTATTACAAGAAGGCCTGAGAGGGACAGGAATATGGGAGCCCCAATACAAAGGGGTTTCAAATGGTATAGTTCGAACCGTTTTGGAGGTGTCCGACAAACAAGTATTGATTGGAGGGGACAGTGGAATTTATAAATCAGAGGATGGTGGGGCTAGTTGGAGGCCAGTGTTTGATTCCACACTAATTACTCATATTCTTATCAAAGAGGGGGTTTTGATTGCGGGTGGTAGTTCAGGGGTTTTACGCTCATTGGATGGTGGTGAACATTGGACCTGGGTGTTAAAGGATTTAGGACCTGTACGAAAGCTAAAAATAATGGGTGATCAGCTTGCCGTGGTTATGAATGGGGTGGGTTCATGGGAGGAGCAGCTCAAAGTATCCAGCGGGTCTGCTAATAGCCTGCTTTTTTCAGATGATTTGGGGGGTAGCTGGAGGTCTATGGAAGGTGGATTGTTGGCTGACCGATTGCTTTACGATCCTGAAAAAGAAGTTAAGGCGAAGTTTATTCATGATATTATCCAAACAGAGCAGTATTTGTGGTGCAGCCATGATACGGGTATCTCGCGCTCGGCTGATGGTGGAAAAACATGGGAGTTGATTTTACCAATTGAATATGGGCAGCTGTATGGATTTGCTTATCATAATAATGTTATCTATGTGACGAAGGTTGGAGTACTTGGAGGATGTTGAATAAAATATGGGTATATTTGAGGTATGGTAGCTCTGAATAAAACAGGGAGATGGGGCTTGCTGGCGTTTTTACTGTTTTTCTTAATGATTCATGTGGGTTGTATATATGAAAAACGTTTAGAGCCAACGCAAGTTAATTTGGCTATACGTCGTGCTGTTGACCTTCTATTGAGGGATGCAGGGGACAGTGTCAGTCTAATACCTCCTGTTTTACATTCGTCTGAAGGGATATGGCGGGTTAGGGTGGATCATCCTTTTGACTATGATTTATTACCTAGGGTGCTTCAATCTTCTTTTGAGGTCTATAAGATTCAAGAGCATTATGAGGTAGCACTTCGCCATTGTCAGGACGATATTCTTGAGTTAGGCTTTAACAAAGTAGATGCACAAAGCGGGAAATGGATTCCTTGTCAGGGGCGGGAAGGAACTTCTAACTGTTACGTGGTTGAAGTAATTTTTCCAGAAATAAAAAATAGCCTAGGTGCAACAATTGGATATCTTTGGTTAGCTGCTGGCGTTTTTTGCTGCGTTTTTGGGTGGTTAATATTTCGCTGGTTAACGGGAAAGACTATTCAAACAGGCAAGGAGCTATTGGTTTTTGGAAACTCTACTTTTGATGTTAACGGACAACTATTGAATAGTGGTGGAGAGCAGTATTCACTTACATTCAGGGAGGCAAAATTACTTCAGGTGTTGGTGGTAAATATGGAGCAGGTAGTAGAAAGGGATCAATTGATTCAACTAGTTTGGGGAGAAGAAGGGGTGCAAGTAAGTAGAAGTCTAGACGTTTTTATATCCAGGCTTCGGAAAAAACTCTCTAATGATGACTCCATTTCGATTGTAGCGGTTCATGGAGTTGGTTATCGGTTTCAAAAACTAGTGTGAAAAGTTGTAGTTGAGGTGACGTAGTTGGTTAGCAAGGCGTATAATCTGGTAAGGAAGATTATTTACTGATCTGTTCTGGCATCCAAATTATATTTGAGGCCATTATAGGATTTTAGGACCACTTTTACGCTTCCCACAGATACAGGGGATTCAACTAGAACTGGAATTCTGTTGTTGTCATTGGCTACCCAAACGGTCATTTTGGAATCCTCTTTGAATACATTCCCGACGATTACCTCGGGTTGGAATTTAAGAACGTTAAATTTTCCCATCCCATGAATGCTTTTTTGATCTTCTGTACCTAAGTATTTCATAGTGAGGGGGTATTCTTCCTGATCCATAAAGATAGTAAATTGTTCGGCGGATCCATTTCCTCTTGCGGGGAAGTTTATGGTTCTCAAGAAATACAAGGTGGATAAGACGTCATATACTTTTGAGTGGGTGTGATGCTCTGTTTTGGTTTCTTTATCTCCCTGCTTTTTTGCTCTCCAGACAGTCATTTTGTGCGCTGGTTGGTTGAAGGCAATTTTCTCGAAAATGCGGTATTTTCCTTCGCTGATATCCCGTTCGGAATAATTTGGCAGAAGAGTGGATTTATCTACCCAGGAGTCGTATCGGTCATCTACCCGGTAGAACCATTCATAGGAGGAGTATGTTTTTCCAAAGGCTTGGTAGTGTAACTGAGAGCCTGCATCCCAAACTTTGAAAGTTACTTCACCTGCGGGCATCCAGACAAAGTTCCAGTTGTAATATACTTTGTACACGAGTTCCTCACCATGTTTGAATGGGAGTTCCTTGTCAATGTGTACGCTTTTTTGGGCGGTGCCATGAGCTACCAAGGTCAAAAATACTGCTAGCGCCAGGAAAGATTTTAGGCAGGTTTGGAGCGGGCTCATTTTTGTAGTTAACGGATTTGGAAATGTTGACGTAAAATAGGGAAACAGTTCCAATAAACGCTGGGATAACTAGATTTATTACCCAGAGTGAAAAAGTGGCTGCTAGAGCAGCCAGTTCATTGGCATCGAAATAGCCCCATAGAAATACAGCTAGATTTCCGCGGGCTACCAATCCAGTCAATGGAGGAAGTGGTAGGCTGGTTTGTAGTAAATAAAGAGAAAAAATGCCAGAAAACCCCTCGACAATTCCGGGGTTAATGTTAAAAAAGCGAAGTAAGAAGAAGTATTGTGATGAATAAATGGCATATCTGACGGCGGCCCAGCCCAAAATTTCGGCACGTTCTTTTCGGGTAAACCGCAGGAAAAGCTCAACTCGTATTTTATTAAGGTAGGGAATTTTTTTAAGTTGTGGCAGGCGGGTTTTTAGCCAGATGATTACTAGGTCCAATTTGAAGTATATCCAAAGCATGAATACAAACCCCAACGTTGCGAAGAGAACGACTGCAATACCCGAAGTTGCCTCGACAATCTGAAAGTGAGACAGGATCCATATACTGCCGATGGCACCCATACCTAGTAAGACCATGTACTGGCAGAAGTTACCGATTAAGTTGGCGACAACAGCAAACCATTGATTTTCTGGACGGACATACAGGATACGTCCTCCGTACTCTCCTACTCTATTGGGCGTAAAAAGGGAGAAGGTTACGCCAGTGAAAACCGCCAAGAGGGCCTTTCGCCTTGAGAATGGTTGGAACTTTGCAATAAACTGATGCCACTTTTTTGTTTCGGCCATCCAGTTTAGGGGCATCAGGAGGGTTGCTAGGAGAAGCCATAAGACATTTGCTCCATGAAGCTGATGCAAGAAGGTGTCCCAAATTTGTTGAAGATTGTTTCTACTAGTCAGCTCAAAATACAGCACAAGTAGTAAAAGGCTAGCCACCCCAGTCTTTACTAAGAGACCTAGCCACTTGTTATCAGAGATAAAGGCACCCGCTTTTATGATTACTTTTTGTGTGAAGTGCATATTGCTGTTGCAAAGGTACGGTATAATACACTGAGTTGTCGGAAGCTGGCTGTGTTGGATAGAAGATAAAAAAGATTGAGATAGCTAGTTAGCGTTGTGATTTAATGCAAACAGCTGATTTTTGTGTTGGGTCAAACATTAAGGCTGTACCTTTGTTTCTAGGAGAATAAATAATAATAAAAGTGAAGAAAGAATTAACGGATTTGTTGGACCGGGCGCTACGGTCTGATTGGTTGACACCAGAAGAAGGGGTGGCTTTGTTTGAAGGGGCTCCAACTGCAGATTTAATGTTTGTGGCGAATCGGTTGAGAAAGGAGCGTGTCCCTGGTAATAAGGTAACATGGATTATTGATCGAAATTCGAATACCACGAATGTGTGTATTGCAAACTGTAAGTTTTGCAATTTTTATAGGAGGCCTGGTCACGACGAGGCCTATATTACTAGTATTGATGCTTACAGGCAGAAGATTGACGAGTTATTTGAGTTAGGTGGAGAACAATTGTTGTTACAAGGGGGGCACCATCCGGATCTTGGTTTGGCGTTTTATACTGATTTGTTCAGGAAATTAAAGGAGTTATATCCGAGCTTAAAGCTGCATGCCTTAGGTCCTCCGGAAATTGCCCATATTTCCAAGTTGGAAGGGATGAGTCATTTTGAGGTGTTGAGGGCTTTACAGGAGAGTGGTTTGGATTCATTGCCTGGTGCGGGAGCTGAGATACTAAGTGATCGGGTTCGGAGGTTGATTTCAAAGGGCAAATGTGGAGGAGAAGAGTGGCTCAATGTGATGAGGGCCGCCCACCAGCTGAATCTAACGACCTCTTCAACCATGATGTTTGGGCATATAGAAACCAATTTAGAGCGTTTTGAGCACTTAGCAGCCATGCGTCAGGTTCAATCTGAAAAACCTGTTGGTTCAAAAGGGTTTATTGCTTTTATTCCTTGGCCATTTCAGGATGAGGATACCATTTTGAAAAAAATAAAGCGCGCTCGAAACGCAGTAACGGGGGATGAGTATGTTCGAATGATTGCAATGAGTCGTATTATGTTACCTAATATACAAAATATTCAAGCCTCTTGGTTAACCGTAGGTAAGCAGGTGGCTCAAATATGCTTGCACGCTGGTGCAAATGATTTTGGGTCAATTATGATTGAGGAGAACGTTGTTTCTGCTGCGGGTGCTCGGTTTCGATTTACTGCAGATGGTATTCAACAGTCCATCCGGGAGGCGGGGTATGAGCCTCAGCTGAGGAACCAGCAATATGAGTTCAGGGAGCTGCCTGTTAATATTAGACAGCAAGAGTTAGATCGTTCTTCTATGATTGTTGATTAATCTATGATTATTTTGAGGGGTAAATGATGCGAGTATTATCGCATGTATTCCCATGCAGTCTGGTAGCGCCCGTTTTTTTCGCAGTATTCTAGGAGGGCTTGGTAGAATTTATTATTTCCGATGGTAGACGAATCTCCCACCATCACGAGCAGTTTTTTTGCTCTTGTCATGGCAACGTTCATTCTTCTGTAATCGGATAGAAAACCGATTTCATTTTTTGTATTGGATCGAACCAGGCTTATGTAGATAACATCTCGCTCTTGTCCTTGGAATCCATCAATGGTATTGAGGGTAATGGGCGCGTATTTTTTCTGACTGCTTTGGTATGGGGCATTTGTAGTAGAGCGAACCATCATTTCTCCTAGAATAGGATCGTTTCTAAGGGTTTCTTCTAGGAAGTTTATTTGCTCTCTGTAGGGTGACAGGATTCCGATGTCAGGGTAATTGCCAGAGTGTTCAAAGGCAGCGATTAGTTGAAGGAGGTGCTCCCGAAGTAGGAGGGCTTCTTCTTGATTGTAGCGACTTTGCGCTCTTGCATTGGCGGTGGTTATCATTTTTTCTTCAAATCCACAGCCGGCTGTATCGACGAATACGACTGGGTCAAAGACGGTTAGTGTTTCACCGGCTTCATCCAGGCTAAGGAGTCTTCTTTCGCTGACGATCTTTGCGGCATTTAGCTGTCCCCCGTAGAACCAGTTGTTAGAGAAGTTCATGATGGCTTGGTTCATTCGGTACTGAGTTTGTAGGAGGAAGACGCGAGTTGGAAGGAGTGTGATTGCTCGTTCAATAAGCGTTTGATTAAAACCGCCTTTAGCTGCGTCGCGCGATTTTACAGTTGGAGGGAGTTGGAATGGGTCACCTGCTAGAATGAGCCTACTGCATTTAGCGATCGGTATCCAGCAGGCTGGTTCGAGAGCCTGTGCTGCTTCGTCTATAATACAGGTTCTAAATTTGTATCGATTTAATATTGGATTGGCGGCACCAACGAGGGTGCAAACGATCGCGTTAGCCCCTGAAAGTATTTCATCCACTAGTCTGTCTTCTAATGTTTGGGCCCAAGCATCCAACTCCTTAGCCTGTTCTTTGAGTTGGTTTCTTTCTCTTCTTTCTTCACTGCCAAATGTACGCTTGAACCGTAGTGCTTGTCGGCGGTATTCTGCGGCTTGAAGTTTTACCTTACGTATGTTTTTACTTTCCGGGTGGTTGGATAACAAGGCTTCCAGCGTGTGTTCCATTACTGCATCGTCTACACGGCTTATATTGCCTATTCGAACGACCTGTAGTCCTTTTTCGGCGATTCGTTCGGTGAGTAGATCGGCTGCGGTATTGCTTGGTGCTGTAACTAAAATGGTATTTTCGCGTTGGGCGAGTTGCTGTACGGCTGCTACAACGGTGGTTGTTTTGCCTGTCCCGGGAGGTCCGTGAATAATAACTATATCCCTATTAGCTAGTATTGCCTCGATGGCTGTTTGTTGGGAGGAGTTAAGCTCGGACGGTGATCTGTCGTCGTTTACGGGGGACAGTGGAGGTGCTTGGTCTTCTGGTTTCGGTTCAGTTAGTAGTCTTCGAAATTCAGAGAGGCGATCGCCTTTTGCTGAGATCACCCTTGAGAGTGCCTGTTCCATTTCCCGATAGGTCCTATCATCGAAGAGCATGTCTACTCCAAGTAGTCCAAACTCGATCCAGTCTGGAACTTCTTTAGAGTTGAGGACAATTTTCATTTTATTTCGCTCAATGAAGTTGATTACCCCCGTTTTTTCTGGACTGTTTACATGGGCGGCTTGAGAGAAGAACCGAACGGACATTCCACTACGCAATTGGTGTGGTTGGTTTAGGTTATTAGTTCGTTCTACTACGATAAATGCTTTTTCTCCTAGGGCAAATCCTGCCTGAATTACTTTAAGGGGGTACCAGGTGTAGCCCTCTCTGACTCGCTCTTGGAGAGGGCGTTGCTGGACTAACTGAATAAATTGAGCTAGGTCCTCCTCTTTTTCTTGTTGGAGGAGGGATTTTAATGTTTCAAAGTGCTTCATGTTGAACCGAGGTTAGGTTACTCCTCTGTGGTTCTCAAACGAGCGATGGTTTCTGGTTGCTCGAGGAGCTCTTGCATGAATACGAGCATAATTTTGAAGTTGTCAGGGTCATCGGTCCAGATGACGCATAAATCTTCTTCTGATTCTCCGATCATTTTTGATTCAAGGAAAGGGTTTTGCTCTTTAATGAAGGCCCTGATGATATCTTCCCATTCATAGCCATCAATGTCATCGTACTCATCAAGGATCGGGAAAGAGGCTTCGTAGCTAATTTTATCCAGTCCTTTGTAGTGAGTTTCTTCTACCGTTATTAGGAATGGTTCGAAGAGGTCATTTTCCCAAAAGCCTTCGTCTTTCAGAATGATAAGCAGGTTACTGGGGAATTTTAGGTTTTCAACCTTTTTCATTACGATAAAATGTCTGTTGTTTTTGTTTGCAAACGTACGTGAAAAAAAGTATGTTAGGATAGTAATTCTTCTATATCTGCTCTAGTGAAGGCTGGTATTTCTCCTTCGGCGGCAAATAACGCTTGTCCGAGTGATTTTTTTCGCAATTGCATTGCTCTAATTTTTTCTTCGATTGAATTGCGGCTAATAAATCGGATGGCGTGGACCGATTGTTTTTGGCCGATTCGGTGAGCTCTCGCGATAGCTTGATCTTCTGCTGCGGGGTTCCACCAAGGGTCTAATAAGAAGACATAACTAGCGGAGGTAAGATTAAGGCCGACTCCACCAGCTTTGATTGAGCAAAAAAACGCTTGTATTTGCTTGTTGTTTTGAAAGGTATGAATGATGCCTTCTCGTTCGGAGGCAGGAGTGGATCCGGTGAGCCAGCAATAGGGTATTTGTGCCTGGTCGAATTGCTTTTTATAAAGCTGGAGGTGTTTGGTAAAGCTACTAAAGAAGAGCACCTTGTGTCCATCTTTTTGGAGGGTTTCCCATTGGGCCAAGACGTCTTCTATTTTTCCTGCATCACCTGAATATTGATCATTTTCCAAGATGGGGTGATTAGCTATTTGTCTCAGTTTTGTTAGGGACTGAATAGCTAATAGTCTAGTTTTGGGGTCATCAAACAGTTGTAAAATTTCATTTCGGACTGCAGACTTTACCTCCTCGTACCGGCTTTGTTGCTTGCTGGTCATTTCCGAAAAAAACAATTGTTCTGTGAGAGGAGGCAAGTCTGGGGTAACCTCCTCTTTTGTCCTGCGTAAAAAGAATGGTCGTACTCTTTTAAAGAGACGTTCTTTAGCAGACTCATCATTAAACCGTTCTATTGGAATTTGAAATTCTTCTTTAAATTTTGGATATGAGCCTAATATGGCGGGATTAATAAACTCCATCTGTGTCCAGAGGTCAGCAAGGGAGTTTTCGATTGGGGTGCCTGAGAGTGAAATTTTGTGAGGGGCATCCAGGCTTCTAACCACTTTTGAAATTTCGGATTCGCGGTTTTTAATTTGTTGGCTTTCATCTAGGATAATGAAAGACCATTTGATTTTGCGAAGCATCTCAATATCTTGTCTGGCGGTGTGATAAGTAGTTAGTACCACATCATGGAATGCGAGTGCGCGTGGGTCCTTTTCTCTTTGTGGGCCTGTATGTATGCGAACAAAAAGAGATGGGGCAAATTTAGACAGTTCGTTTTTCCAGTTGAAAACGAGGGATGCGGGTAAAATGAGAAGTGCTGGTTGTCGAGTATGTATAGGCGCTGCTGAGGGTTTGGTTGGGTATTCTGTGGTATTAACCGGTGGGGCTTCTAGTATGGGCGCGAACAGGTCTAGTTGGAGGCCAAGTCCCGAAGGAGTGGGAGTAGGCATTGTTGCTTCTACCTGTGATGGTTCGGGGTGTTGGTTTTTTGCAAAAAGGAGTAATGCGATGGTTTGGAGTGTTTTTCCAAGGCCCATAGAGTCTGCCAGACAGGCTCCAAATCCATGTTGATAGTGTCCAATTAGCCATTTAACCCCATAAATCTGATAGGGTCTCAATGTTGCCTTTAAGGAGTTGTCTGGAGTATAGTCAATCTGGTTGGGGTCGATTACGGGGAAGTCTTCCGCTGTATTTACCATTTCTTCCTCAAGCAGCGTAAAAAGAGCTTTAGGCAATCTGTACCCTGATTCATTGATTTGAAGCGCTTTTGCTAGTTCTGAGTAGCGGGTGAACCACTCTTCTGGTATTAAGAAGGTAGAGCCATCTGGCAGGGGGAAGAGCGGGTCGTTTTTTTGAAGAAAAGGCACAAGTTCTTTGAAAGGAAAGACAAAAGGTCCGGCAGTAACAAGTCCATTGACGTCAAACCAATCGGTGGATGTATCGGTTTGGATTTGGATAGATCCAGTGATTAATGCTATTTTTCTTCCATTTATTTCGGGTGGTATGATGTGGAATCCAGCATCTTTTAGTGAGTGACTGTTTTTGTTTAACCAAGTTATCCACCAAAGAAGGGCAGCGTTGTTTTTAATGCCGTACTCTGGCACGAATACCTTTCCGAGTATTTGCACATTTAATTTTTCAAGTTTTGCTATCAGGTCTGCTTCGCGTGTGGTGTCCCGAATCACTTTCTTTACAACCACTTGGTCGGTACTATCTTGGAATTCTACGGTAGTCGTGTTATTTCTTTTTTCTCCTAGTTCGAAACGAGTATGTTCATATTCAAATATTGGCTTTAATACCCAGGTGTTTTGAATGACATCTTCAATTGGCTCGAGGAGGGCTTTTTTCAGGGTATTTGTAGTTTGGATTTCAAAGCCTTCTGCTTCGATTTGATTTCTTCCGGCGTTTCTGGCGATAAATTTTTTAAAATAGACCTTTACTTGCTCTGGGGGAATGTGTATTACGGGCTTGTTTCGGAAAGGATTGACCATGAATCCATTAATGCCGGGTATTTGGAAAAGGGAGTGGCCAACTAACACCCAGGCTGGGTCGGTATTAGTAAGCGCGATGGTATATTGGCTACTTATTGGCCATTTTTCGGATTCGGTTCCTAGCTGGAGTTGGTACTCAATTCCGTCTTCTTTTTTTACGAAAGACAGATGAGGGATGAGGGCTGTTGTTTGGGTTTGGATTTTAACGTCCTTAACTAAGGATTTTTTTTCTGGGTGTAATGCTAGGTGGAAGTTGTTTTTTACTATTTCAGATAGAAAGGAAGACAAGTGTCTAAAGATATACCCATCTACGGTTGATTTGGTTGGGTTTTGGTTTTTGATGAGTTCGTTAAGCGGGGTAATTGTTTTACTTTTTGCAGTTTTGAAGTGCTGTTCAATTGCTTTGGGAGAAAGTATTTCAATGGTTTGGAATAGGCGGGCGATGGCTGGGGTTATTTCAATTTGATAGGGTTGGCAAGTGGCTTCGGTGGCGCGTTGGCTAAGATAGGTAAGGTTGCCTTCTTTATCTGTTTGAACTAGCCAAGCGGCTGGTAGAAATAGGTAATCAGAATAGGGATAAAGACTAAATACGATTTGCATTAATTATGATTCGATTAAGTGAGCGGGGAGTGATGAAGGGAATGGTTTATGATGCCTGTTTTCTGAAAGGTTGTTTGATGTTTGAGCGGTCAAAGTAAAAAAAGTGTGTTGTAAAAGGCAGTTTTAATTACATTTGCGGGCTATTATTGAAAGAAGAGCCTAAACCCCCTCGATTTTGCCGCAAAAATGGTAAAATATTAAAAAACGGTGTTGGGTTATGGTATCTTAGCTTTCATTTTTGGGTAAATTATTCCTCACCAACCCTAATTTGGTATGGCAACGACTTTTATGGATTTTGAAAAGCCCTTGGAAACCCTTTATGAGCAGCTGGAAAAGCTCAAAGAAGTTGGGGAACAAGGTGAAGTTGATGTGACGGTGATGGTTAGTGAGCTTGAGCAAAAGATTGCGGCGAAGAAGGAAGAGATTTATTCCAGCCTAACTGGGTGGCAGAAGGTACAGTTAAGTCGTCATCCAGAGCGACCGTATACACTTTATTATGTGACGACTATGTGCAGCAAGTTCATAGAGCTACACGGTGATCGGTATGCTGGTGATGACAAGGCGATTGTAGGAGGCTTAGCTGATTTTGGTGGTCAGACGGTTATGGTGATAGGTCACCAGAAGGGGGTGAACACCAAGATGCGGCAATATCGAAATTTTGGTATGGCGAACCCCGAGGGGTATCGGAAAGCACTTCGATTGATGAAATTGGCGGAGCGCTTTGGGTATCCGGTTGTGACGCTTATTGATACTCCTGGTGCGTTTCCTGGTTTAGAGGCGGAACAGCGCGGGCAAGCAGAGGCAATTGCGAGGAATTTGTTTGAGATGGCACAATTAAAAGTTCCGATCATTTGTTACGTTATTGGGGAGGGCGCCTCAGGTGGAGCACTGGGAATTGGACTTGGGGATCGAGTATTTATGTTGGAGCATACCTGGTATTCTGTTATCTCTCCGGAGAATTGCTCGACTATTTTGTGGCGGTCTTGGGAGTTTAAGGAGAAGGCTGCTGAGGCACTTCGTTTGGATGCTGACTCGATGTTATCATTTGGCTTAATAGACGGAATTGTAAGGGAGCCTTTAGGAGGAGCTCACAATGCACCAGAGAAGATGGCGATGGACTTGCGGGGGCATATTATGGAGCAGTTGGCAGAGCTGATGCCGCAAGATCCGGAGGTTCGGATTGTGAATCGGATTCACAAATATGAGCAGATGGGTCGGTATACTTACTTGTCTGCCTTGGAAGAAGCAGAGGCAGAGCGGAAGCCCAAATCAAAATCAGCGAAGTAAGAAGGTATATTTTCTCAGGCTCTACCAATGGAGCAATTACCCTATTAATATGAAGCAAACAACTATAAAGGAGGCTGTTTCCGTAAAAGGCGTTGGGTTACATACGGGCAAGCTCGTCACATTGACTATGAAGCCGGCTATAGCGGGGCACGGCTACCGTTTTCAGCGCATTGACCTCGATGATCAGCCGGTTATTCCTGCAGATGTAAAGTTGGTGATATCGACGAATCGAAGTACTACCCTCAAAAGTGGGGAGGCGCAGGTTTCTACTGTTGAGCATGTTCTTTCAGCGTTATATGGGATGGGGGTTGACAATGTGCTTTTGGAGATTGATGGCCCTGAAATGCCGATTATGGATGGTACTTCTGTTCCATTTGTAGAGGCAATTAAACGAGCCGGAATAGTCGAGTTGGAGCAAGACAGGGAGTATTTTGTCATTACCGAGCCTATTTCTTATCGCGATGAGGTAACAGGAACTGAGCTTATGGCGCTTCCCGCTGAGCAGTTTGAGGCTACGGTCATGATCGACTTTAATTCTTCTGTTTTAGTTCCGCAGTTTGCAGCTTTAAGCAATATTAATGATTATGAAGGACAAATTGCTCCTTGCAGGACCTTTGTCTTTTTGCATGAGCTTGAGAAGCTGCTGGATTTGGGATTGATTAAAGGTGGAGATTTGGACAATGCGATTGTGATTGCTGATCGAAAGATGGAGCAAGAGGAGCTGGATAGTTTATCAAAAAAAATGGGCAAACCGTCCATAAAGGTGGATTCGGAGGGTGTGTTGAATACGGTGAAACTTCGTTTTCATAATGAGCCAGCTCGCCATAAGTTATTGGATGTGATGGGAGATTTGGCTTTGATCGGAAAGCCAATACTTGGCAAGATCGTTGCGACAAAGCCTGGACATACGGCAAATGTTGAATTTGCCAAACTACTCAAAAAACAATTTCTTGAGAAACGTCGTTTAGTAGGGATACCGAAGTACGATCCGGAGAAAGAGCCCGTTTTGGACTTTGCTGGGGTTCAGCAGTTGTTGCCACATCGATATCCTTTTCTTATGGTAGATAAGGTTATTGAGATTAGCGAGACACACGTTGTAGGAATCAAGAATGTAACCATGAATGAGGGTTTGTTTCAGGGGCACTTTCCCGGCAATCCGATTTTTCCTGGGGTTTTACAGATAGAAGCTTTAGCTCAGACAGGAGGCATTTTAGCTTTGTATAATTTGGAAGATAAAGGCGGTTGGGATACTTATTTTTTAAAAATTGAAAATACCCGTTTTAAGGCTATGGTTCGTCCTGGCGACACCTTAATTCTTAAAATGGAGTTACTAGAGCCAATTCGACGTGGAATCGTGCATATGCAAGGTACGGCATACGTAGGAAGTAAAATTGTATCTGAGGGTGAGCTAACTGCGCAGATTGTACGCAGAAACAAGGAATAACGGCGCATGAATATTGCCTCAAACACATTTAGGGATGTACATCCGGGTGCCAAAATTGGCAGCAATGTGCATATAGGCCCATTTACAGTAATTGATGAGGATGTTGTCATTGGTGACAATTGCCGCATTGGTTCCAATGTTCACATATTTAATGGTGCTCGAATTGGAGATGGGGTCCAAATCTTCCCTTTTTCCAGTATTAGTGCTACGCCTCAATCCATCAAAAAGGAGGAGGAGAAAGCCATACTTGAAATTGGCTCTGGGACAATTATTCGAGAGTCTTGTACTATTAATCGAGGAATACCTCGTTTTGGTGGTAAGACAGTAATTGGTGAGAATGTTTTATTGATGGCTTATGCGCATGTTGCACACGATTGTTTGGTTGGAAGCAATTCTGTATTGGCTAACAATGTAACCTTGGCTGGGCATATTGAGGTTGGTAAATATGCTACAATTGGTGGAATGGTTGCTGTTCATCAATTTGTCCGTATTGGTGAGCAGGTAATGATTGGTGGTGGGTCGCTTGTGCGAAAAGATGTGCCACCTTATGTAACGGCTGCGCGGGATCCCTTATCATACGTTGGTATCAATTCCATTGGACTGCGCAGACGAGGTTTTTCAGTGGATGATATGCATCACATTGAGGATATATACCGGATCCTTTTTGTAAGGGGCTATAGTGTTCGAAAAGCCTTGGAAGTAATTGAAACAAGTTTGCCTCAGACGGATTATGCTCGCCAAATTACCAGCTTTATTCGGAATGCGCAGCGTGGTTTAATGAAAGGATACGGTGGTAAAAGCTAAATACAATTAAGATAAATAGTACTTTTGCTTCTAGTAATCCGTTCATCTTATGGCGAAGCAGCAAAAGAAAAATGATCCGCGCCCTGCTCGAGCAGGTGCCTCCCCTCTTCCACCAGTTTCTGGCAATTCTGTAGTGAATGCGCCCTCTTGGCTATCTTTTTTGATGGTAGCGCTTGGGATATTGCTTTATTCCAATACCCTTTGGCACGACTTCACCCTAGATGATTTTGGTGCAATCAAAGAAAACTGGATTGTCAAGGCTGGCTTTAAGCATTGGGATCTACTTTGGAGTACAGAATATCGGTACGGCTCTTGGGCAAGTCCAGGGTCTTTGTACAGACCGTTGACATTAGCAATGTTCTCTATTGAATGGCAATTAATGCAGGGGCCCATGATTGGGCACCTCTTCAATATACTATATTATGGGCTAACTGGTTGGGTATTATGGATTACTTGGCGGAGGATATTATCGGAATACCCTTGGACATTGGCAGCTGCAACCACTTTGTTGTTTCTAGCACATCCTGTCCATACAGAAGTAGTAGCTAACATAAAAAGTCGGGATGAGATCATCTCCTTGCTGTGCAGTATGTCTGCGCTTTATTTTCTTTGGAATTATTTTGATTCTGAACGTAAAAAGTGGCTTTATGTCGCAGCAGGAGTTTATGGTTTGGGGATGTTTGCGAAGGAGAGTGGAATCACCTTTTTAGCGATTTTCCCTTTGACAATTTGGTTTTTTGGCAAGCGTTCTCTTGGGGAGACCATACGGATAAGTGCTTTGTTTTTAGTTCCCGTAGCTCTTTACTTATTGATTCGCTATAAAGTTCTGAGTGCCCAGCCCTATCAGGAGGTGTATTCAATATTGGACAACTTTATTGTTGGTGCGAAAGATAAGGCTTCGGAATTGGCATCCGCTTTTATGATGTGTTTATTATACCTAAAGGCGTTGGTTTGGCCTCATCCTCTGGTAAGCGATATGGGTTATCCACAGATGAAGCCAGTATCGTTTTCTGATTGGAGGGCCATAGTTGGTTTCGGGGTATATGCAGGAATGGGGATTTGGGCGCTTCTAAATATTGGCAAAAGACATCTCCTTTCATACGCCATTCTTTTCTACTTAATTACCTTCTCCCTCTTCAGCAATGTGCTTATGCTGATTGGCACTTCTTACGGAGAGCGGTTATTGTATGCGCCTTCTTGGGGATATGCCTTAGGATTAGCGTGGCTTTTGGAAAAAATTGCTGGCAAATTGGAACAAACTAAGGCAGGAAAAACCTCTTCTGCTGCATTTTGGACTGTGATTAGTTTAGTTGTAGTTGCATTTGCTTTTAAAACGGTGTCGCGAAATGCAGCATGGAAAGATAGTTATTCTTTGTATGAAGCGGATTATCCCACCTCTCCCAACTGTGCTAAATTGAATTATCATAGAGCATTGGAAATCAACAACAACGGAATGGATGAGGATAAGAATAATGTTATTAATCCCAAGATGATTGAAGACGCTATAAAAGCGTATAATCGCACGATAGAGTTGTATCCAGAGTACCATGATGCTTATGGTAGCCGGGGGCTGGCCTACTTCCGCTTGCAACAATACGAAAATGCGTTTAAGGACTATCAAGTAGCACTCAAGTACCGCCCTAACGATGCAAAAGTGCTCTCCAATATGGGGTATATTTATTTTTTAAGAGCGCAGCGGCCGGGCAACCAGCTCGCCTTAACGGAGTTGGATTCTGCTGAAAACGTATATAGGCGAGCTATTCAGTTCGACCCAAGGTTTGTGGATGCACGGCGCAATTTAGGTGCTGTTCTTGCAATGAAAAGGCAGTTTCCCAAAGCAATTATAGAATGGAAGGAAGGATTGAAGTACGAACCCAATAGTGCGATTTTACATTTTTACGTTGGGGCGGCCAACTGTGACATGGGGGATCCTGTGAATGCTACACCTTGGATGGAAAAGGCTAGACAGCTCGACTCAAAGCTTGGTCCTCAGATCGACCAAAAGATGGCAGAAGGAAGAGCAAATGCTCAAAAATTAAGTCCACCCGGGAAATAAGTCAGGTACACTGAACCGTATTGATCGCGGTGTTTCTTAATAGTTATAGTATTATTTAACGGTAAAAAGAAAAAACAATCAGGGGTGAAATATTTAATAACAGGCCTTGGAAATGTGGGCTATGAATACGATCAGACACGTCACAATATTGGTTTTGCGGTGGTTGACCTTATTTGCACCTCTCTTGACGGCAAGTGGCGGCAAGACACTCATGGCGATTTGGCAGAAGTTCGATACAAAGGCAGGACTGTAATTTTGTTGAAGCCCAATACTTATATGAACTTGAGTGGGAAAGCGGTTCGTTATTGGATGCAAAAGGAGAAAGTTCCGATTGAAAATGTATTGGTCATTACAGATGATCTAAACCTACCATTTGGGAAATTGAGACTAAGACCTAACGGTTCAGATGGAGGCCATAATGGGCTAAAGAGTGTTCAGGAGCTGCTGGGAGAAACGAATTATCCGAGGTTGAGAATGGGTATTGGGAATACGTTTTCAAAGGGGAAGCAGGTGAATTTTGTTTTAGGTAAATGGTCAGAGGATGAAAAAGCGGAGTTGTCGTTCATCTTGGAAAAAGCGAGTGAAGCGGTTAAGGCCTATGTTGCGATTGGCATTGATCGCGCGATGAACTTGTATAATAAATAAAGCTATTAAAAGGTGCTGCTACTTTCCTCTTTACTTGGAGTGCAAACTAGCTTTTATACCGTTCTTTAATGGTCGTAAAGTGCCCTCTACTTATGCGTTTTCTCATAGTTTTTTGTGTTTTGATGCTTTCTAGTTATTCCCTTTTTTCGCAACTGCGTCTTTCTAAGGTGTTTGCAGATCAGATGGTATTACAAAGAGGAAAGCCAATTCCGGTATGGGGCTGGGGTATTCCGGGGGAGGTCGTGAGCGTTTCTCTTGAATTAGATCGTCAAGAGGTTACAGTGGATCCAACCGGCAAGTGGAAGTTAGAGTTGCCAACGAGGGGGGCTGGTGGCCCTTATGTTTTTGAAGTGAGGAGTGGGCTTGAGACCATTGTTTTTCGAGATGTTTGGGTGGGAGAAGTATGGCTGTGTTCTGGGCAGTCCAACATGGAGTGGGAGGTTCGTTTGGCAGAAAACCCTGGCTTTGAACGGCAGAATGCAAGAGACTCATTGATTCGGCACATTAAATTAGATACTAAAGTAAGTCTATATCCTGTTGAGGAGTTGGCGACGCCCCGGACTGGCTGGGAGGTATGCACTCCAAGTTCGGTGGGTACGTTTTCTGCAGTGGGATATTTTTTTGCAAAAAAACTTAGAGAGAATTTTGGGCCAGGTGTTGCTATCGGATTAATAAACAATACATGGGGAGGGTCTCATATTGAGGCCTGGATTAGCAAGGAGGGCTTATCAAGTTTGGACAATTTTCGTGCTTATTTGGAGCGCTACCCTACTGATTGGACTCAGGCGCATTCCATGTTAAAGTCGCAATTATTGAAGTGGACCTTGGGGGATGCTGAGTTACTTGATCATTTAGATGAAACGGTTTATTATTCGGAAGGTTTTGATTTTTCCACATGGAAAGCCGCAACAGCTCCTGGTGCATGGGATTGGCAGGGGGTTTGGGCTTATCGTGGTAAGGGTTTTATGGCCAAAAAGCTGGAGGTTCCATCATTTGTTTCGGGTGCTCCCGCCCTTTTGCGATTAGGCGAACACGAAGTGCCTGTTTCCTGCTGGATCAACGGTCGGTCCATGCTCGTTTCCATGATCGGAAAAGAGGCTTTGGTGGAGGTTCCTGCGGGTGTATTAAGAGAGGGCAGTAATTTTCTTGTTGTGCTTGTATCTCCACAATCGGGGCCAAAGCATTGGGGTGTTGGACTATTTGGGGATGAAAGTAATTTACGTGTTGAGTGGGAGGACTATTCGATTTCATTGGTTGGTGAAGACTGGCGGAAGATGCCCTCTTGGGCTTCCCCGCATTATATTGAAACGCTGCAGAACAATGTTGCTTGTGGTTTATTTAATGGGATGGTAGCCCCTTTGGCCCCCTATGCGGTTGCTGGGGTTTTATGGTACCAGGGTGAGTCTAATGCGGAGAGGGCATCCGACTATACGACTACCTTTCCGTTATTAATTAAAGATTGGCGGAGTGCTTGGGGAGAGGCGGAACTTCCGTTTTATTTTGTCCAGCTTTCGTCATTTGGGAAAAATAGGTCCTCAAATGAGGGAAGTTCTTGGGCTGAGTTAAGGGAGGCTCAGCAAAAGGCCCTTGCTTTGCCTAATACAGGTATGGCAGTTACACTGGATATTGGGGATGCATTAGATATTCATCCGAGAAACAAGCAGGAAGTAGGAAGGCGGTTAGCCTTAATCGCCTTGGCAAAATCATATGGGTTCCAAATTGATCATGAATCACCCCGACTTAAAGACTTTAATGTAAAAGAAACGAGCGTCCTACTTACTTTTGATGGTGTTGGGAGTGGCCTATATGCCAAGGATAAATTTGGGTATTTCAGGGGGTTTGAGGTAGCTGGTCCAGATCGTGTTTTTCATTTTGCACAAGCACAGTTAGTAACCAAAGACCAGATAGAGGTTTATCATCCGCTTGGGATGATGCCGGTAGCGGTTCGGTATGCTTGGTCTGATGCTCCGGTGGATGCAAACGTGTATAATGGTTTTGGGCTTCCACTAGGAACATTTCGAACAGATGATTGGAGGGGCATTACCGTTGGTCGTCATTTTGAGTAGCTAAATTACTAAAGGATTGTGCCACCGATTAGGTATCCAATTCCATACGTAATAGCAGATGCTGCCAGGCCAAACAGTACTTGACGAGCTCCTGAAAACCAAATAGAGAGGCCAGTGAAGAGGGAAGTCGCGCTTCCTAAAAGGAATAGACCCAGCACACTGCTAGTGACACTACTGAAGAGGGCTGTTTTTCCTGAAAAAAAGAAAAACGGAAGCACTGGGATGATGGCTCCAATCGCGAAAAGTAAAAAAGAGGTAAAGGCTGCCTCCCATGCTGAACCGCCAAGTTCTGTCTTGTCGAGCCCAAGCTCTTCGCGAACAAGGGTGTCCAATGCATTTTCTTTATCTCCAATAATTTGCTTTGCCATTGTAGCGGCTTGTTCGGGATCCATCCCTTTTGCTCTATAAATGAGCGAAAGCTCTAACTCTTCTAGTTCAGGTGTTGCCTCCAGCTCTTCTGCCTCCAGCTGAATCTGCTTCAAGTAGAGCTCTCTTGAGTTTTGGACAGATAACCACTCTCCCAGAGCCATAGAAAATGCTCCAGCAAGCAACCCTGCTATTCCTGTTAACAAGATGGTATCATTATTGGCAGCAGCACCGGCAATTCCCATGACCAAACTGGAGTTAGAGATTAAACCATCGTTGGCACCTAGGACAGCGGCTCTAAGTGCATTACCTCCTACCGATTTATGCCTGCCCTCCATTTTCGACAGGAAGGTACCGCTCACGTTGGCCTTTGTATGTGCTGCTAGTGACTCCACTATTCGGAGATGGTTGTGCTCCATACCGGAGGGAGCAACGCCAATCTCTCTTTTTTTATGAATGGTTTCACGTGCAATTTGCCGTTCAATAGAGCTTAAATTGGCGATTAAGAAATCGTATCCAAAAATCTTGCCTAGGCTAAACTGCAGTTTGGCTCTGCGGCTAGGGCCCGGCATTTTGAAGTCGGGGATTGACTCCCGAACTCGTTCCAAGGCGTGTTCAGCGTGATGGTACTCAATTTTTGACAATGCTTGCAAGACTTCTGCCGTTGATGGATCATCCTGGATACTCGATAGGCTTTGATAGAGCCAGGCGGTATCTACTTCTAATTGGAGTTGATCAATTTGCTTTTTCATAACAAGCCTGATTGTGATGGTTTAATTAGTTAATTGCAATAAGGGAAAGTAAAGATAGAAAACTTAAGACTTGTTTATGAAATGAATAATTTGATTAAAGTCCAAGGTAGTCGTATTTCTTTGCCTGCAAAGGTGTAAGTCTTAATAGAGAATTTTAGTGACAACCTCATTTATGGTGGAAACATCTTAAATTTACCAGCCTATTGATAGTGCTCTTACCGATTCATTTTTAACTCATACTTAATAAAAGATATGCGTGGATTGCCATTTTTTATTCTGTTGGCTTGTTTTCAGATAATACAGGCACAGCCTTGTTTGTATTTGGCATACGAGCCGTTTAGCTACTCGGAGAGCCAGCCATTAAATAATTTAGGAGGGGGCTCTGGGTGGTGGAGTCCTTGGGATGTACAGGGGGGGAATAGTATTTTGCCTGGTTATGGCACCTATTCTGGTTCTCTTTCCTTTGAAACCCTTCAGGTTGCTGAGGGGCATGTTGGTGGTGGATATGGGTATTTAACAGCTGGTCGCCGATTTGATTTATCCTCTTCGGGGCCGTTTCATGAATACACTGAAAATGGTGGAGGGATTGGTTCTTCTAAAATGGGAACTGTTTATATGAGTGGTATTATGAGAAAGCTTAAAGACAATCAGGAGAGTCTATTTTTCAGTTTGCATGGAGAGCAGATTCCTTGGTATGTGAACAACCCAAATCCACATCTAGAGATTGGGTATTTTGGATCGGCGTCTGAAATGAATGGGATAAAATATTGGTGTATTCGGATTGATGGAAACATTTTTAAGACAACTGTTCCGATCGAACTAAATGAGGATGCCTTGCTGGTTATTCAATTAGAGTTTGGTCCTTCTGGAACAACTGTACACTACTGGGTTAACCCAAGTGACATTGGGGGCGGCCAGGTTCCATCTCCTTTGTTTTCACAATTTTTTAACGAATTTTATTCTATTCGATCGCTTGGGATGTATCTGGGTAGTTCACCAGAGAATGGGCTTGCGGACGAGCTACGGTTGGCGGGAAGCTTCGAGTGCGTTGTTCCCGACATGAATACTCTTATTAATCTACCCCCGATAGCATCGATTATAACTAGCGCCTCCTCTGGGGCTGCTCCATTTTTTGTAGAACTTGATGGGTCGGCCTCTTTTGATCCAGAAGGAGGAGCATTGACCTATCGATGGGATTTTGGAGATGGATTAGAAGCTGATACGGGTAAGGTAGTGGAGCATACGTACCAAGCGTTAGGGGTTTTACAAGTTATACTAACCGTTACAGATCCCGAAGGTTTACAACAGAAAGCATATTACCCACTTAAGGTATTGGATGAGTATGGGGGCTTTCCTTGTCAGTCAAAATTTACGGTATTGAATATGGCAGAGTGCGGAATGCCCACTGGTCATGTTAAAGTTGGGGTGGGTAATGATGTTACATTTCAGGTCTATTCGCCTCTGGGTAGTTTATTAACAGCGAACCCTCCGACGGAATATACAGGTCTGTTACCGGGAATTTATGAGTATACCGCTATCGGAAGTAATGGCTGCAGAGATACTTTTTTTTGGCATATTGAGGTGGATAGCACAGCATGTGAGACTTGGGAGGCGCCTGAGTGCAAGATGGCGATTGGGACCAATTTGGGCGGCTTGGCCGATTGGAGTTTTGAGCGACCCTTTCGAAATTTAATGAAGCATGTTCGTTCTCGGCCAATTCCATTCACTAATGATTGTTTTTGCTGGGCAATTGATAGTTTAGTGGAAGAAATAGTATTTGATCCAAGTGGATATCCATCCAAGATACCACAGGTAACAAGCGCGGGTGAAAGTTATCTTCGATATGTCATTTCCAGCGGCGGTGGAAACCTTCGCCCAGGTTACACCTACTTATTGCTTTACGATGGACAAGGGACTTTATTGCTTCAAGGATCTGTCAACGTTTTAAGTAGTTCTGTTGGGCGAATTGCATTTACGGTCACTGCACCTGAGAACATCTGGTTTAACTTAACGTATTCATCAGCGATAGATCCGGTCAGAAACATTCGCCTAATAAGGTTGGAGGATGAGTTCATCGATTTGAATGACTTTCCATTTTATGAAGGTTTTTTGGAAAAAATCGCTCCATTTAAGATGCTACGGTTTATGGATTGGGGGGCCACTAACAACAATAACATAGTAACCTGGGAAGCTCGAAAGGATACTAGCTGGTATACGTACTCCGGCTCTACGGGAGTACCCTATGAAATGATGATTCGATTGGCCAACTTGACAAAAAAAGATGTTTGGATTTGCGTGCCCCATGCTGCTGATGATCATTTTGTAAGGCAAATGGCGGGCTTGTTTAAGGAATATTTAGACCCTTCGCTTACCATTTACTTAGAGTACAGTAATGAAGTTTGGAACTGGATATTTGCTCAAGCAGCCTACAACGATCTGAATCGACCCTCTAATTTAAACTATGCAAGGGCATATTCGGAAAAAGCGCGACGCGTTTTTAACTTGTGGTTGGATGAGTTTGGCGCTGAACAAAAAAGGATTAAGCGAGTATTGGGGATTCAAACGCTTTATAACACCTTAAATGAGGATATTTTGGGGCAATTGGATCAAGAGAGCTGGGATATTGGTGCTGCGACTCACTATTTCGGTTTGAATCACTCGGGAGGGGGCAATCCGGTTCTTCATGCCGGCTCTACCTTGTCAGAGGTATTAGAAAATGCGAAAAACGAATGGTTTAGTACTATTCCTAATTTAAGAAGAGATTATAATCAGATCAAGTTGTTTGGCAAGCCAATTGTCACTTATGAAGGAGGGCAGCATTTTGTTGGGAATGTATTTGGGGTACCCTATAGTTATCAGGAGGCTATGTGGGAAGCTCAATATGCACCAGGCATGTATGATTTGTATGATATGGTTCTTGATAGTATTCGTAACTGGGGGTGTTCGCTTGCTGGAAATTTTAGTTTGGCTGGTAAACAGGAAAGTGTTTATGGTTCTTGGGGGGTCCTAAGTGATATTGATCAAGATCCGCCCTATTTTTCCACGGCACCCAAGTACCAAGTACTGTTGGATAATATCTCGGAGATTATGGCCCCAACAGCTTCTTTTAGCATAGAAATAAATGGGCTTGAAGTGCATTTTGAGAACTTAAGTACCGGTGGGGAACAGTATAAATGGGATTTTGGGGATGGAACTTTTTCTGAATTGATGGATCCGGAGCATGTGTATTCTGCCCCCGGATCCTATGTGGTGAAGCTGTTGGTAGAGAACGACTGTGGATTGGATACTTATGTTGATACTATTTTGGTACTAACGTCTGGAATAAATCCGTTGCCTTCTGATTGGACCAGCGTTCTTTTTCCAAATCCCAACAATGGACAATTTCAATTTAGTCTGCAGCTGGGAGAGGACCTCTCTATTTCGATTTTAAATGTACTTGGAGAGGTGTTGTACACACCGTCCGAACTAAAAGGGGCTTTGCCTTATGTAAGAGTTGATTTGCCGCCGGGAGTATATATATTGGTATGGCGCTCTGGAGGGCTGGTAGGTCAGGTGCGATTTGCTGTTCAGTAGAATAAATGGTTGCTTGTAGACCAGAATATTGTTAATATCGAATAAATGGACACAGTTAATGCGTTACCGAATAAAATAAGTATTAAAACACTTAATTTTGCATCACGTGCACAATCGCGCTTACTACCATGACACTTGAGGAAGAACTAAAGAATTCCACTCCGATTCCGCCTAGAACAAGGGCGGTATTAAATGTTCTGTTTACGGCAAGCTGGCTTGACTGTCAGATGAACCGGGACATGAGAAAGTATGGATTGACGAATCCGCAGTATAACATATTGCGAATTCTCAAAGGGAGTCGTCCGGATGGTCTTTCGGTTCTTGATATAAAGAGTCGAATGATTGATCGGAGTAGTAATGTTAGTCGGTTAGTAGAAAAACTTAGGGAACAAGGGCTGGTTGTGCGTACACCGAGCTCAGCGGATCGTCGTATGGTGGTTGTAACGATTACAGACAGTGGGTTGGAGTTGTTGGATAAGATTCAGAAAGAGGTTATGTCTAATGACGAGGGATTTCCTGGCACTAATTTGAGTGAAGAAGAGATGCAGCAGCTTTCAGTCTTATTGGATCGACTTAGGGGATAAATAGGTGTGGGATTTTATCAGAAAAAGATTTCTTGGGCTGATTTAAATGTGTTGACGTGCGCATCGACGATGTCTGCTACTTTTGGTGAGTATCCTCCACCCATGCTTACAACGACCGGTATTTTATTTCTTTTACAGAACTCAAAAACCATTTGATCTCTTTTTTTACAGCCTGCTCTAGAAATTGAAAGTCTACCGAGCTTATCTGTTTCTAAGATGTCCACCCCACTTTGGTAGAAGATAAAGGTAGGCTGGAATTTATTTGCAATTTGTGCGAGCTGGGTTTCAAGGGTTTCCAGATAAGGCTGATCTGTTAAGCCGTCTGGGAGTTCTATATCAAGGTCTGACTTTTCTTTCCTAAGGGGATAATTTTTTGCTCCGTGCATGGAGAAAGTGAATACGCGAGCCTCACCTTGAAAAATCGAGGCGGTTCCGTTTCCTTGATGAACATCTAAGTCTATGATGAGGATCTTTTGATTTGGATCCTTTTGGAGTAGCCAATTTGCTGCAACAGCTTGGTCATTTAGACAGCAGAACCCCTCTCCCCTATTAGCAAATGCATGGTGGGTTCCTCCTGCTACATTCATTGCCACCCCGTGTTGAAGTGCGTAAGAGACACATTGAATGGTTCCACCAGAGATATATCTTCCTCTTTCAATAAAATGTTGATTTATAGGAAAGCCAATTGCGCGTTCTTCGCTTTTGGATAGGGTTAGATTGGTTAGCTTATCCCAATAGGATTTTGTATGTGTTTGGAGTGCAATTGCCTCATCCAGTATTTGAGGATGAAAAAACTGTCTTTCTTGAACAATGCCTTCATAGAGTAGTTGTTCAGCAATGAGTTCATACTTGACCATAGGGAAACGGTGACCCTCCGGAAGCTCATATCGATAAATAGGGGCGAAGGCAATGTGCAGCATAAATCGGCGACCTAAATGATATCAGCTTATATAATCAATAGTGCTTAAAAAGGTTCATACACGAATCGAGTAGTAGGCCTTTTACTTGGTTGCGGTTACTTTTACTATTTCAACGGGAATCAACTTACTTTCTCGCGTTTTGGGGTTTAAAAAGGGCATACTTAACAATGCAGGTTGGTAGTGCTTAAATTGGGCTACTATTTCGTAAGGAATCCCAGCTGCGTCGAGCTGTTCTCTTCCACCCTCTCTGGTATAGATCCAAATTGGGCCATTTAACTGAACGGAATCTAGGACTTCTTCGGCTGTGTTCAGGTGTGGGATGATGCTTTTACTATAAAAGTCTAGGGCGTGTCCTCCATACCCCATTTGTGCACGTTGTCGAATAGGGATATTCTTTTCATGAAAGTACCTACCCGCGGCAGTTGTACTTTGGAAAGGGAGAAGACTAGGATAAAAATGAGCATTTAGAATCAAGCCAATTAGCAAACCAGTTCCAGTTTGTAATTGCCAGTAAGTCAAGGGGTTTAAAAGAGCGGGATACGTTTTGTACAGGATCCAGCAGGACCCAATTATTAAGGGCACCCAGATTAGCAGTTTGGCAGGGCTCTGAGCGGGGAACACAATTCCGGTGATAAGGGCGAGGATAAGCACTAAAAGGAGTGTGATTACCCATTGTGCGATTGCCCATTTTTTAAGTTTTGTAGTGGTGATTGCCCACTGGGCGGTGATTACGGCTCCCCAGGGGAGCGTAATAAAAATGTAGTGTGGGAGTTTATATTTGGAAAGAGAAAGAGCAATGAATAGCAAGGTGAATGCACCAATTGAATAGGCTTCTTCACCTTGGGCAAGTTGCAGTTTATTAGACAATAACTTTTTAAATTTAGAAAAAAGACTTGGAATTAGGAAAAGTGTCCAAGGTAAAAATGCCCATGCGTACACGTGTAGGAAGTAGAAACTAGACGTGTTGTTTTTCCATACATTTTCACCCGTGATGCGCCCGAAGCTTTGCTCCCAGAAATAGAAGTAGAGACCGGAAACCCCTTCTTTTCCATTTACTATTTTCTCTGGGTGTAAATCAAACTGGTGGTAAAGTCCGACACACATTGGAGTGATAGTCAAAGCAATGATTAGTGGGATTAGAAGCAATTCCCACCTAAGAGCGTGGCGCCAATTGTTGGAGAGTACTAGATGTGCGGCCAAGGCTGCTCCAGGTAGGATGAGCCCAATGGGGCCTTTTGCAAGCATTGCTAACCCAACAAAGATCCCGGTTCCAATTAGGAAGGAATATTTTTTTTTAAGCTGATATTCGGCTAGCATCCAGACGGAGGTTGCGGACATACCCATAAGCAGAGTGTCGGTACGAACATCATTAAGTAGTAGCCAGCATCCAACGGTGGAGCCTAGAATAAAGGCTGCTAATGTTGCTACCTCCTTGCTATAATAGAGCTTGGAAAAACGATAAACGCTGTATATGCCTAAAATAGCTCCGAGAAACGAAGGAAGTTTATATGCCCAAGTATTGATACCGAAGAGGAGGTAGGAAAAGGCGGCTGTCCAAAATAGAAGGGGCGGTTTATCTAGATAATCTGCATGCCGGTGTTGTACTTCCAGCCAGGATCCATTTTGGAGCATCTCCATTGAAATTGACGCATACTGGGAAGCGTCCACATCCATAACAGGGAGATTAAGACCCTTAATACCGACTATTAGGATACCGAGGGCCAACCAAAACCAGTTGTTTTTGGTAAATTTCTTCATTGGATCAGAATGGAATATCCTCATCGTTCATCCTAGAAGGGATAATGGTGGAGGGGGTAAAGGGGCCCGTGGAGGGGGTAAAGGGACCCGATAAGGGGTTTTCAAACCCCGGGAAAGAGGGGTCATCTAGGTTGGTGAACTTGGCGAAGTTGTCCAAGAATTTAATTCGGATGGTATCCAGGGCTCCATGCCGGTGCTTTGCAACAATAAACTCAGCAATCCCCTTTAAGCTTTGGCCCTCTTCATCTTGCAGGATGCCATAGTATTCAGGTCTATAAATAAACGAGACGATATCAGCATCTTGCTCAATAGCTCCTGAGTTATGGCTAATAATTCCATTAGCAATCCAAGAGGCGGTAGTTGGAACGGTGAGATCGAACACCTCTTCTTCTCCATCGAATAATACGTTCTCGATCTGGCACCAATCTTGTTCGGTTGTTTCTTCCTCCTCTGATTCCGCAAGCACTAAGTGGGTAGCGTATTTTTTTGTATTGATTGCTAAAAAGTCATTGGTGGTTAGCTCTGACACGGTTTTCCATCCAGAAGAACTGAGTAAGCGATGTTCGGCGGTAGCTTTAATGTATTGGCCGTTTTGGAGGGTTATTTTCCAAACGCGCTTGACACCCACTGACCAAACCAGGTCTGTTTTTGCATTTATCAATAATTGGGATTCTGGGTCGAATGATCGAACCCAAGGAGTTTGTCCTACAAGGTCTCGAATTGGGACCTCTTCTCCATCTGCCAGCGTAACCCTCGTGTCTCCTGTAACGCATTCGCGGAGGTCACTTAGTTGAGGGCGTTTGCTTCCGCCTCTGGTTTCTACCGCCCGGCTCAACTGGGATAGTGCGATAACGGGTACGCTCAGTTCTTTCGCCATGTTTTTTAGGGCGCGGGAAATCCCTGATATTTCTTGTTCGCGGTTACTATTTCGGTTGTTTTCGCTTGAGCCGGTCATTAACTGCAGGTAGTCGATGATAACAAGTTGAATATCGTGCTGCATCTTGAGGCGGCGGCATTTTGCGCGCAGTTCAAAGATATTGATTCCGGGGGTATCGTCTATAAAAATGGGTACTTTTGACAGCTTATCCACTGTTTTTTGAAGCTGCTGCCATTGCCAGTCTTCCAGTTTTCCATTGCGCATTTTAGATCCCTCAATTTCTGCTTCCATGGAGATTAAGCGTTGAACCAACTGTGTGCTGGCCATCTCTAAAGAGAATAAAGCGACTGGTTTATTAAAATCCCGGGCAGCATTCAGGGTCATGGCAAGGACCATACTTGTTTTACCCATACCAGGCCTAGCGGCTACAATAATTAAGTCTGATGGCTGCCAGCCTGAAGTTAGTCGGTCGAGATCTGTAAAGCCAGTTGGCACACCGGTCAGGCCATCTGCTTTTTGGGATAGTTCTTCGATTTGCTTAAGCACCTTACTGCTAAGCAGATCCATCGACTCATAGCTACGGCTCAGGTTGTTTTGAGTTATACCAAACAGTCCTTTTTCGGCGTCATCGAGAAGATCAAACACGTCTGTGGTATCTTCATAGGCATCTTTGATAATGCTGGTACTGACTCGAATAAGTTCTCGTTGGATATGTTTTTGGGCTACAATTCGGGCGTGGTACTCAATATTTGCTGCTGAGGCTACTCGATTCGTTAATTCAACCAAGTAATAGGGTCCTCCAATTTTTTCGAGTTCTCCGCTTTTTCTTATCTCTTCCGTGACGGTCAAAAGGTCGACGGGGTGTGAGCGTTCAAAGAGTCGTATGATGGCCCTGTAGATGTGCTGATGTGCCTCTAAGTAGAAACTTTCTGGACGAAGGATATCCATTACAACGGGTAAGGCTTCCCGATCGAGCATGAGTGCTCCAAGGACTGCCTCTTCTAGTGGGAGTGCTTGTGGCTGCACTTTGCCAAATACGTAATTGGACAGACCTTCAGCATTGGCTTGGGCACTGCGTTGTTTGGGTTTGCGTCCGGCACTACCGGTGTAATTCTCATCTGCCATAGGTACAAAGATGCTGGTTTTAGAGATTGGGTTTTGATTTCAAAACAATCCGTGTAAGGGAGCCTCTGTGAGTAAAGCATTAATCAATGTTGGTAACTTTGTTAATTTCGAGAGTTGCCAACATAAATACGGGGTTTTCCACATGGGTTTTCCACAATAAATATTTTACAAAGGCGCTAATTTAACACTGTGATCCGTAATAAGTTAAGGTAGAACACGTGGTAAATTACCTCCGTAATTGTGCGTTCTTTGAAATTATTTTTAAACTGTTTATAAGTTTTTTTTGTGGTTAAAAAAGGATCGACGAAAAAACCAAATTTTGTTTTAAACGACCATTTAATGTCCTTTTTTGACCGCTAAATAAGGATATCGTACCGCATAAAATGTAATAAATCCAAAACAGATAAATGGGATTATCAGGGCATTTTGCATTCCGGCATTTTCTGACATGGTTGATATCATTCCAGCGATCGGGGGCAGGATAGCACCGCCCACAATCGCCATAATTACTAGAGAGGAGGCAAGTTTTTGCTCGTTTGTTTCAAGGTCATTGGTTGCCAATGCAAAAATGGTTGGAAAAACGATGCTATGAAAAAAATAAACCCACATAATACAAATGATAGCTGTAAGCCCGCCACTCATGAATGCGGTTGCTAGTAGGATTAATGCAGCTGTTGTGAAAAGCCCGAGTATCTTAGAGGCTGGGAATTTATTCATAAGGGCGGTACCTACAAAGCGCCCTAGCATGAATAGGACCAAGGCGAAGGATGCGTGAAAGCCTGCAATTTGCCCATTGGTCATGGTGTCTGTAACCTTGTATAACTGATTAACAAACCCCAAGTGTTGATCAGGTGCCATATCAAGCTTGAAGTCAACAAAATATCCCCATAGGGTTGCTTGGGCTCCCACGTTTGCTAGTTGGGCTAGTACACCAAGCGATAATCGAGGGTACTTTTTGAGAAGGGAAAAGACTTTTATCTCGGCCCCTTGTTTTTCTTCCTCCTGTCCAATTTCGGGCATTTGGGTCTTCCAGAAAAGAAGTGCCACCAAGGTAACAGCAATAGCAATAACCAGATAAGGTCCTTGGACCGAAAGGGCTGATTGGATACGAGCCTGAGCGATTTCGTCCGCTGTCATGGTGGAAAGCACCTCTGCGGAGTATTCTGTTTTTGAAAAGATAAAAAGCGATCCAATAATTGGGCCTAAGATAATGCTGATGCCGTTGAAAGATTGGGCCAAGTTTATTCTAAAACCGGACTTTTCTTTTGGTCCTAGAACCGTTACATATAAGTTTGCAGCAGTTTCTAGAAATGCTAGGCCGGATGCTATGGTAAAAAGGCATATTAGAAAAAATACGTACGCTTTAATATTAGCTGCTGGGTAAAACAGCAATGCCCCCAAAGCATATAGGCCCAATCCGGTTAAAATTCCTTTTTTATAGCCAAATCTTCGCATAAATATGCCTGCTGGGATTGCCATTACGAAGTAACCAAGGTAGAACGCGGAGTCTACAATTCCAGCTTGCCACCGCTCTAGGTCGAGTGCAAACTGAAAGTGAGCAATGAGGGGTCCGTTTAGGCTATTAGCAATACCCCAAAGGAAGAATAGGCTGCAAACGAGCGCAAAGGGTATAATGTAGCTGTTTTTCGTCATGATTTGTCACTTATTGTAGGTGGAGGATCATATCTTTTGTCATAGCATCCAGGTTATATTCTGGTTTCCAGCCCCAGTCGTTTCTCGCAGCGCTATCATCAATGGAAGCGGGCCAAGAATCAGCAATAGCTTGCCTAAAATCTGGTTGGTAGGTAATGTTAAAACCTGGAATTAATTTTTGTATGCTGGATGCGATTTCAGCTGGAGTAAACGTCATACCTGCCAAGTTGTAGCTTGTTCGCACGTTTAGTTTATCAGAAGGGGCTTCCATAAGTTCCAAGGTTGCTCGGATTGCATCCGGCATATACAGCATTGGAAGAGCCGTATTGGCATGTAGGAAGCATGGGAAAACTTCCCCGCGGATGGCATAATGATAGATGTCCACTGCATAATCTGTGGTGCCTCCTCCTGGGAGGCTTTGATAACCGATAATGCCTGGGTAACGGAGTGATCTGACGTCAACTCCGTATCGTTTATGGTAGTAGTTGGCCCAGTTTTCACCTGTTGCCTTGCTAATTCCGTACACGGTTTCAGGAATTAGGACTTCTAATTGTGGCGTGTTTTCGTGTCTAGCTCCTTGACCAAAAACAGCGATGGAGGAGGGATAGTAAACTTTGTGCAGTGGTTTTTGTCGTGCAATCTCCAAAACGTTAAGTAGGCTTGTCATATTGATATCCCAAGCTTTCAGAGGATCCTTTTCCCCGGTGGCACTTAAGATGGCCGCTAAGTGGTATACTTGGGTTATTTGGTATTTGGAGACCACATCGTTTAGGGCTTGACCATCTAATGCATTTAGGACTATAGAAGGCCCACTGGATTCTGGCAGTGGTTTAAGGTCAGAAGCAATAACTTGGGATTGCCCATAAACAGACCGCAGGGCTTCGGTCAAAACGGTACCAATTTGTCCACCGGCACCAATAACTAGAATGCACTCTTTTTGCATAGCTTTATTTGGACTGTAATAGTTAGACGGGTGCAATGAGGAAGGGGCCTAAATCGGAATCGGCATTGCACATTGTTTGTTGAGGAGCTGCAAAGGTGCTGAAAAAGTAGAATTTCAGATGTGCGTATAACTCTTTTGCCGAAAAAATATTTCAATGGGTGAAACAGGTGTTTCCTTTGTTGCGTTTTGAAAGTTGGTATGCTTTATGCAGCAATGATTGTTTGTCTGTTTAGTTGAAATATTCATGAAAAAAAGAACACTAATGTTACTTCGGTCTGTCCCTTTTATTACGGCGGCCTTCGTTTTTGTATTAGGATGTCATCGTGGCGCTCAAAAAAGCCAGACAGCGTCTCCCACAAAACCCGAGGAGCCAACATCCTGGGTGGATGTTAAGCCACTAATGGGAGAGGAGGACACCACTCTGGTGGTAGAACAGGTCATTTTGGACCCTATTGAAGTAAATCCAAGTCGTGCAACGGATCCAGACACACTTTCTCCCTATAATCCATCCTTTACTCAGCGGCACGATTTAATACATACTCGGATAGATATTTCTTTTGATTGGGCTAAAAGGCAGGCAAATGGAAAAGCGACTTTAACACTTCGCCCATGGTTTTATTCGACTGATCAGCTTGAGTTAGACGCTAAAAATTTTGATATTCAATTAGTTGAATTAGAAAAAACCAAACAGCCTCTTGTTTATAAATACGATAACGAGCGTCTTATTATTCAACTCGACCGAATTTATAACCGGCAAGAAGTCTTTTCGGTTGTCATACAATATACGGCAAAGCCAGAGGAGCGAACAGCTGGAGGCAGTGCTGCGATTACCAGTGATAAGGGCCTTTATTTTATTAACCCTGATGGGAAAGAGCCTGGCAAGCCGCGCCAAATTTGGACGCAAGGAGAGACAGAAAGCAGTTCATATTGGTTTCCAACTATTGATAAACCGAATGAGCGGTGTACACAGGAGATGTATATAACGGTAGATCAGCAGTACAAGACACTTTCTAATGGTCTATTGGTGAAGTCAGTTAAAAACACGGATGGAACAAGGACAGATTATTGGAAAATGGATCAGCCACATGCCCCCTATTTGTTCATGATGGCCGTTGGAGACTTTTCGGTTGTGAAGGATGTATGGAGAGGAAAGGAGGTATCTTATTATGTAGAGCCTGCCTATGAGCGGTATGCCCGGGATATTTTTCCACACACTCCAGAAATGCTTTCCTTTTTTTCTCAGAAACTCAATTACGAGTATCCTTGGTCTAAGTATGCGCAGGTTGTTGTTCGGGATTATGTCAGTGGGGCAATGGAGAATACGACAGCTGTTCTTTTTGGTGAATACATGCAAAAGACGAAACGCGAGTTATTAGATGATCATTTGACAAATGAGAAGGTAGTTGCACATGAGATGTTTCACCATTGGTTTGGAGATTTGGTTACTACCGAAAGCTGGGCAAATCTGACCTTAAATGAAGGTTTTGCCAATTATTCAGAGTACTTATGGCTGGAGCATAAGTATGGGAAAGATCTTGCCGACTGGCATCTTCAACAGGAGCAACAGGGTTATTTTGCCATGGCGTCTGACGGGGGGCACCCACTCATTCACTATGGGTATGAGCATAGGGAGGATATGTTTGATGCACACTCTTATAACAAGGGTGGGTGTGTACTTCACATGTTGCGGCAATATGTGGGAGACGAGGCTTTTTTTGCTGCAATTAATAGTTATCTAAAGCGAAATGAGTACACCTCTGTGGAGGTAGACGAGCTTCGGATCGCTTTTGAGGATTTGACAGGCATGGATTTAAATTGGTTTTTTAATCAGTGGTTTTTAGGCGCAGGGCATCCTGAGTTGGATATTTCTTACCGGTGGGACGCGGAGGAGAGCCAAATGGAGGTCACCATTGAGCAAGTGCAACAAGTGGAAAATGGTGTATCCCGTATTTTTCGGTTACCTATGACGGTGGATATTTACCTTGATTCTATTGTAGAGCGAAAAAGCATTGAGGTTACCAAGCGCAATCAAATCTTCCGGTTTCCATTAAAAATGGTGCCTAAGTTGGTAAATGTGGATGCAGATAAAACGTTGTTATGTGTTAAAACAGATCGCCATACGCCTTCCGAGTGGATGTATTTGTATGAAAATGGCAAGTGTTTTAGGGATCGAATGGAGGCATTCGAAAGTCTTGTTCAGGCAACAGACTCCCTTTCAAAGTCGTTGGCTTCAAATATGCTGTTGAAGGCTTTAAATGATAAAAGTGCGGTCATTAGAGGAATGGCTCTTAGTATGGTGGATCCCCGTGAGGAGAAAGTTGCCCTCCAAGTTGCCAAGTTGGCTGCTTCAGAAACAGAGCCAACGGTAAGAGCTTCAGCCATTAGTACTTTGGGTACACTTAGAGATCGTTCCTACTTGCCAGTGTTATTTGCTGCCCTGGAGGGGGAACAGGCCTATAGCATAGTTGGGGCTGCATTATCTGCAATGGTCAGCATTGATAGTTCTGCAGCGCTTTTGGCAGCTCGGAAATTGGAAAGTGATTCTTCTTTGGCTTTAGTTACTATATTGGCTGGTATATATACTCAACATTCAGATCCAGTTTTATTACCTTGGTATAGGCGTCATTTAAACAAAGTGGATCAGATGGCTGCTTTTGAGTTTTTTGATCAATATCAGTCGTTTTTGTTTCGCTTAAACGATGTGAAAGAGTTGGATGTTGCAGTGGAGCAATGGAAAAAAATAGCCTTAACGCCGGAGGAGAACAGCGAGTGGCGTAGGTTTGCAGCTGCTAAATCAATCGTGTTTACTCGGAACTTTTTTGGTGAGAGGATGGACGAAGAGCGTGTAAAGTACCTCGATCAACTCTTTAATGAAATCAAGGAAAGAGAGAAGAGTGAAACACTCCGAATGTACTATGGGCTGTTTTAAAGTCAAGTAGTTGGGCACTCTTTTTAGGTGAATACAGAATAAAATAACCGTAAAAAGCGTTTTATTCAATACTTGGTTGTTTCCCACTTGCCAAGTGTGTTAAATAGTTTTTTTCCTTTTGATGTGGAAGTGGTATTAATTTGAAAATTGGACGCTCATGTATCGTATATTCATTTTTTGGCTGTTTTTAGTAACCCTTTTACCTCAGGCTGGAGCCCAGTGCATTTCCGGGGATTGTAAAGATGGGAAAGGTACGTACGTGTATCCCTCCGGAGCTAAATATACCGGGGAGTTTAAAGGGGGAGAGATTCACGGAGTAGGGGTTTGTTATTATACAGATGGTTCTAAGTACAGTGGGGAATGGAAGCACCGTTTTCCAGATGGGCGAGGAACGAAGATTTATTCAGACGGCACCAAGCGGACGGGCAATTGGAAGCGGGGTAAGCCAGTCGATGATCTTGGTAACATTTTAGAAGAGTATATTGCCAAGAAAAAGGAAGAGAATGTGGAAGATGATACCAATATTCAAAGTGGTTGTTTATCTGGAGATTGTCAAAATGGTATCGGCTCCTTTGCTTATCCGGATGGAAGCAAATATGAGGGAACGTTTGTTGATGGTAAGTTTTCAGGAGAAGGTCGTTTCACCTTTGCAAATGGAGATGTATATGAGGGTGCTTTCAAGGATAATTATCCTCATGGACTGGGTAAGCGAACTCATGCAGACAATGTGCCTGCGGAAGAGGGTGAGTGGAGAGAGGGAGAGTTTATCGGTGCAAATTTGGCTGCGGACGGTAAATTTGGTTGTATTGAAGGAGATTGTGCTTCCGGTACGGGTACTTTTGTGTTCAAAGAGGGAGTAGCCCGTTACACTGGCCAGTTTATGAACGATCAACCGCATGGTAAAGGGATTTGTACTTATGCGAATGGCGATAAATTTGAGGGAGAATGGATAGATGGCGCGTTTGGCGGCATGGGTACGCTGACCTTGCGGGATGGAACGGTAGTAAGTGGGTATTGGCAGGGTGGCGAGTATGTTGGACAATTTCCTCCAGAGGGATATCAAATTGTTCAAGACAGTGTTGGGCAATCTATTGTTCAAGCAACGGAGGAGCCCAGCGACTCAGTGGGATTGGTTTCACCGGAGCTTCAGACGAAAGTTTGGGCGGTTGTTGTTGGCGTGGCGTCTTATGATCACATGCCTGCATTACGGTACACAGATGATGATGCCTATAGATTTTATGCTTTTTTGAAAAGTGTGGAGGGGGGTGCATTGCCAGATGATCAAATAAGGATATTAATTGATGAGGCTGCCACTAAAGATAATATTACAGAGTCGATTTTGGATATTTTTGGACAGGCTGGAGAGAATGATTTAGTTGTTTTCTATTTTTCAGGCCATGGCCTAAATGGCTCTTTTTTACCTATTGACTTCGATGGATTTAATAATAAACTGGCACACGAGGAACTTGCAAAACACTTTAGTGAATGTAAAGCAAAATTCAAGCTTTGTGTTGCGGATGCCTGTCACTCTGGTAGCTTGATTGCAATGAGGTCGGCAGATACAGAGCCTGTTCTAATGCAATACTATCAGACATTGGCAAAATCGGTATCTGGGACAGCCTTATTAATGTCTTCGAAAGGAGACGAGACGTCCCTAGAATCTGCTGGATTGCGGCAGGGTGTATTTAGTCATTTTTTAATTCGGGGGTTAAAGGGAGAGGCAGACACGAATGGAGATAAGGTTGTCAGTGTGAAGGAGCTTTTTGACTATATTTATAGCAATGTTCGTGCTTATACTGGAAACCGGCAAAGCCCCGTTTTAAAAGGTGCATTTGATCCATCGATGCCTATTGGTGTAACGAGGGGAATTTAACTACTGAAAAGTGCTAGTTTACTCTACCCTACTTTCAACGGAGCCGTTAGCCAACTGGATTTCCAGGAGATCACCTTTTTGAACATCGGTTGCGTTTCGAATAATTTGACCGTCTTTTAGCGTGATGGAGAACCCTCTCTTTAGGATAGTGTAGGGGGATAGAGCGGTCAATATTTTTTCTGTATTTGTTAGTAACTGATGTTCTGTTTTTAGCTGGTGTTGAACAGATAAGCTAATTTTTTCCTTCAGTTGCTGGATGGATTGAGACGCCTTTTGGAGGGTATTATGGGATGCAAATTGGATGGCTAGGTCTAGGGCGTTTATTGCTGAGCCTGCGCCTTGAGTTTGGTAACCTGTTGCCTGTCCAATTTGCTTAACAAGTTGATTGATATTCATTTCGAATTGTACGGACCGCTCGATTAGAAATTGAGCAGCCGCTGTTGGGGTTTTAAAAGCTAAATGTGCGGTTAGATCTAGAACTGCTTCGTCTATTTCATGTCCAATTCCGGAGAGAACGGGGATAGGCATATTAGCTACCGTGGCACATAAGTCCTTGCCGTCAAAAGCGATTAGGTCTAATTTTGAACCGCCGCCCCTTACAATTATTACGGCATCAAATTGATTATGCTGGCGGCTTATTTCATGTAGCGCGGAGATGATTTCTCTTTCAGCATTTTTCCCCTGAACAGAAGCAAAGAAGTAGGTTTGTTGAAAATTGTAGCCATACCTGTTTTCCTCTAAGTGGGTTTTAAAATCGTGAAAACCAGCAGCTTCTTGGGAAGTGATTACGGCAATTCGCTGCAAAACGATTGGGAGTTGCAGGTTTGCATTTCGATTAAGAAGGCCCTCTTTTTGTAGCCATTCAATTGTTTGACGCCTTTGAAGGGCAGCTACTCCTAGTGTATAGGTAGGGTCTATGTCCCAAACATGTAGTTTCAAACCATATCGCTCATGAAAGCCTACTTTTACCAGCATTCGAACCTGCCCTCCAGGTTGGAGCACCTCTTCAGCAATAGGGCCGTGCACGGATTTAATAATTCGGAATTCGCGCTGCCACGTCACTGCCTGGGCTTGGGCTAGAATTCCAGAGTCGCTTGAACCTTCCGGGTCTGCCTTTTGGACTAGGCTCAAATACAGGTGTCCGTTTGAAAGATTGGATTCGGCTATTTCTGCAGTTATCCAAACTGGATCGGAGAAGTTGAGGGCAATGACCCGTCGAATATGCTCATTTAAGTCGAATAAGGAATAGGTTTGCATGGTTATTCGGCAGCTTCCTTGAGTTGATCGGCTTTTATTTTGCCTTTTGGCACCAGGATTTTCCAGTAGGAGAAGTCCTGATTTGCTTCCAGGCCAAAGCCGTAAATAACCTCACCGGGGCGGCTAACCTTCACGAACTTGTCTGTTCGAATCTTTGCAGATCGCTCATCCCAGGTAAGCTCTTCTGTTTCAATACGTTCTTGTTTAGCACTATTCATTACCACACTATCCCGGGCTATTACTATGCTTTTTTCTTGTTGCCGAACAGCAAATTTGGATGTAAGTGTATTAACAACCTGTTGAGCGGGGTTAAGGAACTCTACTTTAATTCCTTCGGGAAACTCTTGCCTTGGATCGGTTCGTTCGGTATAGTTTTTCAGTGTTGGGGCGGTTATTCGGATCCGTACCACTGCGCTGTCTGAGTATAAAATTTCTACTTGTTCACCGACCTCCACCAGCGTGTCATCTGTTGTATAGTTTGCCTCCACTCTTGCAAGCTTATTTTCACAGGCAAAAAGGGAAAGGAGGGTCAGGCAGATAGTGGCTCGACGTAAGCTAACGTGATTGATCATGCCATTATTTTTTTTAAGGTGAAGCGAACAACCAACAATAATGCGATTAAAATTAACAGGAAGTACCCGACTGGAATTGACACCCATGCGATGATGTGCGTACGGTCTATTATGTACATTAGTAAAAGGACAGAGCAGATAAGAAGCACTAGATTAGAGATTCGTTCGGATCCTGGTATATGTTCGAGTGCCACATTTCTACGAATGGTTGCAATGGTAAGAAACATTGAAAAAACGGGAAGTATTTGTGTTAAAATATTGGTATTTAGAATGTTACCTCTTTGAAATAAGAACATGTAAATACTTAGAGCGATTGAGAAGATACCAGGAATACAGGTAGCGAATATGATAGCGGAGTATAAATAATTCCAAGGGGAAATATGGCCTTGTTCCATACTAATCCAATTGATTGCCCAAGCAAGTGCTGGGAGCGCAAGAAAGTAAGCGGTTATATAAATTGGATGCTCGCTTAGCAGGTCAACTAGTGCTTGGATAGTCATAATAAACGGTATAAATGAAAGACAAAGTTCGTTTTTCTGATGGATGCAGTGTCTTTTTTTTGTGTTTAATGTTCAACCCCAATTAAATTGGATTTCTGGGTAGTCCGCCTCCAGAGCAGAAATCTTAGTTTGGACTTTTTCGAGGAAAGCCAGGTGCTGAGATGTATTTGGATTAAAGGGGCGGTGTTCGAGTGCTTGTCTAATTTTTTCAATTTGGGTAATAAGGGCTATGGTTTCTTTTTGGAAAAAGGTTTGAGCAAAACAGGTTTGCACATACTCAACAGCAAGGTCTGAAGGGTGAATAAGGTCCTTTTCATAAAATCGGTAATCTCTTAAATCATCCATGATTAACTCGTAAGCAGGAAAATAGTAGGTGTTTGGGAGGGAATTAGATAGCTCCTCGCAGGCTAGGAGTAAAACGGATTTGCTTCGTTGGTTTTCAATTGCTCCCATACGGAGGTGGCGAACGGGGCTAACGGTGAGGATAATGTTCAAGTTGGGTCTTTTTTCGCGGAGTTCTTGGAAGGAAGAGCGGAGGATATCGGTCGTTTCAGAGACACTTAGGCGCTTTCGATCGAAGTGTTTTGCGGGCATTTTGTGGCAGTTTGCTACAATTCTGTTTTGGTTTGCAAGATGGAACACTTCGGCTGTTCCAAGTGTCAGAATCAGAACATCTGTTTTATTCAGGAATCTGGAAGCGTTTTGATGCAGTTGATGAGCTGTTGCCTTTGCCGAGTTAAGGTCTTGATGTGCAAATTCAGAATGTAGGTCCCAGTGTCTCCAAATTCCTTCATTTTCAAAAAAGTCGAATTCGTTAAGAGGTTGGGCTTTTGCAGCGGAGGCAATAGAGAAGGGGTTGTAGCAAATACCATAGGGGTTAACCAGTACCGAGAACTGGCACCTATTTAGGTAGGTACCGATATGTTTGGTAAAGCAGGAGCCTACTAATAACAGTTGGTGTTGGTGATGGATCTGAAAGGACGGAGCTGGAATATTGATTAGAGTGCGGAAAACAGACATCTAAGGAGTTAAGTAGGTGAGCATTCAGTCAACAATACGGCAAATAAACGTAGATGTAACCAGATAAAGTTGTTAAATTTACCTGTTTTTTTGACGGTAACACCTTGCCGTAATTACTAAGTCATTGATTTTGTATTTTTTATGTCCTTTTTGGACCGTTTTTTTCCGAAATTAGTTACCGTACCACCGGATCCGGATGTGGTTTTTGGTCGTTACACAGATGCCTACAAAACTGCGTTTCAAAAGGTTTGTTGGACTCGTTCTTTGGAGTTATTTGATAATGGAAAGCCATTGGAGGCGTATGAAGAGCTTTTGAGATTTATGCGGGATGAGGAAGTAGTCAATGTGGAGTGGGAGATTGTTAATGGTGTCCTTTCGTTTCATTTTTTACAAGGATCGCGTCGTGTAGATGGGAGAGCAGATTCGGAGCGGATTCGAGTAGAGAGTCGGATTGCTTGGGCGGATGACTTGAATGTAGCATTTATGAGGAGGTTGGCAGAGCAAAATTTCAGGTTGCGGTACTCCCGATTTGCATTGACGGAAGACAACTGTCTATCGATTGTTTTTGATAGTTCAACGCGGGATGGTGCCCCTATGAAATTGCTTCAGGCATTTAGGGAGCTATCCATTAATGCTGACAAGCAAGACGATCTGCTTGTGGAAGAGTTTAGGGTATTGAGGAGGGTTGATGAGCCTGGGACTGTTTGGGAGATACCTTTGGAGGAAAAAAGCATAAAAATTGCCTATTTTAGGAGCGAGGTGACAGCGTTGTTAGAGGCTTTGGCTTTAGGCCAACCCGACCCGGGGCGCTTCCCTGGTGGGTATGTGTATTTGATGCTGGGTACTGCATTTCGGTTGGACTATTTGATACGCCCAGAGGGATATCTAATGGATTTATTAGAGCGAATTTACCAGCTTTATTTTGCGAAGGACAGTAGAACTCCTGCTTCTAAAATATTGTTAATGAAAGAGTTGTTTGAGAAAGGTTTGGAGCGTTCGGATGAGCAGCTAGCTGGAGAGCTTTATAAAACACGGGCTACCTTTGGGATCAGTCCTGCTGTCGGGCATGATCGAGTTCAAGCGTTATTGGAGGCGGAGCTTCCCAAAATGGATTGGCATATTGAGCAAAAGCATCCGGAAATTATGGCACTGGCTATTGCCAAATATGCAGTTGGGTATGGACTTTATCATTACTCACCACCTCCACCCGACAAGGCTTTATTTCATTTGTTTTTTCAGATTACGGAAGCCTCTTTTTTTCAAGAGTTGGGTTATTCGGTGCCGTTTTGGAGGGCTGAAGGGGGGCTCAATAAGGAGCGGATACTGGATGCTATTCGTGGTATTGTGAAAATGTGGCGTTCAGAATATCCTGGGTTCAAGTTGGAGTTGAATGAGCTCCGTTTTGAGACATTGCCCTTGTTTGCAAAGAGTTATTTAACTATGATAAAGAATAGTACTTTAGTAAAGCAGCCTTCACAGTGATTGATTTGTCATTGGTGGTGGGTAAATTGTGAGCTTGTTTTATTCGTAATATAGAAATGGATGAACTATGATTATTTCAGCGATAGTTGCTGTTGGTAAAGGAGGGGTTATTGGTAGAGATAATGAAATTCCTTGGTATTTACCAGCTGATCTAGCTTATTTCAAGCGGGTTACACTCAATCACTGCGTGATTATGGGTCGGCGCACTTTTGAAAGCATAGGTCGACCCCTGCCTAAGCGTATCAATATTGTTGTTACGAGGGATCCATTTTTTACTGCCACCGGAGTGGTGGTTTCGCATACGTTAGAGGAGGCGCTTGGGATGGCTTATGATACAGGTGAGGTGGAGGCTTTTATCATTGGGGGCGGACAGATTTACAATGAAAGTGCGCCACTTTGGGATCGAATTTATCTTACAGAGGTGGATGTTCAAGTAGATGGAACGGTGTATTTCCCCGAAATAGATCTGGCAGAGTGGGTGGAGGTAAGTCGAATCGATTGTCTTGCGGATGAGAAAAATGAATACGGTTATAGTTTTAAAATATTGGATCGAAAAAACGAGTGAAAATATTTCCAGCCGTTTTAGCTGCAAAAATGTCCTGTTTTTTTTATAATTTTGCACCCTGATTTGCCAAGTCAATGAAAGAGGCGGTCAAAAACGCAAGGGATTTATTTAACAAAGAAACTCGAGGTCTTTCTATGGAAAAGAAGCGTGTGCTGTTAATCACACAAGAGATTGAGCCCTACACAGAGGGCTCAGAAATGTCGAAATTAGTTGCCCGGCTCCCCAAATACCTCAGTGAAAACGGATATGAATTGCGCATTTTGATGCCTCGTTATAGTAGTGTCAACGAGCGTAGGCATCGTTTGCACGAGGTGGTTCGCCTTTCTGGTATGAACATCATTATTGACGATGACGATTATCCACTAATAATTAAGGTTGCTTCTTTGCCGGGATCTCGCCTGCAAGTTTACTTTTTGGACAACGAAGAGTTTTTTAAGCGTCCTGGCATGTATGGTAATGAGGAGGCTTATGAGGACAACGCTGATCGAGCTGCTTTTTTCTGCAAGGGTGCGATAGAGATTGTGAAGAAGTTTGGCTGGGCCCCTGATTTAATTCTTTGTCAAGGTTGGATGACGGGTTTGGTTCCCTTTTTCTTGAAGACTGCCTACAAGACAGAGCCGTTATTTGCTAACACGGAAACTGTATTTGGCATGTTTTGTTCGGATCATGAACTAATGACGGAGCGATTTTTTGCAAAGGCAGCGATAAATAACATTAAGGAGTCTGACTTGGAGCCGTTTCGAACTGCCGATGGAAAAGCCTCCCTTCATCGGGGTGCAAGTGCGTATGCGGATGGTGTTATTGCTGGCAGCGAAATAGAAGGTATGGACGTTGGATTCTTGTCTAATTTAACTGAAAAGCCAGTTCATGTATGGAAGACAGAACAGGAATTCTTAAGTGGTACACTAGCTACCTTGAGGAGGCTTTTAGAGGTTCCGGTAGAGGATTAAACCTGGCATGTTGATTAGCGTTTTATAAATTTAAAAGCGAATATTTACATAAAAACCAATCCGGCTATTTGATAGCATATATGCACAGATAGCCGGATTAAGTTACCATCCATGAAGATTACCACAAAGCAGATCGCCCTCTATTCTGTTGGGCTGACTTTAGCACTTGCTACCTTGTTCAGTTGTAATAAATCCACCACTTTCGGTGCGGATTTGCTGGAGGACCAGATTGCGGATTTTGATATTCAAGAACTAGAAGTCAATTGCTCTTTGGAAACCATTGATAAGGTGACAACAGCGGATTTGAATTCTCAATTTGATTATTTCCCGTGTGGACGGATAAAAGATGCAGATTTTGGGAGTACTACTGCTGAAATATTTTCTCAGATTACCCTGAGTGGGGGTAGTTTTGATTTTGAGAATGCGCGCTTTGATTCTGCTTTTTTGATTTTGCCGTACGATGCGAACGGTTTTTACGGGGACACACTTATTCCTCAAAATTTGCGCGTATATCAGCTAGCGGATACGATTGCCAATTCCAAGCGTTATCTAGCAACGGATAGTATTTTGGTAGGTGATGAGATTGCTGCGGTTAATCAGTTTTTACCTAGGCCTCGAACCCCAGAAAAAATACTGGATACTGCAGCTACTGCGATTAAAGCTCCACACCTTAAGGTGCCGCTAAGCAATGCTTTTGGTGCGTTTCTCCTGAGTGTTGACAGTACGACTATGACCAATGATTTCGCTTTCTGGCGTCTTAGTAAAGGTATTAAGCTGGTGGTGACGCCTACCTCTGACCCAGGAGCGTTGGTTGCTTTTGATTTAAACTCCAGTAACTGCTTTATTCGGATGTATTATACTGTTGACGATACAGTTTCTCGTACGTATCGGTATAATTTAAAAGGCTCTTCTACTGCTACCTCGAATAAATTTTTGAAATTTACCCATGATTACACCGGATCCAGTGCACAAGCGAACCTTGGTGTAGTAAATCCAGAGCGGATGTATATGCAAGGCTTAGCAGGTATCCGAATGAAAGTTGAGTTCCCTACAGCTGCTGCCTTAGAGGGTATCGTAGTGAATAAGGCAGAACTGGAATTAACTGCTCTTTCTGATCCGTTCTTTCCAGTGGCAGGGCAGTTGTTGGCGTTTGATAAAACATCAGATACTACCTACTTAGAGACAGCTGATGTTACGTATGCCTATACGGTTTCTAATGGTGCTTATACCCTTTTTGGAGGTAAGCCGCAGTTGGCTGAAGGAGGAGTTAAAAAGTATCAGTTGACCTTGACAAAACAGTTTCAAGATTTTGTAGATGCTACGGACAACGATCCTAAAAAACGGACGATTTACCTGAGCATTGCTCCACAGGTGTTGACTGCTGGTCGTACTGTCTTTTTTGGGGTAAATGATCCAACCTATCCTGTGAAACTTCGCCTAAAGTATACCAAACTATAGTCTTCATACGCCTTTTATCTATTCCGGTTATCACTAATAAACTTGATACTAAGAGGGTAATTGTACCTGGTTTTAGATTAAACCTTTATACTTATCCTAAATTGTATTTTAATCAATTGATTTACAACCCTTAATTTAGAATATCTTTATGTGTGGAATTGTTGCTTATATTGGAAAAAAGCAGGCCTACCCTATCCTTATTAAAGGTTTGCAACGACTAGAGTACAGGGGCTATGACTCAGCTGGTATCGCTCTTTCTAATGGTCATTTAAACATTTATAAAAAGAAAGGTAAAGTTGCAGACTTAGAGGCTTATGTCAAGGATAAAGACGTTCACGGTCATGTTGGTATTGGCCATACCCGTTGGGCTACCCATGGAAAACCGGATGATTTGAATGCGCATCCTCATACTGGGTCTAATGGCCGGATTGTGTTGATTCATAACGGTATAATCGAGAACTACGCGGTCATTAAGAGTGCTCTTGCAAAGTTAGGTCATACGTTCTCCAGTGAGACGGATACGGAAGTACTTGCACATTTGATTGAGGAGGTGCAGCGTCGGGAAAACCTTCCAGTAGAGGAGGCTGTCCGGCAAGCACTAACACAAGCACATGGTGCGTATGCAATTGTTGTAATGGACCGGGAGGACCCAGGTAAATTGGTGGCAGCGAGGAAGTCGAGCCCACTCTTACTAGGGATAGGTAAAGATGAATTTTTAGTAGCATCAGATGCAACACCTATTGTTGAATACACGAAGAAAGTGGTGTATTTGAATGATGAGGAGATTGCCACGATTACATTGGATGGGCAAATGACGGTAAAGACTCTTCGGAATGAAGAGACGACACCGACTATCCACCAGATCGAATTAGAGATAGAGCAGATAGAAAAAGGGGGGTATGCTCATTTTATGTTGAAGGAAATATTCGAGCAGCCTACAACGATTGCAGAGTGTATGCGGGGTCGAATGAACGCTGATGAGGGCTGGATGCGCTTGGGGGGTATGAGTGAATACAAAATGCGCATGATAAATGCAGATCGATTCATAATACTCGGTTGTGGAACATCTTGGCATGCGGGGATGATTGCAGAGTATTTGTTTGAGGAATTGGCTCGTCTACCTGTAGAAGTAGAGTATGCCTCTGAATTCAGGTACCGCCATCCAGTTGTCCGCGAACGGGATGTTGTTTTAGCGATTTCTCAATCGGGCGAAACAGCCGATACCTTTGCGGCGTTAGAGCTCGCTAAAGAGGCTGGAGCACTTACGTACGGTATTGTAAATGTAGTTGGCTCTTCTATTGCCCGTTTAACCCATAGTGGTTCCTATATTCACGTTGGGCCTGAGATTGGGGTGGCGTCCACAAAAGCGTTCACCGGTCAAGTGACCATGTTAACCATGATGGCGCTAGTATTAGGGTATGAGCGTGGCTATCTGCCTAAGTCTCAATACCAGAAACTAGTTCAAGAGCTTGCTCAAATCCCATCAAAAATTGACCAACTGCTGAACTCTTGTCAGGAAAAGGTAGCCTACATCGCCGGTGAATTTAAGGACGCATCGAATGCGCTGTATCTGGGTCGTGGCTATAATTTCCCAGTTGCACTAGAGGGGGCGTTAAAATTGAAGGAGATATCCTATATTCATGCGGAGGGTTATCCAGCTGCTGAGATGAAGCACGGTCCTATTGCCTTGATAGATGAAAACATGCCCGTGTTTGTAATCGCTACCAACCTCAGCGCTTATGATAAAATTGTTTCCAATATTCAGGAGGTAAAAGCTCGTAAGGGAGTAGTAATTGCTTTGGTAACGGAGGGTGATGAAGTTATCAAAAGGATTGCGGACCACACCATTGAGATTCCTGCTACAGAAGAGCCGTTTACCCCACTTTTGTCGGTGATACCATTGCAGTTGCTGGCTTACCATATTGCGTTGCTTCGTGGGTGTAATGTAGACCAGCCTAGGAATTTGGCTAAGTCTGTTACCGTCGAGTAGTGCTGAACGTACAGTGTATTATTTTATGCGCTCAGCGTAAATCTATAATACTGGTGAATTAGCCCAAAGTTGACGTTGGTGTTTTGTCCTAGTTGTATTACTTTCTGTATCTAAGTATATGGAAATGTTTTGGCTAAAGCGGACAAAGCTTGATCCACGCACCTGGAGGTAATTCACCAGTATTTTTTTGCCCGTCTATATCCTTGTTTTTTAGGCTGTGGACAGTCAATGGTGGTCTTAATCAGATTTAATGTCGACATCTTAGAATGTCAGTATACGATCACTTTGAATAATTAGATGGGTCAATTCAGCCATTGTACTGATTTCTGCTTTTTCCACCAAAGTCGTTGATTTAAGTCCGCGGGCTTCTAGGCAGCTTCCACAAGTGAGCAACTTTGCTCCTTTGCTAGTAGAAAGCTTCAACATGCGTTCAATATTGTAGAATCCATTTGGTGTATTTTGGTTAGCAATGGCGCAGTTGACACCATCAGCCATTAAAAAAATAGAAAGTTGCGTGTTGGGGTGATCTTTTGTGATTTGATTGGCGATACGTAAGGCGTTGTAGGCCTTTTCGGTGCCATAAGGGGCATCATTAATTATGATTAGAATATTCATAAGAAGTATGACAGGTGAATAAATAGTATCCATCATTGGCAAAATAGTCGCCTGCTCAAGTTAAGGATTTTTCCAGTAAACAGATACTTTAATGTTAACTTTGCCGCATTGCGAATTTACATGAGCCAACAGCTTGTTGGGTATTACTTTCTATTATACAAAAACCAATTTATGATTTTTAAGTAATGTGTACCGTAAGTATTGTGCCGATTGTTGGTGGGCTTGTTTTGACTTCAAGCCGTGATGAGCAGAAAGCGCGCCCGACGCTCGCACCTCAATATTATGAGCAAGGTGCAAGGCGGCTTTGGTATCCGAAAGATCAGCAGGCAGGTGGTACTTGGCTGGCTTTGGAGGAAGGAACAGGGAAGGCTGCCTGTTTACTTAACGGAGCTTTTGAGGCGCATGTTCGAGAGGCAAGCTACCGTAAAAGTAGAGGTCAGCTACTATTGGAGTATTTTGATTTTGAGGGTCCCTGGCACTTTCAAGAGCAAGTTGATCTTAGCCATATTGAGCCTTTTACACTTCTCATGTTGAATTTTCATGCTAATAAACTAGCAGAATTGCGTTGGGATGGTACTCATAAGCACTATTCGGAAGTTGATACCACTCGTCCAAGGATTTGGTCATCAGCTACTCTTTATACGGCATTAGAACGAGAAGCGCGTGAGCGATGGTTTGATGAGTGGCTAGAGAAAAATGATTGGGAACGGATTATAGAGTTTCACCTAGGAAAGTCGGGCGAAGATCCTGCTTTTGATATTCGTATGCTCCGACCGGGAGGGCTTCAGACAGTGAGCATCTCACAAGTTTGTTTTCGAGGCATGAACGTGAAGCTTTTTTACCAAGATTTGCTCTAAATGCAGTTTATTTGTATTCATTTCACCAATAAAAAATATTTTATCACCATCACCGTAAATATAAATGAAGATTCTTCATCTGATTATTACCTTTTATTTTCTTACATCTATTTCCGTTTTTGCTCAAACTGAACAGGTATCAGGTGTTCGTTTCTTGGAGGTTGATTGGGCTTCGGCCTTGTCCAAGGCGAAGCAGGAGAATAAGCTTATCTTTTTAGATATTTATGCTTCGTGGTGTGGCCCATGCAAAAAATTGAAGCGAACCACTTTCGCTAATGAGAAATTGGGCACCTTTTTTAATGAACATTTCATTTGTGTCGCTGTAGACGGGGAGAAAGGCGAAGGCCCGAAGCTGGCAAGGCATTATTCTGTTCGAGGCTACCCAACCCTATTGTTCATAGATGGTTTGGGAAATGTTGTTCATCAGGAGGTTGGTTACATAAGGGCGAAGCACTTACACCGAATAGGAGATAATGTGTTTAGCAAGCACGTGAATCGGAAAAAGTAACAAAGCATTCGGGCTTACTTTCCTTTAATAATTATGAAAATCAATGAATTATAAATCTGATCGCTTTTCTCGATCATTTACAGGAATAGGTCTGGCTTTGGCATGGCCTGACACGTATTGTAAGCAAGCGGGTGCTTGGTATGATTTTCTGATGAATAAGGTGGGTGTTGCAAGAAACAACTATTACAAGGTTGGTCACGCTGCACTTGTATTAATAAATAAGTCGGACGGTCTTTGCTACTACTATGACTTTGGTAGATACCATTCCCCATTTGGTTATGGCCGTGTTAGGAGTGCTTATACAGATCACGATTTGACAATACCGATTCAGGCGCAGTTTGATGAGGGGGGAAATCTTAGTAATTTAGAGGATATAATGCTATTTTTAGCAGGGAATCCATCTTGTCATGGAACGGGAGCCGTTCATGCTGGCTGGTGCGAGCTTGATTTTGAGCGAGCAAGTGCTGTGGCAATTGCCCTTCAGAGGAGAAGCCCGATTATTTATGGGCCTTTTGTTTGGGGAGGGACGAACTGTTCTCGTTTTGTTCGAACCGTTTTGTTAGCAGGTCAACCGAATTTGCTAAGGTATTTTCGATTGTTAATCCCGGATACAATCAGTCCAACTCCTTTGGCCAATGTTCGAGCTGTTGGAAAGGTTGGGAGCTGGGTTTCTAAATTAGTATGGACGTATGCTAGCTAAGGGATATCTTCAGTCTACGCTTCCTGCTCCAGTTATGCCTGAAAATTTGCCCAGTCATGCCCAATGGTTGTCGGGAGAAGGTGCAGGCTCCTGGTTTGTAATTCAATTGGAGGGTGCTGGCTCCTATGAAGTAGCTCGATTTGACCCAGAAGGAAGGTTAGAGTGTAAAGGGGTATTTAAGGTGCGGAACGCCTCTTTTTTTGATATTGAGAGGCCGTTTCAGGTAACCTATCTTTCGCACTGCCAACAGGTGACGTTGTTACAAGCGGGAGTAGTTGTTGTTTTGGATCGCATGTAGGAATTTTATTAAGTTAACAGAATAATAGCTTTCAAAAAATGGTGATAACACATTGTAAAAATGATCTTTATGCGCTTCGTAACCTAGTATCGAGGTTAACCCAAGAGCAATATGTATATGTTTCTAATTGTTTAGAGGGGGGCTCTTTGGGTCAACATTTACGCCATGTTTTAGAGTTTTACACTTGTTTATTGAAGGGTCGAGAGCAGGGAAAGATAAATTATGATACGCGGCAGCGCGATTTGCGCATTTCGAATGATCACTCATTTGCGCTCCAGCGAATGGACGAAATTATTGATCTATTAGGTGAGGGGGCGGCAGATTGCCCCTTACTTTTGGAGGGGCAATTTGGGTTAGAAGAGACTTCACAAATGGCTACGCCGACTAGTTTCCAGCGAGAGTTGATCTATTGTCTAGAGCACAGTATCCACCATCAGGCCCTTATGAGGGTGGTTCTAAAAGAGATGGATCTGGTTCATCTGGCAGATAAACATTTTGGCGTTGCATCTTCCACGGTACGTTTTCGTCAGGGTTCTTCGGGTGAGTAATTTTGTAAGTGATTGGAGAATTACGAGCTTTTTAGCCGATTTATGCTAAAAATCAGGTTCTTTTAATAATTTTCTTGTTTAAGGGATCTAAACTGCCTTACTTTGCTGAGCGTATAGAGTTTTTTGAGTAATTGGAGGGCTGTTTTCTACAAGGGGTCCTCACGAAGGAAGAAGTACGTTACAAAGAAAGAATATTGATAGAGAAAGAGCATTTATTCTCCTTGTGGCACAATTATTTGGTTAATAGACAAACATAGTATTAGCAATGATGAGATTAGAGTACATACCAAGGGTTGGATTTGTTTTTGAAGGGAAGGAGGTGCGTTGGAGGTCCAGTCGTAGCGTGGTGCGGGGGAATCTAGGTGGGATATTTGAAGAGGAGGACCGCATGGTTGATCTCTCGGAATATTTTGAGGATGGTGAAAATCATACCATTGAGCAGCGCCGAGATTTGTACCACGATGAAGAAGATTCCTATTGTTTTTATTTAAACTACGATGAAGAGGATCTTTTAACGGAGTTAGAGGTGCATTCTGGACTTGCCATCTTAGTAAACGGACACGAAATGGAATTTGACTCTGATATTTACCGTATTTTAGAGTCAATGAACGATTCAGGAAACCGGGGTATTGAGTTGGAAGAGGGTAACTATTTATTCCAGGATTTAAAGATGACGATTGCAAGCTCAGCGGCTACGGGTGGCGATGGAAACGGACTTGCTTATTTTTATGGGGCGGAGAATGTGGAGCATCTGTTGGGCTGACTTTAGAGAGTGGGTGTTTTTTATTGTTTTTAAAAGGTTGTCAATTGTATATGTATATGTTGTTTATCTAGGCTGATAAAACAAATTGGTGGTTCCTGATAAAAACCATATATAACTGTAATATCAAAAAGAAGCTGAAAAGAGTTATGAATGGCGGCTGTACTTCCTACATCGGTAAAATGCCGTGAATAGATTAATTGATCTGCGGTTGGAGACTAATTAGCAGACGATTTTGAATAAGATCCTTACTATTGTGACTCCCCAAGAAGAACGCTAGTTGATTTGAGCCATGTTAATTTTTTTTAGACGGATCTATTCTATTTTGGGGGCTATTACGCTCTTCTTTATTTGCCTGACGCTTTTTTCTTGTATGGAGGAGCCATCAGGCCCTGGCTTTAAAATTGGCTTTTCCCAATGTTGTGATGATCCGTGGCGGCATGTGATGGAAAAAGAGATGAGGCGGGAAATGACATTCTACCCTGAGATGTCCCTTCATATTGTGAGTGCTGGAGGTAGCAGTGAACGGCAGATAGATCAAATTCGGCAGTTAATGCGCGAGGGATTAGATTTATTAATCGTTTCACCAAATGAGTCTGAGCCACTAACAGCGGTGATTGAGGAGGTATTTGATGCAGGAATTCCTGTGATTTTAATAGATCGCAAGACAAATTCAGACAAGTATACTGCTTACATAGGAGCTGACAATTATGAGATAGGAGAGACAGCAGCACATTACATTGCGAATAAGTGGGGAGGGCGTTCCAATATACTGGAGATTAAGATGCTAATGACTATTTCGCCTGCAATTGAGCGTAATCGTGGCTTTATGTCAGGGATGAGTATGTATCCTGGATTAAAAAAAGTAGGTGAAATCGAGTTGCCTTATTTGGAGAAGGATGGGGATGCTGCAATTGGAAGATTATTGAAGGAGCACCCAGAGGCAAATGTTGTTTTTGCGCACACAGATTTATTAGCGGAGACGGCGTACAGGGTTGCTCAGAGGGAGGGCGTTTCTACCCCTTTGGCCTATATTGGTATTGATGGGATTCCTGGTACTGGGAATGGGATTCAGGCGGTGGAAGATGGCGTATTAACTGCTTCACTCCTGTATCCTACCGGTGGGTCTGAAGCCATAAAACTTGCCTTGGCCATTTTGAATAGATTGCCTTTTGAGCGAAAGAATATTCTTCAATCTACGGTAATTGACCGAGGGAACGCTCGTATACTTCATGCACAAATGAAAAAAGAGGCGAGTTTGCAAGAAAGTATAGATAAACAATCAAAGGGACTTACAGAGCTCAAAAGTATTTATAGAAGTCAAAAGACATACATTTTTGTACTAGTTTCCAGTTTATTGATCTCTATCCTGCTGGGTGCATTTTTTTTGAAATCACTGCGTACAAAGCAAGCTGTCAATCGCCGATTGGAGCAAAAAAATCGGGAAGTACTGGAGAATGAGCAGCAGATCATGGCGATGTCAGACGAGCTTAGGAGTGCTACCCAGGCGAAGGTTGACTTTTTTACTAACATTTCACATGAGTTTCGAACGCCTTTAACGCTGATTTTGGGATTTACGGAAGATTTATTTCCAAAATCAAAGCAAGACGCGGAAACAAGGCAAAATTTGCGATTGATCCAGCAAAATGCACAGCGATTGTTACGATTGGTTAATCAAATTCTGGATTTTAGAAAAGTGGAGAGCGAGGCAATGAAGTTGAGGGCATCGGAAAATAACATTGTTGCATTTGTTCGTGGGGCCATGGAGTCGTATTCTAAAAAAGCGCAGCAGCGGCAGATTGATTTTAAGCTTGTGACACGACATGAAGCGTTGTCGGTTTGGTTTGATCAGGGTATGTTGGATAAAGTGTTATTTAATTTGTTATCCAATGCGTTCAAGTTTACCCCTAATGGGGGGAGCATTCAAGTTTCTATTTCGGTAGATCAGTTTGAGAACAGGGTAAAGATACGAGTAGAAGACAGCGGAAATGGCATGAGTCAAGAGGTGGCGGAGCATATTTTTGATGTTTTTTATCAAGCGCCGGATGGGCAAACAGTTGGCTCTGGACTTGGTTTGTCTCTTTCAAAGGCCTTGGTTGAGCTTCATAAAGGAGAGATTTCTGTTACAAGTATATTAGGGAAAGGATCAAGATTTGTGGTGGCATTACCTATGGGCAAGGAGCATTTATTACCAGGACAAATGGTGGATGAGGTCCACGATTATACCTATTTAGCGGCAGCTCAAATTTTTGAACAAGAGGAAATGGAGGAGGACATTATTGGACTCGGTAGTGCGGGTGTTCCAGATCAGCAAGTACTTGTAATCGAGGATAACGAAGAGATGCAATTTTTTCTAAAAAAGAAGCTTCGATCACGGTACCAAGTGATGTCTGCAATAGATGGTGAGACTGGTTTGGAGCTAGCCTTGAAATCTGTTCCAGATTTAATATTATGTGATGTTCTCTTAAAGGGTATGAACGGTTTAGAGGTAGTGCGTTCATTAAAATCAGATTTAAGAACCTCCCATATTCCTATTATACTTTTAACTGCGCGGGGTTCTGAGGAACAGCAGTTAGAGGGTTTACGGACTGGGGCAGATGATTATATGACGAAGCCGTTTAACGTGAAATTTTTGTTAGAAAAAATCAAAAATCTACTGAATAACCGGCATTTATTGCGAGATAGTTTTGGAAATAAGCTGCTTTATCTAGAAAGTACCGCTGGCACAGATCGTATAGTTGGGACGGAGCTGACCTTAGATGAGCAGTTTTTGGTCCGATTTAAGCAATATATTGATTTACATTTTAACCGACAGGATTTTCAGGTAAACGATTTGTGCAAGGAGTTAAAGCTCTCTCGATCTCAATTATACCGGAAAGTGAAGGCTTTATTGGGGCAGAGCATAAGTGACTACATTCAAGATATACGTTTGGAGCGTGCAAGACAATTATTGACAGAAGGGCACAAAAGTGTTTCAGAGATTGCGTACGCAGTGGGTTATTCCTCTCCTGATTATTTTTCGACTGTTTTTAAATCTAAATATAATATTGCTCCTTCGCAGTTTAGCAAATCGATATAATGAATTTGTGTTGCAACAATTTTGGGGGGTGTGCAACAAAAGTAGGGTTTTGGGTCTATAATACCCTTAAATCATTTTGTAAAAAATTGAAAATCAGTTTTTTATAGACAATTTTTTTTTGATACAAACTTAAAGGAGTTTGAGAAAATAATACGGGGTACAACATCTGAGGTGTGGTGACATTTGTGAAAAATCATCACACCATGAAATTTAATAAGGTAATAGTCTGGTCAGTAACCGTTGCATTAGGCGGTTTTTTATTTGGTCTTGATACGGCGGTGATATCCGGTTGTGAACGGACAATACAGCAGCTTTGGGGATTGAGTGATGCTTTAACTGGTCAGATGGTAGCCATGGCGCTTTATGGTACGATTGCCGGGGCTATATTTGGAGGTATTCCTGCAGATCTAATTGGAAGAAGAAATACCCTGTTTGGTATTGCAATAGTATATTTGATTTCAGCGATAGGCTCAGCGCTATCCCCAGAGATTTATTCTTTAATGTTTTTTCGCCTTCTAGGCGGATTAAGTATTGGTGCTTCTTCTGTAGTGGCGCCTATGTATATAACTGAAATTGCCCCAGCGGAAAAGAGGGGACAGTTGACTGCGCTGTTTCAGTTCAATATTGTATTTGGAATTTTACTAGCCTATTTATCGAATTGGATAATTGGTACGGAGGGAATCAGTAATTGGAGATGGATGTTAGGGGTAGTTGCGGTTCCGTCTTTATTGTTTGTAGTAGCAGTCTTATTTATTCCGGAGAGCCCCAGATGGTTGGTGCTAAAGCAAGGTCGTTCGGATGCAGCGTTAGCTATACTAGAGCAAATTAATCTCCAAACGGCAAAAACGTCTTTGGAGTCGATCATGCAAGGCAATTCAGATCAGGATAGCAAGCGGGTTTCTTACAAGGAGCTATTTAGTGCGAACTACCGATTTTCCACACTTCTTGCGTTCTTATTTGCTTTTTTCAATCAAGTTTCAGGTATTAATGCCGTCATCTATTACGCGCCTCGCATTTTTGAGGATGCCGGTATGGCGACTAGTTCAGCCTTGTTATCCTCTGTTGGAATTGGATTGGTGAATTTGGTATTTACCATGTTTGGCTTAGCCTTAATCGACAGAATAGGACGTAGGACCTTAATGTACATAGGGTCCATTGGGTATATCATTTCATTAACTCTTATTGCGTGGATTTTCCAGTCTGATAGTACACTGGGTAGTTATTTATTGCCCGGATTAATATTTGCATTTATTGCGGCTCATGCTATTGGACAAGGGGCTGTTATCTGGGTATTTATTTCAGAGATATTTCCGAATAGAATTCGGTCGTGGGGGAATTCTTGGGGAAGCAGCACACATTGGGTGTTTGCGGCTTTAATAGCGGGTAATTTTCCATGGTTTGCACAACGATTCGGTCAGAGTAGTTGCTTTTCCTTTTTTGCCTTAATGATGGCATTTCAACTTCTTTTTGTCTGGAAAATGATGCCAGAGACAAAAGGTGTCCCTCTTGAAGAAATTGGAGGTGCGCGACAAACAGGTGATAAAACTTCATACGATAGTAAGGTTGATTAAGGTGGGAGAAGTAATTTTTTCACCTTAATATTTTTCATTAAAAACGATTAAAATGTCTAATAATCAATCTATTATTTGTTTTGGCGAAATGTTATGGGATTTGTTGCCCACCGGAAAAGTGGAAGGTGGCGCACCGATGAACGTCGCTTGTCATGCTGCACGACTTGGCCATCCTACCCGGATGATTAGCAGGGTTGGGGATGATGAATTGGGTAATAGTTTGGTCCGTTTTTTAAGTTCTAAGAATGTGAATGTTCAATCTGTCCAGTTTGATCCGGTCATTCCAACAGGTACAGTGGAGGTTACCTTGGATGAATTAGGTACTCCTAGTTATGAGATTGTTTACCCTTCTGCATGGGATTTTATTCAATCTAGGTCGGAGGAGGAGGCGTATGTGCGGGGAGCAGGGGCCTTTGTATATGGTAGTCTTATCTGTCGTGAAATGCAGAGCTGTACCACCCTATTCCACTATTTGAAGTTGGCCAAGCTTAGGGTATTTGATGTAAACCTACGTACTCCCTTTTACTCAGAAGAAGGTATTCGGGCACTGTTGTTAGTAGCTGATATAGTGAAGATGAATTTGGAGGAGTTAGAAATTATTGCTGGCTGGAGTAATTACGAGGGAGCAGTTGAGCGGCTTATGGAGCAGTTGTTTGAGCAATTTGGATGGTCTGTTTTGGTGGTTACATTAGGTTCGGGGGGGGCTTATGCCTACACTTCGGCTGGGCTCTATTATGAAAAGGGGGTAGCTGTTTCTGTGGTGGATACCATAGGTTCTGGGGATGCCTTTTTGGCTGGCTTTATTCACTATTATTTGCAAGAAAAGCCCACGGGTCAGGCATTGCGATATGCTAATGCTTTAGGGGCGTTTAATGCCCTGTTTTCTGGGGGGACACCTGTCATTACGGAAGGTGCATTTGAGGCATTTTGCGCCGAGAATCAGTTAATAATTGACTTCAATTAATATGCTTATGTTCAAACAAAACTGTCAGCTTCTCCTTACAGCGCTTGTAATTGCGTTGGTCCTAGGTGGGTGTAATCGCAGAATGGCTGTTAAACCAGGCACCTATGGTGAGCAGCATCGCCCTCAATGGCATTTTTCCCCACCTCAGAAGTGGATGAATGATCCAAATGGTATGTTTTTTTACGAGGGGAACTATCATTTATTTTACCAACATTACCCTGAAGCAAGTGTATGGGGCCCTATGCATTGGGGGCATGCTGTTAGTAAAGATTTAGTACATTGGGAGAACCTACCGATAGCGATTTATCCGGATTCACTTGGGTATATTTTCTCTGGAAGTGCAGTTGTGGATAGACAAAACAGCTCGGGTTTGGGGAGTTTGGAAAATCCACCAATTGTTGCTGTATATACCATCCACGATATGGTTGCTCAAAAAGCTGGGAGGTTAGATTGTGAGAGTCAAGGGATCGCATTTAGTTTGGACAAGGGAAAAACCTGGACTAAATACGGCAAGAACCCTGTGCTTCCTAACCCAGGCAACATTCCAGATTTTCGTGACCCTAAAGTTAGTTGGGATCCAAGAAATTCCAATTGGATTATGGCACTAGCTGCTGGAGATGTCATCAGTTTTTGGAGCTCGAAGAATTTAATTAGTTGGGAGCATTTGTCTGATTTTGGGAAAGGGTTGGGAGCTCATGGGGGAGTGTGGGAATGTCCAGATTTATTTCGGATGAAGGTAGAGGGTACGAATGAGCATAAGTGGGTATTGGTGGTTAATTTGAATCCTGGAGGTCCTAATGGTGGCTCTGGTACGCAGTATTTTGTAGGAGAGTTTAATGGTAGGCAGTTTATTCCGGATGCTTCGTTTTTATCCTCCATTTTGAAAGGAGCTGGAGTTTGGTTGGATTATGGAAGGGATAATTATGCGGGTGTTACTTGGTCAGATATTCCTGAAAGCGATGGGCGTAGGATACTGATTGGTTGGATGAGCAACTGGGACTATTCGAATGTTGTCCCAACAGAGACCTGGAGGAATGCGGCTACCCTTCCAAGGAGTTTGACATTGCACAAGACAAAGCAAGGTTATAGGGTTTTTTCCAATCCGATAAAAGAGCTACAATCTATCAGAGGGAAAGAGACAAGCTGGTCTTTTTCAGGCCTTAAATCGGGGCAATTTGTAACGCCTAAACTTCCCTTTTCTCCGTCGCAATCTGAGTGGGATTTGGAGCTAGAACTTCCGGAGGGAAGTGTTGGAAAATATTGGATAGAGTTGTTTAACGATTTCGGAGAGCGGTATCGAATCGGCTATGATGCTGGTAGTAAACAGCTTTTGAGCGACAGGACAAAATCTGGTCCTAATCAATTTTCAGACCGTTTTGCACGGAGTATCCATGCTGCACCGCTATCACTTTCTGGCAGCAAGCTTCGGTTGCACCTACTTTTTGATGTGGCTTCTGTAGAAGTATTTGCAGAGGAAGGGAGTACCGTCATGACGGAGCTGTTTTTCCCTACTCGGCCCTTTACTTCGGCGAAATTAGTTACGGAGGGAGGCGATTTATTGTCTGCCAAGGGGAGGACATGGCATCTTAAAAGGGTGTGGCCTAAGTAAGAAAATTCGGAGTTGAACCTTCATTTTTTTGATTGCATATGTTCATTTTTTATTCAAACTTTTTTCGTTATGAAATTCAAACTACTATTTAGTCTTGCGCTGTTTTTGACGGCTCAGGTTACGTTTGCTCAACGGAACCTGACCGGCAAGGTAACAGATGCAGAGACCAGCGAGCCATTAGCCGGTGCTACGGTGGTGGTTACTGGTACCAACGTTGGCACCTTGACAGATGGCAACGGTGCTTTTCAACTAAAAGCTGGCAATGATGCAACAACGCTTACTGTATCTTATACTGGATACAACTCACAAACGATTGCTATTGGAGCCTCCAATGTAATCGACGTCGTGTTGCAGGCGGGTGCAGTTCTTGATGAGGTGGTAGTCACCGGTTATGGCACGGAGCGTAAGAAGGACCTGTTAGGTGCTGTTGCTATCCTTGACATCAAAGATGTAGAGGATGTAGCAAATCCAAATGTGTTACAAAGTATGCAGGGTCGGGTTGCTGGAGTGAATGTTGATCAATCTGGAGACCCGGGTCAAGGAGTACGGGTGCGGGTTCGAGGAACCAGTACTTTAGGCAAGTTGACCGATCCATTATACATTGTAGACGGAGTTCCTGTTCAGTCGTTTGTATCCAATGAAAACAACTCAACTATACCGCAAAGTTGGGATCTTTCTTGGTTAAATCCGAACGACATTGCTTCTATTCAAGTGTTGAAAGATGCCTCCTCGGCTTCGATTTATGGAGCTAGGGCGTCTAATGGAGTAGTAATTATTACGACAAAACAACCAGGTAAGCAGAAGCCTAGGGTTGATTTTAACTTGAGAACCAGTTTAGAAAATTGGAATGATTACGATGATTTGACGAATAACAGAGAGCGGGCAATAGTTGAATGGCAGGGAGCTGTTAATGATGGAACCAATCCAGATAACACAGGTATTTATAAGTACAAATGGCATCTTGATCCTAGTTTAGGACCTGGTATTCAAGGAAACGGGGTTCCTGTCTTGGACGAGATAATTTATCCTGAGTGGTTAGACGAAGAAGATCAGCTTAGGCCTTCAGGTCATCCGCAGAGTATTTATGGAGGTAATATTGAAGAGGGAACAGATTATTGGAAGGAGATTTCTCGTAGAGGGTATATGCAGAACTATGATTTAGCTTTTTCTCAAGGCAATGAGCGAGGAGGAGTACAGTTTGGTGCCAATTATTTTGATCATCGTGGAGTGGTTATTAATTCCAACTTTAAGCGGATGGGTATGCGGATGAATTCAAATTTCAAATTTTTGGATGGTAAAATAACGATTGGAGAAAACCTAACAGTTTCGCGGGGACAGCGATTGCTTTTGGACAACGGCTTTGGTGGCACGCCTGAGCAGGCTCCTTACCGTTACAAATCTATTTTGCCGGTTCGGACGGAAGATGGTCGTTTTTCTGGTCCTCCCGGTGGTGGGTTTTCGGATCGTGACAACCCGGTTGCGTTATCTGTGGATAATCAGGATGATCGAAGCAGTAACGTAAAGGTATTTGGTAATATTTACACAGAGGTTAAGTTGCTACCTACGTTGACATTCCGGAGTAGTTTTGGAGGTGATTATGACAATATTTTCTCGAAGGATATCTTTCGCACCTATTCCCGGGGATTTTTGGCGAATACTACCGCTGAGTTGCAGTTAAGACAAACGCATCAGACCAACTGGGTTTTTAACAATACATTATCCTATTCAAAAGTAGTTGGTCGGCATAATTTGAATGTACTTGGCGGTACGGAAGCTATTCGCAATAACGTCAATATTTTTTCGGCGAGTGCAAAAGGTTTTGCACAGGAGACAGTAGAGTATTTTCAACTTAGCGCAGCATCTGGGGAGCGCACTTCCTCAGGCATGAGTACGGGTTTTTCGCTATTCTCCTATTTTGGGAAGATCAATTATGATCTAAATGATAAGTATTTGGCGTCAGTAACGGTGCGTCGGGATGGTTCTTCTCGTTTTGGTACCCAGAATCGTTTTGCTGTTTTCCCTGCGGCTTCAATTGGCTGGAGGGTATCGGAGGAGGATTTCCTAAAAAACAACGAGTTGATATCTAATTTGAAAGTCCGAGCGGCATGGGGTCAGACGGGCAATCAGGATATTTTGAACGATGCACGTTTTGGGCTTTACAGGGCGGTATATGCTCCAGCAAGTAATATTTTGCCTTGGGACGCTGGTTGCGCTCAAGCCCCATGTGCGGATGCAGCTACCTCTTATGATATTGGAAACAATGATTCTGGCATATTGCCTTCTGGATTTTTAGCTACTCAAACAGGGAATGACAAATTGCGTTGGGAGACTACCACAGAGGCCAATTTTGGACTTGACTTTGGTTTGATGAAGGGTCGATTGAACGGTACGATAGAGGTGTTTAAGCGTTCTACTAAAGATATCTTGGTACAGCCAAAACAAATTGCAGCGTTTGGAGATGGGGCATCTCAATGGGTAAATGGTGCTTCGATGGAAACAACAGGTTGGGAGGCTTCTTTGGACTATAATGCGGAGAGTAAGGGTGATTTTCGGTATTCAGTTGGGGTGAATCTTTCCCATTACAATTCAATTATTACAGAACTTCCTGAAAGTTTGTGGGCCTCTTATGCAGGCAATGCTGAACAAAACATTATTGGTCAGGCACCAAATGCATTATTTGGATACCGCACGGACGGCATTTTCCAGAATCAGGCGGAAGTGGAGGCTCATGCAGAGCAGGTAGGTAAGCGAGTTGGGGCACTTCGGTATGTTGACTTAAATAATGATGGGGTGATCAATGCGCTTGATCAGGAATATGGACCTGCTAATGGAGTTCCTGTGGTAGAGTTTGGGGTGAACTTTCAGGCAAAGTGGAAAAAATTTGATTTCAGTTTATTTACATGGGGTAATCTTGGTAGGGTTGTCACTCCCGATGTATACCGTATGGAGCTAGGCTCTTTAGATAACGGTGAAAATGGAGGTGTTAATCAACTGGATGCTTGGTCCCCAACGAATACAGGCAGTTACATACCTGCGGCATCTAACAGTAATCGCCCATTTGGATTTTCTTTGGATTATAACGTAAGGAACGGAAATTACCTGTCCTTGCGTCAGGTAATGTTGGGATATACTTTTGATCAACAACCCGATAGCCCATTTTCGAATCTTCGGATATATATCAGCGGTGAAAACCTAGGTTGGTGGGTAGATCGTAAGGGCTCAAATCAATACGTTCAAACGGGTTGGTCCATAGAAAACCGTTTGGCGGGCATTTACCCAAAGGCTCAGCGATTCTCTCTTGGGGTAACAGCCAGCTTCTAATTCATTTACAAAACAAAGTGTTATGAAAAAATATCTTTTTTTGACAAATATTCTCGGGTTTCTGCTGATTACCTCCTTCGGTGTTGGCTGTAAACAGGAGTTTTTGGATTTCAAACCGGCAGGTGTCATTTCTGATGAAGATTTGAACACGGTGGAGAATGCCGAGAAGATGATTATTGCTGCTTATGCCTCCTTGGGGAATGATGGGTTGTTGGCCCATCAATACGGAGATATGTGGGTATATGGCAGTGTTCGATCTGATGATGCGTATAAAGGTGGTGGAAGTATTGGAGACCAATTTGATAGTCACATGGTGGAAGTATTTACCCTTAATACTCCAGCAAATGGGAACTCTAATTTGATGTGGACCTATTTGTATGCGGGTATCTCCCGGGTTAATGATGCGATGCGAAGGGTTCAGGGCCTCTCCGATGAGGAGTATCAAACAAAAGCTGGGGTTAGCCGTGCACAACGATTAGCTGAGCTGAGGTTCATCAGGGGACATTATGAGTTTATTTTGAAGGTTCTTTACAAGTTCCCTGTTTATATCGATGAGACCATTGCAAAGGACGACATTATTAATGTATCGAACCGAGAAAAGTCAGATCAGGAAGGTTGGGCTTACATTGCAGACGAGTTTCGTGCAGGTGTTGAAAGCTTGCCAGCCGTTCAACCGGAAGAGGGACGCCCTACTAAGAATGCTGCTCGGGCATATCTTGCAAAGGTATTGCTATACAAAGCGTACATTCAGAATGACCAACATCAAGTGACAAGTATCAATGCTGCGGAACTGGAGGAAGTTGTTAGCCTTATTAGTACCATTGAAAGCACTGGAGAGTATAGTTTATATGACGACTTTGCTAAGAATTTTCTTTGGGAGTATGAGAGTGGTGCTGAGTCTGTCTGGGCAATCATGCGTTCTATCGACGATGGTTCACCGGAGGGTCGTGGCAACTTCTCAACAGGTTTGACGTCTTCTCTTGGTCCTGGGTATGGGTGCTGTTCGTTCAATCAAGGCTCACAGAATCTAGCGAATGCTTTTAAGACGGATGCAAATGGATTGCCATTATTTAACAGCTTCATGCAAGGGGAAAATATTGAGACAGCTCAGGATATTCAGTCGAATAATATGGACCCAAGGATTGCCCATACTTTAGGGATTATCGGTATGCCATTCAAATACGATCCTAACAGAATCTATGACTCTACTTATGCGCGTGTACCGGGGGTTTATGGCTATGTTCTTGGAATGAAGGATCAGGAGTTACCCTCCTCCCCTGCTTTTCGTCAGTATCAGGCATTTTTTAGCATTTCTCGTAATACCGATCAAATTCGTTTTGGAGATTTATTGTTAATGAAGGCAGAAGCACTGATTGAATTGGGAAGAATGGGAGAGGCTTTACCTATTATCAATGCAATTCGGGAGCGCGCGGGTAGTACAGCAAGTACTTCTCGACTCGTTTACGCTAATGGCAATCCGACAGGACAGTGGAAAGTTGGGACCTACAGTACGTTAGGAACGCAAGAAGAGGCTCGTACCATTTTGAGGTGGGAGCGCCGCTTAGAGTTGGCCTTTGAATCGAAACGCTTTTTTGATCTTGTCCGTTGGGGGGTTGCAGCAGAGACGCTCAATGCCTATTTTAATACGGAAAAACAGTACCGTGATTATTTAAACGAGGCGCGGTTTACTAGTGGTCGAGATGAGTATTTGGCAATACCACAAACTCAGATTACGATAAGCCGTGGTTTGTATCAACAAAATCCGGGGTACAACTAAAGTTGAAACTGTTGGGGGGCAGGAGATATTGCTCCCCAACAGTATTCTATGTATGATTCTTTAGAATATCAAATTCGTACTATAGTTACTATCGTTATGAGAAAAATCCTATTGTTGATTTCATATTGCATCTATAGCCTTGTTTTGGATGCTCAATCCTACGTAGAGATCGCACAATCTGTATTCCCTTCACCGGTAAAGAATACCAACGGAGTGGCTGTTGCAGACTATGATCAGGATGGTGATTTAGATATCTTTTTTACCGGAATAAAAAACTTTGATTTGTTGGATAAGGATACTTGGAGCAGGCTATTCAGAAATGAGGGGGATGGGCATTTTGTTGAGACAACTGAGGAGGCAGGTTTTGGCATACAATACGTAAATGAGGGGCTGAAAGCTGCTCGGGGAGAAAAAATGGGTGCTTCGTGGGGAGATTATGATAATGATGGGTATCCTGACTTGTTTTTGGCAAATAGTAGGGAGAATCAGCTTTACCACAACAATAAGGATGGAACTTTTACAGATGTCACTGGAGTTGCGGGAGTTGCTGGCTGTAATACATGTTACTCTTCTACAGGACTTTGGTGGGATCATGATCGAGATGGAGATCTAGATTTGCTGGTCAGCAATCTTAATACTAGAAATGTGATGTACGAGAATAAAGGAGATGGCACCTTTCAAGATGTGACGGAGCTAACTGGCTTGGGCGGAGGGCCAACCATCACTTGGTCAAGTGTAGCAATTGATGCAGGGAAGGATGGTTTTTTAGATCTTCTTCAGGTGAATGATACTCAGGCGAAAGAGTTTTTTGAAAATAGAACAGGACAACGATATAACGAGGCCGCCCTTGCCTACCGTCTAGACAATAAGGGGGCTGGTATGGGAGTTGCTGTTGGCGACTGCAACAATGATGGGTTATTTGACCTTTACATTACAAATATATTCAATCACCTTCCGAATCCTTTATTTGTTGACAACGGGAACCGAAGATACACCGATAAGGCTGCGCAGTTCGGTGTTCAAAATACTGGCTGGGGTTGGGGAGTATCTTTTTTGGATGCAGATCACGATGGGGATGAGGACTTAGTGGCTGTAAATGGTCCGATTGACAAGCTGTACGACGTTGTACAGCCGGATGAGCCGAATGTATTTTTTCAAAATAGATTAATGGATGAAGGAGAGCCAGGTTTTCGAACAGTTTCATCGGAAGTGGGATTTGATGGTTTCGCAAAGGGCAAAGGGCTAGAGGTTTTTGATTATGATCAAGACGGTGATTTAGACTTAGTGGTTGCAAACATGGAAGATGCTGCTTATTTCTATAAGAGCGAGACGATGATGATGGGGCAAGAAAAACGAAATTGGATTCAAATTAAGCTTCAAGGAGTGGAGTCTAACCGAGATGGATTTGGCACCACCGTACAATGTAGAGTGGGTAACCAATGGTATCATCGGTATCACCATGGTGCAGCGGTCTTTGGTCAAAGCATAAAACCTGTTCATTTTGGATTATCTAAAGCTGATACGATAGATGAAATACGTTTTATTTGGCCGTCTGGGAGGGCTGAGGCGATTTTTAGGGTTCCAAGTAACCAGTTGCTTACCTTCCGTGAGGGAGGAGGTATTCTAATTGAAAATATATCGGGAGGAAATTCGGGCGGATTTTCATTCACGAAGCATTCGGTATCCCCGAATCCTACTTCGAGTTCTTCTATTCTAACTTTTCGAGTGGGTAAGAATGGAGCATTAACGCTTAGAGTCTTTTCCAGCTTGGGCATTGAGGTGTTTCAAACAACCAGTTTTCCAGACGTGAACGGCAATGTACTTATTGAGTGGGTGCCAGGAAGTATTCCATTTGGCACCTATTATTACATTGCGACTTGGGGAGAACAGGTTTTTTCGGGCCCCATTCTTTATCGATAATTGGAATGTTTATTGAAATATGAAAAAGGTATTTACTTTTCTGATAATTTTCAATTGTTTTTTGGCAAATCTTGCTTTGGCGCAGAGGTCAGTAGCTCGGTTATGGAATGAGCAGGTTATTCATGCAATCAGTAATGATTTAGCTCGTCCGGTTGTGCATGCACGAAATTTGTTCCACACCTCTATAGCGATGTATGATGCCTGGGCCGTTTACGATCCGGTGGCAGAGACCTATTTGCTTGGGAAAACGGTTCATGGATTTCAGTGTGATTATCGTGCGGTGCCGACCCCGGATGATATTTTATCTGCACAGGAAGAGGCGATCAGCTTTGCTGTGTACAGATTAATACTGCATCGATTTTCAGGTTCTCCTGGAGCGGTGGAAATAAGGGCGTCCGTAAATGCGCTGATGGACTCACTAGGGTACAATCGATTTAACCGTTCTACCAATTATAAGTGTGGTCCAGCGGAGATGGGGAATTACATTGCTGCTCAAATAATTGATTTTGGTTTTCTGGATGGTTCCAATGAAAGAGGAGGTTACCGTAATCAATTTTACGAGCCAGTTAATTCGCCCTTACAACCCGAGTTGTCTGGGAATATTGAGATGAGTGATATCAATCGATGGCAACCACTTATGTTCAATCAGTTTATTGATCAAAGTGGAAATATTTTTAACAATATCGTTCCGTCTTTTTTGGGGGCAGAATGGGGCTCAGTGCATCCTTTTGCAATGCGGCCAGAGGATGCAGAGTCATTAACAAGAGACGGGTTGTCATTCACTGTATATAACAATCCGGGCCCACCTGCCTGGCTTGATACCAGTTCAACTGGTAATTCTTCAGATGCTTTTAAGTGGAATTTTTCACTAGTAAGTATTTGGGGGGGCTTGTTGAAATCAGCCGATACTATGATGATAGATATATCACCGGGCTCCATTGGAAACAATATGAGTTATCCAGAAACTTATGAAGCTTATCAAGACTTTTATAATTTATTTGAAGGAGGAGATTATAGTCAGGGGCACAGCATTAACCCCAAAACTGGGGCGCCTTATTCCGAACAGCTAGTTCCACGAGGAGATTACTACCGAGTATTAGCTGAATTTTGGGCAGATGGCCCTGATTCTGAGACGCCTCCTGGTCATTGGTTTTCAATATTAAACTACGTAAGTGATCAACCGGGATTTGAGAAGCGAATTCTCGGAGAAGGTCCTTTATGTACTCCATTGGAGTGGGATGTGAAGGCTTATTTTGCTTTGGGTGGTGCCATGCATGACGCTGCGATTACGGCATGGAGTATTAAAGGGTATTATGACAGTAGTCGCCCTGTATCTGTTATAAGGAAAATGGCAGAGTTTGGTCAGTGCAGCGATCCTACTCTACTAAATTATCATCCTGCCGGGTTACCGCTTATTCCTGGTTATATTGAGCAAATTAAGGAAGATGATCCACTTAGGGGTGTCAGCGGGCAACATATTGGAGAGATAAAAATAAACACTTGGCGGGGGCCAAACTTTATTGATGATCCTGCTGAAGATGCTGCTGGCACAGGATGGATTAGGGCAGCGAATTGGTGGCCCTATCAACGTCCTACATTTGTTTCTCCTCCTTTTGCGGGGTATATTTCCGGGCACTCTACATTTAGCCGTGCAGGGGCGGAGGTATTGTCAGGAATAACAGGTGACCCTTATTTTCCCAATGGGATGGGTACGTTTTTTTGCCCTAAAAACCAATATTTAGTTTTTGAGGAAGGTCCAAGTCGGGATATTACATTGCAATGGGCCACCTATGTTGATGCGGCTGACCAGTGTAGTTTGTCTAGAATTTTTGGAGGCATTCATCCGCCGATGGATGATATTCCTGGTAGGCTTATAGGAAAGAAAATTGGAGAGGCGGCACTGGAGTATGCTACCTCATTTTTCACTGGAGGTGGAGAGCAGGATACCATTTATGAAAGTAAGGTATTTCCTAATCCTACTGATTGTGTAATGCAAGTGGAGGTACCGGCTCAAGAATATGTAGGTATTGATCTTTACAGCACGGACGGGCGAGTAGTTCTGTCCAGGAGGTTACTTTTAAAGGAGGGCAAAGGCATTCTTGACTTATCCGTTGTTGCTAGTGGATTGTATTTCATGATTACTCGCGATGGGTCAGGGCGCGAACTTTTTTCTGAACGAATCATTAAGTACTAGCCAGCTTATTGGAAATTGGTCGGTTTAGGAAAATGATGCATGGTATTTTCTATTCCTTATCAAATCGCAACTCCTTTATCACCATGGTACCACTATTCGCTTTAAGGTAAATATAAACGCGAAAGCTTCCGGTGGCTGCGGAGAGATTGCCAATGCAGTATTGATCATTGCTTCCTCGGCTTGTACCGTTATGGACAGCATTAAACGATTTGGGCTTGTTACTATTAAAAAATGCTTGAATCGCTTCTGTTGCTTGTACTTTAGAATACGATTTTTCCTTGTCAAGGATAGAGACATCCAGGTTTTGATCGAAATAAGAGGACAGAGTCGACACGTCCCCAACACTGATTGCTTTAGTGATTATATCAAGTGTTTGACCGCCGGAGACCTGTGCTTGGACTGCTGCTGGTATAAAAAACAGGAAAATAAAAAGGTACTTCATAAACTTGTTCATTATTAGTACATTTGACAGGACAATATTAGTGCCAAAAGTAACTACTAAACCTTTTTTAGGGGCGGGATATTGTGAATGGGTCGTTAAGAATAGTAGTAATTGTTGTTAATAGAACAGGATATAAGGCGCCCCAATTTTCACTGGCAATAAAAAAATGAAAAGTTTTTTTAAAAAAAAGCAGGAGGGATAATAAATTTGATTACCTTTGCGGTCCTTTTGCGGGCGTGGCGAAATTGGTAGACGTACCAGACTTAGGATCTGGCGCCGTGAGGCATGGGGGTTCGAGTCCCTCCGCCCGCACATTCAACTTGAAATAAGCATAAAGATGCCCACCTTCTCTCGTCTAGACCTCGATCAGACCCATTTCAATCTTACCATCACAATTCCCAAGGAAGAAATAAAGCCAAAAGTTGATTCCGATTTAAAACGTTTTAAGCAGCGAGCAGCCATCAAAGGCTTCCGTCCGGGTCATGCCCCGGCGCATTACGTTAAATCGCTTTACGGGGCCTCTATATTTTATGATGCTTTTACAAAGTTGGTTTCAGATCATCTTTATGGTTATTTATCTGATAACAACCTGATGGTGTTAGGGCAACCGTTGCCATTGGAGAATCAGCAGAAGTACACTTTTAACATTGATCAACCGGAGCCTGAATACTCCATAACTTATGAAGTTGGGCATGTGCCAGACTTTGAGTTGCAAGGTTTGGATAAGCATCAACAGTATGATTTGCTAGAGATTTCTGATCTAAATACACTTGCCGAGAAGGACTTTGTTAGCTTGCGTGAGAAAGTTGGAAAGCCCGTTTCAGTTGAAGGTGATATTCAGACTAGAGATATTCTAAAGGTAAAGTCTGTTGAGCTTGAAGGTTCTGCGGCTAAAGAAGGCGGTTGGGAGACCACTATCACTATTTTTGTGGATTCTATCGTAGACTCAGAGCTTAAGCAGCATGTATTGGCCCTTAAGAAGGGAGATTCTTTCCGCTTCAATGTCAATCAGTTGGAGGATGGCCGCAATGGAACATTTATTAGGAAATATATATTAAACTTGCCAGAAGACGACGAAAGAGAGGTGGGTGATGAGTTTGAGGGCGTTATCGAAGATGTTTCTCGACTGACGCCTGCTGATGTAACTCCGGAGTTCCTGTCTACTAATTTTGGTGAGAATATTACCACCGAGGAAGAGGCCTTAAAGGAAATTGAGAAAGCAACTGCAATGTACTACAAGTCTAGAGCGGAGGCGTTAGTAATGCGTCAGATCCAGGATCGCTTGATTGAGATGAATCAGTTTGCTTTGCCAGAGGCTTTTTTAAAGCGTTGGTTAGTGATGGATGGTACATTTGCACCGGGTACTGAGGACGAGCGTTTTCCATCATTTGCCGTGAGCCTACGTTGGTCAATTCTGCGAGATCGCCTCGTCAAAATGTTTGATGTAACAGTTAGCAAGGAGGAAATAGAGCGTGAATTCATTTCAACTCTGAACGGATATTTCCGTGGACAATTTCCACCGGAGATGATGATGGGTTTTGTGGATCGGATGATGAAAGATAAAAAAGAGGTAGAACGTGTTACGAATACCATTGAGTATGAAAAAATTTTCAGGGCGGCGCTGGATTTGGTTACGTTAAATCCCAAAACAGTTAGTTCAACCGAGTTTCACGCTATTTTTGATGCGGCCCGAGAGGAGGTAGAGGCTGAGAACGCTTCCCAAGCTGGTTAGTCTTATTTAGTCTAGCTGGACGAGGTGTTTGGAGTCTGAAAGGCATTGTTGATCTTAAATTATGCTTTTTGGGGAGGGATCAATAATCGTTTTGGGTATTCTTTTGTTGTATATTGTTGAATAGCTTGGGGGCAAATTGCCTTTCTTCTGATGTTCAACTTTAAAATATATCTAAACACCATGTTTGACAAAAATGAATTTAGAAAGTATGCGGTTCGCCACTTAGGGATGAACAGTATGCACCTTGATCACTATATGCAGTCTAGTACGGCTGCCGTAGCACCCAATATTAAAGCATTCACTCCTGCAGTAATTGAAGAGCGTCAGTTGAACGCTGTACAAATGGATGTATTCAGCCGCCTCATGATGGATCGAATTATCTTTATGGGGGTTCCGGTTAATGAGTATGTTGCAAACGTTGTTCAAGCGCAGCTATTGTTCCTTGAGTCTACGGATGCTAACAGGGATATACAGATGTTTATCAATAGTCCTGGGGGATCGGTTATTGACGGCTTAGGTATTTACGATACCATGCAGTATGTTCGGCCGGATGTTGCAACTATTTGCACTGGGTTAGCTGCTTCTATGGGTGCTGTTTTGTTAGCGGCGGGGGCAAAAGGGAAACGTTCTTGCCTGTTCCACAGCCATATTATGATTCACCAACCTTTGGGAGGTGCTCAAGGACAGGTATCTGATATTGAGATTACTTACAAGCTCATTAAAAAAATGCAAAAGTCGCTGTACGATATCCTAGCGCATCACACTGGTCAGACATATGAAAAGATAATGGAGGACTGTGATCGTGATAATTGGATGAGTGCAGAAGAGGCAAAAGCATACGGTTTGGTCGACGAGGTGTTAAGCCGGACGGAGCCAAGAAAGTAAACATGTTTTTCAGACAATGAAAAAAGGGAAAACGACACCGCCGCATTGTTCTTTTTGCGGAGGCAGTGAGGAGGATGTTGATATCCTCATTTCGGGTCTGGAGGCTCAGATTTGTGATGCTTGCGCGGAGCGGGCAGTGGAGATGGTTGATCATCATTTGGGTCCTGAGCATAGGAGGCGGGAGAACTCCTCTTCTTCTCGTGGATCTAAGTCATTTTCAGGTAGTATCAATTTAGTTCCTCCTAGGGAGCTAAAGACGTTTCTAGATAAGTACATCATCGGCCAAGATGAGGCAAAAAAGGTTCTGTCGGTAGCTGTTTATAACCACTATAAGCGAATCAAACAGCGAGAGGCGGGAAAGAAGATCGACAGTGACGTTGAGATTGAAAAGTCCAATGTGCTTTTCGTCGGCCAGACTGGAACTGGAAAAACATTGATGGCTCGCACCATTGCTCGCACTCTAAATGTTCCATTCACCATAGTTGATGCAACAGTATTTACGGAGGCTGGATATGTAGGAGAGGATATAGAAAGTATTTTAGCGCGTTTATTACAGGTATGCGATTACGATGTGGCAGCTGCTGAGCGGGGAATTGTTTATATTGACGAGGTTGATAAAATTGCCCGTAAGCAGGATAACCCAAGCATTACTCGCGATGTTTCTGGCGAAGGGGTTCAGCAAGGGTTATTAAAAATGTTGGAAGGTGCTGAGCTGTTGGTACCTCCTCAAGGTGGCAGGAAGCACCCAGATCAGAAGATGCTGAAAGTAAACACCCAAAATATTCTCTTTATTTGTGGTGGAGCATTTGATGGTATTGAAAAAATCATTGCTCGTCGGGTAAATACCAGTGTAATTGGCTATAGTAATCAACAGGTTGAAAAAGTTGATCGTGAAAACTTGTTGCAGTATGTTACGCATCAAGACATAAAGACGTTCGGACTAATTCCAGAGTTGGTGGGTCGTTTGCCGGTTATTGTACACCTCGATCCGTTGGATGTGGAGACATTAAGTCGGATTTTAACGGAGCCTAAGAATGCGTTATTAAAGCAGTACCAAGCACTGTTTGCCATGGAGGATATCGAGTTGATTTTAACAGATGACTGTGTTGCTTTTATTGCAGAGAAGGCACTTGAGTACAAATTAGGCGCCAGAGGGCTTCGCTCTTTATGTGAAGCCATTCTTACGGATGCAATGTATGATCCTGCGCCGTATATGAAGAGCAAGCAGTTGGTGATTGATCAACAATATGCGATGGATAAACTTGATCGCTCGCGGCTTTCAAAGCTAAGTATTGCTGTTTAAGGATAAAAAAAGAGTCTTTTGTAATTAAAGTTACTTAGGTTGTTTGATCTGCAACTAAATGCAAGGGCTCACTGTTTAAGTAAAACTAATTTCATACAAATTAATAAAAACATGGCACTTCAAGTAACTGATGCCTCCTTTGAGAGTGAGGTACTTCAAAGCGATAAACTCACCGTTGTTGATTTTTGGGCAGAATGGTGTGGTCCCTGCAAAATGATGAATCCTGTATTGGATGAACTTTCTAAAGAATTGGAGGGGCGGGTTGTTATTGCCAAATTAAACGTAGATGAAAACCCGGAGATTCCGACCAATCTGATGATTCGGGGTATTCCTACCTTTGTAATGTTTAAAGGTGGAAAAGAAGTTGGTCGTATTGTAGGTGCGCAGTCTAAGCAGGCGATGCTTTCTAAGATTGAGGCATTGGTATAAGCCTAGCACAATTTTGTAAGCAAGAGCCCAATACCCCATACTTTGGGATATTGGGCTTAATTGTTTTAGGCCATGTATTTTAATGCTGCTTTGATCATCTCCTCTACTCGCGCTGTTGTAGGTAGCTCTTTAGCAATTTGATTTAGGGCTTTTTGGACGGTAATACGATTAAAGCCAAGTGCTATCAATGCAGTCAGTGCCTCCTCTCTAGTCGTGTTGTTTGCGGTAGCTCCGGGTAATAAAACGGGGCCGTCAGGAGCCTCTCTGGTCATCTTATCTTTCAAGTCTAGAATAATTTGTTTGGCCGCCTTAGGGCCTATTCCCTTGGCCCGTTGAAGAATATGTGCTTGCTCTCCAATAATTGCGGCACGAATTTCATCAGCAGTCATAGAGGAGAGAAGTAGTTGGGCGGTAGATGGCCCAACCCCTGATACAGATATGAGGTGTACAAACATAGAACGTTCTACTTGGGTAGCGAAACCGAAAAGTGTATGGGCATCTTCTCGCACATTAAAGTGGGTGTAAAGAGTTGCCTTTTCCTTTCCTTGTAGCGCTGTATAGGTACTCAGAGGAATATGCAGGTGAAAGCCGATTCCATTGACCTCAAGTGTTAAAAATGCTGGTGTTAGGTGAGTAATTTCTCCTTTAAGGTATGCGTACATAATCTAAGCTAGTATTTAATTATCGGTCTTTAATTGGGGGGGCTGCTCGCGTTATTAATCGTATATAATCCAAGTGATTTTTTGGATAAATCCTTTATGCAAAGGTAATCTATTTAGAATGGATTGATTTAATTACAACTTTCATGGTACATACATTTACGTTTAACCCTTTTTCTGAAAACACTTACGTGCTCTACGATGAGTCGGGCGACTGTATTATTGTTGATCCTGGTTGTTACACGACGGTTGAAAGAGAGGAGCTCCGCTCCTTTATTGAGCGGGAGCGGTTGCGTCCAGTTCGATTAGTGAATACCCATTGTCATCTTGATCATGTGTTTGGAAATCGGTGGGTGAGTGAAACTTGGGGTTTATCTTTAGAGATTCATAGGGGTGAGTTGCCATTATTACAACGATTGGAGGATACAGCACGCATGTATGGAGTTCCAGGAGTGGAGGCCTCCCCGTTGCCCTCTAGGTATATTGAGCCAGGGGAAGAGATTTGCTTTGGGAATACCCGATTAAGAGTGTTATTTACCCCAGGGCATTCTCCTGCCAGTATTTGTTTTTATAATGAATTGGAGGAGTATGTGATTGCTGGGGATGTCCTTTTTTTAGAGGGGATAGGACGAACTGATCTGCCGGGAGGCGACTTCGATACCCTTATAAGCAGTATCCGACAGCAGTTGTTTGTTTTACCTGAGACAACGTTAGTTTACCCAGGTCATGGGCCTGCTACTACCATCCGACACGAAATGGAGTTTAATCCTTTCTTGTAATACTAGCTTAGGCTGGAAGGGGCTTCCCTATTTTGGTTGATTGAATAGTTTCTTAAATTATTAGGTGAGTAAATGAAAATGCACTACCTTTGCGGCGCGTCGGGCGACCAGCTCCTGCAAAACTCCCCCAGGGCAGAAATGCAGCAAGGGTATGTGGTTGAGCGGTGTGCCCGACGTTTTTGTTTACAAGATGGTTATCTTGTTTTTTCGGGAGCAAGAGTATTCTTCAACTTGAGCATATTTTATGTTATTCTTTATTGATACGGCTAATTTAGGTGATATTCGCGAAGCTGCGGAGTTAGGGATATTGGATGGAGTAACAACCAATCCTTCTTTGATGGCGAAAGAGGGTATAAAAGGGGATGCAAATGTACTACGTCATTATATAGATATTTGTGAATTAGTTGGGGAGTCTCAAGATGTGAGTGCAGAGGTGATTTCTACTGATTTCAAAGGCATGGTGGAAGAGGGAGAGAAGTTGGCTGCTCTTCACGAGAATATTGTGGTGAAGGTTCCTATGACCCGAGACGGAATAAAGGCTATTTCTCATTTTACCCGTGCTGGAATACGGACAAACTGTACTCTGGTGTTCTCTGCTGGTCAAGCCATTTTGGCTGCCAAGGCTGGGGCTACTTATGTTTCTCCTTTTGTAGGTCGATTGGATGATATTTCCTGGGAGGGCATGAATTTGATTAAGGAAATTCGGGAAGTTTATGATATGGCTGGTTATACTACACTGATTTTGGCTGCTAGTATACGTAGTCCGCTTCATATTGTACAAGCTGCGAAGGCAGGGGCAGACGTGGTTACTTGCCCGCTTTCAGCTATGTTAGGGTTGTTAAACCACCCATTGACGGATATTGGGTTGGAGAAGTTTTTGGCGGATCACCGCAAGGCAAACGGATAAACTATATTAAGGAAATAATGTAATCGCAGGCTACATAGTGATTCACTGTGTAGCCTTTTTTTATTAGTTAAAACAGGGGAGCTTACAGTATGTCGGTTAAATTTGAAAACCTAATCATTGTTTAAAAATTATGTCGGTTTATTATTTTCAATCAATAGACTATTCCAAATAGTTTTTGGTATTATCTCTTTATATTGAGACAAGTTGTTTTTAATTGACAATGCCTTTTCTTCATTTCCCATTTCTTCAAAATGCTTGAACTCATAGTAGTGTCCCCAAAATTGGATAATTGGTTCTTCATCTGATTGAATCATCTTTAAGTCTTCAAGCAAAATATTTTTATAATGTGAATCAATCAATAATTGGCTTGTAGTTTTAAGAAGTGAATATTCAATATCACCTATCCTGCCTTTGTCAAGTAAGCGCTGCATTCTTTTTCTATCGGTAAAAAATACTCCTGACTTTGCTGGTAAGGTTGTTGCTAGAAATAACCCTGAAGATATGATACCGGTGATTCCAAGGC
>JBKDAM010000149.1:0-11775 GCA_046316495.1 Chitinophagales bacterium
CTTTTAATTTCCCTAAAACGTCTCGTACCACTTAAATTGCTCTTCCATTATCCGCTGCTTCTCTGCCAAAACAAAATCTCGGTACGCCTTAGCGACCGGAGATAGCTGCTTGTCTTTCAACCAAATCAAAAACCAAGTAGATACAATTGGGAAGCCTTTTACAGGGATAATACGCAACTGCTGCTGCAATAGCTCATTTTTGATTCCAATCAAGGGCATAATACTATAACCCAATCCCGCTAATACCGCCTGCTTTACCGCCTCATTACTGGTTAGTTCCATTTTCAAATGCACCGAAATATTGTTCTTTCGAATAAACTGCTCCATTACATGGCGGGTACCAGAACCATCCTCCCGGTAAATCAGAGGAATCTGTTCGAAAATCCGTTTGTCATATCGAGCTTCCTGAAAGGGATGATCCGCCTTGCCCACCAAGAATAACTTATTCAGCATCAATGGAGCCTTCTCAATCCGCAAATGACTAGGCAACACACTCACCAAAGAAAAATCTACCTCGTTGCGCTCCAAACTAGTAATCACTTGCGTCTTGTTGGTCACATCCATTGAGAGCTCTACTTCTGGATGCCCCTTCATAAAATCCGCTGCAAAGTAAGGGGCGATGTACTTACCAGTTGAAACTGCCGATAGTTTTAACCGACCCGATAACCGCCCTTGGTAACTGTGCATCCGAACTTGAATTGCATCCACCTCCGACAAAATTTTATCGGCGGCCAAGGCGATTTCCCTCCCAAATTCCGTTAAATAAATCCGCTTTTGTACCACTTCCAACAAGGGTATTTCAAATTGGCTTAAGAAATTTTTCAATTGAATGGATACCGCTGGCTGCGTTAAATACAGAGCCTCAGCCGCTTTGGTAATACTGAGTGTTTCAGCGACTTTTTGGAAGATTCGTAATTGATGTAGGGTGTAATTCATAAATAGTAATTATGTTTTCGATTGCAAAGATAAATACTTTTTTATCTACATCCTCCCGAACTTTGCACCGATTCTAAAACAAGTCTTGACATGGAGTTTACCATTCTCATTAGCAACTTAACCAACCCAACCCTGCTGTTCTTCTTGTTAGGTATTTTAGCCGCACGTCTGAAAAGCGATCTTGAAATTCCGGCCTCCAGCAGTAAATTCATCTCCCTTTATCTCTTATTTTCCATCGGATTTAAAGGCGGACAAGAACTTACGCACAGTGGATTTACCTCAGAAGTCATTTATTCCCTTCTTTTTGGACTATTATTAGCTTCCATTGTTCCCCTCTATTCCTTTTTTATTCTTCGAACTCGCCTGAGCATAAGCGATGCCGGTGCAGCTGCCGCTTCGCTAGGTTCGGTCAGTGCCATTACCTTTGTATCCGCCATGTCCTTCCTTGAAATGCAGGAACTAAGTGCCGGCGGCCACATGGTAGCAGTGATGGCCCTAATGGAGGCACCCGCAATTATCGTAGCGGTAGTTCTGATGCGAACCTTTGAGGAGGAAAAAACCACCCAGGAACCAGTAGCCTTGCGGGAGGTCATCTACCACGCCTTCACCAATGGAAGCGTATTACTGATCCTCGGAAGTCTGATTATTGGTTTGATTGCCGACAGTCACCAAGCAGAGGGCATCAAACCATTTACAACCGATATTTTTAAGGGCTTTTTGGCTATTTTCTTATTGGAAATGGGAATGGTTACTGCCAAAAGATTTTCTTCCTTTAGAAAATATGGGGGATTTGTTACCCTTTATGCCTTGTTAATCCCAGCGGTAAATGGCTGCTTGACCGCTTTCTTCAGCCAGTTTATCACCCTCGATCCCGCCAATCGTTTTATTTTCGCCATCCTCGCCGCTAGTGCTTCATATATTGCTGTGCCTGCTGCCATGCGGCTTGCCGCCCCTAAAGCTGATCCCGGATTGTACATCCCAATGGCTCTCGGCGTTACCTTCCCTTTTAATATTACCGTAGGGATGCCACTCTATTATTTAATCGTAGAGATGAGCAGGTAATGCGATTTTCATAAGGACGCCAAAGGTTAAAAGCGCGATTCCATTTACGCAAAGGACCAAACTCACAAAAAATTCCGTTTACGCTTACGGATTTCCACAAAAAGCATCTGTAATACCACAAATCACCACCTGTACAGGACCGGTACTAGCGTTGGGGGGCACACAGGCCTGAAAGGTGGAAGTGACATTGTTTACATTAAAAACCACCTGCAACGGAGTGAGCACATTGCCATTCTGTTGTACCTGCCATGAATACGCAAATGGAGGGGTCCCGCTGAGGTTTACCGTCACTGGCTGACAAACCCCGGGGCAAAGTGCCCCTGCATTGGCAGTCAGGGTATTGATTGCTGGAATGGGTCGCCAGGTTACTGTCACTGGAGTAGACAAATCTAAACAAGGGTCCGTCAGGCTGATATTGCCATTTACATCTTTGCCTACCACCTGCGCTACATAATAATTAACATTGGGTTGCAAGGGGGGGGCATAGTTAAAAACCGGAGTTGGGTTGTTTTGAACGATACTTCCCAAGGGATTTGACAGATTGGTATACAGAATATAGCGTGCCACCTGAAAAGGCAACACCTCTCCGTCATTGTTAAAGTTGACCGTAGCGGAACTAGGCACGCAGGCATTGACGGTATTTTGTACGGGGGTAGCAGCATTCCCCAGGCAAATACAGGGTAAGTCCGGTGTCCCAGCTGGGGCACTACCCATACCATTCACAGCAAGCTCAAGGGGAGTGTCACAAATCACCGTAGTAGTCCCAGTCACCGGATCAAACTGGTCAATAGTAATGTTATTGAACATATCGGTCCCATAAATATTTCCGTTGGGTGTAGAAGTAATCATAGGAGGGATTCCACTAGGAGGAAACGGTACTATTACAGAGGCCGAAGGATCTGTCAAATTTACTTGTAGTAAGACCGGTTCGTTTGTAGCACTGATTGCAGCATTCACGTACAAGACTCCGTTGTAATAGTAAAGCGCGCTGTTTACGTTGAGCGTGGAAGGGAAATTCCCCACTACACTAACGGTATTATTGGAAGGATTAAACGTGTAAAGGGTAGAAGAATTGGTCAAATAAATAGTTCCATTCGGATGGACGTACCCTGCAAAAAAGACACCTGGCGTGGTCGCCACAGGGACAGGATTCGGTGGATCAAAACGCTCTATCCCGTTGACAAGACTAGTAACCAACACATCTCCATTGGGTAAAATTAGCACATCCCCGATCCCTAGACTGCCATTGGGCAAATCCAACACAGGGCAATATTCGCAGGTTGCCACGTCGATTCGAAACAAGATATTATTAGGTGGCAAGCCATTGGTTTGGAAAGATACGCTAAAATAAAGCAGCTGCCCCTGCAAGGAAGCAACAGAAGCAAGCAGCAAAGTGCCTAGTATAAGTAGGTTTTTCATTTTAAAGCAATGTGCAAAGTCGTATAAGCACTTTACTAAACGAAAAGGAGGAGAGGTAGGTTTTGGTTCTTTTGGATGAAATTAGACAAAACTAAAAGATTATTGAAACAATCATTGATCCATCCGATACGAATGTATGGGATGAATTTGAGTAAAGAATCAATCTAAAAGCAAAACTAAAATCAACCACGAAAGACCGGGCATACCAAATCTTTAAAATCCACTCAAAATTGCCAAACAATAAGGGAGCCTGTTTTCACGTAAGCCCCGCTCGGACATATCCTAAACGACACATCGAATATAGTATTAATCCCCCCTATTCAATCACCCTCCGGTCCCGATCATACACTAAACAAGTGAAGATCCCCAACGGATTCGCATCCCCAGTTACATTACTCTTGATAGGCGAGGGCTGGCCAAAAGGATTGAAACTGGCCGAAATAGCCAGGTTCACACTCTCCAGAAAATCATAGTAGTCGGAAGTAATATGAAAAATGGTATTGTACACGGTGTCGCCAACCTCCAAATCATATCCAGAACCAAACGCAATGGAAGGAGTAGTGGAAAAGCGGTTGTTGGTAATGAAATCCTGCTCCGGAAAGCTATCCAGGGAACTGTAGTGAAGCATCCGACGGTAATAATTGGTCTCCTGCAAATCGTCCGTAATGTACATTAGGGTGCGAGCCTTGTCTGGTTCATTCGGGTTAAACTGCACCGGAATACTGTCAATTTCCACCTTAGGCAACATAACTGTCTGCCCGGTAATTCTCTTTCCGTCCGCCAGGGTAATTTCCAATTGATACAATATCCCAGGAGTAGCAGGAACTATCTGCGGGGCAGTATAGTTGAACAATTTCAACGGACTCGGCTCAAAACTCAACTGATTGGCCAATGAAATGGTCTGGTTATCATACGTAATCTGAACGCTTGCACCTTGCAACAGCGTTTTGTCCAAAAAACTGGAGTCCAATCCTAAAGGATCAAAAAAACCATAGCTCTGTGTGAGCAACAACCGGAACGGTTTACCGGGCTCTAAGTAACATTCAACCACCGGCTGCCCTTCATAAGCAGGAAGATCAATCTCAACATCCCTGGTTAAATTACATGCACCAAGGCTAAGTGCCGTCATCAATACGATTAAAAAATGGATCTGTTTCATGCGTTTTATCTATTGTTCAAAGGAGCATTCGCTCAACAATGGCGGTTGTTAAAATTTGAAATTCCAGGTTATGGAGGGTAAAACCGGAAACAAGGATACTTGCTTGGCCTGAAAACCAGTCGGCACGTCAATCGTACTGCCCCCCACTTGAGTTGGAGCGGTCTCTATGTCAATATACAAAAAATAGGGGTTTCGCCGATCTGTGGCATTGTAAACACTGAGCGTCAAGTCTTGCTCGCTTCGCTTGGTTCTCCATTTATATACAATCCCCAAATCAGCCCTCATATAAGCAGGATAACGGAAGGTATTTCTCGGACCATAAGCCGGAACTACCGTCTGAAAAGGGGCTCCAGCCACGTTCTGAAGGGTAAACCGGCCCGTAGGCAGCCAACTTACAATACCAGAAGTATAAACAAACGTGGCTGTCAACTGCCAACGCTTTGCCAAACTGTATAGACCCACAATATTTAAGTTGTGGCGGGTATCATATCGAGGTGAAAAATACTCTCCATTGTTGATGACCGGGAAACGCCCGCGTTTCACCCAAGCCAACGTATAACCTATCCATCCCGTAAGTCTCCCTTCCTTTTTCTCAATCTCCAGTTCCATCGGACTGAATGCATACCCATCTCCAAAAGTAAGTTGCGATTCTAAACCCTGCTGACCAAACAACTCCGCACCATCAATAAAATCAATTTGGTTTTCTAGCCACTTGTACCACCCCTCCCAGGTAATCAAAAACTTATCCCGCAACAAAAAGCTGGTACCCACCGCAATCTGATCACTCTTCTCTGGCTTTACGCTTCCCGTACTTGGATACCATATATCCGTAGGCAAGGACAATCCACTGGAAGCCAATAAGTGTACATATTGGTTCATCCGCGCATAAGAGGCTTTCACCGACCAGTTATCCGCCAATGAATAATTCGCCGAAAAACGAGGCTCTAAACGGGTGTAACTAGAACCTGCATTGTTCCAACCAGAAAGTCGCCCACCCCAATTCACCTTTAAGCGGTCGCTTAACACCCAGTCATCCGAGAAAAATAAGCCAAACTCAGTTCCCTGAAAATCTTCTCCAGACTCAAAACTCACCGACCCATCGTCGCTTCCAGCCTTTAATCGCCCTACTACAAACTGGTGGGAGGTAATATTTCCCCCAAACCGCATGGTGTGGCGGTTGTTGGGCTGGTAATAAAAATCTTGCTTAAAATTAACATCCATTATATTGGAACCAAGGTTAAAAGAAAAACCCTGCAATACATTCCGAATCCGATAGTTAAAATCCGAATAAGTAAAGGTGGTATTTGAAAATAACTTAGGCCCAAACGTATGGTTCCAACGGGCCGAAGCAGTGGTATTTCCCCAGTCGAAAAGAAAATTGAACACCTCATTTTTGAAGGTGAAAACATCCCTCCCAAAATAACCACTTAAATAAAGCCGATCCTTCGGACTCAACTGAAAATTGACTTTCGTATTTAAATCGTAAAAATAATAATCCGGGATCGGATTAAAATCCTCTTTACCTTCATTCGCCTTGTTGATCTGCGCCGTAATCAAATCCGCATACGTCCGCCGACCGCTCACAATAAACGAGGATTTATCTTTTTGTATCGGGCCCTCAACGGTCAAACGACTGGAAATCAGGCCAATTCCCCCCGCTACGTCGTATTCCTTGTTATTGCCTTCCTTCATTCGGACATCAATAACCGAAGAAAGACGGCCACCGTATTGGGCGGGAAATCCACCCTTCCATAGTTTAAGGTCCTTCACCGCATCAGGGTTAAACGTACTAAAAAAGCCGAATAAGTGATTGGGATTGTATACCACCGCCTCATCCAAAACAATCAAATTCTGGTCGTTTGCCCCTCCACGAACAAATATCCCCGTGGTACCTTCAGACCCAGAAGCAACCCCGGGCTTTAACTGAATAATTTTCAATAAATCTGTTTCTCCAAATAAAGCAGGAAGCGCTTTTGCCTCCCTGGCGGTTAGGGTTGCAACCGACATTTCGGTACTTTTCACCTTATCCTCCAATGAATTCGCCACCACCGTCACCTCCTCAAGTACGGCCCCATCAGGCCGCAAGGAAACATCCATTTTGACAGTTCCTACTGGCAGTAAACGCAGCAACTGCTGCTCATACCCAAGGTAATTAAATTTCAAGGTGATAGAATCCTTCGATGCTGCAACCGTAATTGAGTAAAACCCATACTCATTACTCACATTTCCTTTGCGAAGCCCTACCGCCTCCACACTCACTCCAATCAGGGTTTCACCTGTCTCACTGTCCCGTACCAACCCACTGATGGTGGCCGTTCCTTGCGATGCAAGAGACCCAATGCACAGCAGTAGCGAAGCACCCAGCCCTAGCAATTGTTTAATTTGTAGCATCCGAAGCGTTTTTTTCTATTGACGAATTGCTCGATAAAACGCTATCAATCAAACATTGTTTGGGGAATGCCCCTCTTTTAACAGTAAAACAAAATAAGATTCGATCAACAAACCATGCAAACAGACCAACAGTCAACAAAGGAGGACCAATTTGCAGCTCCAAAATGGACTGGGATACTCTAAAGCTCTGAATCAGGTTCTTTTTTGACCGAGGCCGGTAGAGTCCAGCGTAAATTCGACCTTCTGACTCCAGGAAGCCCGGAATCTTCTTGCTTCCCCAGCCCCATCATTGCAAATAACCAACAATACACCTTGGAAATAAACGTTTTATCCACCAAATAGGTCAAAATCGTAGTCATAAAGGTGGAACACAAAATAATGGAAAATACCACTGCCTGAATAATATCCCCACCAGCAACTCCTTTCTGAGCTGGCAAGGAAGCTAACACCGCCGCCCCTAGCCCTTTCGGTATCATAACGGCCATAAAAGCAGCATCTTTCAAAGGAGTAGTCCTAGGAACAGACAACCGTACAATAAATATCCTAACCAAAAACAAAGCACCGGTAATCATCCCACCTAATACCATATACCACCAATTCTCCAACCGGACAGAAATTCCTATGTAGACAAAGAAAAAAGTTCTTAGCAAAAAAACCGCCTCCGAAAAAAAGGCTTTCTCGTTCTCATTCAAGGCAATGGGCTTCCTCGAAATCACATTCCTCAGAATAGGAGGACCCAACACGTCGATGTTCCCCAGGGTAATACCAAACATCAAGGCAGCAATGGGTCCTGAAAAATTCAATAACTCCACAATCCCATAAATAATGAAAACAAAGGCCGGCGTGGTAAAAACCGTGTTCTGCAACGTGCGCATCCGATTCAGCAAAACACTCCAAAAAAAAGCCCCAGCAATCCCCAGCATCGCCGCTAGTATAAAAGCAGCTATCATCTGCCCAGTCATAATCCCAACATCCCATTGCCCAATCTGATAGGTTGTCAATAAAGCCAACGGAATACCCAAGGTAAATACATCCGAAAAGGCCGATTCCAAAACCAAAATCGTCCTAGTCTTTTCCCGCATCTGAAACGCTCGGGCCAAGGTTGTTACCACCGCAGAGGAGGTTCCTCCTACAATAGAGCCCAACATCAAGGAGCGTACCACCCCTAAATCCGTGTAGAAAAATACAATACTTCCCGCTACCAAACAGGTCCCTAAAAAATTATAGGTTGTAATCCGCGCTGTCCCCCCCAACGAATGAATCAAAGGCTCTAATCGCTGATCAATCCCACTCTCAAATAATATGAAAACCAAGGTTATAGTCGTAAAAACCGGACCAACCGCCCCAAAATCTTGCGTTTTTACCACCCCGAAAATTGGCCCTAATAATAACCCAATCGTAAAAAGCCAAATCACATCCGGTATGCGCAACCGCGCAAACAAGGCTGCAAACCAGTGGGATAAAAAAATCGTAATCCCTACAAAAACAATCACCAAAGCAGTTGGCATAGCTGTCAAATGGATTTATCCGGCAAAATACGCAACTTCGTACCATAATTCTTCGTTTCGAAAAAATTTAACCCTCCAATTAAACCTTCCTCCTCCCACCACATCCAATAAGAAACCATCCCAAAGAACAAAAACACATCCGGCACGATTTAACCAAAAAAATACGTTGACAACTCAAACATCCAAACCAGTACGAGATGACGTGCTCCTGCAGCTGCTCCGCGGAACACCGGCTAACCAGGAAAAGGGATTTCGAATACTCCTGGACCAATATGGTAGGCGCTTGTACTGGCACATCCGCCGATTGGTTACTTATCACGAGGATGCCAACGATGTTTTCCAAAACACACTGGTTAAAATCTACCGTGGAATAGGTCAATTCGAAGGAAAAAGCAGCCTTTTCACCTGGATTTACCGCATTGCAACAAATGAAGCAATGACTTTCCTCCAGCAAAAAGCGCGTCAATTAACCGACTCCACAGAGCAGCGAAACCACCAAACTTACCTCGAACAGCTCCGCGCTGATCAGTGGTTTGATGGGGACGAAACCCAAGCCCGACTATTAGAGCAGATTTCCCTGCTACCTGATAAGCAACGTATCGTTTTCAATCTACGCTATTTTGAAGAGATGCCTTATGAAGAAATGTCCCAACTCCTCGACACCTCCGTCGGAGCTTTAAAAGCCTCTTTTCACCATGCTGTTAAAAAAGTAGAAGCCGCATTATTACAATGAAAAATACATCCGTTCAAGAAGAACTCCGGGAGCTATCGCCTTTACTCCTTCAGGTAAAAGAAAAAAAAGACTCCCTAAAGGTCCCCGAAGGCTACTTCGAAGGACTGTATGACCCCGAACAGCCCTACTTTAGTGAAATCGCTCACCCTTCTGGAACCACGCGAAAGCCCGTTCAGATGTGGCTGAAGCCGCTTTTATGGAGTGCCGCCGCCGCTTTGGCGCTCCTCGTAACGGCCTTCTACTTTATACAGCCGAATCAGGCATCCACCTCCATCGCAGTGCACTTCGAGCCGCTCACGCCCGAAAGCGCTACTGCCTATGTAGAAGAAAATATCTTGGAATTTGAGCCCGAACTGCTTGAAAATTACACTGAAACTACCCTGCTCGTAGCAACTCCAGCGGATGAAACCGCTACCGCCGAAGAACTAGACGTTTCGGAAGAACAAGTACTCGATGCCCTGACAGAAGAAGAACTAAGAGACCTCCTGTAAACCACCCTTTTGTCTGATAACCTCTTTTTTTATTTCAACCACCTATTCACAATAGTATGAAACATCTTTTTTTAACCGCCCTGCTGATGAGCCTCTTTCATTCCCTCTCTTGGGCCCAACCTGAAAACGAACCCCGCGAAGATCGAATGCGGGCACAACGGATAGCAGTTTACACCGACGTACTGAAACTCAGTTCGGAAGAAGCCCGGTCGTTCTGGCCAATTTATAACCAGTTCTTGGGCGAACGCGAAAAGACCCAGAAGGAAGCCAAAGCCATCCGCCGTGACAACCTGAGCGATCAGGAGGCTGAAGCACAACTTCGCAAGCACTTTGAACTTCGTCAACGTGAACTGGACCTCGAACGGGAAATGGTACAGCAACTTCGCAAGGTTATTTCTGTCCAAAAAATCGTGAAAATCCCGGAAGCAGAACGACTCTTTCGACGCTCCGTGCTCGAAAGAGCTAAGCTACGAGAAGCGAGACAAGGAAAACCCAAACGACCTAGATAAAATCACCAAGCCTTTTCTCCCCGACGGGGAATATTCGAAGGTGCCAGGCGGCGATACTGCTTGGCACTTTCTGTTTCCAGTGGGACCACCAGGCGCTCTAATCGTTTTCTGGCTTCCTCTGCGCTTATCTGGGCAGGTAAAACCTCCACACGCCAATTCGCCTGATCCAGCCATTGATTCGTGGTTCGCTGTGGGGGGGGAGGTGGAGGAGAAGGGGGCGTAGCCGGTGGAAGGGCTAACTGAGCCAATCGCAAATTTTTCCGGGCATCCTCTCGATTGGGACTTCTTCGTAAACTATTTTTATATGCATCCACGGCCTCAGCATACCTACCCTGCTGATAATAGGCATTCCCTGCGTTGTACCAAGCGTCCGCTTGATCTGAAGGGTTGCGAAAAGAGGCTGCTGCTGCAACCCATTCTACTGCCGCCATCTCAAAATCACCCAATAAGTAAGCAGTATGCCCCATATTGTAGGGCAAACCCGCTTTTTCATACGACTCCATCGCTTTCTCGTACGACTGACGCTGAAAATACCAGTCCCCCATCAGCGCCCGCCAATGCGCCAATTGCGCAAAGAGACTATTGGAAGTCATTCCCACCAATAACAACACCGTTGCTCGAATCCATGGTTTTACTAGTCTTCTCATAGTTTTGGATTGGTTAAATGCACGCACTGCCAATAATAACCTGCCACCAGACGGGCTGTGACCTCCGGCTCTTCGTACATACCCATGTGCGCTACCTGCCTTAACAAATGCACCACCGCCCAAGAAGGCAACAGAGTGGTTGTCAAGGCCCTCTCATAAGGAATTAAAGCATCTTGTTGGCCAATCAAAAATAACACAGGACATCGAAGTGCTCGGAGCACCTCACTGCGATCCGGCCGATTGCGCATACTTTTTAAAGCCGCTACAATGCCCTCCGCTGATTGAGTCTGCCCATTGGAAATCCGATTTTCTACCAAATCAGGCTGCAAACGCTTGAATTCAGCACTAAATAGGTTGGGAAAAAGCTGTGCAATATACAAATCCCTTTTGCCAGATTCGATCAACTCCACCCCTCGATCCCGGTTATGCTGCTGTGCCGGATTGTCTGCAAATGGATGAGAATGAAACAACCCTAAGCCTACTACTCGCTCCGGCCATTGCTCCGCAAATGCCAAGGCCGTATACCCGCCCATTGAATGGCCAACCAAAATGCACTGCCAAATGGACAGCTGGTCTAATACGGCCTTCACTGCCGCAGCATATGCCGTAAGACTATCATCGGAAGGTAAATCTGATTGCCCAAACCCTGGCAGATCAATCCGAATAGAACCGATACCCGACAAACCAGTTATCCACTGGTCCCACATAGACAAGTCTTCGCAAAACCCATGCAATAGAACCAAAGGAGGAAGTCCCGGAACCACTCCTTCCATCTGAAAAGCAATCTTTTGTGTGCCCAGTAGTGCTGCACCTCTCATAATTAAATTAGAACGTAAAATTAAAACCCAAAAGTACAACCTAAGCCTAGGCTTTCCATTTTTTTCTGGCTAAAACCAGCCCAGAGCAATACAAAAATAAGG
>JBKDAM010000150.1:0-7603 GCA_046316495.1 Chitinophagales bacterium
GAACGAACAACCATCTAATGGATCTGTCTGTGGATCATTCGGACCAGTAGAATTCACCTCATCCGCATTGCTCACACCATCACCATCACAGTCGCCGGTGCTCGTCGCAACCATATTTACATCCGCAAAATTCATGCTGCACGCATCACTCGGATCTGTACCATTCGGGCCGGCTACGCCGTCACCGTCAGGGTCAATCTCCGTGCCATTGCTTACACCATCGCCATCGCAATCTAAAGTTGACCAAGTTGTATAAATTGGGTCTGCAATTGTGGGTGTAACGGTGTAAGAGCATGGATCAATTGGATCTGTGCCATTAGCCGCCTCTTCTCCGTTCGTCTCACCGTCCCCATCGCAGTCTGCAGCCGCCCAAATCGCATTGTTTACGTTCGGATTCGATGTAACTGGTACGCAAGGGTCTAGCGGACTAGGATCTGTGTTGTTTGGTGCTCCGTCTCCGTCGCAATCCAATACCGCCCACATAAACCAGGCAGTAGTCCCTACCATTGGCGCATTTGTGTACGAGCAGGGATCTTCCGGATCAGTACCGTTCGTGTATTCCATTCCATTGTTCTCGCCATCCCCATCGCAGTCGGACGTAGCCCATGCCGCATTCGTAGGATCGGGCGTCGAACCCGCTGGGTACACACAGGCATCTGTCGGATCAGGGTCCACTCCGTTCGGTGCTCCATCTCCATCGCAATCCAGTGCAGCCCATACTGCGTACCCAGGATCGGACACCGCCGGTGCATTCGTGAACGAACATGGATCATTCGGATCCGTGCCGTTGTCAGCTTCCTCCCCGTTGGTCTCCCCGTCCCCATCGCAGTCTGCAGCCGCCCAAATCGCATTGCTTACGTTCGGAGTGCCCGTTGCCGGTACACAGGGGTTCAGTGGATCGGTGTCGCTACCATTAGGTGTTCCATCTCCATCACAATCCAGCGCAGCCCATACTGCGTAAACTGGATCCGATGCTGTAGGTGGATTCGTGTACGAGCAGGGATCATTTAAATCCGTACCGTTCGTATTCTCTTCTCCGTTCGTCTCGCCATCTCCGTCGCAGTCCGCAGCCGCCCAAATCGAGTTGTTTACGTTCGGATTCGATGTAACTGGCACGCAGGGGTTCAGCGGACTAGGATCTGTGTTGTTCGGTGCTCCATCTCCGTCGCAATCCAATACCGCCCACATAAACCAGGCAGTCGTACCTGCCACTGGCGCATTCGTGTAAGAGCAGGGGTCTTCCGGATCAGTGCCGTTCGTATATTCCATTCCATTGTTCTCGCCGTCTCCATCGCAGTCGGACGTAGCCCATGCCGCATTCGTAGGATCGGGCGTCGAACCCGCTGGGTAAACACAGGCATCTGTTGGATCAGGGTCCACTCCGTTCGGTGCTCCATCTCCATCGCAATCCAACGCGGCCCATACCGAGTACCCAGGATCGGATACCGTCGGTGCATTCGTGAACGAACATGGATCATTCGAATCCGTGCCGTTGTCCGCTTCCTCCCCGTTGGTCTCCCCGTCCCCATCGCAGTCCGCAGCCGCCCAAATCGAATTGTTTACGTTCGGAGTGCCTGTTGCCGGTACGCAGGGGTTCAGTGGATCAGTGTCGCTACCATTAGGTGTTCCATCTCCATCACAATCCAGAGCAGCCCATACTGCGTAAACTGGATCCGATGTTGTAGGTGGATTCGTGTACGAGCAGGGATCATTTGAATCCGTACCGTTCGTATTCTCTTCTCCGTTCGTCTCGCCGTCTCCGTCGCAGTCCGCAGCCGCCCAAATCGAATTGGTAGGATTTGGGATTGCACCCGCTTGGAAAATACAAGGATTTAGCGGACTAGGATCCACTGCATTGATAGACCCATCTCCGTCGCAATCCAGCAATGCCCAAGTATTCCAGGCAGCACTGTTGCTCGTGGGAGGATTGGTAAAGCTACAAGGATCAAACGGATCTGTGCCATTAGCTTGCTCTTCTGCATTGGTTTCTCCGTCATTATCGGAGTCAAAACAGTTCGCAATCTGACTATTGGTCGCATTTGTATTGTACGTAGAATTATAGTTCACCGTTCCGCTTTCAGAACTGGTTTCCAGGCTATTGGCAAGTCCATTAGATCCATAAGGACCTAATACCTGATAGTCTTCGGCAGTATTAGTGGTTGCACCCGCTTCATAAGCATCGGAACAGCCATCATCATCTGAGTCAAGGTCGAGGTGATTCGGAATTCCATCACCATCTGTATCACACACCTCTCCATAGGAAATATTATCCAAAATCAGGTATCCGACATTTCCAGCAGACAAATTACTTCCAAGCGAAAGCGCAGAGTTGTAATTAGGTGCATTGGCCACAAATACCAGTTTGGTGTAGTTGTTATTCGGCACAAACTCAAAGGATTCAAACAACCAGCCAGCTGCCTGGTTAGGGCGAACAGTTGTAGTATCAATCAATTGAGTAAGTGCACAGCCATTGGAAGCATACATGATGACCCGTCCAGGATTGTTCCCGGGCCAAGCATTAATACCTGCGATTGCGGTCGCAATATTCACGGTGTAAGGTTCACCTGCTACCATTGGGCTAGATCCTAAATCAATCGAAAAAATTTCGCTTTGGTGGAATCCGATGTATTTTGAACCCTGGTAAGGTGGAATATTGGTACCGAAAAAATTAATTCCAGGTCCATCAACACTCGGTACGCATTCAGTAAAACCAGATACGCCCAATTCGATGTTATTGTCAAAGGTCCGATCACCACAGCTTGAAATTTCGATCACATCCGGAACACCGTCATTGTCATCATCTTCATCTTGTGCATCGGGAACCCCATCGTTATCATTGTCTGAACAAGCGGCTGTGCCTGGGTTTGTAGCATTGGCGTACGTAGAGCTGTAGTTTACAGCACCGGTTTCACTACCTGTTTCTACGCTATTTGCCAATCCATTTGCTCCATAGGGGCCTGGGAAGGCATAATTGTAGGTCAGGCTACTGGTAGCACCGCTTTCAAAGGCATCTGAACAGCCGTCGTTATCAGAATCCAGTTCCTCTCTGTTCGGAATCCCATCGCCATCCGTATCAATATCTGCACATTCTACACTCCAGTTAAGAGTTGACCCATTGGCAGTGGTTGAGGTATTGTTGTAATAATGAATAGATACAAAATTAGTCTGAGGGAAAGTAAAACGGAAATTACCAGTTCCAGGATTCAACGTCGCTTTGGATTTCCAGCGAACTGTGGCAGCTGAGTATGTTGCAGGCATGTTTACCCACGCGGAACCATTCCACAAGTCCAGTTCGTTAGAAGGATTGCTCACTTGAATTGGAGCGCCACCGGTTGATACGACAAAATATTCATCCAGAGTAACAAAGCCTGATACAATGGCGGTATTGTTACGCATTTTGACCGTTACTGGATGGTTAAAATCCATTCGGTAGCTGGTGACATTTCCTACACCACTTTGAACGGTCATACCAAGGTTACCATTGGCATCCCCTGCAGGCGGGTTTAGTTGATTGGCGGTAGTAGGTTGAGAACCACTAAAACTAATGTAACCAGTCCCTTCAATATCTCGGTTGGAGATCATCGTAGGTGAGTTCATGTCAAGAGGCCCTGTGAACCCTTCTGTGCAATCGGGCACGCCGTCGTTATCATCGTCCGTGTCCAAGTAATCCGCTATGCCGTCACCGTCGGTATCGGAGCAAGCGTTCACGCTAGGGTTAGTAGCATTGGCGTAGGTGGAGGTATAATTAACCACGCCTGTCTCTGTACCCGTCTCGAGGCTGTTTTGTAAGCCATTGGTTCCAAAAGGACCCGAGAAAGCATAATTTTCGGTAGGATCCGTGGTTGCACCCGCCTCTAGGGCATCGGAACAACCGTCGCCATCCGAATCCGGATCGAGGCTATTAGGAATACCATCTCCATCTGTATCGTTGAGGTAGATAGGATCAATATTGATATAGCCACAGCCACCATTTTGGGCAGGTGCTCCTCCAAAGCCTATATTTGAAGCATAGTTAGGATCAGATGAATTCGGAGCAACACCAGTGGTACTTCCCGCGATCATAGATACATTCAGAACGCTAGGATCTGCATAACTGGATCCGCCACCACCAGCACTTTCTTGGAAGTTAAAACCAAATCCATATCCTGAACCACCGCCACCACCGTAGTAACCACCGCCACCGCCGCCACCGGCACCGGCGTTGATCTGGGAACTGTTACCTCCATTTCCTCCTTGGAATTGAGTGCCAGCAGTACCGTTAAATCCAGCTACTGAACTGGTTCCTCCAGCTCCACCAGCGGTGAGTGTACCGCCTTTACCAAAGCCGTTTAGCTCTACCGCATTGGGCGTTCCATCCTGTCCGTTTGGAGCACCACCACCACCACCATTAGAAGCAACCGAAGAAGCGTTGGCTGCAGGTGCACCGCCGCCGCCGCCGGCAACCAAGAGTGGCGTGGTTCCGCGATAAATAGCAGACATACCACCGCCAGAACCACCATGACGTGCTTCGAAGGGATCTGAACCACCTGCGCCACCACCGCCATAAGTCGTAGCAGTCGATTTCCACTTGCCTGCTTCTCCGACAACCAGTGTGAGCACCTCGCCTGGCGTAACCGGAATAGTACCTTTTACAAAAGCACCACTTCCTCCTTTTTCTTGAAGGAAACCACTGTTGTTTCCACCACCACCAGCACCCCAAAGTTTGACTGGAAGTTGGGTTACACCCGCTGGAACGGTAAATTGAATAGGTCCCGGAACAGTGGCACAAGCGGGAGAAAGGGTAATACCGTTCTCTACATTGTCTGGCACGCCGTCGTTGTCATCGTCCAAATCCCGCACGTCTGCCACGCCATCTCCATCCGTATCTACACAAGAACCTGCTAGCGGGTCCGTTGCATCTGAGTAAGAGGAGGTATAATTTAAGATGCCGTTATCGGCAACCGTTTCTACACTGTTGGCCAATCCATTGGTTCCATGAGGCCCCGGGAAGGTGTAATCGGTTGCCAAGTTGCCAGTGGCACCTGACTCAAAAGCATCCGAACAACCGTCCCCATCCGAATCTAAGTCCAGGTGGTTCGGGATACCATCGCCGTCCGAATCACACATTTTAACCGAAATATTGTCAAGGATGGCATCTATACTAAGCGTCGCAGTTGAAACATCTGTAATCCTGATCACCACTGAACTTGTGGTTGGTAGAAAGGATAGGGAAATATTTTGGGAAGGCTGACCGCCGGAAAGCATCTGAGTTCGAGAAGCGATCACCTGGTTATTTTCCAAAATATCAACACGCAAGCCGGAGGATCCCGCACCCAGGCCAGTGACAGACTGAAGGTAGGTAACCGTATGGGCATAATTGGGCAAAACGGTAATGGTTTGTGAGGCTACTCCATTGGGCGTTAAATCACTACCATTGAATGCCAACACATTGCTGAATGCCAAAACTACCCCCGTGGTAGTCCAATTTTGAGGCGCTCCATTGGCCTGTGTGAACGTGCCATTGCTAACCAGTTCACAGTTTTGCTCGGTGCTATCAGGCACCCCATCGTTATCATCGTCTGTGTCTAAATAGTCTGCAACACCGTCTCCGTCGGAATCCAGGCAGGCATCTAGACCAGCACTGTTGGCCACATTGTACTTCAGGGTATAGTTCACCACCCCGCTTTCTGCAGTGGTCTCCACTGAATTAGCCAAACCGTTGGTACCGTAAGGACCAGGGAATGAGTAATTGGCAGTGGTGCTGGTGGTAGCACCTCCTTCGTAAGCATCGGAACAACCGTCGCCATCCGAATCCAAGTCCAGGTGGTTCGGGATGCCATCCCCGTCTGTATCTTGGGTTCCATCACAGAGGTCATCGTAGATGCTGGTAGCTGCCCTACCAAAGGCAACTTGCAATCCAGACCAGTTTTCAAAACCACTCGCGGTAAAGCTAATTTCGCTTATGAGTCCAGAGAAAACAATCGTACCATCTCCTTCATTTCCAGTTACGGAATTAGCAGAAGTCTGAACCAGCGAGCCATTTCCAATTAGGACTTTAACTGGTGCGGTAAAAGTATATGTAATGTAATTAGAGGGATTACCAAGGGACCATACATTAAAGGCCGGGTTCATGATTGGTTTTGAGAACACAAATTTGTGTGTCAAACCAGCTCCACTCTGTGTTTGAATCATCTGATTGCCAGAAGGAATGGCAGGGCAATACTCTGCGCTGCTTTCCATGGCATTACCGGTGGGCTGCAAGGAAAGGGCACTTCCCGTATAGGTTACATTGACCACCTCACCGTTTGACAAGGTTACTGTACCTGTCGCGGTGGTATTCGGGGTTACCGAGGTAAAGTTCACCCAGCGGTAATCGGTCAAGTCGTTGCAGAAAATCTCCGTAACATTACGGGGCTCGCAGTCGATTTTTTCTTCCCAATCCACAATGCCGTCGTTGTCGTCATCAATATCGACTATGTCTTTAACGCCGTCACCATCGGTATCCAAACAAGCATTATCGTCTTCATCGACAGCATAGTCCGCATAGGTGGAGCTGTAATTAACCGCCCCACTTTCTGCACTCGTCTCCAAGCTATTTTGCAATCCATTGGCGCCAAAAGGACCAGAGAAAGTAAAGTTAGCGGTGAGATCCGTCGTTGCACCCGCCTCTGCAGCATCGGAACAACCGTCGTCATCCGAATCCGTATCCAGGCGGTTTGGAATACCATCGTTATCCGAATCACAGCCATTCAGACTGGTTAGATCAAATGCCAAGGCAAAACCAGAACCTCCCTGTGTAAGCAGGGTGTAATCGATCAGGGTAGCATTGTTTGTTGAAAATAGTCGAGTTCCATTTACCGTGGTGGTATACCGAACCGTTTGGGTATTTTCTCCAGACAGTACAAAGGTGCCGGTACTTTCATACGCGGTAAAGGGGGTTCCATTGGTGGTAAATTGAGTGTACTCGCCAGAAAGCGCGGAGGTCTCGGCATCACCGATTATTATCCTTGGAACGGCAACTGGCAGCCCTCCACGGGTTGCGGAAAGGGTCATCCTTAAGGCAGCAGTACTGCCGGCGGGGGTCACATTGTATAAAATTCGATCTTTAGAACTACTCGGATTGTAAAGGGTGCCCAGTTGTGAACCAAATACCTGTGAAAAATCGTTGCTGATAAAGCTTGGGACTCCACTCGCTCCTACTACGTTGCTGAAAGTAATGGTTACCGTGGTTCCATCGGGAAGCACCGTTGTTTGTACATCGCCGTTTTGTATGCCGTTTGAAATAGACGCATCTTCCCAAACAACCCATTGAAGGGTATTTTTATTTACTCCGGTCCCAGTCATTACTTGGGGGGAAACCACAGTACATTCCACTGCATCTAGTACGCCGTCGTTGTCGTCGTCCAAGTCGGTCACATCACGTACGCCATCATTATCTGAATCAATACAGCTTTCAATTCCTTCATTCGTTGCATTGTAATAGGTGGCGCTGTAATTCACTATCCCGCTCTCCGCAACGGTTTCCACACTATTGGCAAGGCCGTTGTTTCCGTAAGGAGCCGCAAAAGTGTAATCCGCTGTTAAATCCGTCGTAGCGCCCGCTTCGAACGCATCGGAGCAGCTG
>JBKDAM010000151.1:0-2880 GCA_046316495.1 Chitinophagales bacterium
ATCCCAGACACCCGCACCTGGCTGGGGGCCTGCCACCCGCCTTCAAGGCGGCTATACGGTCTGTTTTTTTTCAAAAAAACAGACCCAACATATACAACCAATCCTATAAATGAGTAATTTTGTGGCACATTTTTAATCCAAAGAAAACAGCCGTTTAATCTGTTGCCACTAAAACGAAATATCTTGTGCTGGACACGCTGATCTCTTCTAAAACCAGGCTTAAGCTGCTGATGAAGTTTTTCCTAAATGGAAATACCACAGCTTACCTGCGCGGACTTGAAACCGAATTTGGTGACTCCACCAACGGAATCCGCGTGGAACTCAACCGGTTCGAAGCGGCAGGAATGATCCAATCCATTACCGAAGGCAATAAAAAGGTGTATGCCGCCAATAAAGCATACCCCCTCTTCCGCGAAATCCATAGCATCCTATTGAAACACATCGGCCTGGATCAAATTGTAATCAATGTGATCCAACGCCTGGGACATATCTCCCACGTATTTGTCACCGGCGACCTCGCCATTGGCAAAGACAGCGCCGTGATCGACCTGCTCATCGTAAGCGATGAAATCGACAAGGCGTACCTCCTCGAACTCATCGAAAAAGCAGAAAAACTCATCGGTCGCAAAATTCGCTTCCTGCTGTATTCCGAATCCGAATACCAGCAGTTCAAAAGCAGCATGTCCAATACCCATTACCTGCTGCTCTGGAGCGATTGCACCTGTGAATGCGCAAGCAGCCATTTCCTGGAGCTGGAATAAGGCCGCCCAACCATAGCAGCGAAAATCATTCCCCTATCCGTTAAAAGAAAAAAAAGTAATTGGTCCAACACAGCGTTTCGCAAGTTGAAACCATCTTTAGGCCGGAATCCAAACCGGCCCTTCGGCTAAACAAGCCAAAAACCATCGCAAAAGCCCCCAAAAGGCCAACAAAAACGAAAACAAACAGTCGAATTTTCATTTTTTTGCGGTAGGTCCCTGCGACTTATCGAAGGCGAAGCCTTGTATTTTTTTCGCCACTTCCGCTTTTTCACTCGCTATGTTTCAAGAAATTGTAGATAAAAAGAAGCAAATCGCTGTCGTAGGCCTCGGCTATGTAGGGCTGCCCATCGCCCTCGAATTTGCCAAAAAATTCAAAGTCATCGGCTTCGATATCAACGCCCAACGGGTGGAACTTATGAAACAAGGAATCGATCCTTCCAATGAACTCGATTCCTCCGCCTTCGAGAACACCGATATCCTCTTCTCCTCGGATCCCGAAGACCTCCGCAAAGCAAATTTTTTCGTCGTAGCCGTCCCAACCGACGTGGACGATACCAAGGTCCCCGACCTGCGCCCACTTAAAGGGGCCTCCGCCAGCGTAGGCGGCGCTCTCAAAAAAGGCGATTACGTAGTGTTTGAAAGCACCGTTTACCCCGGCTGCACCGAAGAAGATTGCCTACCCGTCCTCGAAGAGGTCAGCGGTCTCTCCTTCGCTGCCGGCGATTTTAAACTCGGCTATTCCCCAGAACGCATCGTGCCGGGCGAAAAAACCCGCACCCTCACCAAAATCCTGAAAATCGTATCCGGCTCCGACGCAGAAGCCCTCGATACCATCGCCCAGGTGTACGACAGCATCATCGAACCCGGGGTGTACCGCGCCTCTTCCATTAAAGTGGCAGAGGCCGCCAAGGTCATCGAAAATACCCAGCGCGACCTCAACATCTCCCTGATGAATGAGCTGTCCATTATTTTTGATAAAATGGGCATCGATACCCAGGAGGTCATCGCCGCCGCCAGCACCAAGTGGAACTTCATCCAACTGTACCCCGGCCTCGTCGGCGGACACTGTATCGGTGTCGACCCCTATTACCTGCTCCACAAATCCCGCCAACTGGGCTATGATCCACAAGTGATCCTCAGTGGCCGCCGGATCAACGACGGAATGCCTGCCCACATCGCCAAGCGCCTGGTGCAGCTCCTCATCGAAAAAGAAAAGAACCCCCGCCACTGTAAAGTCCTGGTACTCGGCATCACGTTCAAGGAAAATGTATCCGATATCCGCAATACCAAAGTGGTGGACCTCGTTCGGGAGTTGATGGACTACTCCATTAATGTGCACATTTACGATCCATTTGCCTCCCCCAACGAAATCGCCCACGAGTATAAAATTACCCTCAACGAAAAAATCCACGATGGCTACGATGCCGTGGTAGTAGCGGTTGGACACCAGGAGTTCCGCGCCTTCAGCCCCGACTACCTCCAATCCATCACGAACCCCAACCCCGTGATCATGGATCTGAAAGGCATATATGATCGTTCTGCCTTTACCCCCAGCACCGTTTACTGGCGCCTATGATGATGCCCTGTAGCCCCGCAATGCTTGCGGCTCTACACCACCCAACCCTATTTGGCGCATAGCCCCGTTTGGGTTCTGTGCCCAGCATAGCCGCAAGCATTGCGGATCTACAGTATATTTGCGGGTATATTTCCGATGTCCATCCACCTAACCCACATCATCCAAAACGGTGAAAATGCAGCAGTTGAATTTAAACGCGCTGCAGTAACCACCGATTCCATGGCCAAAGAAATGGTAGCTTTTGCCAATTCTCAAGGAGGCATGATCCTAATTGGGGTGGAAGACGATGGGACCATTACTGGGATTGATAAAACCAAGCAAAACGAAGCTTGGGTATCCAATATAGCCAGGGATGCCGTAATCCCACCCATCCAAATTAAAAGCAGCCTGGAGCGGGTAGGCGAGCAAGAAATTTTGGTGGTGGAAGTGCCCAAGGGCAAAAACAGGCCGTACCAAACCAGGAACGATCACTTCTACATCCGCGTCGGATCCACCAACAGAAGGCCTTCCTTGCCCGAACTCATGCGGCTCTTTCAGCAAGGC
>JBKDAM010000152.1:0-7632 GCA_046316495.1 Chitinophagales bacterium
CCGACATCTGTCAGAAAACAAAGAATTTGGCTTAAAATCGCTGGTATTACCCTTACCAGGCGACAAAACTGCCAAGGATATCTCTGATTTTTTTCGGTTATCTGTCTGTAGCACTCATACTCTTGTTGGTAGTGTCTGTCAATGCAATTTTATTTGATATCCTTCCGGTTATTCTTTCGGCGTTGCTAAGTGCAATAATTTGGAACTTCTTTTTTATTCCTCCCACTCTAACTTTTCACATTGGCACTCCAGAGGATGGGCTAATGTTTTTGATGTATTTTGTTATTGCTTCGATTAATGCAGTTTTAACCTATAAAATACGCGAAGTAGAAAGAAAGGAAAGGGACGAAGAGGAAAAGCTAAAAACTATAACACTTTATAATACATTATTAAATTCGCTTTCACACGAGCTGCGAACACCGGTTTCTGCTATTATTGGGGCCGTAGATACACTTAAGGAAAGTAAGGATAAACTTACGCCTTCAAACCAATCAGAACTGCTCTCACAAATCGACATAGCGAGCATTCGCCTCAATAGACAGATTGAAAACTTACTCAATATGAGTCGTCTTGAAAGTGGAATATTAAAACTCAATTTTGACTGGTGCGATTTGAACGAGCTTATCTTTTCGGTAGTTCAAAAACTCTCCCCAACTAATGGCGAGCACTTTATTATTTTCGATGCGAACGAAAATTTGCCGTTGTACAAGCTAGACGCTGGCTTATTGGAACAAGTTCTACACAATATAATCTTTAATTCACTTCAATACACACCAGAGAACTCCACAATAATGATTTCTGCCTCTCACCAATCCGACACTTGTGTTATCACAATTTCAGATAATGGAAACGGTTTCCCCGAATCTGAAATCCAAAATGTATTTGATAAATTTCACCGATTGCCTCAAAGCAAAGCTGGTGGGATTGGACTAGGATTGAGCATTGCTAAAGGATTCATAGAGGCACATAATGGAAACATACGGCTAGAAAATGAAAATGGAGCAAAATTCACTATCTCAATCCCAGCTGAACCTTCATATATTAACAGCCTCAAAAATGTCTAAAGTAGAAATTTTAATTATTGATGATGAACCGCAGATACAAAAGTTGCTCGAAATAATTTTAGAGAGCAATGGATATAAGGTAGTTCAGGCAACATCAGGCAAAGAAGGGTTGATTTTGGCAGCTAATCATCCACCTGAATTGATTTTACTAGACATAGGTTTACCAGATAAAAGCGGACATGAAGTTTTGCGGGAATTGAGAACTTGGTTTAACAAAGCAATCATAGTTCTCTCTGTTCAAAGTAGTGAAATTGACATTGTAAATGCACTTGACAATGGAGCTACGGACTATCTCTCAAAACCATTTCGCACAGGTGAACTCTTGGCTCGCATTCGTTCTTGCATTCGACGAAATAATACCGAGCAGGGTAATAGCCAAGTAACATTTGGGGATCTTCAAATTGACTATACAGCAAGAACCGCTAAACGAAACAATGAACTTATAAAACTAACATCTACAGAATATAATTTACTTGTTTTGTTCGCAAAAAACGAAGGAAGAGTTTTAACGCATCAATACCTTCTCAGAGAAATTTGGGGGGTTGGTTATCAGACCGAAACTCAATATCTGAGGGTGTTCGTCGGAACCCTGCGAAAAAAAATTGAAGATAATCCCAACCAACCTAAGCATATCATCACAGAAAGCGGAGTTGGTTATCGATTCAACTGATTTCGCAATCGCTCTCTTTATAATTTCTTTATACTTTAAGAATATACCTTTATTTTCTACCGATAACATCCATACCATCTTTGTGCCATAATTTCTTGTAAATGGAAAAGACAAAGAACAGTATGAACGGCAAAGTATCAGCCGCCACATTATTAATAGCGCTTGGAATTATTTACGGTGACATTGGGACTAGTCCGTTGTATGTGATGAAAGCAATTATTGGTGAAAGACCAATATCAGAAGTACTAGTGTATGGGAGTGTTTCTTGTGTATTTTGGACAGTTACTTTTCTTACCACCTTTAAGTATATCTACCTTACACTCAAAGCTGATAATAAAGGCGAAGGAGGTATTTTTTCTCTATACGCATTAGTTCGTAAATACGGAAAATACCTTGTGTTTCCAACAATGATCGGTGCTTCAACCCTGTTGGCAGATGGTATTATTACACCACCTATTTCAGTGATGTCAGCTGTTGAAGGTCTGGAGAATGTAAAAGGACTACAGCATATTCCAACGATTCCAATTGTTATTGCAATATTATCTGCACTATTTTTCTTTCAGAGATTCGGAACACACAAAGTAGGCGGTGTTTTTGGCCCAGCAATGGTGATTTGGTTTACAATGCTTTCTACACTTGGTGTTTCCCAAATCGCTCACTACCCAGCAATTCTCAAAGCTCTTAATCCAGCATTCGCATTTAAATTCTTGACAGAATACCCCTCCGGTTTTGTTTTATTGGGTGGTGTTTTTCTGGCGACCACTGGAGCAGAAGCCCTTTATTCAGATTTGGGACATTGTGGAAGAAAAAATATTCGTATTACTTGGGCAGTTGTCAAAATAGCCTTAGTGCTCAATTACATGGGACAAGCCGCTTGGCTGATGAATTTGGGGGAAAATGCTGTTCTAGCGGGACGCAACCCATTTTTTGAAATAATGCCGCAGTGGTTCTTAATTATCGGTATTTTAATAGCGACAAGTGCAACCATCATTGCGTCGCAAGCAATGATTAGCGGAAGTTACACTTTGGTAAATGAAGCGATAAACTTAAATTTTTGGCCGCGAGTGGGCGTTCGGCAGCCATCAGAAATAAAAGGACAGATTTATATCCCAAGTGTGAATATAATGCTTTGGGTTGGTTGTATTTTCATGGTGTTGTTCTTTCGAAGTTCTTCTCAGATGGAGGCGGCTTACGGCTTGGCAATAACCATTACGATGTTGGTTACTACCTACCTGCTTACATTCTTCCTCATCTACAAATTGAAATGGCATAAGGCTCTTGTGTTTACTTTGTTAATTTTATTTGCTACCATTGAGATTACTTTTTTCATTGCCAATGTGCATAAATTTCCAGAAGGCGGTTACATAACCTTGTTTATTTCCGTTTTCTACATTTTTATCATGTATTCCATTTATTACGGAAGAAAAATGACCAATCAATTCACAAAATTTGTGGATTTGGGCAAATACGCACAGCAACTAAGGGAGTTGAGTGAGGACAAAGAAATTCCGAAGTACTCCACGCACCTAATCTACCTAACAAAGGCAAATCACCGACACAACATAGAAGAAAAAATTATTAACTCTATTTTTACCAAAAAGCCAAAACGCGCTGATGTGTATTGGTTCCTGCACGTCCACAGAACAGAGGAACCTTATACGCTGACGTATGATGTTTCAGAGTTGATAGACGATAAAGTTATTAAGGTAAACATCAATGTTGGTTTTCGAATTCAACCGAGATGCGAGTTGTATTTTAAAAAGATCGTGCAGGATTTGATTGCAGACAAAGAACTGAATTTACACATACGACCCGACGGTTCTACCAAATACAACAGCGAGCCTGATTTTAAATTTGTAGTTATTGAACGTTTCCTTTCTGCTGAAAATGAATTTACATTAAAGGAAAGTGTTTTACTCAACGCCTATTTTGGTTTAAAGCATTATGGGCAAAGTGATGAGGCCGCATTTGGTTTGGATAAAAGCGATGTAGTGGTTGAAGATGTCCCTTTGATTTATCAGCCCGCAACTAAAGTAAATTTGCAACGTATTAAGTCTGAACGAGATAAATTACAAATGACTTGAACTGATTCTATTCCATACTTAAGTTTCACTGACAATAATTTCGGGTTGGATCTACAAATATTAGCTTAATTCTTTTTTCCACTTTGAAAGTGTCGTTTTGAATTAACTGATCAAATGGGCTGCTATTATTTTCACCTTCGCTACTGCGCTAAAATAAAATACAAAAAACCTCCCCCCAGTCACCTAGGGAGAGGCCCAATCTTCTCATCCTTGCTACGAAAAGACCTTCATTACGGCAGGTTCGGTGGAAGAAAGGAAAGAATCTAACAGGTTTATGCTCGGTTTACGGCAGGATGAGTCGGAAATCACTCGGAAACTGGTTGGATTTCTCAATGATTTTGGCATCTAGCATCATTTTTACGTAGGACCTGGCCGTTCTATCCTGCACTCCAAAGGTGTCTTGGTGGATTTGACGAAGTTCTTTGCTCGAAATCAAGGCCCGACCTTTGAAGGTATCGGCTGCAATCTCCTTTAAATCGTTGTTTTGGGCCGACTCTTGGTCCACTTCGACGAGGTACACCTACCTTTACTTCCTGATGGTGCCAGGTACACTCAAGGGGGTCCATTTCAAGTCCATTCGGCTGGATGATTTTTGACAAAAAATGGATGCGAGGGCAAGAATTGGCCAACACCAGCGTAATAGCCTCCCAAGTGAGGGTTTAAAAGCTCGACCAGCGACTCGACTGGTACACCAGCCCTTTTTTCACTGGGTCGTACTCGAAATAAACGATCCATCCACCGCCATTGACGAAACGAAGCTTTCGCCTGGAATAGGAAACGCCAAATGGAATGACGCTTACCGAAAAAGAGCCGTTCTAGAACTGAAGTGGGCGGATGCCAACAATAATGGCTGCTCCCCCCTGCTTTTTTATTGCTTTTCGATACTCCTTTGGCTCATAGAGGTACTGAATCGCATGGTTTTGGTACTGAGTAGGCCACATCGAGCCTACAAATGCCTCCTTTTGAACATAGACCACGTTTGTACTGGAGTCCAAGGTGGCGCAATAGGATTTCAAGGCATACCAATAGACATTTTCCAGGTGGTTCAAACCATCTGTGTCCAATGCAGGCTGAGCAATACCTCGTAAGTATCCGGAGACGAGTAGGGCGACCAGGCAAAACGTGGATACGATTGGAAATGAATGCATATTTCTTTAAAGGGTTGGGATAGTCTAAATATCCGATCAAGGTACCTTAACCCATATGTACGAATAAATGCCTACCTCTAGCTTGGGATAAACAATAAGTCTCAAGTACACTTCCAAAATGCCTTTTATCTTGGGAAAGAAACCTGTCCTACCCATTCAAAATTAGTTGGAGGCAGGTAGGGGGTAGTTATCTTTTGCAGGATGAATTGTCCATTGATTGGCTATTTTCCGTGCCGTTATGATGGATTTTTTTACCTCTCGCCCCGAAGGAATACAAGGCACCATATTCCCTGATAGCTAACAAAATTTTAGGTCCAGCCCATTTAATCCGATTCAGGTTGGCAGTGACCTCTGGTTGGTTTGCTTCTTATTTTTGATTCCAGGCAACAGGATTCTGATTTTTTATGCCTCTAGTCCATCTAGTGCACAACTACTAATTAACCCCCTCGAAAAAACCGGATCATTTTCCGTACTTGATAACAATTGCCAGTTGACCTGCATGATACGCGGTGTGTGAGATAATCCGTCCCAACGCCTCTGCCTTGGTTTTTGTACCAAATTCTTTTGTGCTGATCTCAACCTGCCACTCGTCTTCCCGTTGTGCTAGGATGGCACGCTCCAAGGAATCAAAAGCATACTGCTGATAATCAATTAGTTCAGTTAGATGATTCCATTCACCTGTGTCCATCTTGGCAATGACCGTTTTTGCATATACTTCCACACCCGGCAACTTAAATACATTTTTTGCAAAAAGAAGCTCTACATCGGCAACATGCCGAATCAAAAATCCCGCACTATTGGGCGAATTTCCCAGTCTTTTTAACAATTCCTCTTCTTTTAGGTCAACCAACTGATTGGAAAATCGAGTGCGCGCTTCTCGCCAAAGTTCAATAAAAGCATTAGGGGGCAGATTCATATTCTAGTTTCTTTATTTTTCAAATAAATTGATCCGAGGAGGACCGTCCTGACTCAAAAATAAGGAAACTATTGTATTCCCCGGGTGATGATTTTCATTAGTACCATCTTATCCTTATTTCTATTTCTGATAAAATGTTTAAAATTTGATCGTTGTGTATTTTATCACCGCCCTAAAGGGATAAATCTTAAATGCGATCAACTGAAGCATTGCAGAACTTATACGGAAAAGGGCAAGATGAAAACCCCAAAAACCAAAAGCTCATACCATCCAACAAGTTTTTCGGAGTACATTGCACCTCGGTCGGCAGAAAATAGCGACCGAATCCCTCTTGTACACCTTGCTCGCACACCAAAATGATCGATTTTTTTCTTAGCCTCAAAACCCGGAATGAAACCTTGTACTACTTTGGATGGGTCTGCCTGCTCTTTGCTGCTCTCTTTTTGATCCTTGCCAAAACCACCCATACACAGGTTTATGGGGTAAATGCATGGTATAAGCCGTTTAAATTTGCCTTTTCTACCTGTACGTTTGCCTGGGCAATGGCTTGGTATATTTCCTATTTGCCCAATTTCAATACTTCTTTCTTTAACTGGTCAACGGTGGTGCTGTTGGGTTTGGAAATTTTGTACATTGCGCTACAAGCGAGTAAAGGGCAATTGTCACACTATAACCAGAGCAGCAGTCTGTACGCTTTTTTGTACTCAATGATGGCTTTGGCTGCTAGTTTAGTTACGCTGTACACGGCTTATGTCGGCTGGCTTTTTTTCAAAAACAGCTTTCCGGAATTGCCTGAACATTATGTTTGGGCTATTCGATTGGGGATCCTGCTTTTTGTTGTTTTCTCTTTTGAGGGGTTTGTAATGGGTTCGCGGATGAACCACAGCGTAGGTGCGATCAACGATAATTCAGATCGGTTTATTACGGGCTGGAGTAAAACAGCTGGCGATCTGAGGGTGGCCCATTTCATAGGAATGCACGCCTTGCAAGTGTTGCCGCTGCTCTCGTACTATTTGCTTCGAACTACCCGGTGGACCCTGGTTGGTTCCCTGCTTTATGGCCTATTGGCGGTTTGGACCTTGGTTCAGGCGCTTCGAGGAAGGCCTTGGGGGTAATGCTGTTATGGGGACCAAACCAATTCTTTGAGTAAAGATTGTCCAAACCACTTTATGGTCTGTACTGATTTGCTCGTTGGTTAAGTGCTGCGAGGCGAACCGTTTCTTGGATTCTTTTTAGCCGTGTCTCTGGTTTTTTCGCATTTTGAATCCACTCTAATATACCTCTTTTGGCAGATCGTGGAAAAGCTTCCCAGTGGACGAACGCCGTTGGATCTTGTTTAAAGCAGGCTTCCAGATCTGGGGGAAGGGATACGTTTTCTACCTCTTCCAATGCGTTCCAGGTTCCATTTTGTTGTGCCAACTCCACCATTGCCATACCGGCTGGTTGCATCAATCCTTTTTCGATAAGGGTAGTGACTTTGTCTTTGTTGACCTTGCTCCAATTGCTCTTTGGACTGCGTTTGGAGAAAAATTGGTAGTAACTCTGCTCATCTCGTTTGTTGGGTTTGCTATCAATCCAGCCAAAACAGAGCGCTTCCTCCACGGCCTCCGGGTAGTAAATACTGGGGATTCCACTCTCTTTTTTAAAGATAACAAGCCAGATCGATGATTCTTCCTGGTGGTGTTGTTCCAGCCACCACCTCCAGGCTGCTCGGTCCTTGGCGTAGAAAGTTGGTGTATTTTTATAGTGT
>JBKDAM010000153.1:0-30038 GCA_046316495.1 Chitinophagales bacterium
CCTGCACATACTCCAGCATCTCCGGCGGCGCGGCAGGGAAGTAATACGGCGGCGCAAGCACCACATGCGTCGCCCCGGCCTCGGCGGAGTATTTGGCGAGGTTCACGCTCTCGGTGAAGGCGGTGTCCGTGATGCCGACGAGCACCGGAACGCGCCCTTTCGTGAGCTGGCAGCTCTTTTCGATCAATTCGCGACGCAGACGATCCCCGATGCTTTCCAAGTGCAACTCACCCAGACCTCTGATAACGGTTTGGTTGGTTTCCTCATCGAAACGAACGCGGAACGTTGGATCTTCTTCTGCCAACTTATTCAAAGCCATACCAAGCTTATCCATGTCCTTTTGTGTTTTTGGTTCGATCGCCAAACCGATAACTGGCTCAGGGAACACCATAGATTCAAGGACGATTGGTTTACCCACTTCGCAGAGGGTGTCACCAGTGCGGATATCTTTAAATCCAACTGCTGCACAGATATCACCTGCTTCAACAGAGTCAATTGGATTTTGCTTGTTAGCGTGCATCTGGTACAAACGGCTGATACGCTCTTTGTCACCAGTACGGGTATTTAATACATAGGAGCCTGCATCCAGCTTACCGGAGTAAACGCGCATGAAGCAAAGGCGACCTACGAATGGGTCGGTAGCAATTTTGAACGCAAGGGCTGTAAATGGTTCGCTTACAGAAGGTTTACGGCTGATTTCCTCATCAGTATCAGGGTTTGTACCTTTTACTGCTTCGATATCCAATGGACAAGGAAGGAAGTAGCAAACTGCGTCCAGGCAAGCCTGTACACCCTTGTTTTTGAATGCAGAACCGCACATTACTGGGGTCATCTTCATATCGATAACCGCCTTACGAACAGCGTTGCGCATTTCTTCCACGGTGATGCTGTTTGGATCATCGAAGAATTTTTCCAAAAGGTTGTCGTCGTAAGCCGCTACCTCTTCCACCAATTTTTGGCGGTATTCATCCACGGTTTCTTTCAAATCGTCCGGGATTGGAATTACCTTATACGTCATACCTTGGTCGGCTTCGTTCCAGATGATGGCCTCATTGGTTACGAGGTCAACTACTCCCTGGAAGTTGTGCTCAGCACCGATTGGCACCTGAAGCGGTACTGCATTGGCACCCAACTTAGCCTTCATGTCGGCTACTACGTTGAAGAAGTCCGCGCCGGAGCGGTCCATTTTATTAACAAAACCGATACGTGGTACGCGGTAGTTATCAGCAAGGCGCCAGTTGGTTTCGGACTGTGGTTCTACACCATCAACTGCAGAGAAAAGGAACACCAATCCGTCCAATACACGGAGAGAGCGGTTTACTTCCACCGTGAAATCCACGTGACCTGGAGTATCGATGATATTGAAGTCGTACACCTGATCTTCTACTTTCCACTGACATTTCGTTGCAGCAGAGGTGATGGTGATACCACGCTCTTGCTCTTGCTCCATCCAGTCCATGGTAGCAGCGCCTTCGTGTACTTCACCCAGCTTGTGGTTTACACCGGTGTAGTAAAGGATACGCTCGGTGGTGGTGGTTTTACCAGCATCAATGTGAGCTGCGATACCGATGTTCCGCGTAAATCGGAGATCTTTTGACATTGTAATTATGAAATTAAGTATTGAGTTGATAAAATAGGAAAACCGTCGAAAAAGAATTGCCAAACCACGGGGTGGTGAGCAACTTCATTTTTCGACGGCCACATAAAAAGTAGAGATTAGCCTCGGTAGCTAGCAAACGCACGGTTTGCTTCAGCCATTTTGTGGGTATCCTCCCGCTTCTTAACTGCACTTCCTTCGCCCTTAGAGGCAGCGATGATTTCAGCAGCAAGCTTTTCAGCCATACCCTTACCAGAACGGGCGCGGGCATACTTGATCATCCACTTCATGCCAATCGCAATTTTGCGACCTGCTGGAAGTTCAGTTGGGATTTGGAAGGTAGAACCACCTACACGGCGGCTACGAACTTCCACTTGAGGCATAACGTTGTTGAGTGCTTTTTTCCACACTTGCAACTCGTCCTCGTTGGTGCGGCTCTTTACGATATCCAATGCATCGTACAAGATACCAAATGCAACGCTCTTCTTGCCTTCCCACATCAGGTTATTCACGAAACGAGTAATCATCGTATCGTTATAACGCGGATCTGGTGCCAATACTCGAGGTTTCGGTTTGTGTTTACGCATTATACAAAAATAAAAATGTGATAACGTGATCAAGCAGAATTAGCAAAGTAGATGCTAACCCTAGTTGCCCGTCTTATTTCTTTGGACGCTTAGAACCGTACTTAGAGCGGCTCTTTTTACGATTATTCACACCCGCTGTATCCAGCGCACCGCGAACAATCGTGTAACGTACTCCCGGTAGATCCTTAACACGACCACCACGCACCAACACGATGGAGTGCTCCTGTAAATTGTGACCCTCACCAGGAATGTACGCGATCACCTCAATAGAATTGGTCAAACGCACCTTGGCTACTTTACGAAGCGCAGAGTTCGGCTTCTTTGGAGTAGTCGTGTATACACGGGTGCATACACCGCGACGCTGTGGACAGCTGTCTAATGCGCGGCTCTTGCTCTTCAACTCTACTTTTTCGCGACTCTGGCGTACCAGTTGATTAATAGTTGGCATACCTGCTTATTGGCTAATATGATAATAACTCGTTGATAATGAATATGAAAAAGAAATAAAAATACCTCCTTTTTCAAAAGCGAACGCAAAGGTACGCCCAAACAGGGCAATTGTCCAAAAAAATGCTAAAAAAGATTGAAAAAAAGCCCACGAAAAGGGAGTTGTTCTGCAACCCCAAAATTCCATCCCGTAAAGCCCACCCATAACCCAATCGCTTCGTGTACCTTTGCCCAAAAAGCACCATGACACCCATTCATGTCCATTTTATTCTCGACGAATCGGCCTACGCCGCCGTTTCCCAACACCTCGTATTCCAAACCTACCGCCAGCGCCGTTGGATCCTATGGGCACTTGGGGCCTCCCTCCTATTGGTAGCACTTTTCTCCCTGCTCTCCGGTCGCTGGTGGATGCTAATCGCTTTCCTGGCCCCGACCTTGGGCTTTCTGCTACTCATGCGCTCTCTATTGGCACGTACCTTTAAAAGTGCTTACGATAAACAACCCGAACTAAAGGAACCCATTGAGTACCAGTTTAGCCAGGACACTATTTTTTTCAAAACAGCGGTTGGAGAAGCCCAAATACCCTGGGAGGCTTTCCAGCGAGCCGTAGAAACGGCTTCCTTTTTCTTGCTTTACCATGCAGAAAACCAGGCCAACCCTATCCTTAAATCTGGCTTCCAGTCACCAGAACAGATCGATCAGCTCCGCCAGCTATTACAACAAAAACAACTTCTGTAGGCATCCTAAAAACCAATGCCGCGGCGCTGATAAACCACCAGCTTGTCTTTGTCAAACGTGAAAGAAGCCACGTCATTGAGCTGAATTTCGTGCGCATCCACCTCGCCTTGTGCAGCAGAAACCCGTAGATTCTGGTTTTTTATGATCTCCAAAACCACCTGCCGAACTACCCGGGCATTGCCAAAGTACTTGTCGCGGTGCTGGTACAAAAAGGCCAAATAACGCCCTAAGTACTCCCTCGCATCTTCTGCTACCTTGTACGCCTCCTGCCGGAACATATAGAGTGCAATCTCTAAAAGTTCCTCCGGGGAGTAATCCTCAAAACGCAACATCTTATCAAATCGACTGGCCAATCCGGGATTGGCCTTCAGGAACGTTTCCATGTTTTCAGGGTAGCCTGCGACAAACACAAAAAACTCCCCGCGGTGATCTTCCATTCGCTTCAATAAGGTCTGAATGGCCTCATCTCCAAAATCGCCTTGAGCTGACCGGTTAGTAGCCGTTAAAGCATACGCCTCGTCAATAAACAGCACCCCCCCGAGCGCCTCCTCAATTTTTTCGGCAGTTTTGCTAGCGGTCTGTCCTACAAATCCCGCTACCAAACCCTGCCGATCGGTCTCTACCGTATGGCCCCGTTCCAATACCCCCAAGGCTTTGTAGATCTTGGCTAAAATACGAGCAACGGTCGTCTTTCCAGTGCCCGGATTGCCGATCAAGACGGTATGCAGGAAAAACTTACCCAATACATCTCTTCCCGATTCTCGGTAATAGCGTACCAGGTGCACCAATTCCCGAATATCCTTCTTAATATTCTGCATCCCAATCAAGCTATCCAATTCGTGTAGGGCAGCAGTAAGCTGCTTCTCATCTACTGGTATCATCGGTAAGGGTCGGCGCTGTTCTAAATGCACTTTTGAGACATCTTCTTGGGTGACTTTCACCAAAGTCTCCACCGGCATTTCCACTACTTCGGGTAAGCGCATTACCCGAAGGCCTAACTGGATCTTAACTTTCTCTACCAAGTCATAGACAAAACGGGCATTACCAAAGGTGCGGTCACGACGGCGGTATGCCTCCAGAATAATCTCATCCAACGCAGCTTGAACCGATGCATCGAGTAAAATCTCCTTCTCTTTCGCCGCATAGACGGCAATTTGACTGAGCTCTTGAGGCAAATAATCCTGAAACTCAAACGTGAGCTTGAACCGGCTCCGCAGGCCTGGATTCGAATCCAGAAAGGTCTTCATCTCTTTAGGATAGCCCGCGACAATAATGGCGAGATCCCCCAATCCATTCGACATTTCCCGAACCAGGATCTCAATGGCCTCTCGCCCAAAATCCTTGTTGTCTTCCGGCGAACGACTTAAGGCATACGCCTCATCAATAAACAAAACCCCTCCCCGAGCCATTTCGATGGCCTCTTTCATTTTGGGGGCCGTCTGCCCAATGTATTCCCCCACAATATCGGAGCGGTCCACCTCGTGTACATGCCCTTTACTCAGCAAGCCCATTTTTTTATACAACCTACCCATCATTTTGGCGACAGTTGTTTTACCGGTCCCCGGATTTCCGACAAAAACGGAATGCACATTGATGCCGTCCTTCTCCACAAAACCTTTCAATTTTCTCAATTGTAAAAATTGAATGTACTGGGCATGCTCCCGCACCTTGGCTTTGATGGATTGGAGCCCAATCAGGGCATCCAGTTTCTCCATCACCTCCTCAAAACTGGTATCTTCATCCTCCTCAGGGATAGCGAGGTGAAGATGACTGGTATCCGGAAGCCAGATTGGGTTCAACCCTTCTTCCCAATCCTCCCCTACCTCAAATCGCATCACCCCCAACAGTTGGTCCATGAATACGATTTCGGCAGTATACCGATCGGTCCTCCAGGATCCCTTTACATTGCTGCCCCAACCCGCGGTAAGCCGGATAATGTCTTCGCCCTTTTCTACTTTGTGCAGGCGGACTACCTGACCTTTTAGCTCACGGGCATCGTTATAAAACTTGATAAATAGCTCACATTGCCATTGCCGGGTCCGAATTTGATTGTGCAATAAAATATCGGCATACACATAACGGGTTTCCTCGCCTGCAAATTTCCGCAAGTAAAGGCGTTCAAACTCAGGCACATCGTCGTAGGGGCCCTCATACATCTTTAGGGCCAAGATCTGGGTGTACGGATTGTCGGTTTTCGTAATCGGACGGCTCGCATCCTCAATGTAAAAGGAACGAGAAGCCACTTTTTCCCCCTCTATATACGCTTCCCAGGTATATTGTCCCCTTTTCCAGAAAATACCCTCTTGCTTGTTTCCCCAGCCCTCCCGGATATACCCAATTGGATCGAACTTGCTCACCTTTCGGCGAAAAGGCAAGGAGCAAATCTCTTTTTTGACTTTTTTGACCGAATAACACTTCAACTCTACGTTCACTTCCCAATCCTCCACATCAAAGTATTTGTTGTGAAAAGAGAGCTCTGCATACACATAAGAGGTTTCAAAGCGATCAAATACCTGCCGGTACTTCTTCTTATTGTCCGCCAACCATTCGGTGGAAGCATAAATTTTCAAGTCGCGAAATTTCCAACGCCCCTTCTCGGGAGGGGAAACCGGCTCAATTATAGGGTTTATTCCCGATTCCATTTTCTCGTCAAATTACATTTAAGGTGCCCAAAATCGGTGTATTTTTCAAATTTAGCAACATTCTTCGATAAAAAGTTATTCACATTGAAGCTATTTTGAATTAGTTATCATTTTTGTAAACCTTTTTACACCATTTGGTGTTTCAGGGTTTCTTTTATTCAAATCCTTCTCTTTTAACAACATCGCTTACGCGTTGGCGCATCGGCGCCCGGTCCTATGGCAAAGATTATTTTTCAGTTTGAAGATAAAAACATTCCCACAAAAGAGGTCGAAGGCGACTTTCTGGATCAATCCATCCTCGAAATTACAGAAGAGGCGGATGTGCACTTGAACCACAACTGCGGCGGCGTGTGCGCTTGTTCCACCTGCCACATTTATGTGGAAAAGGGAGACCAGTTTTTGGAAGAACTTTCCGACAAGGAAGAAGATTTTATCGACCGCGCCTTCAATCCCCGACTAGAAAGCCGCTTGGCTTGCCAATGTGTACTCCTTGATGAAGCGGCTGAGATCGTGGTAACGATTCCAGATCAGTCTCGGATAATCGGACACGAACATTAAAATTACCTCCCTTTTCCTTTTTATTAAATTTAGACAACATGCCTTTTTCAGATATTGAAAATATGCCCATTCAATGGGAAGACCATGAAGACATCGCCATGAAACTGTACGACCGGTTTGGTGATTCGTTCGGCGAATCACAAATCTACCGAATTCGTTTCACCGACCTGCTCAACTGGATTTTGGAGATCCCAAATTTTGAGGGCAAGCGGGAAGATAGCAGTGAGGGCCATTTGGAGCAAATCCAAGCCAAATGGGTGTACGAGTGGAGGTCTAACAACCGATAGACACAAAAAAAGGTGCAACCTATTGCGGCGCACCTTCTGACAAACTCTTCCAACTAAATCGTACTTTTTCGCTCTAAAAAATTATGGCTTAAATCTTATTTAGATGAAAAACGGGTGACTGCCTTCAAACGCTGCCACCCGTTTTGTTTTTTTTTAAAAAAATCCAGCGCGTGGAAAGGAGGAATATTTGCTCCCGCCTTAACAAGTTCCAACGGATGTTCAGGATATAATAGCTAACTTTGAGCCGGCTTTAGCAATAAATCCATTGTGCCACTACCCTTTAGGGAGGATTTACCGCGGGCCTGGCTTCTAGAATCACCTTTTACTCCAGCCTGGAGCTCTTTCTGTCTGATTATGAATTATACCCTGTTCGTCCCAACCCTTGCCCTCTCTCTTCTTTCTCTGGCAGCCTGCAAGAAAAAAGAAGGCGGAGACTTTCAGCGAGCACCGCTTCCACTAGGCAATATTGAGGGAAAAGTGGTGCAGCCCAGTGTCCTTCAGAGCGAAATTACCGCTGCCGGAACCTTACTTCCCGCTGAGCAAACTGATCTGCGGGCCGAAACCAGCGGCCGGGTAATCTCAATCAACCTTCCCGAAGGAAAACGCGTGCCTGCCGGAACCCTTTTGGTAAAATTATACGACGAAGATTTACAAACCCAGCTGCGCAAATTGGAGGCTCAACTCCAAATCGCCCAAACCACCGCCCAGCGACTCAAAGGTTTGCTCGAGGTAAAAGGGACCAGTCAACAAGAATATGACCTGGCTACCCTTCAAATCACCAATATACAGGCTGAAATGGACCTTGTCAAAGTGCGTATTCGACAGACAGAAATTCGCGCTCCGTACGAAGGAGTAATCGGCCTCCGCCAAATTAGCCCAGGTGCTTACCTAACCCCCACTTCTCCCATTGCCACCATCCGCGATGATCGCAACCTGCGACTGGATTTCACCGTCCCCGAAAAATATGCTAATCTGGTTAAACCCGGACAATCCATTTCCTTTTCCGTAGATGGTAGCCAGCGCCGCTACTCAGCCATCATCAGCGCCAGAGAACAAAGTGTGGATGCCAGCACCCGCGACCTGCTCTTCCGAGCCCTCGTCAAAGAAAAAAGCCCGGAATTGACCGCTGGCCGGTTTGCCAACGTAGATCTTTCTTTGAATACCAAACCCACCGCCATTATGGTGCCCACCGAGGCAATCATTCCTCAAGCAAAAGATAAAAAAGTAGTCATTGCTAAAGGTGGAAAAGCCACTTTTATTACGGTCAAAACAGGCGTCCGTCAAGCCGGTGAAGTAGAAATCCTGGAGGGTCTTCAAGTCGGGGACACCTTGGTCACCACCGGCCTGCTGTTCCTCCGGCCCAACGCTCCGTTTCAATTTTCGAAAATCCAATAATGAGAGGCATAAAAAAAGGGGTGATCGCGCTGATCACCCCTTTTTTTATACCCCTGCAACACCTTAGTGCGTCAATTGATATTGTAATACATATACCAATACTCCCGCAAAATAGCCAATTAAAGACAAAAAGGTGATTCGCTTCAAGTACCAGAAAAAATCAATTTTTTCTAGCCCCATCGCTGCAACACCAGCCGCTGAACCAATGATCAAGGCACTACCCCCCGTCCCGGTTGCATACGCCAGAAATTCCCAAAAATAATGATCCGTCGGATACTGCTCCAGGCTGTACATCCCCTGCGCTGCTGCTACCAACGGAACATTGTCCACAATCGCCGACAACAAGCCAATGCTGGTCACAATAATGGTATCATTGCCAATGGTAGTAGTCAACCAAGTGGCCAAACTGTTTAACTGACCTGTTACCTGAAGCGCCGCTACACTGACCAAGATACCTAAAAAGAACAAAATACTCGGTGTGTCAATCTTACGCAGGGCATACACGACAGATAAAAAATCCTTATCCTCCTCATCTTTTCCGCTGTGTATCATCTCCGTGATGATCCACATCACCCCCAAACCAAGCAACATGCCCATAAACGGCGGCAAATGTGTGACCGTCTTAAAGATTGGGACGAACAACAACGTCCCAAGACCCAAGGCGAAGACAAGGTTGCGGTCTTTAGACAACACAACATTGGATTTGGCGGCTTGCTCCACTGGAGGGAGCTGGCCCTTTAATCGAAACGATAAAAAAAGCAAGGGCGCAGCCAGGCAAACCAGACTTGGAATAATCAATTGCTGAACAATATTGGCGGCCGTAATTTGCCCACCAATCCACAACATAGTGGTCGTCACGTCCCCTAAGGGCGACCAAGCTCCTCCTGCATTCGCTGCAATTACCGTTATTCCTGCAAAAAATAACCGGGTATCCCGGTCGGCAATTAGTTTACGAAGCAAGGACACCACTACGATGGTGGTAGTCAAATTGTCTAATAACGCTGATAGGAAAAAGGTAACCAGCCCAATAATCCAGAGTAATTGAACTGTATTTCGGGTTTTTATCTTTTCGGTCAGCACCTGAAATCCATCGTGCGCGTCAATCAGCTCCACGATGGTCATCGCTCCCAGAAGGAAAAACAATATTCCTGCAATTTCACTTACGTGCTCCATCAGCGCTTGGGTAACAGCATGAGTATCGGGCTGATTCACCATATAAATGGTCCAACACAACACGCCCGTCACCAGTGCACTTGCAGCTTTATTAATTTTAATTGTGTGTTCTAGGGCAATAGCTGCGTAGCCCAGTACGAATACCAGAAGAATTAAATTTTCCATCTTTTAAAAAATTTAAAGGCCGGCTTTCTTCGAAATTTCCAGCATGCGGTTAATGGATGCTACTCCCTCGCGAATCACCCAATCTGGAAGGGTGATTTCTGGCAGCTCATATTGCATACACAACCAAAGTTTTTCCAAGGTATTCCGCTTCATGTGCGGACAGTCGTTGCAGGCACATTGATTGTCCGGAGGAGCAGGAATAAAAGTCTTATGAGGACTTTTAAGCTGCATTTGATGCAGGATTCCCGACTCAGTCGCCACAATAAACTCTGTAGCGCTGTCACGGATCGTAAAATTCAGCAGCCCTGTGGTTGAACCAATATAATCGGCCATCTCCAGAATCGGCGCCTCACATTCTGGGTGGGCAATAAACTTGGCATTGGGATGCCGCTGTCGTAGTTTAACAATTTTTTCGAGACTAAAAATCTCGTGCACCATGCACGCTCCGTTCCACAAAAGCATTTTACGGCCCGTCTTTTTTTCGAGATAGGCCCCTAAGTTTTTGTCTGGAGCAAAAATGATCGGCTGATCAGCCGGAATGCTTTCAATAATTTGCACCGCGTTGGTGGAGGTACAACAAATGTCCGTCAAAGTCTTCAACTCCGCGGTACAGTTGATATAACTCACAACCAGGTGATCCGGGTGCTTTTCTTTAAACGCCCGAAAAAGAGATGGCGGACAAGAGTCGGCCAACGAGCAGCCCGCTTTTAGATCCGGCAACAATACTTTCTTGGAGGGACTTAACATTTTGGCTGTTTCTGCCATAAAATGTACCCCTGCAAAAACGATAATGTCCGCATCGGTCGCTGCGGCTTGTTGGGAAAGACCCAAAGAGTCACCGATATAATCCGCCACATCCTGTATTTCGGAATCTTGGTAATAGTGTGCCAAGATCACCGCATTCTTTTCCTTTTTTAACCGATTGATTTCCGCCACCAGATCAAGCGTTGGATCCACCTCTAGATCCAGAAAACCAGTGCGTTCCAGTTGGGCGGTCGCTTTGTCAAGTGTCGTCATTTCCACCTAGTTATTTATGCTCCTGTAAACGCCTTGTATGCAGCAGCATCCATCAGGTCGTCTAACTCAGCTGGGTTTTGCAATTCGACTTTGATTATCCATCCTTCCCCGTAAGCATCTTTATTGATCAAATCAGGTGATCCTCCGTTGTCGCTGATACCTGCGTTGAACTCGATAATTTTTCCCGTAACTGGCATAAACAAATCAGAAGTGATCTTTACCGCTTCTACCGTACCAAATACCGAATGTGCATTGACGGTCTCACCTACCGTATCCACTTCTACAAAAACGATGTCACCCAGCTCACTCTGAGCAAAATCGGTGATACCCACCACCGCTGTGTTTCCATTTTCAAGGCGAATCCACTCGTGGTCTTTGGTGTACTTACAGTTATCCGGAAATTGCATAATCGAAAAAAGTATTTATTTTATAAGTTAGGAACCCGCCCGTCTAACACAGTGATTTCTGTTAAACCGACGTGGCGCAAAAATACATTATTTTGATCAGGTGGTCTAATCTTCCACCGAAAATCGATCCTGGGTTTCCAGAAAAGCGCGCCAATCGGCCTCCTCATCAATATCCCTCAGCTGATCCAACAAAGAACAAGTGACCCCTAAGACTTCCACCTGCTTCAGGGTGGCCGACAACACCGTTTCAGTGCTCCATGCGATCCCATCAAACAACTGAGGTAACCAGCGCCGCATTCCAATTAAGTAATAACCACCATCATAGGTTGGCCCAAGAACAACCTCAGATTGGTCTAGGGCGGAAAATGCCTGCTCCAGCAACTCCGCTCGCAGAGAAGGACAGTCACTCCCAATCAGAATTGCTTTCTCAGCTCCCTCTTGAAAAGCGGCACCCAACGCTGCGCTCATTCGTGCTCCTAGGTCACCCTCTACCTGTTGTTTTTTCACAAAATCAGCTTCCTCCCAGCCATCGTTGGCGGATGGGATGCCACTGTACCACAGCCAACGCCGGGCGTTCGTGGACAAGCTGACCTCCCTTGTTTTTTCCAACAAAAAAAAATAAATCCGAAGTGCCTCTTCAGCTCCCAGAGTGGCGGCTAGCCTGGTTTTCACTTGGCCCAACACTGGATTTTTGATGAAAATATGTAAAATTTGCACGAATTAATTCAATTTTTCTTTGTGTTCACTAAAAAAGAAAAGCTCCGGGAATTCCTTTGAGAACGCCCGGAGCTTTTAGGTAAAAAACCTTCTAGCAGGAAATCTGCCAGCGCAGGTTTATTTTTTCATTTTTTCCTTCCACTCTGCGATGGACTTTGCGTTCATGGCTGGATAGTCTTTATTGCCTTCTTTTTTAGCCAGTTCAGAACTAGCCTCTGCTACGGCGATCGCCTCCTGGTAGCGACCTAGACCGCCTAGGATAAGTGCCTTGGAGCGAATTACCCAAAACTTGTCTCCACCTTTTTCTAGGGCTTTGTTTACCCAGTCTAATGCAAGATTAAGGTCTTTTTTCTCTTCCAAGTAGTACCGTGCTGCTGCGTAGTACGTATTAGCGGAAGGGCCTTCTAACTGGGTTTTGATGTCGGCCATTACTTTCGCGTCGGTGTCAACTGAGAATGGGATATTGATTTTAGTCTTCTCCCAGCTCAACTCCAGTTCAGCGCCATTATTGCGCAAATCATCAATACCGATGGTGAAGGATTCTACTGTTCCAGATAGATTTTCTACGGCTACATCGAATTTTGCCGCTACTTCCTCCTCTTTGTAGTTGTCATCCGGAGTACCCCAATAAGACGTGTTGGTATAGAAAATAACCGTCCACTTGTCTTTGTTTGGAATAGTATAGAGTGCATACGTGCCTTTTGACAATTTGCTATTAGCTGGACCCACCATTACATCATCTCCGAAGGTAACCTTGGTGCTGGCATTGGCACCAGTGCGCCACATTTCACCCATACGAACCAGCTCTCCAAAAATCTTACGGCCTTTAGCGCTTGGGCGAGAATATTCTACTTCTACTTTGGTCAGACCCACTTCTTGTGACAGTTTAGCAACTGGACTGGCAGGTGGGGTTTTTAGCTGCGCTTGAGCAGAAAAAGCACCCAAGAGCAAAAAGGAAAGAGCATAAATTGCTTTTTTCATGAATAAATGAGTTTTATTGAACAGTTGAAAAATTAGCTGTCAGCAGCCTTTTTGGGCCAACAAGAAGGAAAGCACATCGCAAGGCATTAACAAAGCAAAGGAAACAAAAATTGGTACAAAAAGTTCGTTTCTAAGCAGTCCTGAACCCAAAGGTCGAAAAAAGGAGCCATTTTATTAACAACAGTCGCCCGGAATCTCCCAGAACCCTTCATTTTTACCAAAAAAGAAGCCCGTTTTACTCATTAAAAAAAACATCCGCCGCTATTTACCGTTTTATAGCATCTTTGTACCTAGAATAAGGAACACGAGGCTATGCAAAAAGATAATTATACCCTGCTGATCGAAAAGCTGGATGCTTTTATACGAAAATACTACATCAATCACCTCCTGCGAGGAGCACTTTACACCGTTGGATCCATCCTGGGGCTCTTTATTGTGCTCAATGTGCTCGAATACTATTTTTATTTTTCTACTCGGGTCAGAACAGTGCTCTTTTGGAGTTACCTGGCAGGTTCCGCTGCTGCCCTCTGGATTTGGGTAGCCCAGCCTTTAATGCATTATTTTAGACTTGGTAAAATCATCAGCCGCGAACAAGCTGCTCAGATTATTGGGGCCCATTTTGGGAACGTAAAAGACAAACTACTGAATATCCTTCAGCTCAAAGAGCAAAGCCACAATGCTCTTTATACCGAGCTGATCAACGCCTCCATTGACCAAAAAAGCGAAGAGATTCGATTGGTGCCGTTTCAAGCTGCCATTGACTTGTCGAGCAACCGCAGGCACCTTCGTTGGGCACTTCCTCCACTACTCCTGTTGTTGTTTCTAATGCAATGTGCCCCCTCCATCCTAAAAGAGGGCTCCCGCAGGCTCTGGAACAATCAAGTAGCCTTCGAAAAACCCGCCCCCTTCCGGTTTGTCGTCCCTCAAGACTCCCTCAAAGCGGTTCAGTTTACAGACTACTTGTTGACGGTCTCCATCGAAGGAAATGCACTGCCCAGCGAGGTATTCATTAACCTGGGCAATGTTCAATATCGCTTGCAAAAAGAATCGGCAGACCGGTTCTCCTATCGCTTTTCAAACCTCCAATCGAATCAAGAATTCACCCTTTTTGGAGGTGGAGTTGAAAGTAAACCGTATACCCTGGAAGTCCTTCAAAAGCCTAGCCTGGCCTCTTTTGAGGTACAGTTGGATTTCCCGGAGTACACCGGAAGAGCTGACGAACAACTGGCTAACGTAGGTGAACTTGTCCTTCCTCTTGGCACTCAAATCAAGTGGACCTTCAACGCTCAAAGTACAGAACAACTAGCTCTGCAATTTGGAGCCGACCCCATCGTTAGCGCAAACCGATTCGATGATAACCTGTTTGCTATAGGACGAAAAGCCCTGAAAGACGAGTTGTACAAGGTTTTTGTTTCCAATAGCTTCCTGCCCAACGCTGATTCCGTTATTTACTCCATCACAGTCATTCCCGACTTGGCACCACAAATCCTGGTGGAAGAATTCAAAGACAGCATCAACCGCACCCAAATCTTTTTCGCAGGGGCAGCAACAGATGACTATGGACTTAGCAGTCTCACCTTTAACTACCAAATCAATAAAGAAAAAGGTGGCAAACAACCGCTCAATACCGTAAAAATTGAGAAAACACCCGGAAAACAAACCGAGTACCAATACAGCTGGTCCCTGCAGGACTTACCACTCGACCCCGGAGATGAAATCACCTACTACTTCGAGGTACTTGATAATGATGCCGTAAATGGCCCTAAAAGTGCGCGCACACAAGTAATGCAATACCGCATTCCAACCTTACAGGAATACCGGAAAGAACAAGCCGCAAACAGCGAGGAAGTCAAGAAAAACCTCGAAAAAGCGGTTAAAGAAAGCATGAAAGTGCAAGAAGAACTCCGCAAACTCCGCGATAAAGTCCTCCAAAAAAAGGAACTCGACTGGCAAAGCAGAAAAGAACTGGAGCGCCTCATGAACCGTCAACAAGAACTGCAGCAGCAAATCGAAGAAGCAAAGAAAAGCTTCGAAGAAATGCGTGAGCAGGAGAAACAAATGGATCAACAACAAAACGAACAAATCACCCAAAAACAAGAACAGCTGGAAAAAATGTTCGAAGAGGTGATGAATGATGAAATGAAGGAACTGCTGGAAGAAATCCAGAAAATTTTGGAGGAAATGAACAAAGATCAAGCCCTTCAACAAATGGAAGAAATGCAGCTCAATAATGAAGAGGTGAGTAAAGAATTAGAACGTTTGGAAGAGCTGTACAAACAGCTGGAAGTAGAACAAAAACTGGAAGAACAAATCAACCGCCTGGAAGAATTGGCAAAAGAGCAGGAGCAACTGGCAAAAGAAACCGAAAATAGCGAGAAAAGCCAGGAGGAACTCGAGAAAAAACAGGAGGAACTCAACCAAGAGATGAAAGACATCGCAAAAGAACAAGATGCCCTCCAAAAGAAAAATGAAGAACTGGAGCGCAAACAGAAAATCGAGGATATGAAGGAGGAAATGAAGGATGCCGAAAAGGATATGAACGACGCCGAAAAAGATATGAAACAGGGAGACGAAAAAGGCGACCAAAAAGAAGGCAACAAAAAAGCCAGCAAAAAACAGAAAAAAGCGGCCGAAAAAATGAAAAATATGGCCAATAAAATGCGATCCAACCAGCAAAGCGGAGATCAGGAACAAATGGAGGAAGACCTGGCTACCATCCGTCAACTCCTGGAAAACCTGGTGGGGCTCTCCTTTAATCAAGAACAGACGATGAAGGAGATCACCAGCGTCAACCCAGCAGCAGCCCGCTACGTTGAACTGACCCAACAGCAGTTTAAAATCAAAGACGATTTCCGACTGGTCGAAGATAGCCTCCAGGCACTGGCCAAACGCCAGTTCGCCATCGAAGGGATGATCACTGAAAAAGTGACCGAAATCAAAGGGGCCTTCAAAAAAATTATTGCGGAATTAGAAGAACGCAACACCGCCGTCGCCAATGGCCAACAACAAACCGCCATGAAAAACCTGAACGACCTGGCACTGCTCCTCTCCGAATCCATGCAAAATATGCAGGAACAAATGGCCAGCGGAATGCCCGGTAGCCAATCCTGCCAAAAACCCGGAAAAAGCGGAGAAGGCAAAGGCAAAAAACCTGGAGACAAAATCTCTAAAGGCCAAGGCGAAATGGGCGAATCCATGGAGGAAATGCTGGGCAGAATGAAAAAAGGCAAAGTCCCAAGCAAAGAATTTGCTCAAATGGCCGCTAAACAAGCCGCCCTCCGAAATGCCCTGCGCGAACTCCAAAAGGAAAAACAAGGCCAAGGCAAAGGAAGCAAAGCACTGGACGAAATCATGCAAAATATGGATGAGCTGGAAAAAGACCTGGTCAATAAACGGCTCACCAATGAAACCATGAAACGCCAACAACAAATCATGACCAGGTTGCTGGAAGAAGAGCGGGCAGAGCGCCAACAGGAAGAAGACGAAAAAAGAGAGGCTCAAAGTGCTCAGCAACAATCATCCAAAATGCCCCCAGCGATGGAAGAATACCTCCGCAAACGACGGGCCGAAGCTGAACAGTTCAGAACCGTATCTCCCGCCCTCAAGCCGTACTACAAAGGGCTGGTGGAAGAATACCTTAAAGGGGTAGGCGGAACCAACGGTAAGTAATAAAAACCCCTTTACCTAACCTAAACTGGGGCCTCTCGAACGGATTCGAAAGGCCCCAGCTCGTTTTATATCCCTCAAACCATTCGCTGGTAAACCTTCAGCCGCACCTTCTTCCCCCGCTCCGTTAATTCAAAATCCTCCCAAACCAACTCAATTCCAGGGAGCTCCTCCAACGCCGGCCGCTTGTGTGGAGTAATTACCACTAACACGGGTGCAGCCATAAACAAGGCCCAAACCAAAGAGAACAACTCTTTCTCTGGGCATAAATGCAAGGCAAACGAACTGATAATCAGAGAATAATGCCCTAGATCTGCCCCCTTGATCACCTCCATGAAGCTCCAACGATCGCAAGGACAACCCGTAAGTCGCTCATAGAGCGCATAGGTGTACGGATCGCAGCCTCGAACCTGCACTCCCTTTTGCTCCAGCAAAGCTCTGGTCACCTCCCCTCCTCCTGCACAAAAATCCAGCACCCCCCCGGAACAATCCCATCGAGCGAGGTTGCGCTGAACCAACGCCCGGATGATTGGCTCATGGGGATTTTCATAACCCTCCCCGTACAAGCGGTAATATTCCTCCGCACCATACGTTTCATAAAGTGGGCGTATATCTTTCATTCAACAAAGATGCGTAACTTTAGGAGGTGAAAAACAGGTTTTGGTTGTCTTTATTTCTTCTTGGGTGGCTTATTTCAACAGAGAAGCTACCCGCGCAACGGGGGGTGTACATTGATCCTCAAGCCAGAAGTGTAGAGATCCCCTTCGAATACCGCAATAATTTTATCATACTCCACCTTCTGGTAAACGGGCAATTACCCCTTAGCTTTATTCTAGATACAGGAGCCGGACACACGATTCTGACCAAGAAAGAGGTGGCACAATTACTTCGATTACCCTTTGAACGCAGTTTTCAAGTTATGGGCTCCGACCTGACACGCCCTCTGCAAGCCCACCTCGCCCGAGGTATTCGCCTCGATTTTCCTGGCCTCGCAAGTGCTCCGCAGGAAGACGTTTTGGTACTAGAAGAGGATTTTTTTCAATTTGAATCCTTCACCGGAATCCCTATCCACGGTATCCTGACTGCCAACCTCTTTTCCCGATACCTGTTTAAAATCAACTACGATAAAAGAACCATCACTCTTTACAACCGCCAGTTTTTTTCTGATAAAATACTAAAAGGTTACCAAGAGCTGCCCATCGAACTGTTTCGAGACAAACCCTATCTATATACCCGGTTAGAACTCAACCACCAAGACACCTTGACCGTCAAACTGCTCCTCGACACGGGCGCGGGCATTCCCTTACTACTATTTTCTGATACACACCCGTTGCTGCAACCTCCCTCCAACGCGATTCCCTCTGGGATAGGTATCGGCCTCGGAGGTGATTTACAGGGATTTATGGGCAGGACCCCCAGTCTTCAACTCGGTGTTTATAACCAGTACCAAATCATCACAGCTTTCCAAACCCTCGATAGTGTGGCAGACTGGAGCAGTACCAACCATCGAAATGGCCTTGCCGGAAACGAACTGCTCGGGCGATTCACGCTGATTTTTGATTATTACAACGAAAAACTTTATCTAAAACCAGCCAAACGATTCCGAACCGATTTTCGATTCGACCGCTCAGGCATTACCGTTTTTGCCTCGTTTAGAAAAAGTAACCAAACCAACTATTACGTTCAACAAGTCCTTCCCAATTCCCCAGCCCAAAAGGCCGGAATCCAAAAAGGAGATCAAATAATTCGGATCGGAAGAACGCCCGCGCACCTTTGGTCACTGAGCGGCATTAATCGCAGGCTTCAATCTAACAAGCGGCCAGTGGTCCGCTTACGTCTGCTCCGAGGAAAAGAATACCTGAATATTCGCCTAACGCTGGAAGACCTGCTTTAAAAAACGTTTATAAGGAAAATAAAAGCAAGGAGGTCAAAAGACAAAGAATAGCCGTAATCCCAAAATACCGCTGCAACTCCGGACGAAAAAGGCGCATAACCCCTCCAATAATCAAGCTGGGAAAAGACATACCCAGCACAATAAAGGCATACACAGAACGCGTCATTTTCCCGTCGTTAAATTCATAGGCAACAAAATAGGCCCCCAATCCAAATAGAAGGGTCAATCCTAGAACGGCAAAAAGACGTTTGAAAGAAAAAGAAATCATAGATAATATTATTGTTCCATCCAAACGACTTCCCCCAGTCGATTGATATATTGCCAACGGCCTTTTAGAACTGTCAAGGCTAATCCTGATCGAAAAGGAAGACAGGCTTCCAGTTTCGGCTGAATCACCCATTGACCCTCTGTGTCAATGTACCCCCACTTTCCGTTTACCTGCGCTTGAGCCAACCCTTCTGAAAATACACCAGCATCTTCAAAGCTGGGCATGATTGCCAAATTGCCCGTTTTATCCACAAATCCATATACACCATTGATTTCTGCCAAGGCAAGTCCCTCTCCAAAATCCCCTGCCAAATCAAAGATAGGGTCAATAGCCATTTCCCCATTTTGAGCGACAAAACCATATTTTTCCCCATCAAATGCCAATGCCATGCCGTCAAAAAATTCACCGTATGAGAATCCGTCCACAAAGGTAAACTGTGGATGGAGAAGTACCTTCCCGGTTCGATCAATTAACCCCCAACGCTCGTTTTTCACTACCACCGCAACATCCTGCTGAAAGGGGTAAGCTGCATTCCAGTACGGATCAATTACCCATCTACCCTCCGTATCCACAAATCCCCACTTACCTTGTTGACTGACAGGAGCCAGCCCACCCGAAAAGGACAACGCAGCTTCAAACTGAGGCTTTATCACGAAGTCACCCTCCCGATGGAGGTATCCCCATTGTCCAAAGATAGAGACTGGTGCCAGGCCCTCTACAAAATCCCCTGCTGCGTCGAACTTGGTGGCTACTACCTCGTAGCCCCGATGGTCAATAAATCCCCATTGATGCACCACCTGAACCCGCATCCTGCCCTCCTGGTAAGGGCCCACATGCCGATACGCGCGTTTTAACAACAAACGCCCTAGCTGGTCGATCGGAGCCCAATGATCATTTAACCGCACCTTTGAAAATCCGTTCTTGAATTCATCTACCTCCAAGTACTGCGGCTCAATCACCACGGCCCCTGATCCATCGATAAATCCATACCGACCTTTCTCCCGTATTCTAAATAATTCCCTGTGTTCGTTGGTAAATAACATGATGGGTGCAAAAATAGTCATCAATCGGCAGTTCCCAATCTTTTTACGTCGCCAGTAACCAAACCTTCGATAATTTGAAACACAAGCAATGGCTTTTGAGTTCGCCAGACCAGCTCATTGAAGTCCTCCCCAAAATGGAGGAACCGATCTAAATGAGCTTCCTCCAGCTCTTCTTGTACATGCGTTCGGGTGTTGATGAGGGCAATCCAGCCCGCTTCTTCCCGAAGCTCCTCTACCCATTCTTCATAATAATCCAGCTCCCGATCGGCGTGAAAATTCAGAACATGTTCACAAAAGAAGACAAATTTAACGATGCCTTCTTCCATAAGTGGGTCTGTCAAGTGGCGCCTCAATAGCATAATATCATTGTGCAACACATCATTCCACTCACCAATTAACTCGATCAAAGCAAATTGTTCATCATAATCGACAAACAAGAGCTTCCCATATAAGGTCGAAGAGCCAAACTCATCCCATTGTGGGTGCAAGTAAAAATTGTACAACTGATGGTCAAAGCCAAACTCATTGTACCGACGCCCAAAAAACGGGGAACGCTTGTCAGTCTCGGCCATATAAACAGACCGCCATTGGAAATGTGGTTCAATATCATGCATGACCCCGCAAAGGTACTGCATTGCCCATTATTTTTTGGAGGCTCTAAGTCCATTCTCTTCGTTTTCAATGGATAAATAAGTGTGGGGAAAAAAGAAACGGAAGAATTAAATTTACCAATCAATAAAAAATAACTAGCTCAGGCTACTCAACCTAAGTGTAAATAATTCATAAAAAATAGAAAATTTAGATTAACGGTCAAATAATAAGTAACCGTTTTAGCCACCAATACACATGCTGAAAATTCCAACTAGAAGGAGATTCACATAAAATTGCCCCATCATTTAGATCTGGCTAATCGAAAACCCAAACTTGCACACCTTCCGTCTTGTACATAGTAACTTCGAAAAGAGACCCTACAATTATTAGAAGTCCCACTCCATGAGCCACCCCTTCTAACCCTTGCAGTTCCATTAGAAGGTCCTTTGGGATTCTCCGCTAAATCAGATGAGTAATGACCATACCAATCCGAACATAGTTCCCATACATTGCCGCTCATATCAAATAGCCCTAGTTCATTTGGCTTTTTACCTTTCACACTATGAGAATTAAAGCCAGAATTGGAACCATTCCATCCAATCTCGCCAACCGTGTTACTTCCGGCAAACTCTAGGCCTGAACCGGCTTGACCTCCACGAGCAGCAAATTCCCACTCAGCCTCTGTAGGGAGTCGATAGGCAACCCCTGATTTCCTACTTAACCACTCAGCGTAAGCAACCGCGTCATTCCAGCTCACATGAACAACCGGATGATCATAATCCTTCCTTTCCCGTTTTTTGCCGTAAGCATCAAAACGCCAATTTATGTCGTTTTTTTGAATAAATTTAGAGTCGCAATAAACATTACTGGCGCCATTCTTTTCAGCATCAGTAACATATCCAGATTCATCAATAAAAGCTTTGAACTGACCAAATGTGACTTCCGTTTCCCCCAAATAAAAATCTTCTACTGTTGCAAAATGAGCTAGCATCTCATTATCACCACAGTCCCAATCTTGACTTGTACACCCCATTTTAAATTTACCACCTTTAACAAAGATGAACCTGCCACCAAATGGCTCTACATAATTAGACATTGACACAATGTCTGGACATCCATGCCTATCCGTTTTGCCTGGCTGGGTTGGGCACCTATCTAGGTGATCAGGGACTTTATCCCCATCACTGTCAGGGCAGCCTTGCCAATCCCGCTTCCCCTTCAATAGAGGACATTTGTCTATTTCATTCTTCACTCCGTCTCCATCTGCATCGTCCGCAAAAACTGGGCATCCATTTTGTTCCATTATCCCTATATCAAAAGGACACTTATCCTTTAGATCCGATATCCCGTCACCATCTGAATCTGGACAACCATTAACAGAGCCAAACTCTGTTGGACAATCATCCAACTCATCAAACACACCATCTTGATCCCGATCGGTTGTGGTAATAATGCGATTATCGTCAGGTTCTATTGTTCGTGGAGTGAAAATAAAGCTACCGTTTAAGCTAGAATTTACGTAAGGGGTTTGGTTTGCCCCAACTTTTTTTGCAAATTCTTGAGTACTAGCAGTCACCCGGTAAAAAACATGTGCAATATCCAAACCTGGTACAAGAATACTTTCTGAAAGAGCAGTAGTAAAGGGACTATTCTTACCAGTTCCATCTAAGGCAACCTCACCCATAGCGGTTGCAAAACCAATAAAAGTACCTTCAGGTGCCTGCATACCTGCTAAGCCCTTACCTCCCAAACTTCGGTTAGGGTTACTGGGCAAGGGATTATCTCTGCACGCATCTAATATCATTATTTTGGTTGTTGCTTTTGAAGATCGCATCATATCCAATATCATCTGGGCATTCATACATAAATAGGGTACCTGCTCAACTCTGTCCAACTTAACATCCACAGGAATAATAAAATTGGTCCCCTTTACTTCCATGCCATGCCCCGAGTAATAATAAAGTGCCACTCCATATCCACCTTCCTCCACACGATTCGTAAATTCTATTAAGCTCTCTTCCAACTCTTCTTTTTTAGCATTGATAATTTTAATCACCTCGAATCCTGCTCTTTTCAGAGTTGAATCCATTAATGCCGCATCGTTCACCGGATTTTTTAACACATCTGCGTGTTTATACTCTGAATTTCCAACAACAAGTGCAATTCGCTTAACTGGATCCCTTGTAATAATCCCATCCTTTTCTTCAAGTCCTCTTGTTGGTTGCGCCCAAAGGACCCCATGCAAGAAAAAAAAAGTAAAAATTCTGATGCTAGTTCCCTTCTTCATAAGTTAGTTAAAAAGTTTGTTAATTGTTTAAGGCAAAAAATATAAACTCAATCCCAAACCCGCTCTTCAAGGCAGAAAGTTAAAAAACACTTTTTTTTTAAATTCATTCACTTAGTAAATAGCTGTTTTGGCTGAGTAATTGTCCGTTTGATTGAGTATTTGTTTTTTTAAAGTTAAGGATTTCATATTTTAGGGTTTGCTTTCCCAATACAAAAACTCCCATAAGGTCCAGTACCTAAAAATAATATAAGCACCATGAGCAGCCTCTTACTGAACGACCCCATTTTAGCGCCCATCATCCGGTCCATACCTCCTCCTGGAGTGGTTTCCACGCAGAACGTATTCCACGATTTGATGAGTTGTATAATCGAACAACAAATACATTACCGCAGTACCAAAAAAATATTTGAAAAACTATTGAAGGCCTCCGAATTAGATCAGCTAAGGGCAGAGAACTTTTCTACATTTGAAAAACAGTTGCCGACTATCAAACACCTCTCCTCCCAAAAAATGGAGACCATCCAGCAGGCCCACCATTTTTTTGCCCACAATCAGATAGATTGGCCACAGTTGGAAGACGAGCAGGTCAGGCACCTCTTGTCAAGCATACAAGGTGTTGGCAAGTGGACCATTGATATGATTCTTTTGTACACCCTAGGCAGGCCCAATGTCTTCCCCTCAGAGGATTACCATTTAAAAGAAATCATGACTCGATTGTATGGACTGAATCCCCAATCCAGACTAGGCGCCCAGATGAAGTCCATCGCTGAGCATTGGGGAGACCACCAATCCTTGGGAGTTTTGTATTTATTACAATGGAAAAAAGTACAGCTCAACCAACTTTAAGAGGTAGGACGAAAGTACGGATAGAGAAACGGCTAGCCAATGAGATCTTATTTGAAGACCGAAAGAAGATCCCTAAAATAATATCTTCATCGACTGCAGTAAAAATTTTGATTCGCGTAGGCCTCGACCCTCTGGGATTTGCACAAAAACCTTGATAGGAGCTTAAAGATGGCATGGAAATCTGCCTTCCCCAACACTTGTGCAGTACATTCGTACTTAATTTTCGTTTATCCATTTCAACCAGTCGTTCGCTACTTTATCCCAATTAAAAATATCGTAATTTGGTTGATTGCCCTCTGTTAAAGGGAAAAAATTATGTTCAGTTCCAACATACGATTGAAATGTGATATTCTTTTTTCCTTGTCGTATAAAGTCCACACGCATGAAGTCGTTAAATGGGGCACTCCAATCTTTTGTCCCGTATGAGACTAAAACAGGAATTTTTAGTTTTTGTAGGTATTCAATTGGTGGTTGCGAAAATTCGAATGTTGCTTTATGGGTGTCGCCATGTGAAGCGTCCATATTGCTTTTATTTTTAACAACTGCTTCCCAATACTTTATTTCTTCTTCCCCAAATCTTGTGCCGTCTGTGTCAGTTTCAATTGCTCTACTCTGTCCAATCATGGACATTATTCTTCCCAATGGATTTCCACCAGCATAAATTAAATGCGTGATATTCTTATGATATACTGCCATTTTTGCAGCAACTGTACTACCTTCTGAATGTCCTGCTACGATAAGTTGAGTTGTTTTAACCCATTTTTGTTTTTGTAGATATTTTAAAACTTCGATATTCCGAGGAACGTAGTAACTTAGGAGGTTTCGGTCAGAATATCCCTTGGGGAAATTACCTAAACTATCAATAAAATTGAAGCTTGGCGAAAGCGTCTCAATATCCGCTGCTATTGGTATACATGGTTTGCTGACAATGACTAAGTGATATTTCCTGGAAAGAGTGTCAGGATTGAATGGGAAAACACTATAAATAGCATGTTCATGATACTTAATTAAAGGCTGAGGTAGACTTCCTTGGCAAAAAAAGAAAAGCGGTTTTGGAACATTTTCTTCGCCTTTTTTTGATTTAATTAAAACATCTACGCTATCACCCCTGTAGTTGAGAACGATATGCCTGAATCCAAATTCTTCAGGTGTTTTAATTTGACTGAATGCGAAATTTGGTAGAAGTATGAAAAAAATACGGATGAGTTTATTCACTATCTTTTGTTGTTCATGAATTTCACAAATTAATTGAATTATTTCACAAGGAGATTCTACAAAATACAGGTTTTAAATTACAAAAATCAATAACATATTAATACCCTAAATATTTTCTTTTTTACTTTACTTAGCGTAGTTCCAATTGGCCTTGAGGATAGTAAATATCACCATAAAAATACCACTCTACTAGCTTTTGAAGGTAAAGAGCTAGGAACATGTTCATACCACTTAGCTTTTTAACAAAGGCAAAAGTTAATATTGCTATTTCCAAGCTCTCTATCTTCAATTAAGTAGTCCATATAGACAGATTATCTAAAATGGTGCTTTCTCACAAGGCTACTTTCCCCTTACCCTAAAAAGCACAGTTATCCACCCAAAAAAGCAGATTTAGACAACCAGTCTTGAACGTAAAATATTAGGCAAGGTAATTTTGGGTATTTCTACTCCCTTTTTTCTGTCACCTTTTTCAAATTGTCATCCGGCACTCGATCCACTATGTAATAGTACGGGTCTATACCTGCCTGATAGGGTTTTTCGTTTGTAAAAAACGTAAAAACCTGCTCTTTGTCAGTGATTTTAACCCGTTTTACCTCAAGTGCCTTTCCGTATTTTTTACCCTCTTCCGGTTCTGCAAAAACACCGACATCGATCCAGTCAACAAGCTCAGCAGGAGTCTCCCGTCCTAAGGAATCAGCATACATTTTTGCCGCCTGAACCTTGAGGGTAGTTTTATATCCTCCATCAGTCGCGATGGTAGTGGCCTCTATTGCCCTGTTGTCAAACAGTGTAATTTTTCTGAATAGATCATCTATCAGGTAGCGTAAGCTGTCGGGCGTTTGGGCCTCTAATCTGCTCACTAATTCGAGGGAGTTTGGGTAAGGAGGGCCTTGGTAAGCAAAACGGTCTACCAGCTCTTTTAGGGAGGCATTTACTCCTGACTCCCCAATCATTTCTCGGAGGTAGTAGAGGACCACACTGCCTTTTTGGTAATGGAGATAGCCCTGGTTTTCAACTTCTACCAGAGGACACTCCTTCTCAGCCTCGCTGCCCCTTGAACTCAGGTACTCATCCATTTCATACTTCAGAAACTTGTGCATCTGTTCTTTACCATACATTCGCTCCATAACCATCAGTGCGGAGTATTGTGACAATGACTCACTCAGTAGGGTTGCGCCTTGCATATCAGCCCCTGCCACTTGATGAGCCCACCATTGATGCCCCATTTCGTGCGCCACTACATAAGTCACCATGTCAATATCCTCCGGGTCCTCTAAATTAGCGATAAATCCGATACCCTCCGAATAAGGCATGGTTCCCGGAAAGGCCTGTGCGAAACTGGCATATCGAGGAAATTCGATAATTCGCGCCTGTTTGTGCTTATACGGACCAAAGTTGGCTGAATAATAGTCAATGGATTTTTCCATAGACATCAGCATCTTGTCCACATTGTACGGATGTCGAGGATCAAAATACACTTCGAGACTGATCCCGTTGTATAGTTTTTTACGGACCTCATATCGGGCCGACATGAATGAATAGAAATTGACGGACGGATGATCCAGTTCATATTCAAAGTAATTTCTGCCGTTTTCATTCCATTGTCGGCGCATTGAACCTGGGGCAATAGCAATTTGATCGCCCGACGTACCAAAAATACTTCTTACGTGCACCCAGTCCGAGTTGTTACTCAGATAGGTATTCATGCGTTTGCTGGGATCCTCACTCAACCTGGGCATTCGGATTCGCTGAGGCAGGTCGTGTTCTTTTCTTTTGTTTTTGCTCGTTAATTCGTAGGCAGACTGATAACCTATTTGGGGAAGGATGTCCGCATTGTTAAAGAAGGTTCCATTGTCAACGATGGAGGTGATCGATACATCATTCTCTATACCCCTAGGATGGTATTTCATGGAAAGGTTCATCACCAGAGAATCTCCTGGCAAAAGGGATTTATCGAGGCGGTACATGGCAAATTTATGTACTGTATCCATCAGCAAAAGTTGCGCTCCCGGCAGATCAATAACCGAACTGTATGTGGGCGGAAGTGTGAAAAAGAGCGTATCAATGGCTGCTTTATTCTTGTTCTTTAGTACTTGCTTGCAAGACACCTCCAGCGCTCTCCGTTCGGGATACAGCTCAATTTTGTAATCGAGCGCTGTAGTACGCGGCTGAATACGCGTTTCATATTGCTTATACTTTTTTTCATAATTCACCTGCGCTAACTCCTGCTGATCCGTCGTTTGGTAGGTATTAATCACTTTCGTATTATAGAAAAGCCAAGCCCCGCACACCAACCATAGTCCTGTTAGAGAGATTAAAGAAGGACCGACGCTTTTCATTCGTTGCCATGCAAGCCGGGTGCGTATTCCAAAATCTAGCTCTCTACCCCGAACCCAGTACAAAAGCGATCCTATTAACAGAATCAACGAGAAAAGTAGCCAATAAGTGCTAAACGACCAAACGGGTCGGAGGAAGGGTCCAAAACCATTCATATCCGAGTAGGTCAAAGATGGCGTAGAATTAAATATTGCCAGCTTGCTCTGAATATCCAACGCTGGCCAAATGAAATTATTAGCTATCAACACCACCACAAACAAGAAATATCCCAAGTATCGATGATTTACTACGGAGTGAATAAACACACTCAATGCAATCACATTCAAAAATGATAGGCCATCATTTAATACCAGCTCTGTAAAATAGACGCTCGGACGAATATCTGTAAATCCACTGGCGTACTGCTTAACCATCCCAACGATACAACCGATCAGTAACAAGAACAAAACAGTCAACGCCAAAGCCAAGGTTTTGGAAACTACAGGCAGCCAATCCGGGTAAGGCAATGCATCGTAAATATCATTCACTTTGGACTCCCGCTCCTTCCACACTATTGCACCTGAATAGAAGGTAATAATGGCTGCAATAAACAAGAAAAAGGACCCCCTGACAGTATCTATCATGTTATACGTTACCGGGAATACGGTTAATCCGTAACCAATCGAGGTGGCGTAGTAAAGGGAAAGGGAAAGATTGAGAATCCCAAAGAGAAGAATGACCAAAAAGGCTACGTTTTTCACCAAAGAGATGGTCTCGATGCGCAACTGACTGATCAACTGCTTCAAGCTCCAGAATACCCCGAATTCGGGCTGAACAGTTTTTAGCTCATTTGGTCGAACCATGGCCACCGGAGCCTCCACCATTTTCTGTTTGCCAGGACGAGCGGCATCAGCAAAGCTAAACTTGAAAAAGGTAAAGACAAAAACGGCAACTCCAACTCCCATCCAAACCAGCCTGTTCATCAGAAGAAGCCCCTCTAGTCCCATCGAAAGGGTGTTTCGATCATCAACCGTCCAGTATTTGGTGGCAACCATAAAGGTTCTGAAACCGAACGGATCGAGCATTGCACCTAGAGATTCGTTCTCAATGTCTTCAATCAAACTCATAGAAACGATGTACCCCACTAGCAGTCCAAGTGTACCGACAAAAGACATCATGGTACTGCGTGTGAGCGCAGCGATGCAGAATATGACGGAACCGGCAAAAAGCAAATTAGGTAGCACAAAAACCAGAAGTCCATCCACATGAGCAGACCAATAGGTAGGTCCGACCCGATCAGCATCTAACCAAGGCATCATACTTCCCAAAAAGCTTCCAAACGAAACGCCTAAAAATGGAATGATGCTAACAAGGAGCGCACCCGCAAACCGTCCGAGGAGGTAATCCCGCTTTTTCATCGGGGTAGTGAAAAAAATCTGGCTGGTTTTTTCAGAAAAATCGCGGGCAGCCGCGCTGTTGAAAAACGCGGTGATCATTAATAGACAGACAAGCGTCAGGTTTGCGAAAAAAAACTCAACCACGTACGGAGCATTCTTGTGTACATTACCCGTACTACCTCCAATAACGATGTCGTCAGAACTAGTCGCTCCAAAAACAAGCAGCGTATTGATCAAAAAAAAGATGTAAACAATAGGTTGACGCAGCCAGTAGCGCAACTCAAACAGAAATATTTGGAAAAACATATTGCTGACAGTTAAGCCTTCTCGGCTGGTTTATATCCTTTAATATAGGTAAAGAAAACGTCCTCCAGATCGGCCTCCGTTACCTTGAACCCATCAGCCGGCGGTTGTTCACTAAATACATGCAGCACTGGTTGACCCGCTACCATTCGCGTTGAGATCACAGGTAGCTCCTGTACTAATGTGTGCATGCTTTCTCGCGAGACGGCACTGCTCCAGATCCTGTTGTGTACACCTTGCAGGGCATCGGCCGGACTCCCTGAAAACATGACCCTGCCCCTATCAATAATGGCCATCTTCGGACAAAGTTCTTTCACGTCTTCCACTATATGCGTGCTGAGGATAACAATCACCTGCTCCCCAATTTCCGACAGCAGATTGTAAAACCGGTTCCGTTCGCCAGGATCAAGACCGGCTGTCGGCTCATCCACAATGATCAGTTTCGGATCACCTATAAGGGCTTGAGCAATTCCAAACCGCTGCTTCATTCCCCCTGAAAAACCACCGAGTGCCTTTTTGCGAACATCCCACAAGTTCACCCGCTTTAACAGATCCTCCACCAATTCCTTTCGCTGAGTGCTAATGCCTTTGAGAATGGCAATGTGCTCGAGCATATCATACGCGCTGATTTTGGGATATACTCCAAATTCCTGTGGCAGGTAACCCAAAAGGCGGCGAACCTCCGTTTTACTTTGAAGCACGTCTACATCACCCAGTGTAATACTCCCGCTATCAGGCTCCTGCAGGGTTGCGATGGTACGCATTAGGGTGGATTTACCCGCCCCGTTGGGACCAAGTAAACCAAACATTCCACGCGGAATATCGAGGGATACATCATCCAGCGCTTTCACGCCGTTGGAATAAGTCTTGGAGAGGTGTCTGATCTGAAGTTCCATAGTTATATCTTAATACTGAATGTGGTGCAATATCAAAACGAATTGCCTCCGGAAGTGCTGAATACCGACCAAAGTAGTGTCACTAATGGACAAACATGGAGAAAACAAGCACTAAGTGAGTCCCCCGCATTCTAATAAGTGTGTTAAAACGGGAAAAAGTTACAGAAAAGCTAAAAATAATTTTCTTAATTAGGTTTGAGGTTAATGGTTTGGAAATACTTAAAGCGACTCAATTAGGTAGTAGGGTAAATTTGGACAGCAACTTAAGAAAACTTTTACTCGCAGTCGTTGTGAAAAACAGGAGATGTAAACACTGTGATGCTTTCAAGACAGAGGTTGCATTGGAAGCATTAACAGAGCGGAAAACGCTGTCAGAATTGGCATTAGAATACCAGCTCAGCCCTGCACAAATTAGTAGTTGGAAATCGGTGTTTTTATCAAATGCCTCTTCGACTTTTAGTTCAAAGCGGAAGGGTTCTGAATCTAAAGATGACTTGACGGATGCGTTATTCAATCAAATAGGTCGGCTGAAAATGGAGAATGAGTGGCTAAAAAAAAAGTTGAAATGATTCCCGTCAAGGAGCGTCGTAAATGGATTGAGCCTG
>JBKDAM010000154.1:0-16901 GCA_046316495.1 Chitinophagales bacterium
ATTCCAGACAACGAAGACGATTGTCCAGAGGAATATGGAACCGTTCGCGGATGCCCCGACATCGATGAAGACGGTATTCCGGATTACCAGGATAAATGTCCCTTACTTAAGGGTTCCATGGAGAAAATGGGTTGTCCCGAGTCGGATAAGGATGGAGATAGCGTGCCCGATGCACTGGACAAATGCCCGGAACTTCCCGGCAAAAAAAACTGGCAAGGCTGTCCGGACTCCGATGCAGATGGTATCCCGGACCATTTGGATAAATGCCCGAAGGAGGCAGGTACGCAGGCAAAAAATGGCTGTCCGGAGCAGTAAAATCTGTTTTTGATAACATTCTTGGTAAAACACCAAATCAACTAAAATAAGATGGATAACCTGCTTGAAAACACATTTATGGGGGTTCGATGGCTAGCATTACTGCTGCTTTTTCAGCTGCTTGGAATGGAGGTAAGTTGGGGGCAGAACAGCAACTCTCCTGAACCTTCCAACGCCCAGGGATCTGGGAATGCCCAAATAGTATTGGATACCGTCAGTATCTACCAGGTTGATGAAGAAATATATCTTAATAAAGTAGTTCCTGCTGCCCGCGACTTGGATCTAGACGGGATTCCTGACAACGAGGATGATTGCCCTACGGAATATGGTACTGTTCGTGGATGTCCGGATACGGACGAAGACGGTATACCTGATATTCGGGACCAATGTCCACTGAAAAAGGGTACTTTAGAGAAAAATGGTTGTCCGGAGTCCGATAGGGATGGAGATGGAGTCCCTGATCCCGTTGATAAATGCCCGGAACTACCTGGCAAAAAAAACTGGCAGGGTTGTCCGGACTCCGATGGGGATGGAATCCCAGACCATTTGGATAAATGCCCGAAGGAAGCAGGTACGCAGGCAAAAAGCGGCTGTCCGGAAGGGTAGGTTTCTGTTGAATGGATAAAAAATGCGGAATAATTGAGAATAACAAGGAGAATTAATATGCCACGACGCTTTTCATTGCTCTTTTTGATTCAGATGGTTTGTGTAGTCGGCAGTTGGGCCCAGGATACTAAAGGTTTGGAACCGGTGGAAGGTGGAGGCCGGGAAGCCAGTAGTAAGCGACTTGCCCTTTTGGTTGGCAATGCGCGGTACCAGTACGCTTCCCACCTTAATAACCCGGAAAACGATGTAGAGGTGATGGAGCGAACCTTGGTTCAGGCACATTTTGACGTCATTCGGGTGACGAATGCGGATTTACGGCAGCTTCGACACAGCCTGGATAGTTTTGCCTTTCGTTTGCAGGAAGGGAAATATTGGGTTGGTTTGTATTATTTTTCGGGGCACGGTATGGAAGTCGATGGCTTGAATTACTTGCTGCCGGTTGAAGCAAATCCAAAAAGTCCAGCGGATGTACGGTTCGATTGTTTTGAGGTCCAGCGGGTGCTGGAAAAGATGGAAGAAGCGGGCGTTTCAACCAAAATTTTAATTTTGGATGCTTGTCGAGACAATCCTCTTGGCAGGAGCTGGAGCAAATCAGCGGGAGGGGGAGGTTTAGCCAATATGAATGCTCCGGAGGGGACTTTTATTGGGTATGCGACTAAGCCCGGATCGGTGGCTCTGGATGGGACGGGCCCCAATAGCCCCTATACAACGGCTATGGCCATGCATTTGCTGGAGCCGGACTTGAGTATTTACGATGTTTTTACAAAGGTTGCCAATACGACACAGGAGATTAGTAAAAAGGCCGGAAGGCTGCAGATTCCCTTTATCAGCGCTAGTTTGACAAAGCAATTTTACCTTGTTGGAACAGGAAAAGCCAGCGAAGGCGAAGGAAGGAAGGAGTCCATGCCTCCCATGTCGCCCTTTCAGGATCCATTAACCGGCCGCTTGGTCTTGGTGGAGGGGGGAAGCTTTTGGATGGGCTGTGACAGTTTAAGGCAATTGTGCCAGGGGGATGACCTACCCCTTCATCAAGTTAGTCTGGATAGTTTTTATTTGGGGGAAACGGAGGTGACGGTAGCTCAATTTAGCCGATTTGTAAAGGAATCCAAGTATCAGACGGATGCCGAGCGGGGTGGGGGGAGTTATATTTGGAATGGCAATAACCGGGAGAAAAAGGCAGGGGTCGATTGGAGTTGTGATGTGTCGGGCAACAAACGTCCGGTTTGGGAGGAACACCATCCGGTGATTCATGTCAGCTGGAACGATGCGGTGGCCTACGTGAATTGGTTGCGTTGGAAGACAAATTTGCCTTACCGATTGCCAACGGAGGCAGAATGGGAATATGCTGCTCGAGGTGGAAGAGCAGGAGCCGATTCTGTTGGGTATGCTGGAAGCGCGGTGCTGGCGGAAGTAGCCTGGTTTCATTTGAATTCGGATGGAAAGACGCACCCAGTGCGAGAGAAAAAGCCCAACTCCTTGGGAATTTATGATTTGAATGGGAATGTTTGGGAATGGTGTTCGGACTGGTACAGTCCTATTTACCCGAATGAATCTCAGAAAGGGCCTAATGGACCACCGAATGGAACGGACAAGGTGAACAGAGGGGGATCTTGGCGCAACTTGGGGCCGTATTGTAATTCGATTGTTCGTAGTTACGATCCTCCTGACTTTAGGGGGTATCCTGTAGGATTTCGGCTTGCTCGATCCCGGTAGTGGGTGAACTCCTGCAATTTTGCTAATTCCACACAAAAAAAGAAGCCGAAACGCCGTAAAAGGCGTTTCGGGCATCCGCTTCCCCCACCACGGCTAACGCGGAGAGGAGTATGAACAATAAACAGCAGGTTTATTTTTTAGTGCTGTTCAGCACGATTCTTATTAGATATTGGAGATTTTGCGAATCACCTTGTAAAGGCGGGTGGTTTCATTTACGTCCTCCTCAAATGGATCATTATCAAAGTAGTTGGCTGATATCAATTTTAGTCGGTGAACCCTGCCTTTTCCATTGTGGAGCTTTTGTACGTACTTGACCCAGACATTCCCATTGCTTTTTACGGCATAGATTTCATTGTCTCGGATATCGCCTACGCCATCGATCACCTTACAAACCACGATATCTCCATTTTTTATAACGGGGTCCATAGAATCTCCTTCAATTTGAAAGGCGACCATCCCATGACCTCCGACCCCGGGGATGGAGAAGAAAGACAAGTCTTCTTGATTTCCTGCTCCCAGTGTACTTCCGGCAAAGGCCTTGATGGTTGTGAACAAGATATTACCCTTTTCTCCAACCGGTTCAACAGAAGGAACATGTAGAGGGGCATCGAAGCCGAAGGGATTACCCACTCCATAAAGCAACCAGGCTTCATTGATACTGTAGGAACGGGCAAACTGCTTTGCTTGTCCGTAATCAATTACCCGTTTGTTGTCGTTATTTAGATAAGCACGGATGATATGTCCGTAGGATTTATTTCCAAGGACCTTTTCGGCGACATCTCCTACGCCCTTGCCGTTACGGTCGTTTTTTACAATAGTGCCTTGTTCTTCCAGCATTTTGAACGCCTGGATGAAGCGGCTGTTTAACTGAATGCGATCTTCTTTTATCATGTTGATTATGTTTAAATGCCTGGGATGGGTTGTTGTCATAATTGAATGCAAATTTAAAACAAAAGGTTTTTACAAACAAAATATTTAAAAGTAATTTTTGTTTGTTTTTTGAATGTTCTATGTATTTAACTAATAATCAATGATATATACTAATTCTGTTTGTTTTGTTTTTAATTGGCCACTTCTTCCTCCTGATCATATTTACGCAGTTGGAGTTGGTTGATTAAATCGAGAAGTGCGTCTGCGTAGGCGGGATCCTGTGGCTGAAAATGTTGTTGAAGCCGCAACGCCCATTCGCTTAGGTTCTGTTGGTGTAACAGGGGTTGAAATGCGGGGCTATTGGCCAGGTGTTTGCTGAATGCTCTATAACCGCTCCAGGCGGTGGCAAATTGCAGTACTTTTTCACCGGATTCCAGCGGCAGGCAATGGTCCTGCTCGCAATTATCTTGTTGGCACTTCAGGTGAAAAGGGTTACAGGCCTGTTGGGCCGCAAGGCTGTTTCCACCTTGGCTAATTAATAAGGCGTGTGCCAGGCTGACACTAGCGGGAATACCAAATTTTCGCATCTCCGCTTTGGCAACCGGCGCAAATCGGTCGGTATAATCCAGAAAGCGCAGCTGTTCTGCTTCTGAGCGCTGATGCTGGGCTGTTGGGTGTTGAAAAAGGGATCCGAGCAAAGAGAGCTGTTCGGTCCAGGCTTTTTGACTGGGCTCAGCGACTGCTAGGGTAATGGATATCTTTTTATCCCATACTAAATAAGCGAGTCCAAGGATGATCGCTAATTTGAATAAAAAGGCCTCCTTTTTGGTCGAGGTTGGGTCCAGCCGGGGTGGCTGATGCGGCGGATAAGCATTTGCCCAGGTAGAATACGGTTGATTGAACGATGCCATACTTGTTTCTTTTCCGGTGATTCAATACAACAAAGGTAAAACAAATTGTTTTCAAATAAAAAACAATTTGTTGTTTTTAACAAAAAAAAGAAATCACCACGATGTATATAGCCTGTAATGTCGTTTTTATACCCTTTTTCCTTCAAGTTCTTACAAGATATTCCGGTTTCGCTTGTTTTATTGCCGTTGAAAAAGGTACATTTGCAGCCGGTAGGTTCGTGTCTTTTTTACACTCTCTACCCTGACTTTTTTAACATTCAATTTTAGATCTTAGGAATGACAATAGTAGCAGATTGCGGCTCTACGAAGTGTGATTGGTTAATTAATCACGGAGAGCGCAACCACCAATTGGAAAATACCGTTGGTTTCAGTCCTTTTTTCCATACTACAGAGGAAATCAAGGGGATTGTTGAGGAGCAGTTATTGCCCAAAATCAACGCCGATCAAGTGACCCACCTTTGGTTTTACGGGACCGGTGTGCACGATGATTATCGGACAGAGATTGTCTCTAAAGCCTTGACTGCTTGTTTCCCAAATGCTAAAGTGGAGGTCGAGCACGATTTGTTGGGTGCTGCTCGGGCAGTCTGCGGTCATTCTGCCGGGATTGCTGGCATTTTGGGCACTGGTTCCAACTCTTGTTACTACGACGGCAAAACCATCGTGGACAATGTACCTTCTTTGGGCTGGGTATTGGGGGACGAGGGCAGCGGAACTCATTTAGGAAAAGCTTTGGTTAGGGCCTTCTTTTATCGTGAATTGCCGGCCGATTTGAACGCTGCGTTTTTGGCGGCGCATCCGGAAGGAGCAACAGCGATCAAGGACCGGGCTTATGAAAAAGGCGCCAATTCTTACCTGGCAACGTTCACCCGTTTTTTAGGAGAGCACGCTTCTCATCCCTACATTCAATCGCTCGTAGCCGATTCCATTGGTGAGTTTTTGGATCGCCACATATTGAAATACTCCGGTGCGCACAACGTTCCTGTGCATTTTGTTGGCTCTATCGCTCATCATTTCGAAGATATTTTGGTGAAATGCATGGAGGAGCGCAAGCTTAAGTTAGGCAACGTGGTACGCAAGCCTATTTATCCATTAGCCGATTTCCACACTAAACACTTGGATTAGTCGATTATGAAAAAAGAGATTAAACGGTTGGCGGTTTTGACCTCCGGGGGGGATGCCCCTGGTATGAACGCGGCCATACGCGCTATTGTCCGAAATGCCTTTAACAATGACCTTCATATTTATGGTATTCAGCGTGGCTACGAAGGGTTGATTAATGGTGATATTCGCCGATTGGAAACGTCGGATGTCAGTAACATTATCCATAGGGGTGGGACTATTCTAAAAACAGCTCGCAGCCAGCGATTTATGACTCCAGAAGGCCGTAAAAAAGCTTATGAAAACCTGGTGGACATGGATATTGACGCCATCATTGCCATTGGAGGAAATGGAACCCTGACCGGGGCGAAGATCTTTATTGAAGAATATCCAGATGTGCGGATTGTGGGCCTCCCTGGTACCATCGATAATGATCTTTTCGGAACTGATTTTACGATCGGATTTGACACTGCCTTGAATACTGCGGTGCAGGCGGTAGATAAAATCCGCGATACGGCTGACTCCCATAACCGCTTATTTTTTGTGGAAGTAATGGGTCGCCACTCCGGTTATATCGCCCTTTATACAGCGATTGCAGGTGGTGCAGGCGGTGTATTGATTCCAGAAGAAGATGCCTCTTTGGATGATTTGGTAAAATTATTGAAAAAAGGCGCAAAACGCTCCAAATTATTCAGTATTGTGATTGTTGCCGAAGGGAATCACCTCGGAAACGTTTACGATATCGCAAAGAAAGTCGAAGAAAAAGTGGATTTTTACGACGATATCAAAGTGACTGTGATTGGGCATTTACAGCGTGGGGGGTCCCCAAGTGCCTTCGATCGGATCCTGGCCAGCGTTCTTGGATTTCATTCTGTGGAGGCCCTGCTGGAAGGGAAAACCGGTTTGGCATTAGGGATTAAGAACAACAACGTGCATTATACTCCATTTGGGGAGGCCATTACCAAGCAAAAAGTGGTTAATATGGACATGTTACGCATGGCCCATATTTTGGCACAATAAATTTTTATACGTTGAAATGCGGCCGGAAGGAGTGGGTTTAGTTCCTCTTTCCGGCCTTTTTTATCCCTATTATGCAGCAAAATCTTGCACAAATTGCACTGGTGGTCCGAGATTACGACGAGGCGATTGCCTATTTTACCCAAGTGTTCCGATTTGAACTCTTGGAGGACACCGTACTTAGTCCACAGAAACGCTGGGTAGTGGTTCGCCCTAAAGGCAGCCAAGGATGTAGCCTCCTTTTGGCCAAGGCTGCTGACGAGCAGCAGTCCAGTCGGATTGGCAACCAGACGGGAGGACGCGTCTTTTTGTTTTTATATACCGACGACCTAGACCGGGATGCTGCCTATTTGTCGGAGGCCGGGGTTCGGTTCCTACGGGGGCCGTTGGAAGAGCCCTATGGGAAAGTGATGGTAGTAGAGGATTTGTATGGGAATAAGTGGGATTGGATTGAGCGAAAAGTATAAAGAGGGCAGAGGGCCTCAGCTAAGTTCGAACAGCGACCGGAAATAATCCATGAGGTATTGTTTCCCTCTGCGGGAGGCTTCCAGACCATCTCCATTGGTGAGGTGGACCATTCCTTCTCCCGGTTTGTAGCGATCAATAAACCGGCTGTTGACCACAAATTTTTTGGAGACAGGAATAAAAGCACATTGTTGGACCAGGTAATTTTTGTAGAAACCCAGGTTTCGAACGGAGAGCAAGGACCGGCGTTCGGTGAGAAAGATGGTAGTGATATTATCGGTACCCTCCAGGTAAATCACCTCCCATATATCCAAGTATTTTACTTCCCCTTTTACGAGAAATACTGGCAGTTTGTGGGCCCCGTTTTGTTGGCGCTGCAGACCATTGATGGTATTTTTGAGGACATCTAGCTGGTGGTAGTACCCTTGTTGTTGCAATTTGCGATGGCCTCGATGGAGACCATTAATGAGTTCCAAGGCGGAGAGCGGCTTGGGGAGGTAATCGATCGCGGAGCGGCTCAGGAGTTGGGCCATATTATCGAGGTGGCCTAGATCGGAGAGAAAGATCAGAGCAATCCGATCGAGCAATTCTGGGTTAACTTGGTCGAGCAGGTCAAAAATACTGCCGTCTTTGAAGCGGAGGTTCACCAGCCAGATATCGGCGGAGACGGAGTGGATGAGCCGCAGACCTTCTTGCACCCCTTTTGCCACCCCTTTCAAGTTAATTTCGGGGGAATATTGATCGAGGGTGCGCAATACGGAAGACACTGTTTCGGGGTTGTCTTCAATCAGAATCACATTCATAGTTCGATTTGCTGGTAATTAAGTTGGTTATTTTTTGTGTGGGCGGCTACCCATTCATTTTGGCTGCTCAAATGTACAGATTCGTTGCATCTCCAAAGCAGGAATAAAGAAACGGGAAGGGAAAAAAGCGGCTTTTAGTCCGCAGAGATCGTTTCTATGGGAGAGAAAACGAACGGGTGCAGGAATTAGTTCCTGGCAGGAGGGGGGGTACTGATTGGATTGTTTCATAATAAATGGAAACTGAGAAGAACAACTAAGCGATGGAGTAAAAGTTGGGTAATCGTAGCCTTCAAAGATAGAGTCAATTTCACGAGGGTGCTTGCCACTGGTTATTTTATACGACCGCTTGTTATTTTATATGACCGCTTGTTAGTTTTTGTTTTTTAGGTAGGGGAATAAGGAGTGTTTTAGCTGCTTATTTTGGGTTCCAATTAGAGCGGATATTCAGGAGGGTAAAAAAAATAAAAAAAATAGTCGGGAGGGTTGGTGGAGGCGGGTCCGTAAAGGGTTCTTTTAATACATATAAAAATAATTAATACCACTGGTTATTTTATATGACCGCTGGTTATTTTTTCCGACCGTTGGTTACTTTTCGTTTGGTGGGTTGGGATTGGGAGGGGTAGATTTGGGGGGATGGAGGGAATTGGTCTCTCTATTACCTTTTTCATTGGTGCTGCGATCGCTGCTAGTTTAGGGTTGACAGGGGATAACAAACAATTCAAACTCGAGGCGATGAATGGGTGCTTTGGGCTGCCTTTTTTCAACCCCCCCAAAATCCAAATACTCAGCCAGACCGCCAATTACTCAATGAAACCGGCCAAGCACACAAAAGTTAAAAAAATATGAACCTAGGAATTTTATCTTGTGACCTGGCTATCTGATTTCATTTTGAAATTTTTTTTTTAATCGCTTGTTCTGCCCCGGTTGATCGTTTTTAATCCTTCCCTTTTTGTTGATATTCAATTCTAACTTCAGAGAGGTTTCATCTAAAGTCAAGAATACCATCCATTCGTAATCCTATTCAAACTGGGTTGTTCGCAGCGGCGGGCAGCCTTGAGGTGTTTTTTGCTTTTTGGTAAAAAACGCAAGGGCTTTTTCATTTTCAATTTTACAAAATAATTATAAAATAATTTAATATGAATCACGGCTTATTTACAAAAACGAACTATTCCAATTTATTTCGCTTTCCCCGACTGCTCTCATGGCTCCTGTTTTTCTTTGGGTTTATTTCTAACGGATGGGGAAATAACATTCAGGTGAGCAATTTGAGTTTGGTTGATGAGAATCGATTGGAAAGTTATGTTTCCATCAAGTTCAACCTTACCTGGGAAAATTCTTGGAGATTAAGCTCCGGTGCAGCCAATTGGGATGCCGCCTGGATTTTTGTGAAATATCGAATTGGGACTGGTGAGTGGCAACATGCTAACCTGCATAATTCCGGACATGTAACGGGTACTGGAACCCCTTCTACGTTAAGCGTCGGATTACAAGATAACAGTCTTGCATACAATATGAGTACAAATCCAGGGGTAGGGGTTTACTTATATAGGAGCAGCGCTTCCTCCGGTACATTTACCACCACGGATATGAAGCTGCGCTGGAATTACGGCTCAGATGGAATCAACAGTGGTACCAATGTGGATATTAAGGTGTTTGCAGTGGAAATGGTATATGTACCAGAGGGGAGTTTTAATGTAGGCGGAGGAACGGGTACGAATGCATTCACCTCCACTACCATCAATACGGCGGTTGCGAATACCGCACCATCCGGCACCGGTTCACTGGGCGGACAGGCAGGAGGATATCCAACCAACCAGACCCCACCGGATTTTCCGAGCTGGCCCAATGGGTATGCTGCGTTTTATTGTATGAAATATGAAATCAGTCAGCAGCAATACACCGATTTTTTGAACACCCTGACGCAAGACCAAGCCAATGCCAGAAAGCCGGCCAGCAGCAGCAACCGATTTGGAATTATGGGCAGCTCTGTAGGTTCCTACACCACTTCTTTCCCGGATGTTGCTTGCAATTACCTGAGTTGGGCAGATGGAGCTGCTTATGCAGATTGGGCTGCTTTACGGCCGATGACAGAACTCGAGTATGAAAAAGCTTCCAGGGGAAATATAGCGGCGGTATCCGGGGAATATGCTTGGGGCGCTAGTACTATTGCCAGCAACCTCTACACGTTAAGCGGTAGTGGTGCTTCCAATGAGGGTATCGCCACGAATTACTCCACGACTGCCGGAAATGCTGCCTATACAAGTACAATGTCAGGAGGGATAGACGGTCCGGTGCGGGTTGGGATATTTGCGGCAAATGCCTCCAACATTGCCCGGATAACCGCTGGGGCTTCGTTCTGGGGGATTATGGAATTGAGCGGGAATGTCTGGGAGCGCTGTGTGACGCTTGGGAACGCACAGGGAAAAATTTTTACCGGTAAACTAGGCGATGGACAACTGGCTACGGATGGAACGGCCAATACAGCATTGTGGCCGGATGGTACTGCCAACGGCTCTGGCTTTCGGGGTGGATCTTGGGAAGAAGCTTCCAGCACCCTACGCATTTCTGATCGAACCAGTGCAACGGTGACAAATACGGCCAGGGAGGCTGATTTTGGATTCCGGGCAGTCCGGAATTAAGCGGGGTTCATTTTCCTGATAAATCAGTATCCAATAATGGCAAGGGTGCTCACGGACGGGTCCCCAATTTTTAATTTTAGTAAACTTGAAATTGTGATGACTTCATTTTTCAAAAATCAGACTTGGATTTCAAGTCTGAATGTACTCCTACTACTTTTCTGTGCGGCAGGGCTATCTGCCAATAATATACAAATTGGCGCTCCCACCTTGACAGGTGAAAACCGAACCGAGGGCTATGTATTCGTGACCTTTGATTTAAGCTGGGAAAACTCTTGGCGAGGCACTGAAGCAAACAACTGGGATGCTGCCTGGGTATTTGTGAAATTCCGGATTGGTGGGGGAGAATGGCAGCACGCGAAGCTGCACAACACGGGTCACTTGCCCGGGACGGGGACACCTGCGACGATTTCGGCGGGGTTGATAAACGAGGATATCCCCTTTGAGCCATCTGGAAATCCAGCTGTAGGCGCTTTCATCTACAGAAGTGGCGATGGATTTGGCACTTTTAATACTACAGCAAATAAGTTGAGGTGGAATTATGCCGCCCACGGCATTACCAATGCAACTAGCCTGGAGGTAAATGTGTTCGCCATCGAAATGGTGTATGTACCAGAAGGGGAATTTAATGTAGGCGGCGGCGGTGGATATAACGCTTTTACCTCTACAACTATAAATACGGCTAATGCCACCACAGCCCCCTCTGGAACGGGTTCTTTGGGTGGGCAGGCCGGAGGGTATCCTACAGGGGTAAATCCACCTGTCTCCCCCAACTGGCCAAATGGCTATGATGCTTTTTATTGTATGAAGTATGAAATTTCACAGCAGCAGTATGTTGACTTTTTGAATAGCTTGACTCCGAGTCAGTCTATAAATTTGGTTAATGGGGACATCTACTACGGAAATTCATATTACAATAATTATACCTATTACCGATATGGAATTTTGGGAGATGGCCAAGGATCTTTTACAACTTCCTTACCCTATTTGGCTTGTAATTGGATCTATCAAAATCGAGGTGCGGCTTATGTTGATTGGGCAGGTTTACGTCCTATGTCGGAATTGGAGTTCGAAAAAGCTTGCAGGGGTAATCAATTGCCAGTTCAAAATGAAAATGCCTGGGGAAATTCTTCATACCAAAATGCTAGCTACACTTTGAGTTTCGTAGACCAAGAGAATGAGGGGATAGCATCCAATTACAGCACTACAAGTGGAAATGTCAATATAGGACAGGGGGTCTTTGGCCCAATGCGAGTTGGGATTTTTGCTGCAAATGGTTCTAATACCGGACGAATTACTTCTGGAGCGTCTTACTGGGGGATAATGGAGCTGTCAGGTAACCTTTATGATCAGTGTTTGCTAATAACTGAGAATAACAGCAGTCAATATTCTGGATATCATGGAGACGGTATCTTAACTATTAACGGATCATCAACCGAATTTACTTCATTGGGGCTAATTGCAAGAGGGGGAGCAGTCGGTCAAAGTTCTCAGGTTTCGGGGAGAGATTCCTATATTTATTTTTATGAGTTTCTAGGTTACCGAGGTGTGCGTGGCTAGGATTGTATTATTTATTATTTCGGATAACTGCCAAAAATCTTCTAAGATAGGCTCTGTTTCCGATTAATCAGCTAGTGATGATAAAAATCAGCTATTTAATATTATTTCCCATTTTTTTCCTAAACGTATTCCTGAATGCTCAGTCCGTAGAATTTCGTGGCGGTGCAGGAAGGGGCGACCAGCAACTTACAGCGAGTGGGTTATTGCTTCAGGGTCCCCCTCGATTTGATGGCTCGGATGGCCGCGGTGACGCGGTCCTCACCGCCACCAACCTCACCCTTCAAGGCCCCATTTCCCTCCCACGCTTCGCTGGAGGAATAGGCCGAGGGGATGATTTAAATTCTGCGGCTTCTTTGTCACTGCAAGGGCTAGAAAATCCTTTCGTTCAGGGCAGGGGGGGAGCCGGTAGGGGAGATGGACAGTTGAATGCGTTAAACTTGCTTCTGGATGGTCCGCCTCGTTTTGACGGAGGGGATGGTAGGGGAGATGTCCACTGGTTTGCACAAAACCTGAGTCTTCAAGGTCCTATTTCGCTTCCGCGTTTTGCGGGTGGGATTGGCCGGGGCGATGATTTGAACTCTGCCAGCGCGTTGTCCCTCTTGGGGCTGGAAAATCCCTTTGTTCAAGGCCGGGGAGGACTGGGCAGGGGAGATGGTTTGATAGAAGCATTCAATTTGAACCTGGACGGTCCACCAAGGTTTGATGGTGGCACCGGTCGGGGCGACAACCAGTTGTTTGCACAAAACTTAAGCCTCCAAGGGCCTATTTATTTGCCGCGTTTTGCGGGTGGGATTGGAAGAGGAGATGATCAAAATGGAAGTACCGGACTGCAGTTGCTTGGTTTATGCGCATTTACCGCCGGATCCATCGCTACCACAGGTGAAACCATCTGTGCTGGTGGAAATCCGGGAGTAATTGGCAGCACCGCTCCCGCTTCAGGCGGGAATGGGGTCTTTTCCTACCAATGGCAAGCCAACGGTATCGATATACCAGGAGCGAACGGCCTTACTTATGATCCTCCTTCGGGACTGTCCGCTACCACCGTCTATCAACGCCTTGCGAAGGACGGGGATTGCGTGATGACCTTTACACCCTCGGAGGGGAGCTGGACGGTGACCGTTACCACGGTTCTTCCAGGAAATACTGGCATTTTATTGACGGAATCTTCTGGGGTGACTGCGGATGATGGGATATTATGTGCGGGCTCATCGGCGACCCTAACGGCCGCTAGTGGGCTTTCCTTTCTTTGGAGTACTTCCGAAACCACGGCTTCCATCCAGGTTGGGTCGACAAATACATACTCAGTTACCGTCACTGGTGAAAATGGTTGTACCGCTACCGCTTCAGCATCAATACATGTCAATAGCCTTCCCAATGCTTCCATCACTACCCTTTCTTCGATTTGCGGGGTAGTAACCCTGGAGGCAAGTGGGGGGAATGTGTACCAATGGAGCGGGGGGGCAAGTCCTACTTTAGCTCAAAATACGTTTTCAACAAATGGTATTTACACAGTTACTGTGACCGATCTAAATGGTTGCAGTAGCACCAACAGTGAACAAGTAACAGTTCCTTCCCCATTCACCACCCAAATTACAGTACAAGAATCATCTGGCCTGCTTTCAGATGATGGTGTGCTTTGTGAGGGGGACATGGCCACGCTCACTGCTGGGTCAGCCGTTGGGTATCTTTGGAGCACAGGAGCAACAACGTCCTTCATAAGCATTGGGACATCAGGTAATTACGTGGTTACGGTAACCGATCCAAACAGTTGTACTACTACTGCTACTCGATCGATTACAGTGAATGCCCTTCCATCAGTTGTTATTGCTGTTTCCGACAACTCAGGAAGCAATCCGAATGATGGGGAACTTTGTCTAGGGGACGAGGCGGTGCTCAGTGCCAGTCCAACAGGAAACTATGCCTGGAGTTCAGGCGAAAGTACCGCGAGTATCACAGCCAGCACTTCTTCGGTTTACGAGATAAGTGTTACGGATGCCAATGGTTGTTTAGGCACTGCTTCAGAGACCGTGCTGGTACATCCCTTACCCAATTGCCCGACGATCTATTTTCCAGCTGATGGGGCCATCGCAGTACCACTCAACCAGGGGTACTTGGACTGGGACGAAGTGGCTGGTGCAGTTTCGTACACGGTTAATTTTGGGACGAATAGTCCACTATTTAATGATTTGGCTTCTAATATGCCATTGGTACAAAGTCAATTGTTAATTTCCCAGCTTTCCGCTGAAACAGATTATGGGTATAGTATTTTGCCTACTACTACGAATGGTTGTGTACCTGTCTCTGCTTGCGCGACCGTCCAGTTTTCCACCTGTGCCACTACTTATACTTGTCCACCAGCCCAAACGGTACAGTTGAATTCCAGCTGTGAGGCGGTGATTCCCGATTTGGCGAGTACTTTAACGGCTAATCCCGGCTGTGGAAGTTTGAACTTTACTCAGTTGCCAATAGCAGGAACGACGATTGCGCTCAGTCATAATGGCAACCAATTGGTGAGTATAATTCCATCTGATCCAGCCGTAGCTGGTTGCACGGTGCAGCTGATTGGAGAGGACCTCCTTCCACCAGTCGTTGTATGTCAGAATACCACAATCGAATTGGATGGCGCAGGCCAGGCCAGTCTGAATCCGGTAGAAATTTTTCAAACTGGCTCCGATAATTGTGGCCAAGTGGTTTTGGTTGGTTTAGATCAAAATAGCTTTACCTGTTTAGAGCTTGGTGTCCAAGTTGTGACGCTTACGGTATCAGATGGTAATGGAAATACAAACTCCTGTACTGCTAATGTAACTGTCCTTGATAATCAAGCACCATTAGCGGTATCCTGTCCTGCTGATATTACTGTAGCAGGCAATATTGCTCCAGGTTGTTCCTTTACGCTAGGTACCCCTCCTGTAGGATGGACCTGGAACGGACCTATTATTTTTTCCGACAACTGTGGAGCGAACTTTACACCAGCTGGCCAGCCTTCTCACACCCAGAATTTTGGGGTCGGACCTAACCTGATCACCATCTTAGGGGCGGATGATGCCGGTAACGAAGGTATTTGCGAATTTACGATCACGGTTGTGGATTCTCAGGATCCAGTGGCGGTTTGCCAAAGCTTGTCGCGCGATTTAAGTGCAACAGCCCCCGGCTCCGTTACGGTATTGGCCACCGAAATGGAAAATGGTAGTTCGGATAATTGCTTCTTTGATTTAGTTTATACCATTAAAAAAGGAACCAACCCGGCAGATCCCTTTAGTTCCTCTTTGGATTTTGGCTGTTTGGAAACAGGTTTAAACACCATTACTTTCCGGGCATTTGAAGATGGAGGTGCTCGTTTTGGGACCGCCACTTGCACGGTAACTATTTCGGACGTGACGCCTCCAACGGCTGTTTGTCCGCTTCAGGTATCTTATGATCTAAATTCGATAGGTACAGGTACTGTTACAGCCATTAGCGTAATGTCTACCTCTACGGATAACTGCAGCACCAATCTGGATGGAATCAGTCGGAATGCTACTGGACCCTTCACCGCAGATATTGCTATTGGCTGCGCGGATGTGTTTAATAACTTTACAGCTTACCTACGCTACTCCGATCCAAGCGGGAATACCAACACCTGCTCAACGGAGGTAGTGGTTATTGATGATACAGATCCCACGATCACATGTCCAGCAGATATGACCGTTGATACGGATGCAGGAGTGTGCACGGCAGCGGTGAACTACCCAGCGCCGGTCACAACTGATGAGTGTTCTGCAGTAACCGTTACTGTAGAGATGGGTCCGGGCTTTGGAGGTACCTTCTCCTTGGGTACTACCATCGTAGAACTAAAGGCAACCGACGCTAGTGGAAATTTCTCTACTTGTTCCTTTGACGTGACGGTAGAAGACAACGAAGATCCGATGTTTGCAGCGGACGTGGCGGGTACCACTCCATACGCTCAAGTAGATGCCACGGTAGGTACCAGTACTGGAACGGCTACTGCAGGTAACTTATGCGATGGGGTATTCACCTGGTCTCACCCCTACTTGCTTGATAATTGTAGTATAGGTGCTAGCTCATTCACAATGACCGGCGCCACAACAGCTGCAAGCGCTCCTTTTGTGGCGGGCGCCAGCCAATCAGTTACCCTGAATTTAGGAACGACCTTTTTCTCCTATGCCCTGTCTGATGCGGCTGGTAATTCAATCGTATATAATTTTTCAGTGGATGTTGAAGACGATGAGGCTCCTACGCTTCCCACAACAACCATCTCCCGCACCTTCAACGCCTTCACGAACGGTACAGACTGCTCTCGTGTAATTCCTTTTGATCGTCCGGATATGACGGGCGTGTTGGATTGTGGATCAGTTACCATGACTGAGACCATCATCAGTGGACCAGATCCATTCGTTTTAACTCCACCGGCGGTGGCACCGTTCAATACAGCTATTGGAGGAGGAGCCGTGTTGACCGCCCAGTTCCCACGTGGAATTACAGTGGTTGAATATGCGTGGGTTGATAATGTTGGTAATAAAGCCACCGTTACTTATACCTTTGATGTAGTGGACAATGTCCTTCCAGTAGCCGTTTGCAGAAACCTCACAAAGAGTTTGAGCAGCACGGTTCCTGGAACCTATATGCTAAATACATTTGATGCTGACAACGGGTCCTCTGACAACTGCACGGAAGGGACTATGTTGTCTATTATTTCCCCAGCTTCTGTAGAATACACCTGCGCGAATATTGGTACATCTAACTATACCCTACAAATTACAGACGCTACTGGTAATACCAGCGTAGCAACCTGTACCATTACCATCGTAGACAATGCAGCACCCAACTTGGCTTGCCCTGCGGCAGTGACAGTAGGTACCGATGCGGGTATTTGCACAACCAATTATTCCCTTGCACCGCTCACCGCG
>JBKDAM010000155.1:0-15755 GCA_046316495.1 Chitinophagales bacterium
GTAGTTCTCAATTCCCTCTGCTTCGAGATAATCATAGTTTTCTTCCGATCCATATCCTGCATCTGCACTAGCACGTTTGGGCATGTCATATCCAATTGAGGCCAACTGCTGCTTGGTATCCTCTAGGTGTTCCTTCAGAACAGGCATGTCGTTAGGACTCTGGTGAAGGGTGTAATTGATGATAAACTGGTTCTCAGTGCCAATCTGAACATTATAGCCTGGCTCGAGTTGGCCATTTCGCATATGGTCCTCTTTCATCCGCATGAACGTCGCATCTTCATCCGTCTTAGAATAAGAGTTGCGGCCTCCAAGCTTTTCCTCATACTTCTCATATTCCCGCAAATTATATCGGACTAAATCTTGATTTCTTCATCTTTTTTACGTTGTAAGGTTATTCTTTTTTCTACATGAGAAACGTACAGTTTTAGAGGAAGCTTACAACATCTTTTTAAATACCCTCTCTTGAGATCCGAAAAGCAATAGCCTACCGCAAGGAACTCTGCAAACGACTAAGTACTCCCTTCTGGCTGGCTAACCAAGATTCTTTCACTCCAAAAACCGCCTCAATTCGATCTGCCACCACATGCTCACAGCGAAATTCCTCGCCCAATAACGAAGCAACCGTCTGTGCAATTTGTGCCTGTCGGAGCCGCATGGATTGCCGGACCTCTCCCAGCGGCTGAATGTTGGGCCCCAACACCCCCATCCAAATGGCATCCGAGCCCTTCAATAAGCGAAGGTGCTGCCGCCAGTGCCGTTCACTGCGCCCATGGTCGGTGGTCACCACTAAAGTAGTTTTATCCCGATAATGTGGGTCCGATTGAATAAACTTCCACACCTCCTGAACCAAGCTATCAAAACAATGCGCTGCATCCAAATAACGAAGGTATTTCCCCTCATGCGCATACTCATCCGTCTCCCCAAAAGATAAAAATAAAACGTCCGGACGCTCCGACTCCAAGCAGGTTCGAGCGTACGCCCAGGTCAGCGTATCCGGACGAACCCGCTCCTTCCATGGACGCTCACAACCAGCCAATAACCGGTTCAACGGGCCAAATCCGGCTCGTTCCACCCGCTCAAAACCCGCATTCACCTCAAAACCAGACCGCTCCTCGTTTAATATATAGGGAAACAATTCCCAGGAGCAAAAGGCCGCCACTTTCTTCTTCCTAGACAAAAATTCTAGCACATTCGAATGCGGATTGCGCTTCTCGGCATTAAGAAACAACTGCCGGTCATCCGTAAATCCCGTCAGCATTTCACTGTATCCAGGATAGGAAATACAACTTGAATTAGTCACTTCCAACCGGTTACCATACTCCCGATTTCCATATATCTGTCCATGAGCACCCAAATACCCCCAAAAGAAAGGCATCAACCTGCGACGGCGCTGCTCTGGACCTGTGTGGTAAAACCGCTCCAACTGATCTTCCTTCCAGCTTGGATCTTCCTCCATGAGCGCCCGATTACCACCAGAAAACACTTCCTGCACCCGCAAGCCATCCGTAGCCACAAAAATTAGATAGGGAGTCGCTTGAGCATTGATCCTTCCTTGCACCATCAACCAACAAAAAGCTACCAAAACAAAAGAAAATCGCAGCATACTGTTCTTTTTTGACGCAAAAGTAGCTGCACACCTCCGCCAGGCCGGAAACCCAGCGTTAAGTAAACTTGAAGTAATTGTTTAGAAAGTAATGGCTAGCCTATAAAATTCCTCGATGAAAACAGAAGAATCCTAATGCTACAATAAGTTCCTACTCCTTCGAAAATGAAAATTGTGCACCACCCTGTTTTAACAATAACTTATTCTCACTAGGATTAAACACCATCACAATCCCTGCCTGCTCAAATTGAAAAACATCCTTAGCGGTCGCTTCCAATGGAAAGGACGACTGACCAGTCGCCTGAGCAATCAATATACCCTCTTTCTGGGTGATGGCAATCTTTAGTGGAATCTGACTAGAACTGTAAATCCCTAAATAGGGGTCAAGTTCCTCCGGACGAAGCGTTAATCTGGAAAAAGTCGGCACCTCAAAGGGCTTGTTATAAACACTGCTTAACACCGCAATGGAAAGGTCATTCATATTCATATCATGCCCATTTGAGGTAATGGCAAAAGAGACGTCCCCCTCGGGGAAATAGGCAAAAACAGAACTAAATCCATCAATTCCACCCGTATGCCCCCAACCACGCTGATCATAAAAGGGCATCGGAAACAAGCCCATACCATACCCGTCCTGTACAGTCTGCATCCACTCTAAGCTCTGTTTAGAAACCAACTTACCCCCAAACAACGCTGCGCTGAATGCTACTACATCCGATGCAGATGCAACAATAGACCCTGCCCCCAACGGAACAGAAGGGTCTGTAACCGCCTCCAATTTCCAACTTCCTTCTTTTCTATAAGACTTACATTCCTTTTTTGATGGATCAAGCACACCACTATAAAAGGTGTTCGTTAATCCTAGCGGTTTAATTATCTGATCCCTTAAAAGTTCGGCATACGATTGCTGATAGGTTTTCTCCAAGATATAGGTCAACAAAACAAAGTTGGAGTTACTATAGGCTGCAGTCGTCCCAGGAATAAAATCACTGCCCAATTTTTCAATCATTGCCACCATCTCCTGTTCCGATTTGGCCTCCGTATGCCAAGTTAAATACGCAGCATCCTCTGTGAAATTGGGGATCCCACTGCGATGTTGAAGCAAAAACCGAAGGGTAATTTTATCCGAATTAGTGATCCCCGGGAAAAAGGAATGAATCGTTTGGTCTAAATCCAACTTCCGACCCTCCACCGCCTTCATAACCAATACGGTCGTGAAGGTTTTGGAGATAGACCCAATTCGATAAATGGAATTGGAGTCCGCCTTCCTTTGAGTTGCGATCTCCTCGTACCCTATGGATCGAGAGAAAAAGGGAACTCCGGCTTTGCTGACCGCAATGGAGCCCATAAACTTATCGTTTGACTCTAAAGCATCCAAATAAGCGTCCAATTTGGACGTGGGAGAAGTTTGTGCCACACCAGTCTGTATTAGCACCATCAAAAACGCGATCACCGCAAAAAACCGAACCATCATTAAGCTATTTTTTTTTGTCAACTAACTATTCGACCTGCCTAAAGGCCCTCCATTTTCTGCACTTCTTACCCATAACAGTCTGAAAGTACCTTTATACAAGTCCAACAAAGGTAGCGGACAACAGCGCTCTTGCTCCCTAATTTTGAACTATTTGTCGAATTAATGCAATCAAAAAGAAAACAATACACCGACTTGAGTCGTCTATCCTAGCGCTTACTCCTCCCTATACACCCGGCCTCCATCTAATTCCTGTCAGACAAATTTTCTATCGAAAAAAGGCCGTTTTATCAAATAATCTGCCTTATAGAATTCCTTGAGCTTATTTTTCAAATTTTAACCCCGCGTTCCAACCACGAAGAAGAATATCTACCGCCCAGCCTTTAAGCCAATATGAAGTTTCCACCCTACCAGCGGAACTTAACATTGCCTTAATCACCCCTTGCTGTCGGAACGACTAGCTTTGATCCGTTATACCAAACTGTACCATGCAGCTTAGCCTTCCCACTGCCGCTTCTCCTTGGTCTTCCAACCCCTCCCGACTGGAAGGCCCACGTATTTCCTTGATTCCATTGGAATTATCTCATATTGACACCTTGGTTTCCCTGGGAAATCGAGCCGAAATCTGGACACACTTTCCAGAAAACCGCGAACATCCACAAGAGCGACTGCAACATTTGAACACCTGCTGGAACGAAATGCAGGAGAGGCAGCAATTTGCCTTTACACTCCAACTCAATAGTACTGGCCAACTAGTCGGATTCACCCGGCTCTTTCACTTGAATCCCGTTAACCGCCAACTTGAAATGGGATCCTGGCTACACCCCGATTTCTGGCAATCAGGTATCAACACTGAAGCCAAACTGCTGCTGCTGACGTTCTGCTTCGAATCCTTGCATACCATCCGAGTTCAATTTAGAACCGATGCCTCCAATCTCCGATCGCAAAATGCCCTGGAAAAAATGGGCGCAACCCTGGAAGGGATCATCCGAAATGAGCGCATAAAACCCTGTGGAAATTACCGCGATTGCCTGCTCTACAGCATCATCGAATCCGAGTGGCCCTCCGTAAAACAACACCTCCAGCAAAAACAAGCCAAGTACCAAGGGCTCCAACTTGCCTCCTGAATACACCCTCACCAGCCTGTTTTCCGCACCCTCATACCTGTTTTATATGTTCGAAAAAATAATTCCCGCATCCCTTCGCAAATCTGCAGAAACACCCGTCCCAAATCCCAAAAAGTGGAAAAAGCAGCAAAAGCAACTAAAAAAACTAATTAAATCCGCAAAATATACCACTTTCGGTCGTTACTACGACTTCTCTGATCTACTTCAAGCTCCCCATCTTCCCACCGCTTTCCAACAACAAGTACCCATCCATACCTACGATGACCTGTATGAGCAATGGTGGCAATACGCTCTGGAAGACGAACCAGATATCACCTGGCCAGGCGTTGTCCCCTACTATGCCCTCAGCAGCGGCACCTCCGGCGCCGCTAGTAAATACATCCCCGTCACCAAAGAAATGCTCAAGGCCATGAAAAAAGGGTCCAGAAAACTGTTCCTGGACTTGGCCTCCCTCCCGCTCCCCAAAGCGCTCCTACGGAAAGAAATGCTCATGGTGGGCAGCTGTACTCAACTTCAAACCGTGCAAGCGCACCAAGTAGGAGACCTCAGCGGGATTATTGGACTTAACCGCCCTAAATGGATCAAACGCTACTACAAACCTACCCGGGCCATCACCGACCTACCCGAATGGGGACAACGCATCCAGGCCATCGTAGAGGCCGCACCCACTTGGGATATCGGTTTTGTACTCGGAAATCCCGCCTGGATTCAGTTGATTTTCGAAAAAATAATCGCCCATTACCAACTAAAAAACATCCACGAAATATGGCCGAACCTGAGCGTCTTCATCCACGGAGGAGTCTTTTTCGAACCCTATAAAACCTCCTTCGAACGCCTGCTAGCCCATGAGCTTGTTTACCTAGACAGCTACATGGCCTCCGAAGGATTCATCGCCTACCAAGGTGTCGCCAACTCCAATTGTATGGAGCTCTTGGTAGATACCGGAATCTACTACGAGTTCATCCCCTTTGACTCCTACCATTTTGATGACGAGGGAAATGTCCGATTGGATGCCAAAACCCTGAACATCACACAAATACAGCCCAAAACCGAATACGCCCTCCTGATCAGTACCTGCGCAGGTGCCTGGCGCTACCTCATAGGTGACACCATACAATTTACGGATATTGTCCGACTGGAATTCAGAATCACTGGCCGGACCAAACAATTTTTGTCGGTCTGCGGAGAACACCTTTCGATTGATAACCTGAATCAGGCAGTCAGCTCAGTCAACAAACACCTAAAAGCCGGGATCAAGGAATTTGCGGTAGCTGGAATCAAAACCGATCAAGGTTGGAAACACCAATGGTTCCTCAGCCTGGACCACGTCGGCCTCTCCGCCAACCAGCTCATGGAGGCACTAGATGAAGAACTCTGCCTTTTAAATGATGATTATGCTACCGAACGCCGCTATGCACTCCATGAAGTCAGCCTGGAAATAGTCCCACACGAACTTTTTTACCAATGGCTGGAAAAACGGGGCAAACTTAACGGACAGGCCAAAATACCGAGGGTACTGAAAGGAACTGCCCTGGCTAATTGGCAAGAATTTCTCGAAGAAAACAAGGTAAAAAGCTAATTCGAAAGTAATTAAGTACTTTTGCAGCCTATTGCGGATAACTTTTCTTGGGAAGTTCCCCGCCTCAACTGTTATCGCTGCATGCCTGTACACCTTTTAGCCATAGAATCCTCCTGCGATGATACCGCAGCAGCCGTCCTAACCGATGGACAGGTGCGCTCTAATTGCGTAGCCAGCCAAGAAATACACCGTTTATACGGTGGAGTCGTGCCCGAAGTTGCCTCCAGGGCCCACCAAAGCAACTTGCTTCCAGTGGTAGAGGCAGCCCTTCAACAAGCTGGAATTTCCAAACACGACCTGAATGCCATCGCTTTCACCCGAGGCCCTGGATTACTCGGATCCCTACTAGTCGGTACTGCTTTCGCCAAAGCCTTCGCCCTCGCCCAAAATATTCCCCTCATTGAGGTCGATCACATGGATGCACATGTAATGGCCTTATTCGCAGAACCGCCTTTCCCCAGCTTCCCCTTTCTCTGCCTCACCGTCAGCGGTGGACATACCCAAATCATCCGAGTAACTGGCCCTCTGGAAATGGAACGTATTGGCTATACCCTCGATGACGCCGCAGGTGAAGCGTTCGATAAGGCTGGAAAAATGCTAGGGCTCCCCTACCCCGCTGGCCCCCATATTGATCGACTCGCACAAGAGGGCACACCTCGATTCAGCCTGCCAGAGCCTTCCATTGAAGGTCTGAACTTTAGCTTTAGCGGCCTAAAAACGGCCATTTTATATTTTTTAAGGAAAGAAACCAGCGCTAACCCTGCTTTTATCGAGGAAAACCTGGCGGACATCTGTGCCTCCATACAGCACAGCATCGTCACCATCCTACTCAAAAAACTGAAAAGAGCCGCTAAGGAGACCGGTATCCGACAAATAGGTATCGCCGGAGGAGTAAGCGCCAACTCCGGTTTACGGACAGAACTAGAACGTCTTGGAAAAAAAGAAGGTTGGAAGACCTTTATTCCTAAGTTTCAATATTGCACCGATAATGCTGCCATGATTGGACTGGTTGCACACCAGAAATACCTGTTAGGTCAGTTCGCCTCCCAGTCAGTTGCCCCCTACGCCAGTGGCCAATCGCGTTAACGCCGTGACTTGTGAATCGTGTTATCCAAGGAATTGACCGCCATTTCCCAAAGAGCTTCATAGGGAATTAATTCAATATCATGCGCTTGGTTGGCAAAGTCCAAAGGCACGCTCTTAAGCATCTTGACGTATTTCTCCGAGTGCCGTAGCACCGCGGCCCGGTGAAAACCGGCAACCGCCACTTGAAGCAGCATCTTGATAAAACAGTTGCTTCTAAAATTATCATCTTTCTTCAGGTAGCGAGAAGTGTACTTCTCCACCGCCTCAATGCGGTCAATGGTCTCATCATACCGCTTGGTCAAAATCATGTACAAAATCTGAAAAATCAGGATGGGTATGTTTAAACCCCTGCGGTCTTTGTTGTAAAGCGGCACCTCATTTAAAAAACGAGCCATCCGAAACTTACTGATCGAAGCACCCTCTCCCGAATCCCCTGTAATCTTGCCACACTCCTGTAAATAAAACAGATAGGCCTCAAATATCTTCCAAATCTGCTGAATCCCAGAAGGCAACGAGGTAAACCTCCGGTGTTTCACCGTTCTTCGATAAATGGTGTACGCATCACCATATTGCTCTGTATGCATGGCCAGGTACACCAACAACTCCTGGTACTTAAACCAGTTGAAGGACCCCTCTTGCAACAACATCAACCCACGATCTGCCGCTGCACGTCCCTTGGTATAATCGCGGAGCTGCAGGTAGCAAACCATTTCCTGATACAAAAAGGCTTGCAAAGGGACATTGGCCGTGTATGGCTTGCCTTCGAAAAAGCTAATTGCCCGGTCACAAACCTCCCCTGAACGCTTGTAATCGTTCACGCTGGAGTAAATCAGCAGCTCCAACAATCGCCCCATAAAATGCAGGCGATACGATTGGTATTTTTGAAGGCCTGGCTCCACCATTTTGAAAAGTCGGGTCGCCTCTTTGGGAATATCCTTCTGCGCTGATTTACTGTTCACAAAACCGATAATTAAATCGGTGTAATAATACTCTGCCAGGTTTTCATAGCGAAACACCTCCTCTAGGTGCGCCACTTCCTTACTGTAAAACTGGTATTTCTTGATATCGCCTTCCAAAGAGCCATAGTACAACCGCATGATACGGGCCACATCCAAGGCGATCTCTGTGAATTCGTATTTCAAGCAAGTGCGGTAAAAATCGGAAATAATTTCTACCGAACCCATGTAGGCATTCCTTCCCACCAACATCTTTACCGCTGCCAACTTTTTGTAACAATCAAAATACAAACGTTGACGGGTATTAAATTGAGGTAGAGCAGGATCAATCACCAGCAACATCTGCACCAAATAATCCCACAGCGCATTCTTAGTCCGCTGGTATTGCTTGGCAGATGCCTTTTCCTTTCCAGGATAAAGGGCCGCAATCGCTTCCGCATCCGTGGCCACCTTGCCTTCCGCAACCAAGTCGTATAACTTGAGCGCAAGGGGGCCTGGAACAAAGGCTTTGAGGGTTACCGGGGCAACCGCTTTGAGTTTGTTCTTGTTTACAATGCCGATTAATTCGCGGAGCTCATTCATGAATGCTGCAAATATCGCGCATATCACCCATCATACTGCATAAAAAGCAGCGTTTTTTTCAGAAATGAGTAGATTGCGCCTGGTTTATCTTAGACACCCATCACATCAATGATGATTACGTTGGAAGAAAGAGCAGAAGTAGTGTTGAAAAAACGGGCAGTTGTGTTGTAGTTCTGATTCATAATAACTTCGTTTATTTTTGTTTACGAAGTCAAAAGTCCGACACGAACCGGCCCGAATTACGGACAAAAAAACACCTATTTATACATCAAAAAACGAGCTATTTTTTTCAATATATTTTATATAATATTGATTATCAATTTTTTAAACTAAAATAATTTTATCAAAAAACAACATAAAACAACCATTAAAAATGACCTATTTCCCTCCATATTCCCTTTCAAAAAGTTGCTTTTAGACCGCAATACAACGTCAGGGTCACCCCGCCGAATGATCAAGATCACCTGCATACGCCCCTGACCACCTTACTTTTGTCTTATTAACTATATACTGCTATGAAACTAGAAATCAGCCCGGACAAGACCCTTCGCGACATCAAAACTGCCTTCACCCAGGCATGGCCCCACCTTAAACTGGTATTTTTTACCAAGGCACATGAGGCGCATGCTGGCAGTAACGCTAAATTCATGATTGACAACGAAAACCTGACCTTGGCAGAAGTGGCCCCAATGGTAAAAGGTACCGCTGGCTTGTACCTGGAACAAGAGACCCCTGTCTGGCAACTCGAACGTTTGTTTGAAGAAGAATACGGCCTGCATGTGCAAGTGTTCCGCAAATCAGGCACCGTTTGGCTTGAAACCACCGTTTCGGACGACCTTACCCTCGAACAACAAGAGGCACGTGGCAAAGCCAGTGACCGAGCAAGCGAAACCAATATTGACCCAATCGACTACCGGGAACAAGATTAACTCACCATCCTTATACTGTTATGAAAAAGATATTGGTACCCACTGACTTCTCTACCTGCGCAGGTAGTGCACTGAAGTACGCCTTGGGCCTTGCCCAAAAAATAGAGGCAGAAATCACCGTCCTGCACGTAATTTTCCCCAATGACGGCATCAATAACAACCTATACGATGCGTTCTGGATTGATGACTACGTCACCCAACGCAACCGTGACCTAAAGGAGTGGTCCTCCCAAATCAAAGCCGATCTGGGCAACCCAGAAGTAAAAGTGCATTATGCCTGCAGCATCGGATTCCCAGTTGGGGTCATCGCAGACACCGCCTCAGAAATGGGCGCTACCTTCGTCGTGATGGGAACCATGGGAGCAACCGGTCTGAAAGGAATCTTGTTGGGAAGCACCGCCGGTGGAGTTATTGCCCAAGCCAAAATACCCGTATTCACCGTTCCCGCAGGTGCCACCTTTGGCCCAAAAGCGGACTTTGTACTGGCGACTGACTTTAATATGCGGACCGATAAAAAATCCCATAAAGCACTTGAACTAGTGCTACAAGCACATGGCGCCAAATTAACATTACTCCATGTACTGAAAGAAGGTGAAAATCCACAACCCGATCGGGAACAGGCAATCTCTTCCCAGTTAGAGGGCATCGACCACCATTTCCGCTACATCCATGACAACGACGTTCCAAATGCCGTGGATAATTTCATTGAATCAACAAATGCCGGTGGGCTAATTGCGGTGGCACACAACCACTCTCTTTTACACCAACTCTTTTACCGGAGTGTGTCCCGCGCTATGGCTGGACGTGTCCAAGTGCCCATGCTCTCCCTGCACGACGCTCAAAAATAAGTATAAGGATGAGAAAGGGGGTGGCGGTCTACGACAGCTGCCTCCTTTTAATTTCCTGCTGAACCAAGGCATATTCCCTGCCAGCATCCCCTGTCACCGAGGTATTCTCTTGTGCTCGGCGAATTAAATATGGAATCACATCTTTTACCTGCCCGTAAGGCACATATTTGGCCACTCGGTAGCCTGCACTCGCCAAATTAAAGGTGATATTATCGCTCATTCCATAGAGCTGACTAAACAGTACTTGCGGATGATTTTTTGCTAATCCCTTTCGCTGCATCAAATCCGTTAACAACAAGGTGCTATCCGCATTGTGGCTGGCATTGCAAAGCCCAAGGTGTTCAATGTGATCTACGCAGAACCGAAGCGCCATGTTGTACAAATCATCCGTTTGCTTCTTGTCGCGATTGATCGGACTTTCATAACCCATCTTTCTCGCCCTCGCCCGCTCCTTCTCCATGTAGGCCCCACGTACTAACTTAGCTCCCAGCTTAAATCCATTTGCAATGGCGCGGTCATAACTTTCCATCAAAAACTGAAGTCGGTCATGCCGGTACATCTGGTAGGTATTATACACCACCACCCGCTCCCGGTTGTACCGCTTCATCATCAACCAAACCAAATGGTCCAATGTATCCTGGATCCAGCTTTCTTCCGCATCAATAAAAACCGACACTCCCTTCTGGGCTGCATGGTAACAAATAGCATCCAACCTCTTTAACACATTTTTATACTCGTGTAATTCTGAAGTAGTGAGCGTAGAAGCACTTTGAATCCGTTCCAACAAAGCAAATCGAGCAATTCCCGTCACCTTCGTGCTCACCACTGGAATTTTTCCCTGCGAACGAGCAGCAAAGTCAATCGCCCGCATACTTTCATTCATCGTAAAATTAAAATCCTGATCGGTCTCTTTTCCCTCCGCCCCGTAATCCAAAATGGTCAAGGTGTTGATACGTGCCAAACGATCAATGTTTCCTTGCGCATCCAGCAAAGTAGAACCTCCAACAAACTGTGGAAAAATGGTGCTTCGAATAGCCTTCTCTGCAAATGGCAGGTTCCACTCTACTGCCCATAAGCCCAAGTACGACCCCACCTTCACCAAAGCTGGCCGGTTCATCATCGAAAATAGCCAGGCAGTCCGCTTAAGTTCTATATCCGATAGGTGCGCAAACGCAATTTCAGTATTCGAAAAATCAGGTAAATTTTCTGACATGAGAAAAGTGGTGGTTAAACTTGCCAAATCTGCCAGGCCGCTTCTGCCTGCCGATACAACATCTCCAAACCGTTTTTGACGGTACAACCCGCCAGTCTGGCACGCCGCAAAAGTACGGTCTCTTCCGGATTATATATTAAATCATACACAAAATGTTGCCTCCCAAGCCACTCAAAAGGTACCGGTGGACAACCTTCGGAATCTGGAAACATTCCTAAAGGCGTTGTGTTAACCAATAACAAGGAGCGGTGCTGATTGTTTTTCAAATAAGCCCCCACTTCCTCCCAAGAAATGCTCTCCCCAAGTGGGTTTCTAGAGACCGTTAGAAATGGGATGCCCAACTGCCGCAAGGCAAAGCAGACCGCCTTCGCCGCACCACCCGTCCCGAACACCAAGGCCGCCTCTGGAACAAATGGATGGGATTGAAGCGACTCCTTAAACCCAATCACATCGGTATTAAACCCTGTTTTCTTTCCCCTAGAATTGATTTGTACGCAATTGACTGCCCCAATCGCCTCCGCCTCGGGAGAAAGCTCCTCAAGAAAGGGCAATACCAATTCCTTGTAGGGAATTGTCACATTCAGCCCGCAAAGCGCTGGCTGATTGGCTACCAAGCCAGGAAATTCTTCAATGGAAACAATTGGAAAAAGCTCATAAACAGCATCCAAAATTCCCTCCCGATCAAATTTTTCGGAAAAATAACGCTTGGAAAACGAGTGCCCCAGCGGATACCCAATTAACCCAAAAACACGCTTTGACATAAAACCATCGTAAAACAAACAGAGGCCGCTCCCCCAACTGGAAAGCGGCCTCTGTAACATAAGTGTAAGACTGAGAGATTAAGATGGGACATTGCCCCCGGGAGTAGACGTCCAATCGTACAAATCCTGAAAAGTACGGTTGGCGGAATAACCGCCCTCCACCTTGTTCATTGCACGCTTGTCTAGGACCTCAACACTCTTCGTCAGATCAGCGAGCGATGAACGGCCACCGTTGCCTTTGGTCGAATCAATGCTGGATCGGTTCTTTCTTTTAAATAAACGGTCAAACATTGTAAATGAGCGAAATTGTTAAGACGCAGAACAAAGGTAATACTTTTCTTTCTAAATAGAAAACATAAAAATTGTTAAAACAAAAAAATTACCTTTGCCAATACGAAAAAGGCCCAAAAGGGTCTTGGTCCTATTATGACAGAACACCTATCTCCCCTGCTAATTTTAGGCTTGCTATTCCTATACTTCGCCATGCTGGGTGGAGTGGCCTGGTACACCAGCCGTGACAATAACAACAGCGGTTTCTTTTTAGCAAATAAAAACGTGCCTTGGTATGTGGTTGCGTATGCGATGATCGGAACCAGTATCAGTGGAGTCACCTTTATTTCCCTACCCGGCTCCGTTGGCCTCGAAACGGGCATCAACCGAGGCTTTGGATACATGCAGGTTGTCTTGGGCTATTTGGTCGGCTATTTTTTTATCGCCACTGTGCTCATGCCGCTGTACTATCGCATGAACCTTACCTCTATCTATGGATACCTGGAGGAGCGCTTTGGGTATCGATCGTATAAAACTGGAGCCGCTTTTTTTATCCTTTCCAGAACCGTGGGGTCGGCGGCTCGCATGTTTTTGGCAGCAATTGTCTTGCAAACCTTGGTTTTCGGCCCACTGAATGTGCCATTTAGTGTAACAGTGGTCCTGATGCTAGCGTTGATTTACCTCTATACCTTTCAAGGCGGCCTCAAGACCATTATTTGGACAGATACCATCATGACCACCTTTTTCCTGGTGGCAGTGGTATGGACTGTTTTTGCGATCTCCAACGAACTTGAATTAGAGGGCTTGGGAGCAATTTGGGGGGCCGTCTCAACTAGTCAATATGGACAAATGTTCTTTTTTGACAACTTTGCCACCGATCCTAATCACTTCATTAAGCAATTTGTAAGTGGCGCACTGGTAGCAACTGTTATGACCGGACTAGACCAGGATATGATGCAAAAAAACCTGGCGTGTAAAAACATAAAGGAAGCACAAAAAAACATGCTGGTTTTCTGTGTCTATATGGTATTGATCAACCTAGCCTTCTTAATCCTGGGCGCATTACTGTATATGTACGCCAATTCAATTGGACTGGAACTTCCCGCAAAAAGTGATCAGCTGTATCCAAAAATCGCTTTCCAGCACCTGGATGCCGCTGTTGGCATCTTTTTCATCTTGGGATTGATCGCCAGCACCTACGCCAGCTCAGACAGCGCCTTAACCGCCTTGACGACCTCCTTCTGTGTTGATTTTTTGAATTTTGAAAAAGCCAGCCCCCCAGACCCGTATGCACCCGAGCGGGAAAAACAGGCTTACCTTGAGCGTTTAGAAAAAAACCAAAAAAGACAACGAACCCTGGTACACCTGGGTTTCTCCGCTCTATTTGTCCTGATTATTCACCTACTCTATTTCTCCGAAAATGGGGCCGTTCTAGGACTAATCTTCAAACTTGCAGGCTACACTTACGGTCCCTTGCTAGGACTCTTTATGTTTGGTTTGTTCACCAGAAGAGCGCTGACAGATCGCTTAGTACCGATGATCTGTATTGCAGCCCCGATTCTCACCTGGGCAATAGAAACAGGAATCAAGCCTTGGTTTGATGTAGGTTTCTTAACCATCCTCTTAAACGGACTCATAACAACAGCTGGCTTACTGGCTATTAGCAGAAAAACAAGCTAGGAAAGGCCAAAATACAGGGTTGGTAACACCCTAACAGAGGGCGCGAATAACACTCCTGAAAGCCAGTCTGTGGCCTTCATCGCGTAAAACTGATCCAACTAGCACGGGAAATGCATAGCTTCTATTTTAGCAAGAGAAGCCACTTTTATCGCAGTACTGGTCAGTTTAACTCTACATGAATGCATTGCACTTGAATGGAGATGGATGAGATAAAGAGATATTCACCCTCAAATCAATGTAAGAATAAGAAAAAGCGGCCAAACGGTTCAATTAAGTCCCTCGTATCGGGATTAGAGCACCCCCTTTTCTGGGGCGTATCCCTTGTACTTTTTGAAGTAGTTCCACAAAAAGGCCATATCCTCCTCCTCATTGGTACCGGGATAAAATAATTGAGGTTCAAAGTGAATAACCTTATTTTCCCAATCGAAAGCGCACAGTTGAATAGGCACACCTGCTTTCCGGGCAATATGGTAGAACCCGGTTTTAAACCGATCAACTTTCTTCCGGGTACCCTCCGGGGCGATCACCAAGTGCAAGTACTCATTTTGCTCAAAAAGAGCCGCGGCAGAATCAACAAAGTTCCCACGCTTCCGCCTATCAACTGGCATTCCCCGCAACCAACGCATCAAAGGGCCTAAAGGACCTGCGAAAAGTGTGTGTTTACCCACAAACCAGGCATTTATATTCAAAGCTGAACGCACCAAAACCCCAATTGGAAAATCCCAGTTAGAGGTGTGCGGAGCTACAATAAGTACCAATTTTGGCACCTCGTGCGGATACCTTCCTGTCAACCGCCAAGCCCATACACGAAAGAGCAACCAATAACTCAGTTTAGATAGCATAATTAGCGTTGTTTTAGACGCTAAGATACGCGATTCACCAACAGGAAGTATTTCTTCTCAACGCTGCACCAAGAAATATTCAAGCCTTTAATCGGGCAGTCCCTGCCATCGTTCAGTTGGAAAATCAGTATAACCCAGTTTAGTTGTGTAGATTTCAAACCCTATTAAAAACCCGCTCTTCGCGCAGATTTTAAGAGCTCTTGAAATAGCGAGGGCACTTCCCTTGGATGGCGGCTAATGCTGTCTGATGCGTGGATGCGCTGTGGTAGGGTAGGTTCAGCGGGGACGAATATTCTCTTTTGCCAATTTTGGGGGCACATGGTTTCAGCTGACCATCAACCTAGGCGCAGCTTTTATCCACTAAAATAGTTGGTACCCAAGGGATCTGTCTCTGTTAATGCGCCGACCCTAGGCAAACCATGAATCGTGACGTGGCATAGCCTACTATCATTAAGTTTAGGAAATCACTTGCTCAATGAAGTTCCTGGTCTGTCAAAACAATCGTTCATCTTCAGGATAAATTTTGTGGTGGTATTGCAGACTATTGCTAGATTCAAAGTACTTCGCCCTAATAGTTATTGCACCTCATTGGGTTATTGAGATTGCAGGGCTACGCCCTACTGCAGTGGAGTTGTTTACCAGTATTCAAACTAACATTTAAATCTAAATGAAATCAAACAAAAAAAGGAAATTTGACCAGGCAGACCAAGACAATAATTGGACAATTGAATTCCTTAACTTATAGGCCGTAGGCGGTAGCCCTCTAGCATCTAGGTAATATCCCACCAATCAAAGGGGCTTTAGCCCC
>JBKDAM010000156.1:0-4498 GCA_046316495.1 Chitinophagales bacterium
CAATTGCTCTTTTTGATGACAGGTCTGGTACTCCAAGTGCTGATAAGAAATGAGCGCACTGCAGCCCATTGAAAGGTACATCAAATTTTTTTGGTTGAGTACAAAAGAAAACAAACCCAAGCCCAGGCTGCCTAAAGCGGCGTTAAGAGCAAGGCCCTGTTTTTGAGCGAGGACCAAAAAGAAAAGAGTCAGCGCTACCCCCGCACAAAGGAAAGCCAGTGTACCTGCACAGCGTCGACTGAACGTTGAACGATTAAAAATATGCATAATAGAACACAGTAGATAGTGGTATAATATTTCAATTTCAGTGGTGGTAAAATGGAATTAGCAGGAATTGCTATTCATTCTATTGGATTAAATACTACTTTACAGCAAAATTTACTGCAAAGGTAAACTACTTTCTAAGAAATGTCAAGTAATGTCATTAAATTGTCAAGAAGAAACGGTTTCCTTGGCAAAAAAGGAGTTTTTGCCTCTTTTTCCAGTATTCTTCTTTCAATTTTTCAAAAAAGTATAAAAAGCTGGGGTAATTAAAAGAGCTTGCCCGCTTCTGTTCGAATCGCCATCTGCGTTTTTAACATCGGATTCGCAGTACCCAGCTGTTCCTGAACCAGCAGGAGGCGATGTACGAGCTGCTCGTCCGAGCCTGCCGGATCTAAGCCTTCACCTGCCTTGGAGACCAACGACAACAGTTCCGATTTTGTAAAACTTACCATTTGCCACAACGTCTCTGAAACATATAATTGTTGTGAAACATTGTGATCAAATTCCTGGCTGATGGCAATCAGCAAGGCTCCCTGAAGTTCTCCCACTGTCATGCCTGCACCTCGAACACGAAGCAACAATTGATCCAGAGCGAGCCGCTCGAAGAGCAGAATCAAGCGCTCATAAGCCTGTAGCTTCAAAGGAAGTGTCAACTTTTGGGCTTCCAGTTTCTGTTGCTGGTTCAACACCCGAAGCTGCTGCTTAAAATGTGCATCTACTAGATAGTAAACAGTGGCGAAAACCACTAATGCAGGTAGGATATACTTTAGAATTTCTAAAATTGCGATCATAGTTTAAAAAAAGCGCCGCAAAATTAGTGTAATTTCGGATTGAAATGTAGAATTGCACACAATTTTGATGATTCTTGACATAATTACAACTATGACCCGTTTTTTTCTTTTCTTTCTGCTGATCTTGGTGATTAAAACTTCTGCAAAAAGCCAAGCCACCCAGCCTTCCTTTCCGGCCAGCTGGTCGGGCAATTGGGCAGGCACTTTACAAATTTACCAACCCAATGGAATTGCTCAATCCATACCAATGGGACTCGAAATTCACCCCCTTGACACCTCCTCGGAGGGACGTTATCAATTTGGAATGATTTACCAAACAAAAGATAAGGATTGGAGGCCGTATGAGCTGGTCCCCGTTAACCCACAACGGGGTATCTGGAGAGTGGATGAAAAAAACAGCATCTCCATGGAAAGTTACTTGTATGGAAACAAATTGCTTTGTTGGTTCGTGGTAGAGGGCAGTCGAGTACTTTGTACTTATGAACTGGTAGGAGAAGAACTTATTTTTGAAGTAATGAGTGGCCGCGAAACAGCCGTCAGCACTACCGGAAACACGGTTCAAGGGACTGAAAATATTCCAGAAGTGAAAACCTACCCCTTCAATGGCTTTCAGCGAGGCATTCTAAAGCGTATCCCTTAGCCTTCCTCGCATCAAGACAATAGAAGGAAAGGTATCCCCCTGGGGCGATTGATCCTGTGAGATAAAAAAAGCCGTCACTCCCTCTTGATAGGGTACCGGGTGCCAAGAGCCAATCGCTGTCTGTGGAATCATCCCTAAACGTTGCCTTTCCTTTCCCTTTTCAGCCCAAATCTGAAGGTATTGCCCCGCAGGGGGCGCTGGTATGCCTCCAAGGTCTAAGGCCGTTTCTTTACGGAAAGAATTGTGATAAACCCTGGTTACTACCTTATCCGCCCCATCGGTCAAGCCCACAAGTTCAGTATCCTGGTCTTTCAACAGGGTAATTTGCCAACGTAAACCCTGTTCTACAGAATCTTGGTGTTGGCGAACGGCTTGTAATCGCTCTAAGGCTTCCACGGCAATTGATGCACGCTGGTACTGCCATCCACCCCAGAAAAGAATAGCCAGCATAAAAGTCCCTGTCAGTAATTGTTTAATCATCCTTTACAAACTCCGTTAATTGTCGGGGGGTAAAGGTAGTTCAAGGCTATGAATTTTTCGATTTTAAGAAATTGAGCCTACCTTAGCGCTCACTTTAACAAATAAAACTAAATTAGTGCAGGATTATGGATGCAAATAGCCGAATTTACGTGGATTCAGAGATTGGCCGATTAAAAAAAGTAATCGTACACCGACCCGACGAAGGGATTGCTCGCATCACCCCAAAACGTGCTGGAGAACTGCTTTTTGACGATATCGTTCACCTGCCCAACATGCAAGATGAACACGATATTTTTGTCCGGGTATTAAAGGCATTTGTCGGACAAGATAATGTATTGAATGTTCGGGAACTCCTCGTTGAAAGCATGCAAGACGAGGAAAGTAAATACGAAGTCATCAACAAAATTATTGACTTTGAAGAATTGCCGTACACCTTTATCCCTCGTTTGGCAGGTTTATCTCCCGAACAGCTGGCAGATACCTTGATCACCGGCTACCTGGAACCCGAAGACCGCATTTTGTTTGACCCCATCCCCAACTTGATTTTTACCCGCGATTTGGCGGTAACCGTGAAGGACCATGTGATCATTACCAAAGCCGCTAAACAGGCTCGGTTTCGGGAGAACTTTCTCACTCGATTGATCTTTAGTAGCCACCCTGTCTTCCGCCGGCTTAAAGCGGATGGAAAAACCATCAACCTGAACCGGGTGGACAAATTTCCTCCCTCTAAACGGGGAGAAATGGTGAGTATAGAAGGAGGAGATGTGATGATAATTAATGAAGACTATCTCCTAATCGGGATGTCTGAGCGAACCAACAATTACGCCTTTGAGTGCTTAAAAAATTATCTTTTTGACCGAAATATCGTAAAGAATATCGTGCAAGTGAACATCCCAGCGGAGCGTTCCTACATGCACATTGATACGGTGTTCACGCAAATCAACCATAACCACTTTGTCGCCTATAAACCAATTGTTTTGGACGGCCTCGGCTCTTATGTAGATGTGCACCGTAGCAATGGTGAAGAAGTTGAATATGCTTGCCTGCGGGATTTCTTATTGGCAGAAGTGAACCCAAAAATGGAATTCATCTGGGCGGGTTTGGGTCAAAGCCCCTACCAAGAGCGGGAACAGTGGACCGATGGATGTAATTTGGTGACTTTAAAACCGGGAGTAGCCGTTACATACGACCGTAACCCCACTACTGAAAAGGCCTTTAAAGAATTCGGATACAAGGTGATCGGTGCTGAAAAGCTCCTAAGGGACATCGAGAATGGCAAAATAACGGCCGAAAGTGTCGAAAATACCATCATCACCATCCCCTCTAATGAGCTCTCGCGCGCAAGAGGAGGCTCTCACTGTATGACCTGCCCCATCGAACGCGAACTGATTCTACCACAATAATCTATGTACGAGTTTGAAACAGAACTTCGGGTACGGTATGGCGAAACGGACCAGATGGGTTACCTGTACTATGGGCAATACGCTTCTTATTTTGAGGTAGGAAGGGTGGAAACCATCCGGTCCTTGGGGTTGAGCTACAAAGAAATGGAAGAAGTTCATGGCATTTGGCTTCCCGTCGTCAGTCTGGAAACCCGGTATGTAAGGCCAGCGTTCTATGATGACCTGCTTACCGTTCGTACCCAAATTCGAAAAATGCCCGATACCCACATTGTTTTTCATACCGATCTGTTGAATCCTCAAAAAAAACTCGTGGCAGCCGGACGGGTTCGTCTTTGTTTTTTTGAGGCCAAATCCAAAAAAGTAGTACCCGTGCCTGCTTACCTCGAAGCGGCCCTGCGCCCTTATTTCACCACCACCACTTGCTGACCTTGCGAGGCTCGGTCCTAAATTAAGATACACAGAACACCCACATGTCGTCTTTTCATTCAATCAGTGCAGACCACTTGTCGCTGGATCTCGTCGAAGATATCCTTCAAAACCATCGCACCATTGGGCTCTCACCGGCTGCTGCCCAGGCCGTTCAGTCCTGTGTAGATTACTTGGAGCAGAAAATCCAGGGAGAGGAGGCATTGCATTATGGAATAAATACCGGATTCGGTTCCCTCTGCAACGTCGCCATCTCCAAAAAAGACATTGCCCAATTACAATATAACCTACTGGTTTCCCATGCAGCCGGTACCGGAGAGACGGTTCCTCCAGAAATTGTTCGGCTCATGCTGCTCCTGAAAGTACAAAGTCTTTCCTACGGCAATTCAGGGGTCCGAACGGAAGTGATTGAACGGTTATGTTCGTTTTTCAACCTGAACATCTTGCCAGAAGTGTATCAACTAGGCTCGCTAGGGGCTTAGGGCTACCTTGCT
>JBKDAM010000157.1:0-3594 GCA_046316495.1 Chitinophagales bacterium
CCATTTCCATCCAGATCTAAGAACAACAGGTACTTGAAGCGGATGTTTGCACCTGAGCAAGCGTCGGTCGCTGTCAGCTCGATGTTCGCATCGCCCTCGCACAAGTCGTGGCTATTGATCGTGTTGTCGTACCAGTACATCGCATTCCACATTTCTGGGTTATTTTCACTGTAATCGCAGTACTCGGGCGCGGATGGCGTCACAAGTTCAGGATCCTGCGCGTCAATTACCTTAATGATCTGCTTGTACTTGTAGCAGTTCGCTTCTTTGTTCCAGAAGCTGCTGAAGTTCGTCGCTGGAGCACCTGGTGTCAAAGCACGTACCGTTGGTTCCCAGCCAGGAACCGTTGTGCCAGGAGCAGATACTGTTACGCCCAAGCGGTTCTGTGCGTTGTTCGTAATTGCGTTCGGCTCCGGATTCGGGATGGTGATGCAAGCTCCGTTCGGGTTGTACTGGCACCAGTTCAATACCGTCCAGGTGCGCTCAATCTTGAAGCAAGCATCCGGAATTACGGTAAAGAATTCATCCGTGTACGATACTGACATCAATTCGCAGTCTTGTGCTCCGTAGAACTCTGGTTGTCCGTAGTTGCCCGTTCCGTCACATGTCGTGATCAGACGGTCATCCGGAAACTTCACGTAGTAGTTCTGGTTGTACGTCACCACAATCCGCTGGGAGCCTGTAGCGGTGTTACCCGCTGCATCTACGGCCGTCCAACGGCGGGTGATCGTGCCTTTGTTGCACAAGCTGTCAAACTGGTTGTACGCTACTGTGCCCGTGATAGTTGGGTTCGAGCAGTTATCCACTGCTGTTGCCTGGCCATACGCCTGCAAACTTGGGTCAAATGCCTCGCAGGAAACCGTTACATTGGCAGGAGCCGTGCAGATCGGTTTGATCTTGTCTTCTACCAATACATTCACCATGCAGTCGTTGTAATCTCCTTCGTAAGCATCGATTGCGATTGGGCCAGTTCCTGGATCCACATCGTACACACGCAGGATTACAGTGATCGTATCGCCTACATTCGTGCAATCGAATTTCACTACGTCGTTGAACACACTATCGTTGATCATTCGGCGTGCCTTGAAGAATACAGGGCCGCAGTTATCGTAGGAACCATCGTCGTACGTCGTCGCGTATACCTCCGCCGTTCCGTTGTTGATCAGCGAAACCTGTGTCCACTCATCGCATACTGCAACCGGTGGGGTTTGGTCTTCAACTGTCAAGATAAACTGGCTGCTGCTGGTATTGCCACAGTCGTCTTCTACCACATACGTCACCTGGTGAACACCCACTGGCAAGCAAGGCGTGTAGCCAAAGTTCGCCAAGGTATCCAGGTCATTTACATTGTTCCCTCCAAACGTCGTTAGCGTACCGCTCAGATCGTGTGTTGCAATCAAAGCACCCGTGTACTGGTCAGACACTTCAATCCGTGCGCTTACCCGGTTGATCCGAGAGCTGTTGTCACGAACCACTACATTCGGCAGGTCTACGTTCGCACAGCAGCTGCTGGCGTTCGTCGATACCGTCATATCCTCCGGATTCGTCCACGTCGGCCCTTCGCTGTCCACCACATTAATCACCTGTACGTAGTACTGTGGGTTCTGGGTAGCAGGGAATGGTGTCGTTGGCAAGCAAGCATCTAACACCGTCCAGGTACGTACAATCTTATAGCTACCATCGCAAATCGGTAGTACTTGATCGCTGTACACTGCCTGTATTTCACAAGCATTTGCCGCTGGCCAGATCGCGTAGCTGCGGTCTCCACCAGCGTATTCAAATACCACTACTGGAGTACCCGTCGCACCGGGCTGGGTATTTACGTTCACCGCTGAATTCAGGGTCACATCCGATGGGAACACCACATCGGTGATGCGGCTACCCATTACATTGATCGTCTGTGTACAGCTGTTCACATTTCCAGATCCATCTTTCACTACCCACGTACGGGCAATGGTCGCTGTCACATTCGTGTTCGTATTGCAGCCCAGGTCCGTCACCACATCGCTGTAGCTCTGGGTGTATGCAGTGCAATTCTCCACCACCGTCGGGAACGCCTCTGCGATGCCTAAGGTATTTGACAGGTACGACGGATTCATGTTCGTCTCCGCGCAGGATACTTCAAAGTTCGTGCATGTCACCACCGGTGCAATATGATCCACCAGCGTCAGCGTCGCCATCACCGTGTTGCACGATACCACATTCTCTACCACTACCATCAGCGTCTGACCCAGGTAGCTCGCAGGAATCGGGTTCGGTACCGGTTGAAGCGTTACTGGCTTCATCAAGCGTACGCGGTAGTACCCTTTCAAGCAGAATGCCTCATCTACACATGACTCATCTTCGCCTTCCAGGATCATGCCTTCTGTAATCAACGCTTCGCAGTTCTCATCCACCGCCACTTGTACGTGGTTGTTCGATGCCATCGTTTGAGTCTCCTTCCAGCAATCTCCGATGCTCGTCGGCAAGTCAGGATCGTTGTACGTGCCATCTAATGCTAAGCCGTCGTTCGATACATCCATCGCCATGTACTGCGCTCCGCCCTGGAAGTAGTTCGGAATCGCTTGGCCCTGGTAGTTCACCGCCTTCGCACTGCCCGTCGCATTAAACGTTAGGTTCAACGATGCAGGCTCCGGTACATTTGATGGCTTCACTTCCATCACATACCGTACCACTACCTTCTCTCCGGGCCACAATAAGCCACTCGTTCCGTTGAACAAGCGCTTATCGCTGTCACCGTTAAAATTCGGGTTGATCGTCGGCAACGACTGTGGAAGTGGTGCATCCGCACATTCCCAGCTGCCGTTCATAATCTGTGGTGCCCCCATCGTCATCAAGAACGCCGCGCCCAACTGCTGCTTCAGCGCTACCTCCGCTTGAAGGTTGTTCACCGGAGTCGCCATCACATATCCGTTCTCATAGCCCCCCGTGTTCGTGATACACAGGTCTACAATCACCTTGAATTGTCCGCACGCTCCGCCTTTCTCAATGCCCGAAATCTGCTGATTCAACTCAATGTTTGGCTCTTGTACAAAACCAAAGTCCAGACCCATGTTCGTCAACCGATCCGCATAGTTGTAGATCGTTGGCAAATCTCCAAGGCTATTCTCTCCCAGCACGCCTACGCTTGCCGTCGGAGAGGCCAACAGGTTCGGTACACTGAAAGCAATCACAGGTGTTCCGTCCGAATCCTTGTAGTCGTTCGATCCCGTGTTGTTCGCAATCGTCAGGATCTTCCGTGCAGGCGTCGCTAGTTCGGGCTGCAGATAAAGAAGCGTATCCGCTCCTGTTCCAAGAAAAGCCCCAACATATTTCCGGGGAAGTACTCGGTATTCACCCTGTGTCAAACCACAGAAATAGTAGATACCGTCTTCATTCTCTCCCTGTACGCCACTCTGCGTTGGCTTCCGGTATACGCGGTTATCTCCTACCGTCAACAGGTTGCCATCCAAACCTCCCCATACCAATACCATATCTACTCCATTGATACCGCTCTCCGTTTGGAAATCAATCGGCGCATCCGTCGTCATCTCATCTCCCCGAAGGTCGTTGTCAAACCACACATAGTTACCTGCTTTGGTCACAGGAATGTAG
>JBKDAM010000158.1:0-60716 GCA_046316495.1 Chitinophagales bacterium
GTGCTGCACCTCTCATAATTAAATCAGAACGTAAAATTAAAACTCAAAAGTACGACCTAAGCCGAGGCTTTCCATTTTTTTCTGTCCAAAACCAACCCTACACCTCACAAAAATAAGCAAGTCCTAACACGGATTCCCCCGTTTTAAGCTACCTTTGCCCACTGTGTGTTTACGCCGACCCCGATCGGTTCATCCTCAAGCCTGGACTATGTATCCTGATTTATCGTACCTTTTTCACGACTTGTTGGGCACCTCCCCCGACAATTGGTTGTCCATATTCAAAACCTTTGGTTTTTTTCTGGCAATTGCTTTTCTCGTCAGCGCCTTTGTTTACCGGCTGGAACTGCGAAGAAAAGCCAAGGATGGTTTTTTTCAACCTGTAAAAGCCCGGATCATCGAAGGAGCTCCCGCCTCAGTTGAAGACCTGGTTATCAATGCAGCTGCTGGCTTTTTTTTCCTTGGCAAGGGTATGTACGCCTATCAACATTATACCCAGTTTCGTCAAGATCCTGCCTCTGTCGTCTTATCTGGTAAATTCCATTGGCCTGCCGCCATCGCAGGGGCCCTGCTATTCGCCGGCTTAATCTGGTGGGATGCTAAGCGCAAACAAAAAAACCCACCCCAGGAACGCATCATTGAACTTTGGCCACACGATAAAATCAGTGAAATGACGGTTTGGGCTGCCGCTGGAGGTATCCTCGGAGCAAAAGTATTTGACTTGTTCGATAACTGGCAATCCTTCCTGCGCGATCCACTGGGAGCCCTGCTATCAGGAGGCGGCCTCGCCTTCTACGGAGGACTCATTATGGGCTTTATTGCCGTGGTTTGGTACCAATATAGACTAAAAATCCCATTTCTGCCCGCAGCAGATGCGGTTGCACCTGCCCTCACCGCAGGCTATGGTGTCGGTCGTATTGGATGCCAACTATCTGGTGACGGGGACTGGGGTATCGTGAACAACGCGCCAAAGCCCGACTGGATGGGCTTTTTGCCCGATTGGCTATGGGCCTACCGATACCCACACAACGTACTCAATACCCCCAATACCGACCCAGTGGGTTCCGTGCCCATCGAAGGATGTACCTGGGAATACTGTATGCAATTAGCAGAACCCGTTTTCCCAACACCCCTCTATGAAATCATGGCTATGGGCCTCATCTTTGCTCTGCTATGGTCCCTGAGAACTCGGTTAAAAGCGCCCGGAATGCTCTTTTTTATGTATTTAGGCCTTATTGCAATTGAACGTTTCCTGATTGAAAAAATCAGGGTCAATGTTCGGCATGAAGAAGTAGGTGCTTTCACCCAAGCCGAACTCCTTTCAATCCTGTTTGTCCTGATTAGCGCAGTTGGAATCTACTTTACTTGGAAAAAAGCCCAGAACGACTAAATAAAGTACTCAATTTTAGGAAATAGCACCCTGTTTGGAAAGACATCCAAACAGGGTGCTCCCTTTTTATTACCTTTGCGCCGAATTTACGCTCACTCATGTATAAAGAATTCAAATCGCTTAACCTCCCGGCCATCGATGCCGAGATCCTGCAATTCTGGCAAGACCAACATATTTTTGAAAAAAGTGTCGAACAACGCGACCCTAAGCAGTCCTTCGTATTCTATGAGGGCCCGCCTTCCGCCAATGGTCAACCTGGTATCCACCACGTAATGGCCCGGACGGTAAAAGACCTTTTTTGCAGATATAATACCCTAAAAGGCCTCCGCGTAGAACGAAAAGGAGGCTGGGACACCCACGGCCTACCCATCGAACTCCAAGTCGAAAAAGAACTGGGAATCACAAAAGAAGACATCGGTAAAAAAATTACCGTAGATGAATATAACCAAGCCTGCCGCGCAACCGTCATGCGGTACAAGGACCGCTGGGATGATATCACCCGTAAAATGGGATATTGGGTCAACCTAGACCACCCTTACATTACCTTCGAAAACGAATACATCGAGACCTGTTGGTGGCTCCTTCAAAGGCTGTACAACAAACGCACCAATTCCGGGCAATCATTCCTTTACAAAGGGTTCACGATTCAGCCCTTCAGCCCAGCCGCCGGAACCGGACTGAGCTCCCACGAACTGAATATGCCCGGCTGCTACAAAGAGGTGTCAGATATCTCAGCAATAGCCATGTTCAGGGTGAAATACAGCGAGCTTTCCAGCATCCTGTTCCAAAACCCCAACGAAGATGTGCGTATCCTGGCTTGGACAACTACCCCATGGACACTGCCGTCAAACGTAGCCCTCACCGTTGGACCTACTATCACCTATGCCAAAGTACAAACGTTTAGTCCCTATACCGCAGAGCCGATTAGTGTAGTGCTTGCCGCTGACCGAATCCCAGCCTATTTTGAGGCAGGCAATGAGTCCCTGCCTATGGAACCGCACGATCTAAGCGCCAAAAAACCAGCCATCCCATACCGGATACTGGGAACCTTTAAAGGATCGGAATTGCTCGGGATTCGCTACGAACAACTACTGCCGTACGTAAGCTCTCCAGCACTGGAAGAAAAAGGATTCCAACTGATCGCAGGTGATTGGGTCACCACTGAAGATGGAACTGGGGTTGTCCACACCGCCCCCTATTTCGGTGCAGATGATATGCGCGCCTGTAAAGAGGCAGGAATCCCAATGATAGGGATCGAAGACGAAAAAGGCGTCATCCAACCACTTGTTGACCGACAAGGCCGCTTCGTACCAGAAGTCTCCGACTTCGCAGGCGAGTACGTCAAAGCAGAATACTACCCAAAAGAAGTCCAACAAGAAAAAGACTTTAAGCCCACCGACCTCCGAATCGCCCTCAAATTAAAGGAAGAAAACAAGGCCTTCAAAATCGAAAAATACAAGCACAACTACCCACATTGCTGGCGTACCGACAAACCTGTGCTCTATTACCCACTCGACTCCTGGTTCATTCGCGCTTCTGCCGCTAAAGAACGAATGGCCGAACTCAATAAAACCATCAACTGGAAGCCTGAATCCACCGGAACTGGCAGGTTCGGTCAATGGCTCGATAACCTTCAAGATTGGAACCTCTCACGCTCCCGGTACTGGGGAGTACCTCTCCCCGTTTGGCGTACTGAAGACGGTGAAGAAGAAATTTGCATCGGCAGCCTGACAGAATTGCGCCAATTGGCTGAAAGCAGCCATAACCGAGCCTCTCAACTGTCCCTGACCGAAGAGGATAAAACAGCCGTTACTACCAGCCACCAGCAGGTCTCTAAACCCGAATTTGACCTACATCGACCCTATATCGATCAAATTGTACTGCTCTCCCCTTCCGGAAAAATCATGCGCCGCGAAACAGACCTTATCGATGTATGGTTCGACTCCGGCTCTATGCCCTACGCACAATGGGGACTGAATCAAGAAAAAATTAGCGCAGGGGAAGCCCAGCCCTTCAATGCCCCATTCAATACGTCCTTCCCTGCTACCTTCATCGCCGAAGGCGTCGACCAAACAAGAGGCTGGTTCTATACCTTGCACGCCATCGGCGTGATGTGCTTTGACTCCGTCGCCTTCAAAAACGTGGTCTCTAATGGACTCGTCCTTGATAAAAACGGAGAAAAAATGTCCAAATCAAAAGGCAATGTCGTTGACCCATTCCTAACCATCGGAAAGTATGGCGCAGACGCCACCCGCTGGTACATGATCGCCAATGCCAATCCCTGGGATAACCTCAAATTCGATGAAGAGGGAATCCTCGAAACCCGAAATAAATTCTTCGGAACACTCTTTAACACCTACAACTTCTTCGCACTCTACGCCAACCTGGACCAGTGGAAAATGCAGGAATCCAAAAAGATTCCTTACCAGCAACGCTCCGAACTAGACCGCTGGATCATCTCCAAACTATATTCCATGGTCGAAGGGTACCGGCAGGAAATGGACCAATACGAACCCACCCGCGCCGCCCGATTAATCGAGACCTTCGTCGATGAGCACCTATCCAACTGGTACGTACGCCTTTCCAGAAGACGCTTCTGGCGGGGTGAACTCAACGCTGATAAACAGGCTGCCTACGAAACCCTCTACGAATGCTTGCTCGTCACCGCACAGCTGGCCTCTTCCTTGGCTCCATTCTTCTCCGATTGGATGTACCGCAACCTTACTGAAGCTCTTCGCTCCACCAACGAATCCACACAGCCCGCTTCTGTACACCTAACAGATTTGGTACAACCAGACGCATCAAAAGTGGACGCCGCACTGGAAAAACGAATGGACTACGCACAGCGAATCTGTTCCCTAGCCTTGAGTATCCGTAAAAAGGAGAAACTCCGCGTCCGCTTACCGCTCCAAAAAATATTGCTCCCAGTACTCGATGAAGCCTTTATCGCCGAAGTGGAAGGTGTAAAGGAACTGATCCTCTCCGAAATCAACGTTAAACAAATCGAATACATTACCGACGCCTCCGGCCTCCTGAAAAAGGCAGCTAAAGCCAATTTCAAAACCCTCGGCGCTCGACTAGGTAAAGATATGAAAGCCGCCGGTGATGCCATCGCCGCCTTTTCCAATGAACAAATAAATGCGCTGGAAAAAGCTGGACAAACGGAGATCCTGGCGAATGGAAGCACGTACACCATCACTCCAGACGATCTATTGGTCACAACAGAGGACCTTCCTGGCTGGAAAGTAGCCAGCGATGGACCACTCACCGTAGCATTGGATGTTCAACTCACCGACGAACTCCTAGCAGAGGGAGCCGCTCGGGACCTCGTCAACAGAATCCAAAACCTGCGAAAAGAGAAAAACTTTAATGTCACCGATCGAATCGAAATAGAGCTGGAACCACACCCAGCCATCGAACAAGCGGTACTTCGCTTTGGAGAGTACATCCAACAAGAAGTACTAGCAAATACCCTACAGCTCACAACTGAAGGACCTTGGGAAACCATCGAACTCAATGACGAGGTATCCCTCCACCTAAAAGTGCGCCTGGCATAGCGCCTGGCAATAAAAACATAGCCGCGAACAACACTTTTGGTCGCGGCTATGTACTTTAAAAAAAGGCCGGCGCACAGCGTGCCCGACCTTTTTTTATTTCCGAATTTTACTATCAAACCCGCAACAGCTCCCGGTACTTTACCAAAGGCCAGTATTGGTCATCTACAATGCCTTCCAACGCATCCGCTGCGGTACGAACTGTCTCCATGTGTTGCTTGACTTTATGGCAAAAAATATCTGCCTCCTCCCGAACAGAGTCCGCATGGTGCGCTTTTTCCAAAGCCTTCTCCAATTTGTGCGCCCCCTCCTTGATCGTATTCATTAATTTGGTCAATTCCTTCAACAAATCTCGCTGAGGCTCCGCTGCATCCTCCATACCGATCGACTTCAAGGCTGCTATGTTCTGAGCTAACTCCGTTTGCTGACGAACAGCGGCCGGGAACACAAAAGAGTGAATTAACTCCAATAAAGTATTCGCCTCGATATTCATCTTGGTAACATAGTTATGCAACTGGACAAGGTAGAACGCATCTAATTCGCGGGCGTTCATAACCCCTGCACGACCAAATAATTCGGCTGCTGTTTTGGAACCTAAAACATCTAAAGCCTCCGGAGTAGCCGTGAAATTATTCAAACCACGCTCCTTTGCTTCTTCCTTCCATTCATCCGAATAGTTATTTCCTTCAAAAAGAATATTCTTTGACTTGCGGATATAGTTCTTAACCACCATCAAAATGGCTTCCTCCTGATCCAAGCCTTTTGCAACATGCTTGTCCACATCTACCTTAAAGTCCATGAGTTGAACCGCCATCATGGTGTTCATCACCGTCATCGGACCTGCACAGTTTTGACTGCTACCTACCGCACGGATCTCAAATTTATTTCCTGTAAAAGCAAAAGGAGAGGTGCGGTTACGATCCGTGTTGTCCATTTCGAGGTTAGGCAACTTGGCAATCAAGTCAATAGCGCGCTTCACCGCCGCATCATCCGTCTTCTTACCGTTGGCAATCTGATTCAGCAGTTTGGTCATGGCCTCCCCAATAAATACCGAAATAATGGCTGGGGGAGCTTCATTCGCTCCTAGACGATGGTCATTACCCGCATGTGCAATGGACGCCCGCAATAAATCGGCGTACTTGTGCACTGCCATAATAGTATTGACAAAAAAGGTCAAAAACCGTAGATTTTTGGCCGGATCCTTCCCAGGTGAAAGCAAATTGATCCCGGTGTCCGTGCTCATACTCCAGTTGTTGTGCTTACCAGAACCGTTGATGCCAGCAAATGGCTTCTCATGCAACAACACCCGAAGATGGTGCCGGCGGGAAACCCGCTCCATGACATCCATCAATAACTGATTGTGGTCTACCGCAACATTTATTTCTTCAAAAATAGGCGCAACCTCGTACTGACCTGGCGCAACTTCGTTGTGCCGTGTCCGAACAGGAATCCCCAATTTGTGGCACTCCGTTTCCAAATCACGCATGTAGGCATACACACGCTCTGGAATAGATCCGAAATAATGGTCTTCCAATTGCTGGTTCTTCGCCGCAGAACGCCCTAAAAGGGTACGCCCTGTCATAACCAAGTCCGGGCGAGCATTAAACAAAGCTTCATCCACCAAAAAATATTCCTGTTCCCATCCCAAGGTCGCAGTCACTTTCGTCACGTCCTTATCAAACAATTGGCAAACCGGAACAGCCGCTTTGTCCAATAACGTGTGAGAACGAAGCAAAGGCAACTTATAATCCTGTGCATCCCCTCCATAGGTTACAAAGGTGGTAGGAATACAAAGGGTCTTACCATCCCCCGATTCCATCAAAAAAGCAGGGCTGGTTGGATCCCAAACAGTATAACCACGCGCTTCGAAAGTACTGCGCATTCCACCGGAGGGAAAGGAGGATCCGTCTGGTTCTTGTTGAACAAGAGCGGAACCTGTAAACTCCTCAATTACGCGGCCATCATGGGTCATCGTAAAAAAAGAGTCATGCTTTTCAGCTGTTTTACCAGTCAACGGCTGAAACCAGTGCGCAAAGTGCGTGCAACCTTTCTCCTGTGCCCACTCTTTCATCCCAACGGCAATAATATCCGCCTCACTTTTCGTCAATTTTTTTCCACTCAAATTAGCCTCCTTTACACTCTGATAGGCCGCCTCAGGAAGGTATTTTTTCATGGCTTCATCACCGAAGACATTTTCACCAAAATACGAAGCAATGCTAACGGCATCGCGCTCTTCCTCCCATAAAAAGGTTTCTGGCCGATTGGCCATGTTCTGTAATGCGTTAAAACGAGAAAGTGACATAAAAATAAGTTATACGTGAAGGGAAAGTGACAAGTGAAGAAAAGGTATTTTTTAAGGGACTCTACTTCAAACTTCAAAATTCAGCGAAAAAAGACCTTTTAAAAGAAAAAAATCAGTCGTTTTAAGGCTTAAAAAGTAATTATAGCACAAAGGTAGGATTCATTTTAGCGAAAAAAAGCAAAAACAAGAAAATATTTTCAAAAACATAAAAACGTATTTCCCCATTGCACCGAGCCAGCCCAGCCGAATCCAACGAAAATTAAAGGGCAATAAGCAGCGCAATACCCCCTAATGGACTCTTGTAGCCGCACGTACTAAACACGTCCACTCCACTCCGGGGCTGCCTAGCAGCTCCGGGGTTATAGTATCAAAATACAAAAGCCTGCCCATCAATTTGACGAGCAGGCCTTCCAGTAGCCTTGAAGCTTGTGTTTGGTGTTTTTATGTCTTATTGCAATACCACTTCCTTCTCCGCCATCATCCTGCGGATGTTAATCAAAGCGTACCGCATCCTTCCTAATGCTGTATTGATACTTACCCGCGTCAAACCGGCAATCTCCTTGAAACTCATATCAGCATAGTGGCGCAAAATCACCACTTCCCGCTGCTCCTCTGGCAACGCATCCACTAAATGACGGATTCGATCGTGCACCTCACTGCGCATAATCACCTGCTCAGGACTGTCGTCCGAATGCATCAACACATCAAAAATATCGAAGTCGTCGGTAGGATTCAAATGCGCCCGCCGTTTGTTGCGACGGTGGTGATCCACACACATATTGTACGCAATGCGCATCGCCCATTGTACAAACTTACCCTCGTGGTTGTATTTGCCACGGCGCAGGGTGTCAATAATTTTAATGAAAACTTCCTGGAAAATATCCTCCGCCTGCGCATGATCCTTCACGAACAAATAAATCGAAGTGTAGATCTTGGACTTGTAGCGGTGGAGCAGAATTTCAAAAGACTTCTCGTCTCCTTCTGAATAGCGAGCGATCAACTCTTGATCGGTGAGCATAGGCATAACTTGCATATTCCAACAGTTGGTTAGTGAAACCACGAATCGTTAAGATCTGAATGGCGTGTACAAGTTATAATCTATAAGCAAAATGAGTTTTTATGAAAGAAAAACGAATAACTCGCTGTTTGTAGAGCCAAATGTAGGGCGAGTACCAGAACCCACCAAATTTTTTTTAAAATTTTAACAAAATATTATTTGACCCAAGCAACCTTTTCCCAGCTGCCTATCCTGCTTAATTTCGATTCGTTTGCGGTTTTATTCCTACCTTTGTACCCACATTACCTTTACTATACATGAAATTTGTTTCTGAAAAAGTCATAGACGCCGTCATCGATGAACTAGATGAGCTGGAAGAAGAACTCTATGAACTGAAAATGGAGGCCTTCGCGCAAGCCCAACCTGTAGTAGTCGCCTACCTGTTTAACGAAGAAAACTTCCACCTACTTACAGAGGATGAAAAAGGGTTTCTTCAATACCTCTGCCTCATTACCTGGATTTCCTTCGAGCGAGTAAATGGCTCCACAGAACCCGTTGGCGAAGAGCTCATAGGTGAGCTGGAAGAAAAAAACTACGGAATCCTGGAAGAAGCCCCCGGTAAAAAATTCCGGGACCGCCTTGACCCTTTCTTTGAAGGCTACCCACAAGAAGACTTGCTCGCTTTCCTCGAAGAAGCAGTCCTCGAAGAAGAAGATGACCCCGATTCCTTCGTTACCAAAGAGGGCAGAGAAACCATTTTTATCGCCGCAAAAACCGTCCTGGACGCACTTATTGCCTAAACAACCTTTATGGCTGAACAAAATTTCGTAGACTACGTCAAAATATTCTTCCGCACCGGAAAAGGCGGTGCCGGATCCACCCACTTCTACCGAGGCCCCGGTACGCCTAAAGGCGGACCAGATGGCGGCGACGGCGGCAGAGGAGGTCATATCATCCTTAAAGCCGAACCTCAAGAGTGGACCCTCCTCTCCCTGAAATATACCAAACACATCTTCGCAGAAGATGGAAAAAGTGGGGCAGGAGGTCTCAAAACAGGCTCGGATGGAAAAGATATCATCGTTAAAGTCCCCCTTGGAACCGTCGCAAAGGACGCCGAAACCGGTGAAATCCTACTCGAAATCACCGAAAAAGACGATAAAAAAATCCTGCTCAGCGGAGGCCGCGGCGGAAAAGGAAATAACTTTTTTAAATCCTCTACCAACCAAACTCCTCGATACGCCCAACCTGGAGAACCCGCCTCCGAACGCTGGGTAATCCTCGAACTTAAAGTACTGGCAGACGTCGGATTGGTAGGATTTCCTAATGCCGGAAAAAGCACCCTGCTCAGCGCCGTTAGCGCCGCAAAACCTAAAATTGGTGACTACCCTTTCACTACCCTGGTTCCTCAACTCGGTATCGTGTCCGTGCGACCTGGCCAAAACTTCGTCCTCGCCGATATCCCCGGAATCATCGAAGGCGCCCACCTCGGAAAAGGAATCGGCCACCGATTCCTCCGACACATCGAACGAAATAGTGTCCTGCTCTTTATGATCCCGGCAGATACCGATCGAAGCCTCTCGCAAGAGTACAAAATCCTGATCAATGAACTCAAGGAATTTAACCCCGACCTGCTCGACAAACCGCGCTTGCTCGCCATTACAAAATCGGACTTGATTGATGAGGACCTGGAAAAAATGCTAAGAAAAACACTCCCAAAAGGAATTCCAGCCTTGTTTATTTCCTCCGTCACAGGAAAAAATATCCAACAGCTAAAAGACACCCTTTGGGAAGCCCTCAACCCCTAAACTAACTTACCACTTAAACAAATCCCTAGGGCCCGCTATGATTACTGATCTGGTGGGCCCTATCGTTTTTTACAATCCACACACTTCACCAAAAGTTAGGTGCTCCTCTACAAGCGCTGGTATCGCCAGTACCCAACAATTAAATCAAAGTAAGATAAAGATGAATGAAAACAAATAACAAACTGCTCCATTGCTAGCAAGGGAGCCCCAAAGCGCACTCAACTCTTGCATGAGCTGAACGCAAATCCCAAAAAATAGTATCCATTGTCTCCTGATTAAAATCATCAACACCCGCCCAATTACACACTACGTTCCAACTCAACATCAACTGCCCGAAAAATAAATAATTGACAGTGGACATGCAAACAAAAATGCAGGTAGTCTACCCCCAGAAGTAGAATAATATATTAATTAAGGTAAAAAATCCTACTTTTTGGGTATGGTGAGATTTTTTTCTTTATTTTTATTCTGTTTTGTAAAAACAGCTGCAAAATAACCAAATAAAGTACTTTACTGTTCTAATTTTGCACCGGCTAGCATGGGGCTTAAGAGGGATTTGTAGATAAATGTTTTTGGGGCTAAAACCCCAAAACACCCAAAGCAAGTGGTCGCCTTCAACGATCCCAGAACAATCCCTGCAGCACACCAGACTATTCAAAGCTAGTCCGGTGAGCAATCAACCTTAACCACTTTTACCTATTCTTTTCAGCTCATGAAGAATTTGATACTTTTTGGCCCGCCAGGCTCCGGCAAAGGTACCCAGGCAGCAAAATTAATCGAAAAATACCACCTCGTACATATCAGTACTGGGGACTTGTTCCGCTATGAAATGGGGAACAATACGCCACTTGGACTGCAGGCCAAAGCGTTCATGGCTGAAGGTAAACTGGTGCCAGATGAAGTCACCATCGGAATGCTTCGAAATAAAGTGGAAGCTCACCCCGAAGCAAAAGGGTTTATCTTCGACGGTTTTCCCCGTACCATTCCTCAAGCGGAGGCACTCGATGCCCTGCTCGCTGAAATGAATACCGCTATCGCTGGGCTAATTGCACTCGAAGTGGATGATGAGGAAATCGTACAGCGTATCCTTAATAGGGGCATCACCTCAGGCCGACCCGATGACAACGATGAAAGCGTGGTCAGAAAACGAATTCAGGTCTATAAAAATGACACGACCCCGGTTTTCGAATACTACGCTCAACAGGATAAAAGCCATAGCATCCCTGGTGTAGGTGAAATTGAGGTGATCTTTGACCGGCTTTGCTCTGCTATCGATCAATTAGGCTAATCAGCAGAACCATACACCAATCCTTTTTGTTGTTCCTAGTTAATACAATAGGGATAGCATCTCTGTACTCTTTCAAAAGAACGGTTTTATCTTAGCACTGCAACGCATTGCAAAAAATACCGTACTTTTGAGCCGAGTTAAAAGAAGTACAAATGGCTCTAACGTCCAATCCCTGGCAGTCCATCCACAAACGCCTGCCAAAACCACTCCAAAATCGATACTACCTGGCAGGATTTATCTTTCTGATGATCCTCCTATTTATCGACAAACACGATGTCTGGACGCAAATTAAATTACGCAGAGCGCTGCTACGCCTGGAAAATGACCGCCTCTTTTATCAACAAAAGATAAAAGAAGCCAAAGAAGAAGCAGAAGACTTTGACCTCACCCGGGAAAACTACGCCAGAGAACACTACTTTATGCGAAACGCAAACGAAGATGTTTTCATTCTTCAACCTGCAAAATAAATATTCATCGCTCAACCTTAACCTTTTTTTATAGCCAGCTATCAATGTCTGTTTTAGTCAACAAACACTCCCGCATCATCGTTCAGGGGTTCACCGGAAAAGAAGGGACCTTCCACGCTCAACAAATGATTGAATACAAAACCAATGTTGTTGGTGGCGTAACCCCCGGGAAAGGAGGCCAAACCCACCTCGACCGTCCTGTATTCAATACCGTTGAAGATGCTGTAAAGGGTACCAACGCTGATGTTTCCATCATCTTCGTGCCACCTGCATTCGCCGCCGATGCCATCATCGAGGCAGCTCAGGCAGGCATCAAAGTGATCGTCTGCATCACAGAAGGTATCCCCGTACAAGATATGGTGCGTGCCAAAGCTTACCTCCAAGGAAAAGATTGCCGACTAATCGGACCAAACTGCCCAGGAGTCATTACCCCCGATGAAGCAAAAGTAGGGATCATGCCCGGCTTCGTCTTCAAAAAAGGAAGCATTGGCCTCGTTTCCAAATCAGGCACGCTCACCTATGAGGCTGCTGACCAGGTAGCTAAAGCTGGCTTGGGTATCTCCACCGCCATTGGAATCGGAGGTGACCCCATCATCGGAACCACCACCAAAGAAGCCGTAGAACTCTTCATGAACGACCCCGAAACCGAAGCCATCATCATGATTGGCGAAATCGGAGGAGGCCTGGAAGCCGAAGCTGCTCGCTGGATCCGTGCTAATGGTAATAAAAAACCAGTCATCGGATTTATCGCCGGTCAAACCGCTCCTAAAGGCCGGAAAATGGGCCACGCAGGCGCAATCGTTGGCGGCGCAGAAGACACCGCAGCCGCTAAAATGGCCATCATGGAGGAAAATGGAATCCATGTCGTCCACAGCCCCGCGCAAATCGGCGCAACCGTCAAAAAAGTGCTCGGAAAATAATGAACGAACCTGTCAACAAACCCTTGCCCATCTCTCAATCTGACCTGGACGGTCTCGAAATTCAAAATTTTGAACAGGAAAAGGAGCAAAAAGCCACCATAGTGCGCGATTGGCTCCCTAGATATACCGGAATGCCTCTGGAAGAATTCGGCCAATACATCCTGCTGGTCAACTTCTCAGGGTACGTCAAAATGTTCGCAGAACGTCACCAGGTGGAAATTAGAGGGCTTGACAAACCTATGCAGGCCGCTACCGCCGATAATATTACCATTATCAACTTCGGCATCGGTAGCCCCAATGCAGGTCTAATTGTTGACTTACTAGAAGCTATCCACCCCAAAGCAGTCCTCTTCTTGGGAAAATGCGGTGGTCTTAAAACAGGGAAGAATCAGGTCGGTGACCTGATTCTTCCCATCGCCGCCATCCGCGGAGAAGGCACCAGTAATGACTACCTCCCAGCAGAGGTGCCCGCACTGCCAGCCTTCGCGCTCCAAAAAGCAGTGTCCACCACCATTCGTGACTTCGACTGCGATTACTGGACAGGGGTCGTCTACACCACCAATAAAAGGCTCTGGGAACACCGAGAAGATTTTAAAAAACGCCTCCGAGACCTGCGCTGCATCGCCATCGATATGGAAACCGCTACCATCTTCGTAGCAGCATTCAAAAACCAAATGCCCGCAGGCGCCTTGCTCCTCGTCAGCGATATGCCCATGACTAGAGAAGGAATCAAAACAGAGGCCAGCGATAAAAAAGTAACCGCTCACTTCATGGAAAACCACCTGAGCCTGGGCGTTAGCTCCCTCAAGCAACTAATCAATAGCGGACTCACCGTCAAACACCTCAAATTCTAGGTGCCTGGCCCAACCAGTTCGCAAATCAATACCCCCAGAGCGGGAGAATGGAAAACAACCATCCTCCCGCTCTTCTTTTTACAAGCCCTAACTAATTTGTAAACCGTATTTTCCTCCCACAACAAAGGTTTTCAGTTGAAATACTTGCTCAGTTCTGGTATTTAAGCGTAATTTCGCCACCAATTAAACAAGCCCTCACCATGTTTCAACTTACAGAAGAACATATCGCCGTGCGCGAAGCCGCACGTCAGTTTGCCCAAAACGAATTGAAACCAGGCGTTATTGAACGCGACTCCCAAATGCGCTATCCAAAGGACGAAATCCGTAAAATGGCGGAACTCGGCTTCCTCGGTATGATGGTTAGCCCAGAATACGGCGGAGGCGGAATGGATACCCTCTCCTATGTCATCGCCATGGAGGAAATCTCTAAGGTGGATAGCTCCTGCTCTGTAATCATGTCCGTCAACAACTCCCTCGTCTGCTGGGGAATCGAAACCTACGGAACAGAAGAACAAAAACGAAAATACCTACCTAAACTGGCCTCCGGTGAGTGGATCGGCTCCTTCTGCCTTTCCGAACCAGAAGCCGGAAGCGACGCCACCAGCCAGCGTACCCTCGCAGTCGATATGGGTGACCATTACCTCCTTAATGGCACTAAAAACTGGATTACCAACGGAGGCACTTCCCAACTGCATCTCGTCATGGCACAAACCCATGTAGACAAAGGCCACCGTGGAATTAACTGCCTGATCGTTGAACGGGAAATGCCAGGCGTCGTCATCGGTGCTAAAGAAGATAAACTCGGAATCCGAGCATCCGATACCCATACCATTATGTACACCGATGTAAAAGTACCCAAAGAAAACAGAATCGGTGAAGATGGATTCGGCTTTAAATTCGCCATGAAAACCCTCTCCGGCGGCCGAATCGGTATCGCAGCCCAAGCCCTGGGAATCGCTGCGGGCGCCTATGAATTGGCCGTTGCCTATTCCAAAGAACGAGAGGCCTTCGGTAAACCGATCAGCCAACATCAGGGAATCTCCTTTAAACTGGCTGAAATGGCCACCGAAATCGAAGCCGCCCGTATGATGGTCTACCGCGCCGCCTGGATGAAAGACCACGGCCTTAACTACGACCAAGCCGCTGCTATGGCCAAACTATACGCCTCCGATGTGGCTATGAAACATACCGTAGAGGCCGTTCAGGTTCATGGTGGATATGGCTTCGTGAAAGAATACCACGTAGAACGCCTCATGCGCGATGCCAAAATCACCCAAATCTACGAAGGCACCTCCGAAGTGCAAAAAATTGTTATTTCCCGAAATATTCTAAATGGTGAACTCTACGTGCCCATGCCCGTAAAGGACTAACCAACGACCAACCTGCCCGGCCGGTATCTTCCTTCGGATATCACACTTTGACGCTCCATGAAGAACCGGCCGGACAGTACCCAACTAGGATGCGTAAAACGCTCGTCACCTCCATCCTCCTAAATTCAATTCTAACCGCCCTGCTCGGATACCTATTGGTACGAGCCGGTGGATGGAACCAACTGCGCCTTCTTTTTAACCAGTCTGAACAAAATCAGTACCTCCAACGCGCTAATCTCTTCCTTGAACTACCCCTCCAAGCCAACCCAGTGGTACTACTGGGAGATACCTATATCGCCCAAGCGGAATGGCAAGAATTTCTACCAAAAAGAACACCCGTTCTCAATCGTGGAATTAACAACGACCTGGTCCAAGGAGTACAAGCCAGATTACCCGAAGTAATTCGACATCAACCCTCCATAGTATTCCTCTGTGTAGGAATGCAAGACCTACTCTTGGATAAACCCTTCGACCAAATTGAAAAATCGTATTTCGAATTGGTAAAAACCATCCAAAAAGGCTCCCCATCTACCCTCGTGGTGATTACCAGCCTTCCTCCTCTCCAACAACCCTATTCCTCCGGTAGCCTTCACAACCAACGGATTTTAGAACTCAATATCCGTTTAGAGCAAATTGCCCGTACCACCGGAACCCAATACCTAAACCTCTACCACCAACTTACCGATTCCTCTGGCAACTTACACCCAAGGTACGCTGATGAGAACGGCCTCCTGAATACCACCGCCTACCAAGTCTGGAAAGATCAAATCGAGAAAGTCTTGGCAAAATTCTCGACAGTATCCCCGGCCTCTCCCCCCAGCAGTGATACCCTTCAATAAATTTATTTCTCAAAACTACCCCAAAGCCGGCAATTCATTGCATTTTTGCCGCCACATCCGGCATGAAGTTATCTGTTATAATTGTCAATTACAATGTTCGCTATTTCCTGGAACAAGCCCTCTTGTCTGCCCAAAGGGCACTACAAGGTTTGGATGGGGAATTATGGGTTGTAGACAATAACTCTGCAGATGATTCCGTAGAAATGGTGCGCGCGAAATTCCCAAATGTTCACCTAATCGCTAATACCCAAAATACTGGATTCGCCACCGCTAATAACCAAGCCATTCGCGCCTGTTCAGGTGAATATATCCTACTGCTCAATCCAGATACACTGGTGGAGGAAAATACCTTCTCCACTTGTATTGAGTTTATGGATGCCCACCCAGAAGCAGGAGCCGTCGGCGTTAAAATGCTGGATGGGTCTGGCAAATACCTCCCCGAAAGTAAACGGGGATTCCCATCTCCCTGGGTTTCCTTTTGTAAAACCGTGGGACTTCATGCGCTCTTCCCTAAAAGCCCGCGGTTCAATCAATACTACTTGGGCCACCTGAGCGCGGAAGAAACCCACCCTGTAGATGTCCTGGCAGGCGCCTTCATGTTTATGCGAAGATCAGCCTTAGACAAAGCCGGATTGCTAGATGAGGCCTTCTTTATGTATGGAGAGGATATAGACCTCTCGTACCGAATTAAAAAAGCAGGCTTCGAAAACTATTACCTGCCCGACACCAAAATCATCCATTATAAAGGAGAAAGCACCAAAAAAGGAAGTCTTAACTACGTCAAAACCTTTTACCAGGCGATGATTATCTTCGCCAATAAACACTTCACTGGCAGGGGCGCTAAATGGTTTGTCGGAATGCTTCAGATTGCCATCTGGCTAAGAGCAGGAATCACCGTCGTCGCCAACCTAGTTAAACGAGTTCGCCTCCCCCTGTCCGACGCAGTGCTTATTTTCCTTGGTTTGCTCTTGCTAAAAGATTTCTGGGCACTCTATTTCTACCAAGACCCCAATTACTTTAAACCATCCCTAGTTTGGGTCAATTTCCCTCTGTATACCAGCGTCTGGATTGCAACCATTTGGTTACATGGAGGATATGAAGAACCTTATGACCTGCGGCGTTTAGTGCGATCCCTCGGGATGGGCACCCTCTTACTCGCCGCGATCTATGGTTTCCTAGACCTAGCGTATCGACCTTCCAGAGCATTGATTGTGCTGGGAGCAGCTTGGTCCGCTTTCGCATTGATTGGCTGGAGAGCCTTGCTGCACTTTCGGGACTACAATAATCTGCGGATTGGAAAAGAGCGGATCAAAAATATGCTCATGGTGGGCAGCCAAGAAGAATGCGAACGGGCAGAAACATTACTCAATAAGGCCGGCGTCCGAAAAAACATCGTCCACAAAACCCAAAACACCGGTCGGCTCGACGAAATCACCCGAATCTTTAAAGCAGATGAGATTATCTTTTGCTCTAAAGACATTCCCTCCAAAGAAATCCTTAGCTGGATGTCCGTTTTGGGTCCTACGATCGATTATAAAATACTACCTGAAGAAAGCCTTAGTATTATTGGAAGCAGTAATAAAAATGAACCAGGTGAGCTCTACACCATCGACATTCAATACGCTATTAATCAACCCGGCCAAAAGAAACGAAAGCGAATGCTGGATGTAGGTTTCTGCCTATTAATCTTGCCGTTTCTGCCGTTGTGTCCTTTTTTAGGAATAAAATACCAAACCGTACTCCAAAACTGGTGGGCAGTATTCCGCGGACAAAAAACTTGGGTTGGATACGCACCACACCCAGATGTAAAAACATTGCCTATCCTCAAACAGGGAGTTTTCAATACCGCACCCTCTAAAAAAGAAGCGGAACTGGAACCAGAAATCATCGGACGCCTCAACTTCCTCTATGCGCGGGATTGGAATAGCTGGACAGACCTGGAGCTACTCCTGAGCGCACTCTCCTAATTCACTGCCATTTTGACATTTTTAAACAGCCAGGCAAGGAATTTGCCAGGAATCCCTATGTCTAAATAAGCTGTTTTGTGCTAGTTTTAGACAAAAACCTTCATCAATTTTCATTTTTTTCTGAAACTTTATTTTTTTATAGATAAAATCTAAATAACATACATATTGATTATCAATGTTTTGTATTTCATTTTTAATAATTGAGCCACGATTCAATTTTTTTTCACAAAACGTTTAATATATTTTAACTAAAAGTTAAACACAATTGATTACCTTTGTACTGTTAATCAACATCAACAAAGTAAGCAGCCATGACCTCTATTGAATTTAATACCAAGTTGAGTGGGTTGGCCTCCGTTTTGCACTCTTTTGCTTACAACCTGACTAAAAACTCAGAGGATGCAAAAGATCTTTATCAAGAGACGGCATTCAGGGCGCTTTCCAACCGCGATAAATTCCAGCCTGACACCAATTTTAAGGCTTGGATGTTCACTATTATGAAGAATATCTTCATCAATAATTATCGTAAAAAAATCAAGGCCAATACCGTACTGGATACGACTGACAATCAGTACTACCTCAATTCTGGATCCCATGCGATTCCGAATTCTGCAGAGGGTAGCATTATGATGAAAGAGTTAAACAGTATGTTGGAAGTGTTGGACGATAGTACCAAAGTTCCTTTCATGATGCATTTTGAAGGTTTCAAATACCAAGAAATTGCTGATGAGTTGGATCTTCCACTAGGTACCGTCAAAAGCCGTATTTTCTTTGCTCGCAAGGAGCTGAAAGAAAGAATCCTCTCTCAGTACGGTTTCAATCCATCCTAAATGCCTTGTCTTGTACGATAGTAACTTTAGTTGAATACAATTAAGTAAAGGAGTGATCGGGTAGTCCCTGTCACTCTTTTTTTTGTGTTGCAGACTCGCCTAAAAAATAAATTCAGACCCAAATCGTTACAGGAATATGAAAAGGTTTTCACTGAATCCAATCCAACAGCGCCTCCTCACTAGCGCCTTTTTGCTTTTCAGCTGCCATTTCCTGTCCGGACAAGCAGGTGAAGATGTACTAACGCCTAGGTCAGTTCCCATTTCAGAGGAAGCTGCGAACCAAGAGGAGTACACTTCTGACGCAGATTTCTTCCTGTCCAAAGCCATCGATACGCTGACGGCCCCGTCCGTTATCGCTTTTGGATCCTGCAATAAATTGGACAAACCCCAAAATATCTGGGAAGCCGTATCGGCCAACCATCCTCAACTATGGATATGGCTAGGCGATATCATATACGGAGACACTACCGATATGCGTGCCCTCGCAAAAATGTATAAAACCCAAAAAAACCACTCAGGCTACAAAAACCTTCGCCAATCTACCCAGGTAATTGGTATCTACGACGACCATGATTACGGCGCAAACGATGCAGGAAGTACCTATCCGTTTAAAAAGCAATCCAAGAAAATCCTGCTAGACTTCCTAGATGTACCTCTGAGAGCCCCTGTTCGTCGCCGAGAAGGAGCCTACCAATCTTATACCTTTGGCACAGCCCCTCAATCCATAAAGGTTATCGTGTTGGACACCCGCTACTTCCGCGATTCATTACAGGCAGATCCTACCAAACAACGTCGTTACCTGCCTAACCTAGAGGGAGATATTCTGGGGGAAGAACAATGGAAATGGCTGGAAGCAGAGCTGCGCAACAGTACTGCTAACCTACACCTTCTTTGTAGCAGTATTCAAATCTTACCAGATGAACATGCCTATGAAAAATGGAGCAATTTCCCCGCTTCCCGAAAAAGGCTTTTATCGTTGATCCATCAAGTGCAGCCCCGTAACCTCCTGATGCTCACAGGTGACCGGCACATGGCCGAAATTTCAAGAATGGATATTCAAGGCCTTCCTTACCCACTCTATGATTTTACCTCCAGTGGGCTCACTCATATCAGAAGTACCAAAGACGAACCCAACCGGTACCGAGTGGGTGAAATGCAGGTAAAACGCAACTTTGGAATACTTAAAGTGCAGTGGAACCAAGATCGGCCAGTAGTTACCATGCAGATTAGAGGACTTCAAAACGAACTTTTTCAAGAGCAGATCGTACGTTATTAAGCTGTTATCTAAAAATAAAAACGCTCATCCGCCGGAAAGCAGATGAGCGTTTTTTTATTCCAGAAAATAGACTCTTTTACTCCTGAAGCTTACTGTGGTGTCGGCTGTATCCAAAATACACCAAAAGACCCAAAACCATCCAAATCAATGCTGTAATTAAAGTGGCGTGATCCAATGCAATAATCATCCCCAAACAAATCAACGCACCCAAGATCGGAACCAACGGAACCAACGGTGTTTTGAATGGCCGATCCGCATTTGGCTCACTCCGGCGCATAATCCAAACCCCAAGGCTTACCAAAACAAACGCAAGAAGGGTACCAAAAGAGGTCAAATCACCCGCCATACTTCCAGGCACAAATGCCGCAAACAAACCAACAAATACAAACAAGATCCAGTTGGCCTTGAACGGTGTACGGTGCTTTGGATGCAATTCAGAAAACGCTTTCGGTAATAAGCCATCGTTAGACATGGAGTAAAACACCCGAGATTGCCCCATCAGCATAACCAGAATAACCGACGAAAAGCCCGCCAATATTGCCACCGTAACGGCAGTAGCCAACCAATCAAATCCATGCATGTACTTCTCAATGGCATAGGCAACTGAAGCCTCCTTGCCCGCTAACTTGAATTCCTGCCAGTTGGCCACTCCCGTCAATACATGTGCAAACAACACATACAAGATCGTACAAACCACCAAAGAGCCTAATATACCAATCGGCATATCCCGACGAGGATTCTTGGCCTCCTGTGCAGCGGTAGAAACCGCATCGAATCCAATAAATGCAAAGAAAACAATAGCAGCACCACCAAGAACTCCGCCCCAACCATGTTTGAAAACTCCTTCATGATGTTTTATACCAGCAGGAATCATGTAAGGCGTGTGGTTATCAGGATTGATGTATCCCCAACCAACCACTATAAATACCAACACAATTGCCACTTTGATGAACACAATAATGCCATTCACCAACGCAGATTCCTGTGTACCTTTAATCAACAACAAGGTCAATGCCAGGAGAATCAACAAGGAAGGCGCATTAATAAGACCAGACTGGGTCACCACCAACGCCTGCAAATTTGCAGGCAAAGCAGCCAAATCTGCATCGCTTAAAAGCAATACTCCATGCTGGGCCTTCGCTACCATGTCCGCAGGAAATTGCAACAAAGCATCCCCCATCACCCGGTTGACATGCTCTAAAGGCGAGTGGCACCATTCATAAGGAATCGCCCCCCCCAGTAAATTATTCAAATATTCACTCCAGGCGATCGAAACCGTGGCCGCCCCCAAGGCGTATTCCATTACCAGCGCCCAACCAATGACCCAGGCCATTAATTCACCCATGGTGGCGTACGCATACGTATAGGCAGAACCTGCAATTGGAATCATCGCTGCAAATTCAGCGTAGCAAAGACCGGCAAATGCACAGCCAATGGCCGCTACTACAAAAGAAAGTGTGACCGCCGGACCCGCTGCCTCAGCAGCAGCAGCAGCAGTGCGAACAAAAAGACCCGCCCCAATAATAGCACCAATTCCAAGTGCCACCAGGTTGCCAGCGCCTAATGTTCGTTTCAATCCTTTTTCCGAGTCGGATGCCATATCTAGCAATTTCGACAACGGTTTTTTTACCCAAAGGTTAGACATAAGCTAAGTAAACAGTAGTTGTTGAACAATAACGTTTTGATGAAATGTGATCAAATGAGGCGGCCAAATATAGGACGGTTTTTTCTTTTACCTATTATTTTTGTGGATCATACTCAGATTTACGACCTTTGCCAGCGCTTTCAATTACATTCTTTTATAAATTATTCGGTTCGTACAATGGTATCCAATCTATATTTCTCCAGGCTGTTGAAAGCCATCCATCAAAAATTAGGTATCTTTCTCCTCTCCAGCCTGCTCCTTTTATTGACCTGGCAGTGCGCACAATCCTCTACCGAAGGCGCCAATACCACTACAAAACAGGAGTCGCTTGAAATGCCATCCACCGCTAAACCTACCCCAGCACACCTTACAGACGTTAACTGCTGGTCTGAAAACAACCAGTTTATGGTGGCAGCTTTGCTTGACAGTGACGACTTCTTTTGGAAGCGTTTTTGGGTAAAAATTGCTTTACTGGACGCCTCCGGCAAACAGCTTCTCATCGGTGCAGATTCCTTTGCAATCATCCCAACCCACTCCTCAGCAGTCCCCCCACGGGGAAGAACGTCCTTTACTTGGTCATTCGACAAACGAAAAATAGCTGGTGAACCAGACTCTATTCGGCTCATTGATGCTATGGGACAAGAGGTCTTTGCTGGCCCTATCCTAATCGCCACCAAAACCAGTTCTGTAAAAGTAATCAACGGGGATCCAGAAGATTCTACCAAAACAGTCGAAGTGGCTTGGAGGGTCAACGGAACCTTGGAAAATCCGCTTCCAGGCGTTGTATTAGAACCTTGCATCGATGTATTACTGTATGGAACAGACGAACGGCTCTACTTTACACAGGGATTGCAGCTCAACCAAGATACTGCGGTGGTAGCCAGTGACCGCTACGGACAAATGCTCCCCGGTGATAAGCGTAACTTTGGAATGGCTATCGGCTATGAATCCCTGCCGGAAGCCCTTAAAAACCTAAAAATTGGCCGGGTTGACTTCTTAGGTTACGAAAAAAGGACTGAATAAATCCACCTAAATGTTAAATTGTTGGATTTAGTAGATCATAGGCAATATTTTCATCGCATTCTCGGTTTTATGTGAAAATTCACCAACAGCATGTTGCCTATGGATCACACACCTACACTGAACGAATTAGTAGCCCTGGTCTACCACGATTTAAATGCCACCGATACCCGTCATTGTTTTAGGGCATTGGAGCAACATGCAGACTTAAGGACAGAATACGAGGAGCTTGGGACAAGTAAAGCGCTTTTACCAAAAGTACTTTTCAATCCCTCCTCTGACACACTTTCCAAAATCCTGCAATACAGCGCAAAAACAGCCGCGGGAGCCTGCTTCCTTTAATTGAACAAACTGCTCCCTGCTATAATTCCTTCAAGCCTGCCTAGAAAGCTCAGAAACTACCATCTGGGTTTTCTAGGCACTTTCTTTAGCTGCCGTTAAGCTAAAACAGTTCGACCTTATTTCGTTTTCTACCTTACCTTTGTGCGCATACTGATTGACTTGCACGGCTCTTCAGTCCATCCAATAGAAAGTACCCCACACAAACCGCTTGCGCTCTGATATTTCCTTACTACTAATCAACATATCCTATTTATGATCCGCAGTTTCCCTATCCTCATCTTACTTTTTGTTTATAGCATCTTCTCCTTTCAAGCCTGTAAAAACAATCCAGCCACTTCAACCAGCAAAACCAACAAGGTGAATGTGCGATTAGAAGCCGCTGCCAATATCATTCACCCCCTAATGCCCAGCTCCGGCTATGCTCGGTACGTAGCCGAAGACGTATTCCAGTCGCTAGCCACCTTCGACCCCATCAGCACTGAACTCATCCCGCGCTTAATTGTAAAACTCCCCACCGCCACCACCATTACGGAAGGGCCCAACAAAGGTGGCATAGCTTACGACTTTGAGCTCCTCGAAGCAGCCAACTGGGATAATGGAAGTCCCCTGACAGGCAAAGACGTTGAATTCACCATAAAATTAATTCTACACCCATTGCTTCCTAATAAACTGTGGAGGGGGTATTTTGAGCAGCTTACAGACCTGCAAACCGATCCTGCGCAACCCAAAAAATTCACCGCTCAATTCAAAGAATATTATTTCCTGGCACTAGAGAGCATCTGCCAGGCTCCTATTTACCCAGCTTATCATTATGATCCCAACAACGTATTAGCATCCGTTTCGATAACCGATTTGCTAGACCCTAAAAAAGCAGCAGCCATCGCAAAAGATCCCGCGCAAATTGCCTTTTTTGAGCAATTTGGCGGTGCAGAGATGGGAACTAACAAAGAAAAAATAAATGGGAGCGGCCCCTATAAAGTTGCTTTTTTTGATGCAGAACAAGGAGTAACACTGGTCAAAAAAACCAACTGGTGGGGAACTTCTTTGACCGATCAGTATCCAGCATTGGCTGCTTTCCCCGATACGATCCAATACCTGCTCGTTAAAGCAGAAGATGCCGCTATCAATATGCTGCAAACGGGCGCACTGGACTTGGTGGCCAATGTGAACACACAACGTTTCCTGGAAATGCAAAAAGATCCCGCTTTCCAAAATTACTACACATTCACCACCAATGCCCCAGCTTCCTATAACCGGGTCATTATTAATACTAAAGATCCAATTTTAGCAGATAAAAGAGTAAGAAAAGCCCTCACCTTGTCAGTGGACTACGACTATATCCTGAACTCTATCCAGCAAGGAATGGCACAACCCATTGTAGGTCCTATACACCCTTCCAAAAGCTATTACGCGAAAAACCTTCCTAATCCAAGCTTTCAGGTAGAAAAAGCCCAAGAATTGCTTGCAGAAGCAGGTTGGAAAGATACTAACCAAGACGGTGTTCTAGACAAAATCGTCAACGGAAAAAAGATTGACCTCCAATTAAGCCTGTTAAGTACTACCGGTACCAGTGTGGTCGACCAACTCACCGCCAACCTGCAAAAATCCTTCCAACAAGTCGGTATCCGACTCGATATAAAACCCGCAGACCTCAGCACCCTCACAAAAGAAACCATGGCTGGAAATTTCCAACTAGCTTCCGGAGCCGTTGCCTTACAACCGGGGTTTGTTGACCTCCGTCAATTGTATCACTCTAAAAACCTCGCCCCAAAAGGCGATAATAGAGCAGGACTAGTGGTACCAGAACTAGACCAAGCCATGGACCAGCTCGCTACCACCACCGATGAAGCAGAACGCAGCCAGCTCTATCAAAAAGTACAAGCTATTCTGGCAGACGAGGTACCGGAAATCTATTTGTACGCTCCCAAATCCAGGCTAATTGCCAGCAAATCCTTTGAACATCAACCCACTACCCTGCGACCAGGCTATGTTGCCAGACTCTCCAAGTTAAAGCAATAACCTTCACGTTTGGCAACTAACAGGATTTACTTTCCTCTACAAACATTTCCAAAATAATTCCGCTACCTTTGTGGCAATAAAATTCGTTAAAAAATGTCATTTGAAGTAGAAGGTCGCTTACACCGTGTATTCCCAACCGAAAGCCGCTCCGAAAAATTCCAAACCAGAGAGTTCGTCCTAGAAGTGGCCGATGGGAACTATCCGCAACTTATAAAGTTTCAAGCCGTCCAGGATCGGTGCTCTATGCTCGACCGTTTTAACGAGGGCGATCAAGTAAAGGTTTCCTTCGACCTGCGTGGCAGGGAATGGAATGGTAAATACCTGACCAACTTAAATGCTTGGCGAATGGAGGGTGCTTCTGGATCCGGTGGTAACCAACGGGGCGGTTCTGAAAACTTCCCCTCTGACCCCTTCCCAGAGTACAAAGATGCTCCTATGGATAGTGGAAATTTGGACGCCCTCCCCTTCTAACGTTCCAATCCTTTGGTCCTAATAACAAAAGAGGCCTTGCTTGCGCGGGGCCTCTTTTTATTTTCCAATCGGTACTCTTATCTAAATAAACGATTCTCTTCTACCAACTCGAGTTTCCATCCCGCTCCCTCTAACATCGAACGCAGCAAATCAAAGGTCTTGCTCGCCTGTTCCCTAGCAGCTGGTAATAACTGTACTTGTGCCTTCTGCCGAATCAACTCCTTGGCTTTCTCGTTGATCTGATTGTAATCGCTCGGGGAAAAAGACGTAAAAACGCCCTCCGATATGTCGTAATAATCTATTTTATGATCAATACTCAAAATAGAGGGAGCCGGCATCGGGCCAATTCTTAGCAAACGGGCTTTCCCATCCACCTCCATCTTTACCTGTTCCAAATCATACCCCGCAGAAACCGTAGCCGTCACCCGCATAATCATTTTTTTATCCCAGAAGTAGGTAAAAAAACCAGAATAATCACTGTGCGTATATACTTCCGTGTAGTTCCCCTCTACCGTCACTAATTTCATCACCGATCGTATACGCTCCAGCATAATCTGGGATTCCTCCTGCGTGACAGACTTTGGGGCAAAAACATACCAACCAGCCAGTCCACCCATTACAAAAATGAGTAGTACCGATATCAAAAGAGCAGTTTGACGTATCATTTTTTCTGTTATTTACTGCAAACATACAGGGAATTTGACAACTGCCCATAACTACACTTCTCTCTCCAACTAGAAGCACCAGCCGTTTGCAGCGCGCAATGCCTCTGCAATTAAACGACGGTCCTTTTTTACGTTCACCGGTGGGTATTTGGTGTAGCGTTTAACGCCCATTAAAAAGGTCTTCAATAGATCACCTTCGGCAAAAGAAGCGATTGCGTCGGTCGCATTTTTGGTCATGCGCGCAGTAGTATCGTGTAAAAACACCCTTAGCATTGCATCGTAAACCTCCATCGGCTGTGCGGTTGAAGACCTTCCTGCCAATTTCTGAATCCGTAGTAACATGGATTCGGCTGCAAAAAGATCCATCAGCATATCTGCACAATTCATCAGCAACTCCTGCTCCTCTTTCAGGTTTAACTTTCCATCCATCTGCATCTTAGCTGCTCCACCAGCTGCCATCAAAATAACCTTTTTGAAATCGCTGATTGCTTTTTTCTCCTCAGCATAAGGTCCTTCCAACCGCTCCATGGAGGGCATGGAAGCCAACTCCTTTTGCACCGCCCAGGCAGGCCCAACGATGTCAAGCTGCCCCTTTAACGCACGCTTAAATAACTGATCGATCATTAGCAGGCGATTGATCTCATTCGTCCCCTCATATATCCGGTTAATTCGACTGTCCCGATAAGCCCTTGCTACCGGATACTCCTCACTAAAACCAATCCCCCCATGTATTTGCACATTCTCATCCACACAGAAATCAATTACCTCCGAACCATACACTTTGAGAATGGAACACTCAATTGCATACTCCTCCGCTGCCTCTAACATAGCCTGTGCAAAGGTTTTCCCTTCCGCACTTCCTGCCTCTTTTTTGACGTGCATCAATTGAGAAATCCGGTAAGAGGCACTCTCCGCCGCGAATGTCCGAATTGCCATCTCCGCCAGCTTGTGCTGAATCGCTCCGAAACTACCAATCGGTTGTCCAAATTGGTGCCGCTCATTGGCGTACTGAACCGCTGTTGTCACCACTGTCCTTCCAGCTCCAGCACACATCACCCCCAACTTATATCGGCCGATATTCAACACGTTAAAGGCAATATGGTGCCCCTTTCCAATCTGACCCAAAACTTGTCCTACTGGTACCAAAACGTTTTCAAAAAATACCTGCCGAGTGGAAGAGCCTTTAATTCCCATCTTGTCCTCCTCTGCTCCCAATGAAATACCCGGCGTGTTCCGATCTACTATAAATCCAGTGAACTGGTCCCCACCAACTTGCGCAAATACAATAAACACATCCGCGAAGCCAGCATTGGAAATCCACATCTTTTGACCATTTATACGATAAAACGCTCCATCCTCCGTCAAATCAGCCCTGGTCTTAGCTGCAAGTGCATCCGAGCCACTTCCTGGCTCCGTCAGGCAATACGCTGCTTTCATAGCACCCGATATCATAGGTGGAAGGTAACGCTGCTTCTGCTCCTCTGTCCCAAAATACAAGATTGGTAACATTCCAATCCCAGTATGTGCAGCAAAGGAAACCAAAAAGGAACCAGCAGGCCCCATCACATCCGCTAACACGGTATTGGTATTAGTGTCCAATTCCGTTCCGCCATACATCGTTGGCATGTGCGCCCCCAATAATCCCAATTCTCCCGCCCGCTCAATCAATCCTGGCGAAACTCCAGGTACTTGCTTCTCCAATTGGTCCATCACCGGTAAAATTTCTTGCTCCAAAAAGTCCAGAGCCATCTGGCGAACCATCAGTTGTTCCTCATTTAGCTCCTCTGGGATAAACGTCCACTCTGGCTGACTATCCGAAATCAAAAAAGCACCACCATTTAGATTTTCCATATCTTTATTCTTAAAATAATTTAGCGAATTTTCGCTGCAAATATAATAGACTTCTTTCAATTCCGCCAGAGGGCTAACCAGCTTTAACAATCACCCTTCTCTTTTTTTTGGCTCTTTACTGTCAAAAGCCAAATATCCTCCGATTTTTCGAAAAATCACCACACGCTCCATGCACAATGACAAGAACCTACCGAATAAGTGTCACTTCTCGTTGAGGCAACCTGAAAACAACTCCGTTGCACTCAACATCCAAAATATAAAGGTACACATCGGGTGGAGCAGGCTTTCCTCCTACGGTTCCATCCCAACTTGGATGGGTGCTGCTTTGGTAAATTTTCTGACCCCAGCGGTTGTACACTTGTAGGCTCTTCGCTTTATCCAAACCCTCAAAAGGCACCAAACGTAAAACATCGTTCACTCCATCTCCATCTGGTGTAAAGGCATTGGGCACATTTAACTCTTCAAAACAAGGGGGATACACGACCACTCGGTACTCCACCGTATCTCCACAACCCGCCTCATTCCGGACGATTAATGTATAGGTGGTTGCCGATGTTGGAGCGACTTGCACCTGCTGGCAATTGCTGCAATTCAATGCTGTTCCTTGCTCTTCCCAATAGTACCATGCCAAGCCCAATGGAGCCGTTAACCAAATACTATCACCCTCCTGCACATAAAGGGTATCCTGTAGAGGGACATCAACAGGCTCCGCTAGTGCTACAGCAGTACAATGAGTGCTATCACACCCCAACTGGTTCTGAAACACCTTGCAGTACTGCCCCGCAGAACCCTCCACCTGCCCTGGAAAAACTTCCACTGAGTCCCCTGGACAAATCAGCACCGAACTCGAGCTGGCTACCGGGACCCATTCCAGTCGTTGGCAGACCGTACTGTCACAGCCATTTTGTTGGGCTAATTCAATACAGTACACCCCGGGATTGGTCTGAGGAACGCCTAAAATAGTGGCTACCTGCCCCGGACAAATTTGAACAACCCCCAAGTCTACTTGAACTGCATCTAAAACCTTCACTAAAATAGAGGACGAATCTACACACCCATCCGGCAGCGTAACAGTTACCTGATAACTGGTAGTTACTTCCGGAGTTACCCACCACTGTGCAAGCGTACTAACCTGTCCACCTCCTGCCCACTGATAGATTCCCCCCGGAGTAGCCTGCAAAAGAATGGAATCCCCCTTACATATATTTTGGTCTCCCCCTTCAATACCCGGACCAGAAATAAACCGAAGCGTAAATGCATGTTCAATTATGCAATCTCCCGTGTTTTCTTGAAGTAAAAAAGTGAATGCATCTCCTTGCTGAACGTTCCCGCCCGGTTGAAATGTTGTTTCAGCACAGGCTGTGCAACTAAGATTACTTGGATTGATCCAAGTATAGGAGTGCCCATTCACCAAAGGCACCCCAAAGCTTACAGGCTGTACAGCACAACGCACTAACTCATAACTTGCCCGCGGATTACCAGAAATAGGGAAATACTTGGGTGCACAACTGCAGTTTTCTGCTGCGGGCAATACCAATAAAAGTTGGCAAAGGGCCTCCAAGGGTATAGCAAGGCTTCCACTTTGTGTATAACTACTGCCTCCAGGAATGGCCGATGTCATAGAAATACTCTGCGCCAGCACATCGTTGTTGTCTGGCAAACCATTGCCGTTAACATCCAGCCAAAGCTGCACAATTGCTTGTTGAGCAGCTACCATTCCAGGATTATCCACCGTGATGGAATAGCCAACCGCCCCCGAAGGATCTGTTCCTGTAAAAACAAAGTCGGAAATCTTCAAATCTGGATTGGCAGTTGGTATAGGCATCAAGGCCTCCCCTGTACTTAGATATACCCCGCAGGTCTGATTCGTTAATGGACAGAATCCACTTACCTGCTGCCGCGTCTGAACAACCACAAATTGGTCCAAGCAAGATGCCGCATCCTCGTATAATAACCGAAGGTTAAACTTAATCACCTCACCTGCTCCCAAACCAGCACTCAAGGGCCACTGTAGTACCCTTCCGATAAGTTGCGGTGCCGAACCCGGTGCATTTTGCCCAGGAACATAAGAGCCCATCACATAATCAACTCCATCTGGCAATAACAGGTAGAAACTATCTCCCAAAGACGGAGTACCTTGTAAAAGTAATTGAACTGCAACGACCAATTCCTCCCCACATGAAACCGGGGAGCTGGAAAGCGGTGACAGACTTATGTCTACCCCATATGCAGGTGTCAGCCCCTCCAGCCCAATAGGATCACCTGGTTTTCGAAGGGAGTTGGTAAAGGTCCCACAGGGTTGAACCCCCGACACCCCGTAAACTGGCTGTGCGTTGGCCACAACGCTACAAGCAGCAATGGTCTTAAACCGCAGACGGAAGGTATTAGCAGGAAAGGCTTCAAAACCTGGAAGTCCAGTGACTAAAGAAGGCAATAGTGCCCCCATTTCCCAAAAATATACGTTTCCTGTGGAAAGCTGAGGATCTAAAATTGAAGTCCAAGTACCACCCGGAGAGGGATATTGTACTTGGGCAGATCCCGCAAGTACCGACATTCCCTCCGGCAACTTAATGGAAGCCGTTAAGGCCATCGCATTTCCGTCATTGGCATTCGATACCTCCACCACAAAATAGTCAGAAGCTGCGCAGAGTGGAACCTCCATTGGCTGACTGATCACATTTAACTCCAAAACAGCCCCATTTAACCTCAAATCGAGCAAAATCGTATCTCTTCCACAACTATTTGTCAGTGGGTTACTGACGGACGAACAATCCCAGCCAAGTATTACCCTCAACTTTAGGGCATCACAGTTGGAGTTTACTCCTTTTAGTAAAAAGGGAATATTAGCCAAAAAACCAATCGTCCCCAATTGGAATAAATTGGATTGCATAGGTTGACTTACCCCGCCAGGCATCCGTTGTAAATCAAGTCCCGTCAAGGTCCCATTCAAGGGCTCTAAATACAACCAAGCGTTTGGAGCTTCCGCCGGACGCAGGTTTCTGATATTAAAATTCAAGGCAAAATCACTTGCACTCAGGTTAATATTCGTTTGCGCCAACTCCAATTTCAACCTCGGCAACGCATCAATGTACCCCAAAGGATCTATCCGGTCCACTGTTTGCAGGGACGCTCCCGGAAAACCATCCGGATACTCAATATCATATGAAAAACGAGCTGTATCCGGCCCATAAAAGCTACAACTGGGTGCATACTGAAAATGAGTTGTCAATTCAAAACCTTCATCTACAGGTGTCTCAAAAATACCACTTTGTAAATCGAGTTTCATCTGTGTAGTATCCCGTGTCCATGGAGTTGGCTCATTTTGAATCCAATTGATCGCCTCTTGCAAAACAAGATTAGAGGTAATTAATTGGGGATCAATATTTAATGGCAAAGAATACTCCAATCGCTGAAAGGCTGCAATAGGCCTCAACTCGTAGGGAAACAGATTCCCTCTGGCTAACCGAATGGAGTATGAAAACGGCATTTGCTGAAAAGAAGTGGCGCAGGCACGGGTTGTATGACGTGGATGCCCCCGTTCAACGTGGTAGCCCGAATACTGACTTAAAGGCCTGTGAAACCCAAAGAGCTCCGGCGTGGTCCAGGCGAATCCGCCATCCCAAGGTATATTCCGAAAATTAACCAAAGCCGGAGGAGGAGAACCTGCAGCCGATGGACGGTAATTTTGTAAAAAAACATACTCATAGGTAAAAAAGAGGGAGTCTCCTATACTCAAGGGCAAGCCATCCGGAGCACAACTCTGAACCTTTAACAAAAAACGCCTGTTCATCGTAACCAACCGATCTATCACTAAAGGAGGCTCGATGTTAACTGCCTGTACCTGAACATAATTTTGATGTAAATAATCAATCACTGGGGCCTCACAACTGTATTCTTCTCCATCCAAACGCTTGACCCGCAACCATGCCCGTACCAGGCCGAGAGAGTCCTTATGTGTAAAAATCGTTCTGCCAGCAACTACATCAATCTCATCCCCATCCAATAGACCCGCATCCGACGCAAGCGATTCAGTGAATACCCTCAGGGGAACATCGCCAAACGAATTGACCAGAATTCTTCCCTCTAACTCAAATCGAAGAGTATCACCCGGGATATAACGATCCAACCGAATCTGTGCCGAATCGGCCGGCAATGGCGCGTCCATAATTCGGTTGTCATCCGCGTCCAACCAGCCATAATTGGTTCGATACGTCCGGTAATCCAGGGATACCCCAATCAAAGGGGTAGTACAAGGTAATCCGCCGCCGCCGCTGCCACACTCGGGTTTGACAATGATGGGAAAATCATAACAGGAGGACAAGCCACAATCCACCACTTCCTCTGCCTCTTTGACAATCCGCCCTACCGAGTGCACCTCATATTTGCATGCAAACAGACAAGCTTGTGGGAAAACCGTGGTGCTTCCCCCTTCCTGCGGCAAATCAGTACTGAGCGGCGTACAGCCTAAACCGGGGCCGCAAACAAATTGAAGGCAAAACTGAAAGTCAACCGTGTCATTCGTAAATGGCAAAGGAAAAGATAAGACAGGATCCTGCCCTGGATCTACCTGCATAAAAACCGGGGCCATGCCTCCAATCGTTGGAATACAGCTGGGATCCCACACCAATCCGGAGGGCAACTGCAATTTTACTTGATAGAAACCCGTGTCAGTCAGAAATCGAGGGCTCACCGCTACCCATTCCACTGGGTAACTTTGTCCTTCCTCCATGCACCCATTAAAATTTAACCGAAAAAAATGCTGAATAGCTAGGCTAGTACTATCTACCACAAAAGGAATAGAATCTGTAACCGTGGCAGTTTCTGGACAGGCCTTTCGATAAAACGTAAACACAAACGGAACCCCAATCCCTTTTTTGCACTCTGGAAAACAGGTAAAATATTGGTAACGCAACAGGACCGTATCTTTTGCCGGGACTTCTGGAAGGATTACGGCAGCTCTCGACAAATAGGTGGCCCCACAATCAGGCAGTTCCTGATTGGTAACCAACGAGACAGCAATCGGCAACCATCCCGCCCCGGCATTATATTCAAAAGAAGCTGGGTCCATCCCGGAAAAGGAATCTCCCAAACCCGATCGAACATCCAGAAAGACGTTTTGTGCTGGCAACTCACCATCGTTAATGACCCTCAGTATATTAGTGGCTGGCAAGGAGGCACAAAAATCAACAGGAGGCTGGTAGACCCCCTCAAATCTTAACAAAGGATTCTGTGTGCTTGGTAAAATACTCACCAACAAATCCACACTGTCATACTGACACTGGTCAACTCCGCAGCCCCATCCAATCCGAATTATGGAGGGATTGTCGAAGGATGGAGTACCACAGTCCGTAATGATTACCCGTTCAATTAAAGTGAGTTCTTCATTAAATTGAAACAGCGTATCCCCGTTCCCAAATGCAGTAAAAAAGCTACCGGGAAGAACCGATCGATAAAGAACAGGCCCATTTACCTCCTGCACCGCACCCAATAACTGCGCATCATACCCTGGATAGTGCTGATCCGAAAAGGAGAGCGCCCGAATGGGACCCAACCGCGTATTTCGCACCTTGATTGTCCGCAAGAGCGTGTCGCCCAACTCGCCTCCCGCAGCACTTTGATTAACGGATGCGATGACCACCAATCCAGTCTCCACCGCATAACTAAGGGAGACAACCTGGTCTGCTCCGCCAGGGTAAGTAACCTGAACTTGATTGTTAAATAATTGCCCACTGTTAATCGCTCCTACTAATGCACAATCTGCTGAAAGCAGCACCCGAACCGACACAATTGAGCCCGGATTGAAGGTAGCCAAACTAAACTCAGGCTGATTAAGGTTACTTAGGTTTTGCTCTACTAGTCCATTCACGGTCCCTGGAACATACGATATTCCTAAAGGTAGGGTTAATACCAAATTTAAACCAGTAAGGGTCGAAGAGCCCGTATTAGAAAGTTGGATATGGAAGGTATCGGTGCCGCAAACCGATAATTGGTCCGTATTTACGGTGGTAATCAATACATTTTGTGCCTTTAAAGCAAAAGCAAGAAAACAGAAGAGCAGGGATAGGTAGAAGCGCATTAGAATGGAAATTTCGTTTTGCAGGTGGAACCCTCAAAAGTAGCCAAATCCCTGCGCTTTCCTTTTTCGTTACCTGAGATTAGCACCGCTAACGGCAGAAAAAAAACAAAATGACAGTTTTTGACTTTCTTTAATAAGAGTGAACGATGGGGAGCTAGCTAATATACATACCAAAATCACACCAAAAAATCGGGCGCCTCTACGTAGCAGAGTGCGCCCGAAATTATACCCTTACAAATAGGTGGCAATCAACCGGAAGAACGGCCGATACTATCCTTCCTTCTTATGTTTTTTAGCCCAATCAAACATCTCAGCAAGAACATGCTCGATGCTTTCTTTAGCCCGATAACCATGACTCTCATACGGCAACAATACCAGACGAGCGGTACCTCCATTTCCTTTAATCGCCTGAAACAAACGCTCTGACTGGATGGTGTACGTACCAGGATTATTATCGGCCTCTCCATGGATCAGCAATAAAGGTTCATTGATCTTGTGAGCGTGCGTAAAAGGCGACATGTTCATATACGTATCCTGCGCCTCCCAGAAAGACCTACGCTCACTTTGAAACCCAAAAGGAGTTAACGTCCGATTGTAAGCGCCTGAACGCGCAATCCCATAGGCATAGTCTTCCGAATGTGCCAACAAATTGGCTGTCATGAAGGCCCCGTACGAGTGCCCGCCCACTCCAACGCGCTTTCGATCAATAATTCCCAAAGAGTCCAAATAATCGATAGCGGCACGACCACCAGCAGTAATCTGCTCTACAAATGTATTGTTCATGGTTTCCGGATCACCCACTACTGGTACGGTTGCATCCATCAAAACGGCAAAACCCTGGGTAACAAAAAACAACGGAGAATCGCCCCTGTAGAAGGTAAAGCGATTATCCGATCCACGAACCTGACCAGCTGTGCTGGCATCCGAATATTCCAACGGATACGCCCAAATAAACAGAGGCAATTTTTGCCCCTCCTGGTAGTCGGCCGGCAAATAAAGGGTACCTGAAAGTGGAACCCCATCCTTGCGTTGATATTTCACCAACTGTTTTTTCACCCCTGTCATTTCAGGGGCCGGATCCACAAACATGGTCAATGCTTTTCGGGCTCCGGAGCTCAAATCATGCCAAAAATAATTAGGTGGTATAATTTTGGACTGAAAACGCGTAATGATTGACGCATGTCCTTTTCCAGAAAAAGCAATAAACTCTTCAAAAGTTCCGGTTGCGGATTTAAATATAGTTTGTTTCTCGCGGGTTTTGATGTTGATCTTATCCAAACGTGGGAAACTTCCTTCCGGAGAAGCCCCGGCGCTCTGAAAAAACATCCAGTCACCCTCTTGGGCAATCACATATTCTCCATTAGGAAGCCGCTCATAAACCGGATCTCCGGGATTGTTGTAATCATCGTTAATGCTCAAGCTAAACAAGGTATCCCGCAACTCTGGTTGGCTAAACTGAAACTTCCAGGTATCCATCCAACGGCGATCCCGATCGTACTCGGAGAGAAAAGCAACATCCTTTTGTGCCGTCCATTCCATTCCGGAGTACCGGTGTTTGGTTTTAGTTAATGGAACCGGCGCCCCCTTGAAGGGTGCATCTAAAACCATTAATTGGTCTCTGTACGCCGCTTTTGCTTTCGGGTCACCCCCATCCAGCGCCTCCGCCCATAGTAGACGAGCACCGTGCAATGCCTGCCACTGCGCATCTCTTGGGCCGGTCACGACGCCTTGCCGAGGGATCTCATCGGTAACCCCCAGCTCAGATACTTGATACACTTTTTTGCCAGACTTGTCCCACACTTCCGTGGCCCGTGCAAAGTTGGCATAAGTGACCCTATAACTGAAAGGCCGCTTTAAATAAGTTACCAGTAGATACTGCTCGTCGGGAGACCAACTTGTGCTCATCAGCAGACAAGGAGTACCTAAGGGCTGGGTTTTTCCGCTGACGGAGTTGACTATTGTTAATTGAGAAGTGGCTAAATATTCAAATTGTGCTTCATCAGAGGTAGACTTTAATAAATCTTGAAAGGTCATTACCTGCGCCTTTTTTCCCGCTGTTTCCTCAATATTGGGCCCTGTTGGAACCGATGGGGCAGGAGGCAACGATCCACGTTGTGCGGGCAGCTGACGAACCAGCAAGCGCTCACTGTCATCCATCCAGGAAAAAGGACTTCCTAAAACATCGTTGATGTACAGGGCACCCAGGCGATTTGCCTTCCCAGTCTTCGTACTGGCAACCCACAATTGTACGCCCTGATCAGTATCCAAGCCAAAAGCAATTTTTTGGCCATTCGGTGACCACTGGGGAATACCAGACAAACGGCTGTTTGCCGGAAGTTGGATTTTCACCTGTTTATTATCGGATAACCATTGCACTTGAACAGCCGTGTATTCAGTAATGCGTTGGCGGGCATTGAGTACAGCGTCAATACGCAAACCAGCCAACTTCAAATAAGGGCGGGCGAGCGTAGCAATACTAGGATTTGGATTGTAATCCACCAAGAGCATGGCATCCTTTTCAGGACTGACACTGACAAATGGGGTGGGGGCAGCTTCCACCATTTTTACGACCTCTGCAGAGGGCTTTTTATAGCTGGATTGCGCGGTCGAAAACGACCAACCAAGTACCCCCACCAGCATAAGTACCATTTTAATTGTTTGATGCATACGTATTGAATAAGTTAGTATTTACGAAAAAAGTACTTAAAATAGGCACAGCTGCAAAGCAGTCAGAATTAATCTGTCAAGGCAAGCTGAAGAAGGGCAAATATCGTATTATTTACGAGGTTTTATGGGCAACCAACGAAGAGGCCCCAAGTTCTACGGTAAGATGACATTTCTTTTTTCAAATTAATCTCACCTTTGTCCCCGAAATTTTAAAACCTTCAACATGAGCAACTCGTCCGCGCATGCGGAACCTAAAGCCCCTGAGCTACTTGACTGGATGCTTCTACTTGGGCTGAGCGCTACTTGGGGCGCTTCCTTTATTATGATTAAAAAAGCAGTCGGTATCTTTACTCCGATTCAGATGACTTCCTGGAGAATGGTGTTGGCTTTTTTGGTTTATATCCCTGTCGCAATTGCTTTTTGGTCTAAAATAGACTGGTCCAAATGGAAACACCTAATCGGAGTTGCCCTGTTTGGCTCGGCCATTCCCAATTTCTTTTTTTCAATTGCCCAACAACAGGTAACCAGCGGACTAGCGGGGGCCCTCAATTCCCTTACCCCTTTGTTCACCCTCCTAATCGGCGTGTCCTTTTTTGGAATGCACTGGAGCCGTAATAAACTAGTGGGTGTCGGTATTGGTTGGCTTGGGGCAGTTCTTTTAGTAGTATTCAGCAGTGGAGGCGACTTTTCCGGAAAAGCATTTTATGCCTTTTTGTGCGTGCTTGCGACTATTTGTTACGCCATCAATGCGAATATTGTCGGTACTAAGCTACGTGGAATTCATCCTGCCGCGATTGCGTCATCCGCCTTTTTAATTACTGGACTTTTGTTTGTAGGTATTTTATTGGCCAATGATGGAATTCAGGCGGTTCAGCAACACTCAGACGGAATGGCGGGAATTGGGTACGTATTTTACTTAGCAGCCATTGGGACCGTTGCGGGAAGTATTTTTTACTTCTGGCTAATGCAACGCACCAGCGCCTTATTTGCCACCTCGACTACCTACCTGTTACCGGTGTTTGCCCTTCTGATTGGCTTGTTGGACAAAGAGCAAATTACACTTCCTCAAATTTTGGGTACAGGAATTATCCTCACTGGAGTATATTTGGCCAGGAAATGAAAAAACAGCTAATTGTATTATCCGGGCTTTTTTTGCTAGCCCTAAGTGCTTTTACACCACTGTCCAATGCTCCTCAACCAAAGCGAGTTATTTTCTTAATTGGAGATGGAATGGGCTTGAGTCAGGTGACTGCATCCCTCTATTCCCAAAAAAATCGATCGGTCTTTGAGCGCTTCCCGATCACCGGTCTGATAACCACCCACTCCTCCTCTGATTTGGTTACCGACTCTGGTGCTGGAGGTACTGCATTGGCTTGCGGATGTAAAACGTACAACGGGGCAATCGGGTTAGATGCACATAAAAAGCGCTGTGTATCACTGCTCGAAATTGCAGATTCCCTTGGATTAGCAACGGGAATTGCTGTCAATTGTAGTGTTACCCACGCTACTCCCGCAGCTTTTGTCGCCCATGTAACGTCCAGAAAAGAAATGGAGGCCATTGCGACCTGGTTTATTGACCACCCGGTTGACTACCTCGTTGGAGGTGGCCAACAATACTTTAAAAACCGAACCAGTCTTCCCGAGCGCGATTTATTAGCAGAGCTGCGCGCAATGGACTATGTTATTCATTTGAATTCCCATGACTCTCTCCCTGGTTTTCCGGATCCGAGCAGGCCTTTCCTTTGGTTAAATGCAAAAGACGATCCACCCGCTGCCACGGAGGGTAGAAATTACCTTCCGGAAATGGTGAGACGAGGATGTACTTATCTCCAGCATCGGGGCGCAGAAAAAGGATTTTTTCTGATGGTAGAAGGCTCTCAAATTGACTGGGCTGGCCATGGGAATGACGGACCTCGTCTACTGGCAGAAATGCTGGATTTTGAAAAAACCATAGAAGCTGCCCTCCAATTTGCAGCAGAGGATGGCGAAACGCTCGTGGTGGTCACTGCTGACCATGAAACGGGTGGTCTGGGCATTTTACAAGGATCCACAATGGATTCCCTGGAGATGAAATTTGTTTCCAACGGTCATACCGCCTCCATGGTTCCTGTGTTTGCATTCGGGCCAGGAGCAGAACTATTTTCAGGTGTATACGACAATACAAACCTTTATTCAAGAATAAAAAAAGCGATGGGATGGGAGTGACCATCTATATTGTAAATGGCCCCAATCTGAACTTACTGGGCAAACGCGAACCCTCCATCTATGGAGAACGCAGCTTTGAGGAATTTCTCGAAGAACTAAAACATCGTTTGCCCAATGTGCAGCTGGTTTACTTTCAGAGCAACCACGAGGGAGCTTTAATTGATTTCCTACAGGCACATGGCTGGGAATCAGCAGGAATTATTTTAAATGCGGGAGGATTAAGCCACACCTCTATCGCCTTAGCGGATACAGTTGCCGCTATCGCAGCTCCCGTCATTGAAGTGCACATTAGCAACATTATTGCCAGAGAGGCCTTCCGACAGCACTCGCATTTGTCACGGGTTTCGAAAGGGGTAATTAGCGGTCTTGGTTTAGAAGGGTACTACCAAGCGGCTTCTTATTTACAAACCCTGCTTCTAGACCCTTCCTAAAAAATCCCTATCCTTCTAAAGTCCTGTTGCTATCTATCCGATTTATAGTTAGAGGGTCGAAAAAGCCCTGCTTTTTCGACCCTCTAACTTGATAGAAGCTATAATTAATTTCCAGCCTCTTCCCCCTTCATACGCTCGGCATTATCGGCGATGATCAATGTTTCAATCAAGCCTTCTATATCGCCTTCTACCACTTTATCTAGGTTAAAATTCTTGTTGTCTCCTTCTAAGCGATGGTCGGTTACCCGGTTTTGAGGCCAGTTGTAGGTCCTAATTTTTTCAGATCGATCACCTGAACCCACCAAGCTTCTTCGTTGAGCTGCTTGTGCATTTTGAAATTGACTCGCTTGCGCCTCCCTGATTTGTTGCACCAAACGCCCCATTGCGATTTCCCGGTTTTTATGTTGGGAGCGGCTTTCGGTACTTTCAGCCACCGCACCGGTTGGAAGGTGGGTAAAACGAACACCCGATTCTGTCCGGTTTACGTGCTGTCCACCTGCACCACTTGCCCGGAATACATCGGTTCGGATATCCTCCTTTCGAATATCGATGTCTTCCATCTCATATTTAGGGATTACTGCGACTGTTGCAGCTGAGGTGTGCACCCGGCCTTTTGCCTCTGTTTCAGGTACACGCTGAACCCGGTGTGCACCCGATTCAAATTTCAATTTACCGTATACATTTTCACCGGTCACCTCCAAAATAATTTTTGAGAAACCACCTACTGTGCCAGGGCTTTCATCCACCACCTCCACCTGCCAACCTTGGCTGGCAAAGTATCGCATATACATCCTATATAGGTCACCCGCAAAAAGAGCCGCCTCGTCACCACCCGTTCCGGAACGAATTTCAAAAATTACATCTTTTTCATCATCGGGATCTTTTGGTGTTAGCAGCACTTTAAGCTCCTCCTCAATGATTACCTCCTGATCCTTCAAGGCTTCAATTTCTTCTTTAGCCATTTCACGCATTTCAGGATCGGTTTCAACCTCGAGCAAGGCTTTTGCACTTTTGAGGTTATTCACCACATTTTCATAGCGGTTAAAGGCCTCAATAATCGGTTGAAGTGATTTGTATTCTTTATTCACTTTGCGCATTTTATTCTGATCCCCCGCAATGGACGGATCGGATAGTTGCTCTTCCAGGTAAACGTATTTATCCCGAATCGCGCTTAATTTTTCTATCATATTGTTTGAAAAAGACTAAAAAGGGCCGCAAAAGTACGTAAATAATTTGAGCTGCCACGTCTATACGCTCAATAGGATGGTAAGTTTTTGCAATTGACTGCTCTTTTGCAAAACAACTACCTTCTAATGATTGTTTCAGGTAGAAGTGACTGTTTAAAGGGCTGCTTACGGAGCTTCCCCGCTTTTTTAATAGAATTTAGTACCACATATTCTCATCCAAGCACCCTATGTTCTGTCTTCTTTTTCTATTTTTCTTCCAAAAACAACCTATGCAAATCGAATTATCCAATTTGCAACCTGGAAAAGGGCAAATAATGGTGGCCGTCTTTAACAAGGCACAAGGCTTTCTAAACCTGGAGGCCGCTGTTTTCAAACAAGGATACCCGGTCCCAAATAAACAGGAAATGACCCTCCAAATACCCCTACCTACTCCCGGTAATTACGCGATCTCTTGTTTCCAAGATATCAACAACAATGGAGTTCTCGACAAAAACTTCTTGGGCATCCCCACGGAGCCCTACGCGTTTTCACAGGGCGCTCGACCAAAGTTTAGAGCGCCCACCTGGGAAGAGGCCCAATTCTACTACAACGGACAAACCCTGCAGCTACGGCTGGAGAGTTGGTAGTCTGAAGAAAACGGTTGAATCCCGACATAGGAGCGGGACAGCCGTCGCTCCGCCCCCTGCATTGGTGGGCGTCGATATATAGAGGGGTGTCTGTAGCTTCGGTTGCAGCACCCCCATTTTGTTATTGTTCCTTTGACTGCCGTTCATACATTTCTGCGTAATAACCTCCGGCTCGCATTAATTCCTCGTGGGTTCCTTCCTGAACCACTTTATGTTGATCCAACACGACAATTTTATCAAACTCGAGCATTCCATACACCCGGTGTGTGATGATCAACGCCGTTTTATGCGCGAGTGCTGACTTCATATACCCCACAATTTTCCCCTCTGTGCTCGTATCTACTGCCGACAGACAGTCATCCAGCAATAAAATATCGGGCTGTTTGGCAAAAGCCCTAGCGATACTTACCCGCTGCTTTTGGCCTCCGGAGAGGGTGACTCCCCGCTCTCCAACAACTGTATCGTACCCCTCAGGCAAGCCCAAAATTTCTTGGTGAATAGCTGCTCCCTCGGCATATGCTGCCGCTAGTTCTTTGGTGACCCCTTCCTTGCCAAAGGCAATATTGGCATACACGGTATCGGAAAACAAGAACACATCCTGAGGAACGTATCCAATGCGCCTGCGCAACTCGAACAAATCGTATTGGCGAATATCCACCCCATCAATTAGAATTGCGCCCTCTGTCACATCGTACATGCGAACCAATAAATCAGCAATACTGGTTTTCCCACTTCCGGTTCTTCCGACGATCGCCAAGGTTTCTCCCGCTTTAACGGAAAAAGAAACCTTATCCAAAGCTTTAATACCCGTATCAGGATAAATAAAGGTCACCTCCTTAAACGTAATCTCCCCGCGAAAAGCAGATTGAATGGGAACCTGTACAGAAGGTGCGGGATTCACAATCGCTGGTTGTGTCTTCAAAAATTCATTAATGCGCTTCTGGGAGGCCGCGGCTTGTTGGGTTAAAGATGCTATCCAACCAATTGCGGTTACAGGCCAAGTCAGCATCGAAATGTAAATCACAAATTCAGCTATATTTCCTGCCGTTAACCTGCCTGCTACTACCTCCAAGCCACCTACATAAACCGTGATAATAACGCTTGCACCTACTAACAGGGTCATTAGGGGAAAGAAAAAAGCGTCCACCCGAATCAGGGAGAGCGACTTGGCACGGTATTGCTCACTTTGGTCTGCAAACCACGAACCCATTGCCGATTCCTGAGCGTAGCTTTTGACAACCCGAATTCCACTGTAGACCTCCTGAGCAGAGCTGGTCAATACAGCAAGCTGCTGCTGTATTTTTTCACTTCTACGGTTAATTAAGGTACTGACCCAATAAATCGAAATACTTAAAAAAGGGAGCGGCAACAACGACCAAAAAGTGAGCGTCGGACTCACCCGTACCATAGAGCCAATGGTAAGCGTAAATAAAAAGATCAAATCAAGTCCATAAAGGATCGTCGGACCTAAGAACATCCGCACTTTTGATACATCCTCCGAAATCCTGGACATTAAATCACCCGTGCGATTGCGCTTGTAAAATCCTTGATCCAAGCGTTCATAATGCGCAAATAAGGATTTACGCATGTCGTATTCAATCAGACGGCTTACGACAATAATCGTTTGCCGCATACTGAACATGAACAAACCCATTAACAAGGCCAAGGCAATCACCTTAAGTCCAAACCAAGCTACCCTTGATCCAATCTCTCCTAACGCCTCCGGATGTGCTGAAAGCCCTCCGTTTGCCTGGTAAAACTGGGTAAAAGATACTACCGTATCCAAGGCCTCCCGAATCACTTTTGGTTGCCAAACCCGGAACCAGTTCGCCAAACCAACAAAAACCACCCCTAACACCAACCTGCCTCGGTATTTCCAAAAATAATCTTTTAAATAAACGTACAGCTCTTTCATTCGCACAAAGTAACAGCAAATTGGGTAGACTGTTTACACTGTCAGGCAGACAACCGTAAAAAGCCAATCGTTTCAACCAATTATTCGATAAAATACGTGGTTAGTCACACTCGTTCTAACAAACAAGGTTGGTATTAGAAATTGCTTAAAGCAAGAACGCTGCGCCCCTTTTGAGTTAATTTATAGAAAAAACCAAGGCTTTCAATCAATGCAAGTGCTTTTTTGGCCAACTTTGCCCCGTATTAATAAAACTTATGTCTGGCTGGCCTTATAACTACCTTTTTTGGATTGGATTTGCGATCATCTTTTATGCCTACATCGGGTATGGGCTACTCCTATGGTTGCTCCTGCACCTTAAACGATGGTTCATTGGCAGACCTTCCCTACCAAATTCCAGCACCGAGTGTAAAGTTACCTTTATCGTTTGCGCTTATAACGAAGAAAAGTGGATCGCACAAAAAATAGAAAATTCCTTACAGCTGGAGTATCCTACTGACTCCATTCGCTTCGTGGTCATGACCGATGGCTCCGACGACCAGACTACCCAAATTGCCGAAAAAACATTCGAAATTGATTCCAAACCGACCTCTCATTTCGTCTTACACGAACCTGCTAGAAAAGGAAAAATAGCGGCTTTTCACCGCGCAATGACCCATTTCGGGAAATGGGATAACCACCCAGCGTCAGCACACATCATCGTAAGTACGGATGCGAATACACTCCTGAACAGGTTGGCCGTTCAACAGCTGATTAAACATTTTCAGAACCCAAAAGTGGGGGCAGTTGCCGGAGAAAAGCGGATAAAAATGGATCATGTGGATGCTGCAAGCGCGGCTGGAGAAGGTATCTACTGGCGCTATGAGAGCACGCTAAAAAAATGGGACGCCGAACTCTGGTCTGTGGTGGGAGCCGCTGGAGAATTGTTCGCCTTCCGCTCCGATCTCTATGAGCCGGTCCCGGAGGACACGATTGTAGAAGATTTTTATTTGACCACCAAAATCGCGATGAGAGGCTACCGCGTTGCTTATGAGCCCAATGCGTATGCCGTAGAATCTTCTTCTGCCTCTGTTGCGGAAGAACTCAAGCGGAAGGTCCGCATTGCTGCTGGAGGGCTTCAGGCAGCCTGGCGATTGCTACCTTTGATAAATATATTCAAGTATGGCACCCTGAGTTTTCAGTACATCTCTCACAGGCTGCTTCGCTGGACCTTAGCTCCTCTATTGCTCCCGCTTTTGCTGTTTTTGTCTTTAACCTTAGCACTTCAAAACAGCGCCTTTTTCCAGTGGGTTTTGGTTTTGCAAGTCCTTTTTTATTCCATGGCTGCACTTGGCTGGATAATGGAACAACGCAAGTTAAAAGCCAAGCTGTTTTTTATTCCTTATTATTTTTGCCTTATGAATTATGCCATGTACGCTGGATTTTTCCGATTAGTTCAGAAAAAACAGAGCGTCATCTGGGAAAAATCGGAGCGTGCAGACTAATCTGCCAACGTTTCCATGTTAAACTGATGTTCATATAACTCGCGGTACCTACCACTGGGAGCTAGCATCAACTGATCATGGCTCCCCCTTTCAACTACCTCCCCTTTTTCTAATACCAGGATCTGCTTGGCATGCCGGATGGTCGACAAGCGGTGGGCTATAATTATGCTGGTCCGCTTTGAAATCAATTGTTCTATCGCATACTGAATAACCGACTCCGTTTCGGGATCGATCGAAGAGGTAGCCTCATCCAAGATCAAAATATCTGGATTGAATACCAAAGCCCTTACGAACGAAATCAATTGCCGTTGCCCCATAGAGAGGGTAGCACCTCGCTCCATCACTTGGTAATGATACCCACCGGGCAACCGCTCAATAAACGAGTGGGCACCAATTAGTTTGGATGCTTCAATTACAGCTGACTCCGAAATCTGGCTGTCCCGTAAGGTGATATTCTCCAATACCGTTCCTGAAAACAAAAATACATCTTGTAATACCACTGCTACCCGGCGGCGAAGAGCAAAAACATCGTACTCCCGAATATCTACCCCATCTACCCGAATAACCCCAGCATCAATCTCATAAAATCGGCCCAGCAAGTTGATAATTGTAGATTTACCACTTCCTGTAGAGCCTACAATGGCCATGGTCTCCCCTGGAGCAATCTCAAAACCTACTTTTTTCAAAACAGGTGTATCCTCATTATAGGAAAAAGAAACATCTTCAAAGGAAACCGCCCCATTCAATTTCTCAGGATGTAAATGACCGTTGTTGGGCGCCACTTGCTCTTTGTTCAACAATCCAAATACACGTTCCGCAGCAATCATACCCATCTGAAGATTGTTAAACTTATCGGCCAACATCCGAATGGGTCTATACAACATATTGATGTACATGGGAAAAGCCACCATAGCACCCAGCGTGACTTCCTCAGAGAGCACCCCTCGAGCTCCATACCAAACCATAAGCCCCAAGGAAAGGGCACTGATTAAATCAACTACCGGGAAAAATATAGCATACGCCATGATGCTCTTTAAGTTTGCACCCGTATAGTCGTGGTTAATTTTTTTAAACTTGTCTGCCTCCCTTTGTTCCGCATTGAATAGCTGTACAATCCGCATTCCCGAAATCCGCTCTTGTAAGAAAGCATTCATGGTTGCTACATGATTCCGCACCTTTTCATAACTTTTTCGGACACTTTCCTTAAATTGGTAGGATCCCCAAATCAACAATGGGAATACGCTCAACACCACCAAGGTGAGTTTCCAAGAGGTCGTCAACATGACTGTTAATACTGCAGCAATACTGATCAGGTCCGAAAGAATGGTAACACTTCCCTCCGAAAAAACAGTATTGATGCTCTCAATATCGTTGATGGTCCGGGTTGTGCTCTGACCAATCGGAGTTTTATCAAAATAGGTCAATCGAAGGTTAAGCAGGTGCCTGAAAACACGCGTTCTGAGATCCCGCAGTACCACTTGACCTAACCAATCCGCATGGTACAGAAAAAAATACCGAAGCACCACCTCTAGAATCAGGATACCCAGAATGCCGCAAGCAACGAGGGTCATTCCATTCACATCTCCCACACTGATATAATCGTCGACCATCACTTGCACCAGTTTAGGACGCAAAACCGCCAAAGGCGCTAAAACAACCGTTAATACAATGGTAAGAATAAAGACTCCCCGGTACGGTCGAACCATCGACAAAACTTGCCGAAAGAGTGAAAAGTTGAATTTTGAAGATCCTGGATTTGACAAAACAAGTTTTTTTTAACTTCGAAACAGAGGAATCTGCCTCAATGTTCGCAAAGGTACAGAAAACAAGCTGGATGAAAGGCCCAAACGATTTGTAAGCAAATGGCTCATGACTTTTCCTCTCACTCCTTCAAGCAGCGATTTGGTACTTTCACCGCATCTCCCTACTTTTGAATCATGATGGGTAACCGACTTTTTTTCTGCTTTCGACAGCTATCAAATTTACTTTTCTTCTTACCTATACCGCTATTGGGACAATTGGGTTGCATCGAATTTGCCAACATTGAATCCAGTCCGGTACAATGCAATAGTTTTCGGAACGGAACAATTGAAATAAAAGAGGTCGTGGGAGGAACTCCACCTTATTATTACTCAATTGATGGAAGTACTTACAGTACTCGTCCCATATTTGATTTGCTCTGGCCCGGTCTTTATGCAGTTACTGTTAAAGATTCCGTCGGTTGTGAATGGAACGCCGCTGTACAGGTAGCAGAGCCCCCTATTTTACAAGTCACTCTGGCGACAGATAAGGACACTATTACCTCCGGGGAGTCAATACACCTACGAGCAGAAATTAGTCCGACTGGTACTCTCGTGCGAACTATCAACTGGAGGCCACCTAGTTTGTTTGGTAACCCCAATCAACTAGAGCAACAAATCTCGCTTTATGAAAGCACTACTTTTTCTGTTGAAGTGGTAAATAACGCAGGGTGCACGGCCCGAGATCAGCGTACTGTTCAGGTCAGAAAACCCAATATTTACGCCCCCAATATTATCGATTTGAGTAGCAACCAAGATGCGTATTTCACCCTTTTTTCGGATGAATTTGTCAAACAAATCAACCTGCTCCAAGTTTATAACCGATATGGTGGACTTTTGTTTGAACGCCGTGATTTCCAACCAAATGATCCATTATTAGGCTGGAACGGACGTCACCTCGGGAAGCAAGCACCGGACGGAGTATATGGTTGGGTTGCTGAAATTGAATATTTGAATGGCCAGCGGCAAAAATCAGCTGGTTCGGTAACCGTAATACACTAGTGGAGTCTACCGGAATCAGCGTAGTACGTCTTTCAGAAGATAAAAAGGACACAATTATGATTAATTAAGGGTTGCAACCTAGTAACTTTGCAGCCTCTTGCGCGTTTCAATATTGGAACGCGCTCTTTTTTTTAAAACGGTTATGGTTTCTCTTTCTGTTTGGGTGGGCTTTATTGCCTTGGTGGTCCTGATGATGGCCATCGATTTAGGTGTTTTTAACAAACGCGATCATATTCCCTCCTCAAAGGAGGCACTCCGCAATACTGGGATCTGGATCTCGCTGGCCTGCCTATTTGGTGTTTTTGTTTATTTCGCCTACGAAAATCAGTGGATGGGTTTAGGTACTTATGTGCATGAGCCTATGCGGGGAGCTGAAGCAGCACTTAAATATTTCACTGGCTACCTTTTGGAAGAGGCATTAAGTGTCGACAATTTATTTGTCATGACCTTAATTTTTGCCAAATTTCGGATACCCAAAATGTATCAGCATAAAGTGTTGTTTTGGGGAATCCTAGGCGTATTGGTATTTAGGGGCATCCTGATTGCTGTTGGCACTAGTTTGGTGCATCAATTTATTTGGGTATTCTACTTCTTTGGTGCGTTGTTACTTTACTCCGCTTATAAAATGGTAGGCAGCGAAGAGGAAGGTCCGATTGACGAGGACGAAATAGATAAAAATAGAATTGTCAAATTAATCCGTAAAGTGTACCCAGTCTACACGAAAGGAAGCCACGGTCACTTTTTCACCATCATGGAGGATGGCAGAAAAGCGATGACTACCCTCATGGTAACAGTCATCGTAGTAGAACTCACCGACCTGATGTTTGCTTTCGACTCCGTCCCTGCAGTACTTTCCATTACCACTGATCCATTTTTGGTCTTTACATCCAATGTATTTGCGATCTTGGGACTGCGCTCGCTCTACTTTGTATTGAGCGACTTTATGGACCGCTTTGAGCACCTAAAATACAGTTTGATCGCCATATTGTCCTTTATTGGTGTTAAAATGATCTTGATTCCTCTGCATATCCACATACCCGTTTGGGCCTCTCTTTCTGTGATTGCCCTTATGTTAGCAGCTGGAGTTTACACTTCACTCAAACAGAATCCAGAAACGGAAGATAAATAAGTATTGGACAAAAAAATAGTTCGTCGTACATTTGCGCATGGAAAAGCATCCTAGCAACGCAAAGCCTAAATTTCTCGGCTACTCCCTCACATTTGACGACGTCCTGCTCGTTCCCGCTTATAGCGAAGTACTTCCAAGAGAGGTATCGATTTCAACACAGTTTACAAAGGGAATTACTTTGAACGCCCCCATCGTTTCCGCCGCAATGGATACGGTGACGGAAAAAGAGTTGGCGATTGCTATCGCTCGACAAGGCGGTATCGGTATCATCCACAAGAACATGACTATTGAACGGCAAGCTGAACAAGTGCGCGCCGTCAAGCGGTCAGAAGCAGGAATGATCATTGACCCAATCACCTTGCACCCTGAATCAAGTGTTGAAGAAGCACGTTCACTAATGCGCCAACACAGTATTGGAGGAATACCGATTACAAACAAAGCGGGCAAACTCGTTGGAATCCTGACCAACAGAGACCTTCGTTTTGAAGCAAACCCTGCTCGAAAGGTAAAGGATATTATGACCAAACGCAACTTGGTCACCACCGCGAAAGGGACTACGCTGGAACAAGCTCGGGATATTCTCCAGCAACACAAAATTGAAAAACTTCCAGTTGTGGATGAGCACAACCTTCTGGTTGGCCTAATAACTTACAAAGATATTATGAAAGGGGTAAACTTCCCCAACGCCTGCAAAGACTCCTTGGGACGTCTGGTGGTAGGCGCTGCGGTTGGAGTAACCCACGATCTTCTTGAAAGGGTCCAGATGCTTGTAAATGTAGGAGTGGACGCAATCTGTATTGATACCGCACATGGACATTCTAAGGGAGTACTGGATGCCGTTACGCAGGTGAAGCACCACTTCCCAGAGCTTCAAGTAGTAGGAGGAAATGTTGCGACAGGTGAAGGAGCACTGGCACTCGCCAAAGCAGGTGCAGACGGTGTGAAGGTAGGTGTAGGTCCGGGCAGTATATGTACTACTCGTATTGTTGCCGGTGTAGGAGTGGCACAACTTTCTGCTATTAACAATGCTTACGAAGCGCTAAAGGGCTCTGGGGTACCCATCGTAGGAGATGGCGGAATTCGATACACCGGAGATATTGTAAAAGCATTAGCGGCAGGCGCCAATACGATCATGGCGGGCTCCCTTTTTGCAGGTGTGGAAGAGGCTCCTGGAGAGACGATCATATTTGATGGCCGGAAATTTAAAACCTACCGTGGCATGGGAAGCCTTGCTGCAATGGAAAAAGGATCTAAAGACCGGTATTTCCAAGATGTTGAAGATGATGTCAAAAAACTTGTCCCGGAAGGTATCGAAGGTCGCGTACCTTACAAAGGCACCTTGCAAGAGGTGATGATTCAATATATTGGAGGTCTTCGTGCTGGAATGGGGTACTGCGGTGCTCCAACTATTAGCTCACTGCAGGAAAATGCACAATTTGTTCAGATTACCAACGCGGGTATGAACGAGAGCCATCCACATAACATCATCATTACCAGAGAGTCTCCAAACTACTCTAGAAGATAAAAACCGCTAATTGCTTTGATCAACGAACTAATCAAAAACAGAAGATCCATTTTCCCCTCCAGCTATGATCCTAGTCGACCTATCGACAGAGAATTATTAGAACAGCTGGTAGAAAATGCCAATTGGGCGCCTACGCACCGCCTAACTGAGCCATGGCGCTTTCAGGTGTTTCACACCCCAGAGAGCCGTCAGGAACTAGGTCAATACCTGGCAAACTATTACAAAAACCATACCCCACCTGCCCTGTTCGCACCCTCTCAGTATGATAAGGCGCTCGAAAGCCCCGTAAAAGCAGGGGCAGTGATTGCTATTATCCTACAAAGAGATATGGATGCCCGTGTGCCCGAATTTGAAGAAATCGCAGCAGTCGCAATGGCCGTTCAAAATATGTGGCTCACCTGCACAGAAATGGGTCTAGGATGCTATTGGAGCACTCCTAAAGCGGCGTTAGAGGCAACAGAATGGCTCCATCTTGAAGAAGGACAACGCTGTCTCGGCCTTTTTTATATCGGATGGCACAACGCTCCTGAACTTCCAGGCAAACGAGGAGATATCGAAAAAAAGACCATCTGGCGATAGCCTTCTTTAAAGATCCGAGGGCTTGTTTGCCCTCGGATCTTTAGTTTTCATTTACGGGACTTCTTGTCCATCTAAATCCTCCAACTGGTAGCGCAAAATGACAGTGCTCATCAAGCGCTGTGCGTCCCGCACATCTGAGTACCCATTCTCCACAAGCGCCCCCAACCAATCCTCTGAGCTCGCATTTCGGTTCACAAGTGCCTGGGCCCAACGCGTGGCCGAAATACTAGAACTAGCATTTCGAAAACTCTCCCAAGCTGTTTCGTACTTCCTGTAACAATACGTTCCAATCTCCACTTTTTTGCCCTCCCAACCAGAACCACATTGCAAAGCGAAATAATTATGGTGGGTCCTCGTCAGCGCACGCTGTCCTGAAAAACTATTGACATAAGCCAAGGCAAGTAAAACAGAAGCAGGGATGCCATATTTTGTTTGCTCTGTCTGAACCACCTTGGAGAACCTCTTCAAAAATGCACGCTCCTCCTGCTCCTCCACTTCTGGAAAAATACTGACCATAGTGGTACTGCCGCTGGATATTCCTAGTTCAGCCACCTCTCTAGTTTTATTTTCTGCAAAGGTTGGAAAACTGGATGTAGAAGTACCCTTGTTGGAGGGTAGCAACTCCCTTCGAAAATAAATCAAACCTAGTAGTAATAATCCTAGGTAAAACCAATGTTTTGATAAAAAAGCAACCATATCGATCTACTTTATAGCTAAAATCCAATTCAATATACTTGTAGCTCGTCCAAATGAAGGGACCGCCACTGAATTCCGCTACAAATATAAAACAATTCGTTTTTTATTTAAAAACATTTTGTTTATTATTTTTCTGCCCGCTACTCACTAAATACCTTTAAAGATAACAACTATAGGCAAGGGCAAAAAAAAGCGCACAACCAGGAATTCACCCGATTGTGCGCTATCAATTGTTTTTCAGTAATTTCTAGAAAAATAAATGGCGGTTGTCCGTCATCTCTGCTGCTTTCTTCATTGCTGGCATCAAACCAGAGCGAACATAAGACTGTGCAACAGAAACTGCCTGACGGCGGAACATGGTCATGTCTGGTGGCAAATTAACTTCTGGCAAGCCGCTCGCCATCTGAACCATGTAAACACCCGTCTTACCGGCTATTGGCTTACTTACTGCACCCTTTGCTGTTGCAAATGCAGCACCAATTACACGTGGCTCAGGACCACCCTTAGGAAGTGCTGTTTGAAGGAACGTTGCACCAAAAGAGGTATCCACCGTTACTTGGAAAGCAGCAGCAGCAGCAGCCAAGTCGGAAGTGCCCTGCAATTTAGACTTTATCACATCCGCTTTTTTACGAGCTTTAATTTCAACTTCTACCTGTGGATTTGCTTTAAGCGTTGCAACCGTAGCAGCTCCTTTTGGCGAAATAGAGCGCAAAGCAACCACCACATAACGAGCATCATAGTATCCACCATTTGGATCTACAATCGCAAACACCTGCTTGGAAACATCACCAGCGTCTGTATCAGCATCGAATGCCCACTTAACGATGTCACGAGCATCTTTACCAGCACCTAACAGTCCCACATTAAAGTCAGACGCCTTTAATGCCTGGGAAAGTTCCAATGACTTATTCTCAGAAGCCACCTTTGATTCTAACTCCGTCAGGTTTTTAACTGACTGAACCAGTTCGAGCGCCTTGTCTTTGGCAGATTGCTGGGTCGCAGCAGATGGGCGAATCGCTTCGCTAATGGTCGCCAAGCGAACAGAAGCCTGATTATTGATAAACTTCTTACCAGTAATTTCAATCAAGTGCCACCCAAACTGCGTAGCAACTGTGTATAGTTTACCCTGTTCACCGGTGTTGAAACAAACGTTATTGAACTCAGGAACCATCATTCCATTCGTAAAATACCCAAGATCACCTCCTTTAGAACCTGAACCAGGGTCTTGACTCACAGCACGCGCTACTGCATCAAACGCAGCACGACCAGATTCAATCTCTTTCTTCAAACTGTCAATTTTCAGTTGATTCTCAGGAGTTGCACCCTGCAATAAAATGTGGCGTGCTTTCACTGAATCCGGCAATACCTTTTTCGCCAACACCTTGGCAATCGTGTAAGCCCCTCCGTCAAGGTATGGACCTACCACTGAATCATTGGGGGTAGCTAAAATCGTTGAAGCAAAATTGGCTGGCAACTCTTCTTTACTTCTGTAGTTTACGTCGTAAATTCCATCGTTGTTCACTACAAATAAAGAATCATCCTTTCCTTTCAAACCAGGCAACAACTTCATCAAACGATCATAAGAAACCATCGAATCTGCAGAAGTGGCGGACACCTCAAAATTCAGGTAGCTAACCACCCGTGTCTCCTCCAGCTGATCATATAAGCGCGGATTTTCCTTCAAATACTGAGCATAATCCTCGTCTGTTACCTTGATGTCACTGTCTGCAACCTTGTCATAAGGTATACGAACGTATAAAAAGTCAATCCGCTGGTTGTTTTCCGCAAACACAGCCTCCGCCAACCAGTTGGGGGCATACAGGCCTTTTACCACCAAATTCATCATTTTATCCTGGATACGCTGCTTCTGAATTTCCTTTTCTTGGAACATCCAGCGCGTACGGAATTCTTTGTACTGCTCTTCCGCCAACTGTCCGCTTTCAATAGCTGACTTGATCTGACCGAGCGAATTCATGTCAACCATTCCGTTACTACCGCGGAAACGATCAGTAATAATTGGACTCAATGCCGTTCCAAACTGCAGCTCCTTCAACTCTTCCTTGGAAACACCAAGACCAAGTGGCTCCGCTTGCTCACGTACAATTGCATCCTCCACGAAATAATTCCAAACCTGCGCGCGAACCTGGTAGTCATTACCAGTTGAGTTGGCATAAATCGCAGCCTTATATTGTTCAAACTCGTCACTGCGGATCTCCTTACCGTTGACAACACCCAGTGAGTTAGCATCAGCCGCCTGATAGCGCTGGCTGTTGGAAACTACGTCCATTAAAATAAATCCTCCAAGGGCCAATACCATGGTCGCAATAAGGATCCATCCGTTTTTTCGAATCGTACCGATTAAAGCCATTTTATTACAATTGATTGATAATCAAATTTTTAACAAAAAAATATGAATGCTCTTTTTAAAACAGTCGCAAAGATACATTTTTAAAAAGTAAAAATCAGTGTATTTTATGCGTGTTTTTTGCTAAAATTCAAACCAGCAGCAAGGCTTTACTGTTAATCAAAGTCATGAACGTTCCTGTTTCCATATTTTGGTTTCGCCGCGATTTGCGCTTGCACGATAATGCCGGGCTGTATCATGCCCTCACCGGCCCTCAGCCCGTGCTCCCCCTGTTTATTTTTGACCGAATGATCCTAGACGATTTACCCAATAAACAAGACGCAAGAGTCCAGTTTATCCAGGAGCAAATCAGTCAACTTCATACACAACTCCAGGAAATTGGGAGTTCTATCCTGGTAAAAATAGGGTCCCCTCAACAAGTGTGGGAGGAGCTTTTGCAATCGTATCAAATTACCGCCGTATACACTAATCGGGATTACGAGCCTTACGCACTCGATCGCGACCAACTGATTGGTCAATTACTGGGCAACAAAGGAATCCCGTTGCACACCTTCAAAGACCACGTTATTTTTGAAAAAGATGAAATTCTGAAAGATAATGGAACGCCTTACACTGTTTTCACTCCATATAGCCGTAAATGGCTAACCAAACTTAATAGTCAACAGGCTCCTATGGAAATGGAAATGGTCTCTCAGTACCTCCTGCCTTACCAGACAGAAGCCCATTTTCATCAATTTTTACCTACTTCCCCTCTTTCCCTTCCTTCCTTGGAAGACCTGGGGTTCCAAAAATCTTCTATCCCAATTCCACCCACAGTAATCCCGCAATCAATAGTTAAAAACTACGACCAAACCAGGAATTTTCCCGCATTGGCAGGAACCTCCCGCTTGGGAGTTCACTTCCGGTTTGGAACCATCAGTTTACGTGAAAAAGCTAGAGCTGCCCAGCGCCTCAATGCAACTTTTCTCAACGAGCTAATTTGGAGAGACTTTTACAGTCAAATTTTGGCACACTTTCCTAGAGTAGCTACTCAATCTTTTCAATCCAAATACGATGCGATCCCTTGGAGAAACAACCTGGACGAGTTTGAGCTTTGGAAAGCAGGTCAAACCGGATACCCCATTGTAGATGCTGGAATGCGCGAACTGGCTGCAACTGGATTCATGCACAACCGTGTTCGAATGATCACTGCAAGTTTCCTGACCAAACACCTTTTGATTGATTGGCGTTGGGGCGAAAGCTGGTTTGCAGAAAAACTGTTGGACTACGACCTAGCCAGCAACTCCGGTGGATGGCAATGGGCGGCCGGCTGTGGCACTGATGCCGCTCCTTATTTCAGGATTTTTAACCCCACTGAACAAACCAAAAAATTCGACCCAGAGTATAAATACATCCGAAAATGGGTTCCGGAGTTTGGAACTGTCAAATATCCTAAACCGATGGTAGACCATGCTTTTGCGAGGAACCGTTGCCTGGAAACCTATAAAAAAGCCCTCGATCCGTCAGCAACAATTTAAGCAAATCCTTGTTTAGTGGACATTGCTTTGGCAGTTCGGCATTCTTTTTCTATGCTGATTGGCCTTGTTCACTCTCATTTTCCTAGAATTACCCGTTATAAACATTATGCTGTTGTACACGCTCGTTACTTTGGCTGCCTATGTAGGCATGGAATTTATGGCTTGGTTTACCCACAAATACCTCATGCATGGCTTGCTTTGGAGCTGGCATGAAGACCATCACCAACCTAAGCATCTAAAAAAAGGGTTTTTCGAAAAAAACGATCGATTCTTCCTGGTATTCGCCATACCGTCTGCTTTTTGTTACATGTTCGGAAGCATTAAAGCAGACCAATATTTTTGGGTCTTCTTTATTGGAGTAGGGATTTCCTTATATGGACTTACTTATTTTCTGATCCACGATGTGTACATCCATCAACGCTTTAGTTGGTTCCGGCAATTAGATAGCATCTATTCTAGAGCAATCCTTCGTGCACACGGTGCCCATCATGCCAAAACAGGGAAGGAAGACGGCGAATCCTTTGGCCTCTTGGTCGTACATCCCAAATTTTTTGGTAAACGTCGTAAAACCGAGGCAACAGAAAACATCAACCATTAGGTTTTTTTTCAGGAAAATACAATGAAAGGCATTATTATTTGGCATTCAAATAATAATGCTTACCTTTATACCCATACAGCAAAATAAAAACCGTTAAAAAACCCGCGGCGGAAGGCGAATTACCACTTTTATTCCAATTATCCCTTAACTATTCCTACCCCTATTTAGGCCTGCTACTCCGTTACCTTCCTACGAAATAGTACCGATAATAAAATGTATAGCACCACAGAAATACTCAAAGCCAATGGTCCAAACAGAAAGAATCCTCCAATAAAGTGAAGCAAAACAACCACCAAAGGCCAATTGCTTTTCCAGTCTGCTTTTCGTAGTTTTAAACCAAACATAGGAATTTCACTGATTAGCAACAAGGACAATACAGGAATCAAGGCATAAACCAACCACTTATTTAACAACAACCAATCGCCTATTCCAAGTCGGTTTTCATACGCCGCTAAAGTCAATCCCATCACAAAAACGGTTGTAGCCGGGGTACTCAAACCTAAAAAATACGTTGTCTGACGTTTGTCCAAATTAAACAAACCCAACCGTAAGCCAGAAAATGCTGATAATACAAAGGCCGGTATCGCCCAGAAATCCAACGGAACTATTCCAACAGCGTAGTTTGTATTGGCAAGCAATAAATACAACATGGCACCGGGGGCTACCCCAAAACTAACCACATCTGCCAAAGAATCCAACTGCTTCCCTAACTCAGACTGCAACTTCATGGCCCTGGCAGCCATCCCATCCCCATAATCAAGCACAAAGGAGGCCACCGTAAAACCAGCAGCTGTGATTGGATCCCCTTGAAACAAGAATAAAATGGCACAACAACCACAAAAAAGATTGGATAGCGTTAATAAGTTCGGTAGATTTAATACAGCGAAATGACTCATAATGCGCTTTATGCTAGAGTTGAATGAACTAAACTATAAACAGCCAAACCACTTTTTATTCTTGGCTCAAACCAGGTACTCTTGGGAGGTAAATCAAGGCCCAAATCGCTCAAGTAAAACAAATCCTCAAAGGAAACTGGGTGTAATAAAAACAGTACCTGATCGGGGCCTGCAAACTGATGCAGTTCTGAAAGAGATTTAGACCCCTCGATGTACCGAATACTGGAAGCTGATCGTATATCCTGCAGTCCCAATACCCCCGAAAAAACATATTCATTTAAAAGATGCGCATCCAGTAAATGGCGCTCCGCCTCTTCTTTTAGGGTTAAACGAAAGGTTCCAGAATCCGTCAATACCAAGAATTCACGCTTTGCACTTGGAAATCGTGCCTGGGGGAGTTGCTCCACTTCAAACCAATTTTGAAGCCCACTTAAAAGTTGGTCAACCGATAAACCATCGGGCAATGTCAACAATCGGTGATAACCAAGAATATCTAATTGATCCTCAGAAAAGTAAGCACTGAATAATCGGCTAAAATCCAAATTACCCTGGGTACCTTCAGGTGCTTTCGACAAATTCGCGATGGTCGTGGTACGGTGGTGACCATCCGCTATGTAAACACAATCTACTAATTCACTAAAAAAAGTTTGCAAGGCTTCCAGATCAGATGGCTCTGTCACTGCCCACAGCTGATGCTGTTCTCCAGTCTCTTCCATCTTGAAATCAATCATTGGAAGATTGGCAATCGAAAACTGAACTAACCATTCCGTAATAACCGGTTTGGATGGATACGTCAACAAAACAGGTTTGATAACTGCTGTCCACTCCTTTAATAAGGTGACGTATTCCTCTTCCCGGCGAGTCAACGTCTTTTCGTGTTTCTTAATTTTACCTTCCCAAAAATCAGATACATCGTTCAACGCAATCACCCCAATTGAACTTGAGCTTTGCGTGCTGATCCGGTAGACATAAAGGGCATTTTTGACAGGTGCAGAATACAGCCCGTTTTCTAAATTTTGTCGAATATCATATTTGGACGCCTCAAAAAAAGCATTAATCGCTTTCGTCGGCAATTCCTTGGGCAACAGTAATGAAAATGGTTCTATTCGCATTAATTCGTTTAGTTCATATTATAGTTCACTCCAAATCGCCACAGCCGTCCCTGCTGCAAAGGTAACAACTGATCTTCAGGACCACCGCTAAGATCTAATCCGTATGCCGCCTTATTCAATAAATTTTGTACCCCAAATAACAACAGAAAATGTTTGTTGACAAAAAAACGAGCTTGAAAATCCCAGGTGCTATATCCGGGAATGCGCGATTTAGGCAAACTTCGCTTCCAACTTTCAAGGAAGGGGGTCGCCAATGGCAACGTAGAGCCCTGGCGATTCATCAATACCGAAAATTGCAGCCTGCTAAGCGTGCCAGATAACCGGGCTTGTGACATCCATTCTGGAAAATTTCGTATCTCCTCTGTAGGCTGTAATCCAAAACCAAAATATTCTTTCCCTTCCGTCCTCTGCAACCAGTATTCTGCCCTCCACAATACCTGCCGCTGAGACCTACCTTGCCGCAACTGGGTTTGCGTACTTTTTTCAAAAACCAACCGTAGTTGAGCGCCCCAAAGTCGCTGACCCAGCCCGCTCACCGACTGATAACCTCCCAAAACCTGATTGTCCAAGGTGTAGATCAAATAACCATCCCTCAATATATTCATCCCCTGCTGCCAAAATCCAATCAGCTCCGACTTTCGGAAGCGATAACCCAGAAAAAAACTTTCCAATTGCTCCAATGGGCGCGCATACTCCCCGCCCGTATAAAGCACTTGTTGGGAGGAGTTAAATGTATAACTCATACTGGCCTGCGCTTCCTGAAAAGCCCTAAAACTCTTCGAGTAATTGGCGTAAACACGCTGTACACTATCAATTTTGAATTGAACCGCTAAACGAGGTGCGTAACCCACCGGAATGGCTCCTCCTTCCTGCAACATCCTTTCTCCAATTAGTGGCGCAACAGCCATGCCAGCCATCCACCTAAACCGCTTGCCTTGCCAGTCGAGTCCACTGTAAAGTTGAACCGATGCATTTACCCGAAGATCTACTGGAGCCATTTCATCCCCTAAGACAGGAGGAGTCGTATAATAACTAGAAAGAGGGGTCCCCGCAGTTCCTACTAATAGAACCCCCGTATCCCACCAAAGTCGACTCCCCAATTTCCACCGAAAACGAAGATCCATCCTTAAATCCAGTCCTTGTGCCGCCATAAATCGTTGTCCAGCCGAAAAAAGACTGTCCTCTTGCTGAAGAAATAACCGTCTGGATGCATCCGCCAAGGTATCCGCCCGAAAGGCCCAATACCGAAACTGCCGCAGCCGATCAAATCCGTACCGGGCAGAACTGGTATTTTCTACCTCATAATTTTCAACACTGACAGTGGCAAAAATCTGGTTTCGCTCCGAAGATCGCGTGTACTGCAAAGAATAGGCCTCCAGTCGATCCCGAAAACTATTGCCCAAGGCTGTGTAAGCCATCGCCAGTGGACTAACCCCCAAAAAGGCCGCCTCCGAGCGATTCATCCGATGAAACTGAAATCGAAATCCCCGCCACTCTACCTGTGCACCAAACATCCTGCTCTCCTGCTGGGCAGGGGCAAGGCGGGGCAAGGCCCCTGATGAATCCACCTGGATATTAGAAAAACCTGCTAAATCCGAGATCGAAAAACCTGCTGGTAAATAATTAGCAGGCCTCTGTATGGAGGTATCCCAAAACAAATCACTATTGGAACGAACAGTACTGCTCCCGTACAAACTGAATTTACCGATATTATTACCTTTAAACAATTTACCACCCAAGATTAAATCAAGGCTATTAAGTCCAAAACTACCAAATACCAAATCGGCTTGTGTGTACACCGGGCGCTCACTTTCTTTGATGATAATATTAATTACCCCTGCACATGCTTCATTCCCATATAAAAAAGCACCAGCGCTCCCGTAGAGAAGCTCGATGCGCTCCGCTTGCCGAATGGGTAATTGCGCAGCAATAGGCATTCCCAAGGCCATGCTGGGCTTAATCGGCACCCCATTCAATAATATTTTTACATACTGATTCCCTGATAATCCAAGCAACTGAAACAGCTCTCCTTCCTGAACGGTCCCTGGCTGCGAAACCCGCAAACCAGGAGCAGCTTTTAATACATCTCCCAAGGTACTGAACCCATACAGAGCAATTTCCTCTGCTGTAAGTACCCAAGTAGAAAAAGGCAGATCCAACGGATCCTCCTCCACTAAAGTAGCCGAAATGATTTTCTCCCGAAAAGATTGAATATCGTATACCCGAACGTCTGAATCGGAAAGTTTTTCCGGCAATAACAGCATAGAAGAATCCGTCTGACCACAGAGAGTAGACGGGAAAACCAACGAAAATATGATTAACAAACCGTAAATTCGCACTCGATCAGCGGTGATAGTACTATTGAGCATCATTTCGACCGTCAAAGAAACAGCTTTGAGAGATTATTATCGAACCTTTTTCAGAAACAACTGCTCCAAACAGCGAAATTTACCCACTGAAAAGGCCTACCCATTTCTCCTGCGGCTGCCTAATCATCTACGCACCATGCAAAATTTCTCCCATACTCTCCTCCTCCTGGCCTGCTGCCTATCCTTGTATTCCAGCTGCTCCTACACACTCCCCGTTCGAGATGGAAAAACAGCTTGGGAACTTAAACAATATGCCACTGCCATTCCTTTCCTCCATAAGGAATATGAACGCGCCAACTCTAGAATGGAAAAAGGAAGAATCGCCTTTCGTTTAGGAGATTCCTACAGCAGGACCGGTCAACCCGAAAAAGCACTCCCCTGGTTTCAAAATGCCTACCAAAACAGCTTTGGACCAGAGGCGTTAAAAGGGTACGCCTACGCCCTTAAACAAGCAGGACGCTATCAAGAAGCACAAGACGCCTTCAAAAATTTGGGAATCGAGATAGGTAGTCCGTATGAATACCGGAAGGAAATCACCACCGGCGCACTCGCCCGAGACTGGGCCCTGACAGCCGATCAATCCGGCTACCTCGTCCAACCCCCCGCCTGTAACTGCCCCCAGAATGACTCTGCCCCCGTCTGGGCCCCCGATGGCCGCCGGGGGTTCCCCGC
>JBKDAM010000159.1:0-58380 GCA_046316495.1 Chitinophagales bacterium
ATTCGATGCATTCCACCGGGATCCTCAATGGCTTCGCTGAGCCACCAAGCAGCCACCCAACGGCGCAGTACAAAGTCCTCTGCCGGCAGGGGAAGGCCGGTGGGTACCAACCAAGTCGTATTTTCCACCCCCGGTACAGTGATGTCATCGTAAACCGGTTGTGTCATGTACGGGCTAGGAGCAGTCAACAACAGATCCACAGCAGCACTGGCCGACATATTGGCGAGCTGGTCTACTCGGGATGGGCTGAATCGAAAGCTGACCCGGCGGAGCAATTGAGCAGCCCGGCGGGTACCTAAATTGCCTTGAAGGGGTGAAAGTGATGCCATATCAACAGATTTAAACAGTGAATCAACAAAAAAACAGGCGTTTCAAGGATTTAGGGGGCTCGGGAAGACTTCCACTCCTACTCTACAAGTACTTACCACTTAAAGGAAACAAAATGGTGTTATCACACCATTTTGTTGCTTGCTGAAGCACTTTAAATCGTTGGACTACTTCGATTTCAAAAGGTTTAATGCTCCCTTATAAAGTGGATCAGAGGATCAGAAATGTCCGTTTCGGAAAAGCACTAATTGCTTGATCCCTATTTTATTCGCAATAAACTCGAAATCTCCCGTGACTTTTCTTTTTTTCAGGTGCAGCTCCTGCAGCTCTAATGTTCCCTCGACACATTCAAGCGCCTGTTTTTTTCGGTCTAAAATGGGTGGCTGCACAATTGCCGAAAACCGTAGTGGCTCGTAAGTGTTGGAATCGTACACTCCCACAATGGGCGTCTTTTTTAAATCGGACTTCATCATTCCTCCAAGGACTAAAAAAATACGGGTCGAATCCCCAATGGAATCCATAACCGAGAGGTTGATGTGAAGGGAAATCACCACAGTATCGCTCAATTGTTCCCATAATTGCAACCCTTTGGTCCAAATGGGTTCCTGCTCCGTACTCACCCAAGCGTTAGATACCCCATCAAAGTAGATCCAATGTAGTAAATTTTCTTTAACTGGTTTGTCTAGATTGATCGGAATACTTTGATGCCCCCTCACCAAGGCTAAGTCGGTCACCCGAGTTTTACAGGTGGAACAGGACAAGTCAATGGTATCGTTGGGGGCCGAAATCAAAAGAGTTTGCTGTGCACTAACCAATAAAGGAAGTAGTAAGAACAGCAGGGTTCGAAGTAGGTGCATCGGTTTGAATTTGATCAGATTAAACGTTGAACTGCAAATGTATTGTTTAGCAGCAAGACGACCAATTTTAACCTGTTAAATCATGCGCACCTCTCTGATTCATTGCTTTAGGATCGGAATTCCCCAAAAAAAGAATGGTATAGCCTTCGATTAAGAACTACAAGACAACGCACTACATCCTGTTTTGGTTCTTGCCCAATCGGGTCGTTTATCGAACCATTTTTCCAGGGTAGGTTGTTCTTCGTAAGGAGCTTTGAGCAGCGTTTGTAATTCGTATAAAAGGGTGTATTCTCCTCTTTCAGCTGCCTCAATTGCTAGTTGTGCCATGTAATTTCGAAGCACATACTTGGGATTGACTCGGTGCATAAAGGCAACTCGCTCCTCCGGACTAGAGACTTCCTGCATAGTTCGCTGTTGGTACTGCACCACCCAGCGCTCCCAGCGCTCCAATAATCCACCCACAACTTCTTCGGGTTGGTAAAAAGCAGGGAAAAGTTCTTGCAGACCCTTTTCTTTTCCGGGATGTACCCTTGAAAGCAACCTAAAGAAGAGGGTCATGTCTGTTTCCGTGCTACACAATAAATAATCCAAGGATTTGACCAGTTCTTCATCACCGAGTTGGGCTGAGGCAAATCCAAGTTTATGTCCCATCATTTCTAGGTAGCGTTGCTCGTACGTTTTGGAGAAATGGTTCAATGCTTCAATGAAAGGCTCCTCCTGTTCCACCAGAGGATAAAGGGCATTGGCTAACTGAAGCAGGTTCCATTGGGCTACTTGCGCTTGGTGCCCAAATCGATACCGTTTGTTGGGCAAATCGGTCGTGTTGGGGGTCCAGTCGGGATCATAATTATCCAGCCATCCATAAGGACCGTAGTCAATGGTTAGTCCAAGGATCGACATATTATCCGTGTTCATGACTCCATGAACAAAGCCGACCCGCTGCCATTGAAGCACTACTTCAAGGGTACGCTCTGATACCTCTTGAAAAAAACGGGCATAGGTCTCTTTAGAAGGAGGTCCGAGGGTAGGGAAAAAGTGCCGAATGGTGTAATCGACTAATTGTTGGAGAACTGCGAATTCACCTCTGGCAGCGAATAATTGGTAGTTTCCAAATCGGAGGAAAGTGGGCGCTATTCTACATACGATGGCGCCGGGTTCGTAAGCAGAATTACCATTATAGAGGATGTCGCGGAGTACCTGGTCACCGGTTTGGACCAACGAAAGGGCCCGGGTAGTAGGCACTCCGAGGTGGTGCATGGCCTCGCTGCAGAGAAATTCGCGAATGGAAGACCGCAACACCGCGAGGCCATCTCCCCTACGGGAGTATGGAGTCGGGCCCGCCCCTTTGAGTTGGATCATCCAACGTTGCCCTTGGTGCAGCAGTTCAAATAAATTGATTGCTCGACCATCGCCCAACTGGCCGGCCCAAGAACCAAACTGGTGCCCGCCATAATTCATGGCATAAGGCTGGGTTTCGGGGTAAACTTCCTTTCCAGAGACGAGGGCTGTAAACGCTTCAGCATGCGCCTCCTCTTGCGAGATTCCAATTAAAGCCCCAGCTTCTGTAGAGAAAGCAAGCAACTTAGGCACTGAAGGAACCAGGGGAAGCACATTGGAGTAGCAGGCAGCAGTTACCTGCCTCGGAACATTGGTAGTAGAAGGATCACCGGGCAGCTCCTTTTGAAACGAATTATCCAGCGAAAAAGAAAACGATTTCATGAAAGCAAAACAGCAGTACCGGCAGATTGTTTGAGGAAAAAACGGTGAGGCAAAGCCCATAAATAGGAGAATAGCGCATAGGGAATACGTTTGACAGCCTGTATTTTGCAACAATATCCTCCAGGGAAGACTAGGTTTACCGATGTTTCCTTCTATATTTGTGCCGATTTCAAGCTAATTATGCCAAGCCCAACCAAGTATTCCTTTCCACTTCTAGAGGCCGCAACTGAAAGTTTGCGTGCCTTGGCGCATCCACACCGTATTTTAATTGTGGAAATGTTGCACCGGAACAAGGAAATGAATGTGACCGAGATCTACGAAGAATTAGAGATTGAGCAGGCAGTAGCCAGTCACAACCTTCGTATCCTGAAGGACCGCGGAATCGTTACCGTTCGCCGTGATGGCAAAAATAGCTATTATGCGCTCACCAGCGATACCTACCCCAACGTTTTGCTGCAGTTATTAGACCAATTGGCCTAGGCAACCTTCCGGTTTAGTGAAGGCCTTTTCCTTTTTCCTTTTTCAAAAACGCTATATTATTCGGGCACCCTCCTGCCCCATCCGCTTTATCTTCCTTTAAAGCAGGGAATTTCATTTGTTGAGGTAAAGAATCCTCTGGGAATCAACCCAGCAAGCCTCGTTTTTTGCAAAATATTATTCTGAAAATTAGTTTAATTTTTTGTTTTTTCCAAATAATTGATAAAATTTTGTTTTTTAAGGGCTTTTTGAAAAAAAATTTTTAATTCAAAAATGAAAATATATAAATGTGTATATACATTTGCCCATCCTAATTTCGAATACACCTTCAAAACGAACGATTCATTCAGTACAACAAAACTGGTCCTTATGCAAAATTCAATTACACAACAAGACGACAATGTCAAAACCGGCTGGGGTTTGATGAGCGTCATCCTTGCCTCCTCTGTCGGCACCCTGATTGAGTGGTATGATTTCTACATCTACGGTACCCTAGCGCCGTACATCGCCAAGCAGTTTTTTCCCTCTGGCAACGTAACAGCGGCTTACATGGCCGCCCTGGGAACGTTTGCTGCCGGATTTATTGTCCGTCCATTCGGTGCCCTGTTCTTTGGGCGTTTGGGCGACCTAATCGGCAGGAAGTACACCTTCTTGGTTACCCTGCTTCTCATGGGTCTTTCCACGTTTGCCATCGGTTTGATCCCTGGGTACGATCAAATCGGTATGTTAGCACCCGTGCTTATCCTATTATTGCGCTTGCTTCAAGGCCTTGCCTTAGGGGGTGAATACGGGGGGGCAGCAACCTACGTAGCCGAGCACTCTCCTGCCAACCGCCGCGGTTATTTCACAGGGTATATCCAGACGACGGCTACGGTGGGTCTTTTGCTTTCGATCGCTGTAATTTTAACGACTAAAAATTACCTGGGAGATGATGCCTTTAGTCAGTGGGGCTGGCGGGTACCTTTTATTTTGTCTTCTATTATGATTGCGATCTCCGTTTACATCCGTCTGAAAATGTCGGAATCGCCTATGTTCTCTAAAATCAAGCACAGTGGAACCCTTTCCAAAAACCCACTGAAGGAATCCTTTGCTAAGCGCGAAAACCTTAAAATGGTATTGTTAGCCTTGTTTGGCGCCGTTGCAGGCCAAGGAGTTATTTGGTATACCGGTCAATTTTATGCCATGTCCTTTATGGATACGGTTTGTAAAATTGAATTTAACAGCGTTCGATACATCCTGGCAGCGGCCATCATTTTTGGAACCCCCTTCTTCCTCATTTTTGGTAGCCTTTCCGATAAAATTGGTCGGAAATGGATCATGATGGGAGGGATGCTTCTTGGAATTTTGACCTATCGCCCTATCTATCAAAAAATGCTGGATCTCTCCAGCACTGGAAACTCAGAATTCCGTCAGGAAATCGTTGAAAAAGGCTCCACAGGGTCTACTGTTGCAGTGGATGCCGCTACTGGTGACTCTACTACCGTAATCACTACAGTAAAGGCTTACTCCGATGGAAACGTCTTCAAAGAGGTGAAAACCGTAAAGGTTTTAGCGGACAAATCCAAAGAGCAGCCCAAACCAGAGGTAAAGCAGACCGTTTGGCTTTCGGCCTCCAATTGGTGGTTCATGGCCTTCCTGGTCTTCATTCAGATCATCTATGTGACTATGGTATACGGGCCAATTGCAGCCTTCCTGGTAGAATTGTTCCCAACGCGGATTCGTTACACGTCCATGTCTCTCCCCTACCACATCGGTAATGGTATATTCGGAGGATTGGTTCCTTACATTGCTACTTTCCTGGTGGCCAGCACGGTTACCGCAGAAAACCCCACCGGTGATCGCCTGGCAGGTTTGTTCTACCCCATGATTATTGCGGTAGTCTGTTTGGTAATTGGCTCTATATTCTTGCCATCCCGAACCGACAATATTGATCACAAAGAAGACTAACATTTAAAATAAGCAATATGAATACGATAAAAAAGTTATCCGGCATACTTTGGATTGGATTGGCTGTGGCCGCTATCTGGTTCTTATTTGACAGAGCAATTACGGAATTGAATGCCACTACGGTGAAGCCCGATAAGAAAATATTCTGGTATAGCATTCTGCCGGTATATGTACCCCTAATGCTGGGCTTAGCCCTGTTTGGCTGGTATGCCTTGAAGGGGGAATATAGCAAAGTTGGGGAGTAACACTTCCCTTTTTACCAAGAGTACAGGTGAGCCCTGCTTACTAAACTGCGAACTAACTGGTTCATTCTCCGTTTTTCATCGTTCTGTCAGAAAAAGATATTGCAGAAATAAAAACGAGAGAAAAGCTATTTAGAAGTGTGTCTCACCTGTCCCTCTTTTACCTTCGGTTGCTGTTGATCTTCAGCACTGCCCTTAGCCTGTTTCAGGCAGACACCTATTACTCCTTCATGTTTCACGTTAAACCTTTCTTTTTTCATGAAAAGGAAAAATTTGCTGCTGGTGCTCCCTGCACTGGTCTTTCACTCCTTACTTTTTGCGCAAGCAACTACCACTACCGAAGCACCTAAACCGGCTGTTGACCATTCTTACAAGCCCCTCACCCTGAAACTAAATGACTCTGGAAGCAAATACGTCCGCTTCATCATGTGGCACCAGGTATGGGCAACGGCCACCCAGAACAACCCAGGCACCACGGATGTAAATGGACAATTGATTGATGGAAGCGGCGAAAAAAGTGAATGGTCGACCGATTTGGCGATGCGTCGCTCTCGTTTTCTGGCCTATGCACAAATTTCTCCACGCGCGATGATCCTCACCCACTGGGGTATCAATAACCAAAGCTTTATCAATGGAGCAACTGCGCCCAACGGCCCCAACGCTACTACTTCTCCCTCCAACCAAGGTAAAAAACCCCAAATTTTTATCCACGACGCCTGGACTGAGTTTGAAATCGCCAAGGATAAGCTATACGTAGGGGCAGGTTTGCATTACTGGAACGGTGTTTCCCGCTTGTCCAGCAACTCGACCCTCAACTTTATGACCTTGGATGCTCCTATTTTTAACTGGTCAAACATTGAGGCAACGGATCAATTTGCTCGCCAATTTGGAATCTATGCGAAAGGTCAATTGGGCCGTTTGGATTATCGCCTGGCCCTGAACAAACCGTTTGTCAACGGAGGACGCCCAGCGGAAATCAAAAAGGACGGCGAGGCAAGAAATGTTACCAATGAAAACTGGGCCCAAGCTGGTTATATCAACTGGATGTTTTGGGACAAAGAAAACAATAAATTGCCCTTCTTCGCGGGTTCCCACTTAGGCACCAAAAAAGTATTCAACCTCGGAGCAGGCATTTATCGCCATTCTGGTGCCTCCCTTTACAAAACAGCTGCAGGAGATTCCACCTTCCAAGACCATGTAGCCTACGGATTGGATGCTTTCTTGGATATGCCACTTAACAAAGAAAAAGGAACCGCAATTTCCGTTTTGGGTACCTTTTACAAATACGATTACGGCACTAATTACCTCCGAAATATTGGCATATTGAACGAACACGGGGCGGTATCTGCCGCTACGGCAGGTAATACCATCGACAGCTGGGCAGGAGGCGGAAACGCCCAACCAACTATTGGAACTGGCATTATCGGATATCTTCAGGCAGGGTATCTCCTTCCAAAATTACCGAATGGCACTGCATTTATGCCGTATTTCACCACCACCTACAAGGATTTTGAGCGTTTGGCGGATTCTTCCACGCAATATGGATTAGGTCTTAACTATTTTGTGACTGGCCACCATGCTAAACTTACGCTGGAATTCCAGACAAGACCTGTTTACAAACAAGATTTCACCACCAAAGAAATCAACCGCACCGGATACAACGGTCAGTGGATCTTACAGATGCACATCTTTATTTAGTATTTAAGTTGGTTAGTTAGTAATAGCCCCTGCACTTCCACTTCCTGATGGATGGTACAGGGGCTTTTTTATTTTTCTGAATAAATAAACTTGTGCACAATAGGCGGTCCGTCAGCATTTCCAATTTGCAACAAATAAATACCTGGCGATAACGTTGGAAGGGCTACCTCGTAGGTTTCAGTTGGATTCATGGAAGCAAGTGCGCAGGAGTGGACTACCTTTCCGGTTAAGTTCACGATCTGTAACGGTACTCCTGCTCGCCCCGACCACGTAAAACGAAGCAAGGAGGAGTGCACTGGATTTTCCAACAACACTATACTCGCCTTCCCTCCAATTGGTTCTTGACTATTCACAACGTACTCACAAGCATTTAGCACAGTAAACCCGGAGGGTGTAAGAATTTGGTTGTAAAATTCTTCAAACGTTGTCTGGGACAAATTCTTCAAATGGTAGGTAAGCCATGGAAGCAGCAAGTCGTTTACCCGAGCGCGCTGTTCCGTACCCGTTATGGGCGGATTCCCGCATCCGGATAATGTTTCACCCAAACTGCAATTGGCGTTTGGGCTAGCAAACTGACAATGGCTGGCACCCTCCAAATTAATGTAGGTTTTACAATAATCCTGGTCAATTCCCTCGTAAATAGCCAAGGCATGCTGTGCGGGAGGCGTAATGCAATCGTAGGAACCTGCAAAAAACAAACTGGGAACCTGCAAATTAGCGGCCGCCTGGATTGCGCTGGGGTTAGTGTTCGCTGCTGCAAAGGTGGCCACACAATTGATTCGGGTTAGATTCAATGGGGCCGCCAGGATGCTGCATCCACCTCCCATCGAATGACCCATAACACCGTACCGGCTGTTTAATCGATTGTAGAAAAGCGAGGCAGGATTGGTTCGTTCAGCTTCGAAAGCATCGCATAAATAAGCTAAGTCCTTCCCAAATTCAAGGTGCACCGGAGAAAAAGTCCCTTCCGTTTTGGGGAAACAAACAATAAAACCCTCTGGAACGTAGGTCTCCCAAAAAGATTGATAGGCCGACCATACCATCACAAAACCATGTCCAAACTGAATCACCGGAAAAGCACCTTCGGCTAAAGGAACGTCCTCTCCTGCTGTATCGGCGGGGTAATAAATTTCAACGGGAATAGAGCGGTTGTTTCGATTAGGATCCGTGAACGTGGTACTGAGGTGACCGATCGCATATTGCGCGGAGGCCCCCACCGAACCCAGTAAAAAAAGAAAGCAGCCAAAAAGTCGGTTAAATAACATGTCGTTTTGTTTTTTTTGTTCGTACCTGCAAAAGGTGATAGAAATAAAGGAACATCTCCAAATAAACAAGTTCCAGGCCCGGCAGTTCGCAGTGAAAGCAGCTTTTTTCTAAACCCAGCTTTTGAAAAACAGATAAAAATTGCCTGTTCCAAGAAAAAAACATTCAGCAATTCTTACTTTTGTCCGATGCGCGACCCAGTTTTATCGAGGTTAGTACTGTTGTTTGTCATGGCCTGTGCTGCCTTTTCTTATCCGCTACTATCCATTCCAGACCAACCTCACCTTGCAAACGGTGCGCCGGTGATGGTCTGGTATTTGTTTGGGGTTTGGGCAGTTTTGATTTTGCTCACGGCCTATTGGGTTTTTCAGCAACGTAGCCAAAGAAAAAAGAGACCATGAATTTGACAGCAGTTCTCGTAGGCGCCATTTTTTACATTGGTTTCTTGTTTTTTGTTGCCTGGTGGGTGGACCAACGAGCCCGCAAACGAAACCGGAGCCTGGTTCAAAATCCTTTTATTTACAGTCTATCATTAGCGGTTTACTGCACAGCTTGGACCTATTTTGGAAGCGTGGGCAGAGCAGCCTCTGGAGGGCTTAGTTTTTTAGCCATTTATTTAGGCCCCAGTTTGACAGCTCCCTTGTGGATATTTGTGCTTCGGAAAATGATCCTCATTTCTAAGCACCAGCGGATTACCTCTGTGGCAGATTTTATATCAGCTCGTTTTGGCAAGAGCGGTACCCTGGCGACTTTGGTAACCTTACTGGCTGTATTGGGAATCATTCCCTACATCTCCATCCAGTTAAAAGCGGTCACTACAGGAGTGGATGTATTGACGAGTCATCAATACCCTTATTTCAAATCGGAAGCACATTTTTGGATGGATGCCGCCTTTTGGGTAACAGCCGCCATGGCTTTGTTTACCATCTTGTTTGCTGCCCGAAAAATTGATCCCAACGAACGGCACGAGGGGATGGTTGCTGCAGTTGCGGTGGAATCTATCATCAAGCTGATCGCTTTTTGGTTGGTTGGATTGTTTGTTTTGTATAGTATGAACAATGGCCCAGCCGACCTTTTTGAAAAAGCCATGCAACGCGAGGATACTCGGCGTCTATTATCACTTTCCAGTTCAGGAGTACCCATTATGACCTGGAATGTGCTGCTTTTACTTTCGGCTGTCTCTTTTTTACTCTTGCCACGTCAATTCCATATTGGGGTGGTGGAAAACACCCATCCAAGGCATGTTGAAACCGCCATGTGGCTACTTCCTTTGTATTTGTTGTTAATCAATCTTTTTGTGCTACCGATTGCGTTGGCTGGCAAATTGGAGTTTGATAGCAGTGTATTGCCCGATAGTTATGTGTTGGCATTGCCTCAGTTAGCTGGAGCCAATTTCCTGGCGTTGATTGTCTTTATTGGTGGATTTTCAGCTGCAACGAGTATGGTGATTGTATCTACCACCGCATTATCCATCATGATAAGCAACCATTTAGTGGTGCCTGTATTAATCCGCATGGGAAGAATTGGACGATCAGCAGGCCTGGAGGGCTTTCGGACCTTGATTCGGATTCGACGTTGGAGCATCGTTGCGGTCATGGTGATGGCTTACATTTATTTAAAAACAGCAGGCATTGGGTATGATTTAGTTTCTGTTGGCTTGATTTCGTTTACTGCGGTTGCCCAATTTGCCCCAGCAGCACTGGGGGGTATGTATTGGAAAGGGGCGACCCGGGCCGGTGCGATTGCTGGATTGGTGGTAGGATTCCTTATTTGGGCCTATTGTTTACCCTTCAGCTCTCTTGCCCAGGCAGGATATTTTCCAGATGGCCTTTTGATAAACGGGCCATTTGGTGTGGAATGGCTTCGGCCTTCGGCACTTTTTGGACTAAAGGGCCTGGATCCCATCAGCCATGCAGCATGGTGGAGCTTGTTTTGGAACCTGTTCTTATTTGTTGGGGTTTCCCTTTATACTCGACCCTCTGCGCTGAGCTTAGCGCAAGCCGACTTATTCGTTAATATCCACCGATACGACAAGGGGCAAGAACAGGATGTGCGGAGAAGAGCTGCCCCACTGAGCGAGTTATTTGCAGTTACACATCGATTTTTGGGAGAAAAAAGGGTTCAGCAGCTCGTTCAACAATACGAGCTCATTCATCAGGTCAGCTTAAAAAACGCCCAAACAGCTGAACCTGAGCTAATTAATTTTCTAGAAACCCACCTGGCAGGTGCAATTGGGGCCGCCTCGGCGCGTTTAATGATTGACTCTGTTTCGAAAGAAGCCATTATCACACTTGAGGAAGTGATGCAGGTCTTGGAGCAAACCCAGGAAGTCATGCGGTATTCCAAAGCCTTGGAAACCAAAAGCCAGGAATTAGAAGCCACCACCCTGCAACTAACCCAAGTCAATGAACAGTTAAAAGCGCTTGACCGCCTTAAAGCTGACTTTATCACCACGGTTACGCATGAATTAAGAACACCGGTGACCAGCATCAAAGCCCTCTCCAAAATCTTACTTGATTACAGTACCGAACTACCCAAGGATAAAATTGATACCTACTTGGGCATTCTTGTTACTGAGAGCGAACGGATTAGCCGTCTTATCAACCAAGTCTTGGATATTGAAAAAATTCAAGTCGAAGCACAGCAGGCTCCGATCATGGATTCTATTCACTTGGAAGCCCTTGTTCAAACGGTTCTGACCGGCATGGAACAGCTTTTTTTGGAAAAAAAGATACAGCTAACGTATGAACAACAAGGAGTTCAATGGCAAGTGCGGGGAAATCCCGATCGACTGAGCCAGGTAGTCATCAACCTCTTGTCCAATGCCTATAAATTTTGTTCCCCAGTACAAGGCCGGATATCTGTAATATTATCAGAAGCAACATCCTACATAGAACTTCGGGTTATTGACAACGGAAAAGGTATCCCACCAGAAGCACAGGAATTGATCTTTGGGCAATTTACTCAATTGAACCAAGGCACCCAAGACAAGCCACAAGGCACTGGGCTGGGCCTCTACATCACCCGTCAAATTGTACAACAGCATGGAGGCAGAATTTTTGTTGAAAGTGTAGTGGGGCAAGGAGCATGCTTTGTTCTACAAATACCAAAATTTTAAAAAATGGGAGGTTGAGCTGCCGTATTTCCAAAAACAAGTGCATAACTTAGAGCCATTATTAATATCAAAACGAAGTAAGGTGAATAATCTAGCAGAGCAACCAAAAATTTTGGTCGTGGATGACGAACCGAATATTGTACTCGCCGTAGAATTTCTACTACAACGGGAGGGCTGGAATGTCCAAAAGGCCTATAATGGAGTTGAAGCCCTTGAACAACTCGCCTCTTTTCATCCAGATGTAATCCTGCTGGATGTGATGATGCCCGGAATGGACGGTTTTGAACTGGCCAGCCAAATCCGGCAAAGCCCTAAATTAGAGGAAGTAAAAATTATTTTCCTGACCGCCAAAGGGACTCAACGAGATAAGGAAACCGGCTATGCGAAAGGGGCAGAATATTATATGGTGAAGCCTTTCGATAACGATGTATTGGTTCAGACAATACAAGAAATACTGGTATATGGCTAGTTTCAGAAAAACCACCCTCCGCTTTTCTACCTTTTTCCAAAAAACTTTAAGTATATAGATATTTATATACTTTAATTTTGTATCTTCGCACCGGCATATTTCTTCAACTAATTTTTCAAAACGGTGCGATCATGAAACAATACGACGAATTATATTCCGAAAGCCAATCGGACCCGGCCGGCTTTTGGAAAGAACGCGCCCAAGCCATTCCTTGGTTTGACTTCCCACCTACTATCCTTTCAAAAGATACCAATGGACTGTACCGTTGGTTTCAAGGAGGCAAGCTCAACACGGCCTATCTCGCTCTTGATTACCAAGTGGAGCAAGGCAGAGGCGAACAAGCAGCGCTTATTTGGGATTCTCCTGTTACACAATCGTTCCGTCAATATACCTATCGCCAGCTACGCGACGAAGTGGCCCTTTTTGCAGGTGGCTTGCAAGGGCTGGGAGTTGAAAAGGGGGACCGTGTAATAATTTACATGCCTATGGTGCCGGAAGTGGTCATCGCCATGCTTGCCTGCGCCCGCTTAGGGGCAGTACACTCCGTTGTATTTGGTGGATTTGCTCCTCATGAGCTTGCCCTTCGTATTGATGATGCACAACCAAAAGTCCTTTTAACTGCCAGTGCGGGAGTTGAGTTCGATCGCATCATTCCCTACCGCCCGATTATCGAACAAGCCCTTTCAGAAGCCCAACACATGGTACAACACACTGTTATGTTACAGCGTTGGTGCAAATGGGAACCGCTTGAAGGCTCGGTTTTTATAGATTGGGATTCCATCACTCGTGGAGCGCAACCCGCCCCCTGCGTGCCTGTAGATGCCACCGACCCTCTGTATATTTTGTACACCAGCGGCACCACCGGAAAGCCAAAAGGAATTGTTCGAGATAACGGAGGCCACGCCGTAGCGTTGCGGTACTCAATGGAATATGTGTACAATATCCAGCCCGGCGAGGTTTTCTGGGCAGCCAGCGATGTAGGTTGGGTAGTGGGGCACTCATACATCGTCTATGCCCCGTTGATTACTGGCGCCACCACTATCCTGTACGAAGGCAAACCCGTCCGAACACCCGACGCAGGTGCATTCTGGAGGGTAATTGAGCAATACAAGGTAAAAGCCTTTTTCACCGCTCCAACCGCCTTCCGCGCTATCCGCAAAGAGGATCCAGAAGGGAAATTAAAGGAAAAACACGATTTATCCTCGCTAAAAACCCTGTTTTTGGCCGGAGAACGCTGCGATGCTGCTACCCTTCAATGGGCCGAGCAATTACTTCAAATTCCTGTCATTGATCATTGGTGGCAAACCGAATCAGGTTGGCCTATGCTCGCTAATCCGGCTGGCCTTCAGTTGTTTCCGACAAAAGCCGGCTCCGCTGCCAAACCAGTGCCCGGCTTTCAAATTGAAATCTTGGATTCCGCTGCCAACCCGCTCCCAACCGGAGAAGAAGGCGCTGTAGCCGTCCGATTGCCATTGCCACCTGGTTGTCTCCCCACCCTTTGGAAAGCACCCGAACGGTTTATTCAAAACTACCTGAGTGAATACCCTGGTTACTATTTCACCGGTGACGGTGGATACAGAGACTCCGATGGCTACTTTTTTATCACCGGTAGAATAGATGATGTCATTAACGTGGCGGGGCACCGGCTCTCCACCGCAGACATGGAGGAAATCGTGGCGGCCCACCCAGCAGTGGCTGAATGTGCCGTAGTGGGGATAGAAGATTCCATGAAAGGGCAGGTTCCTCTTGGACTGGTAGTGCTGAAAGCTGGAAACCCTATTCAACCAGATCTACTGGAAAGAGAACTGATAGAAATGGTTCGGGCAAAACTGGGTGCCATCGCTTGCTTCAAGCAAGCAGTTGTGGTACGCCGCCTGCCCAAAACCCGTTCTGGAAAAATATTGAGAAAGATCATTAGAGCCATCGTAGATGGGAAGGATTTCCAAGCGCCCTCAACTATTGAGGACTACAGCGCCCTGACCGAAATACAAGAAACCCTCCTCGAATCTGGCAAATCATCTACCATCGCCACCACCTAAAGAAATTCGTTTTGATTTTAGTTGATTTCCGGGGTGTGGAGTAATCTTGCACCCCGTTCTTCAACACCACCCTTTCATATTTAAAATTTACCTCACTCTAATAACTACCTTTCTATGATAGCTCAAATACGCTCCCTTGAAGAATACCATCAGGTGTACCAACGCAGCATTACCGACCCAGAAGGGTTCTGGGCAGAGCAAGCCAGCCAGTTCCAGTGGAATAAACCTTGGACTAAGGTCGTAAAATGGAATTTCAAAACCCCAGAAGTAAAATGGTTTGTCGGAGCCAAAGTTAATATTACCGAAAACTGCCTGGACCGCCACTTAGAAAGTCGGGCTAAACAAGTGGCCATTCTCTGGGAGCCCAACGATCCCAAGCAAAAAGCAAAAAAAATCACCTATAAACAGCTCTATCAGCAGGTTTGCCAGTTTGCCAATGCCCTCAAAGCCAATGGCGTAAAAAAAGGCGACCGGGTATGCCTTTATATGCCGATGACCCCCGAGCTCACCGTTGCGGTCCTGGCCTGCGCCCGTATCGGTGCTATCCACTCTGTGGTTTTCGCCGGTTTTAGCGCTGTATCTCTAGCTGATCGTATCAAGGATGCCCAAGCATCTGTCGTCATTACTTCCGATTACAATGCCCGCGGCGCCAAAAATATTCCAGTAAAACAGGTAGTAGATGAAGCCCTTCAACTCGGCTGCGAATCCATCCAAACCGTTATCGTCCTTAAAAACACCGGAGATCCAGTTCAAATGGTGGAAGGCCGGGACCTTTGGTGGCACGATGCCATCGCCGGTAAGCGCAAATCCTGCAAACCGGTTTACGTAGATAGCGAGCACCCCTTGTTTATCCTCTACACCTCCGGTTCCACCGGTAAACCCAAAGGCGTAGTGCATACCCACGGGGGCTATATGGTGTACACGGCTTACACCTTTTCCAATGTATTTCAATACCAGGAAAATGATATTTATTGGTGTACGGCCGATGTGGGTTGGATAACCGGCCATTCTTATATCATCTATGGCCCTCTTTTGTCTGGAGCAACCTCCCTTATGTTTGAAGGAGTCCCCACCTACCCCAACGCTGGCCGTTTCTGGGACGTTATCAAACGGCATAAAGTCAACATCTTCTACACCGCCCCCACTGCCATTCGCGCCCTTATGGCAGCTGGTGAAGAATGGGTGAAAAACCTTCGACTTCCCTCCTTGCGCGTTTTAGGTACTGTTGGAGAACCCATCAACGAGGAAGCATGGGTTTGGTACCATGAAAAAATTGGTAAAAAACGTTGCCCCATCGTGGACACTTGGTGGCAAACCGAAACTGGGGGGATTCTGATCAGCCCCATCGCAGGCATTACGCCTCTAAAACCTTGTTACGCTACCCTACCCCTTCCCGGTGTTCAACCTTGTTTGGTAGATGCCAACGGGAATGAAATCCATGGAAATGATGTAGAAGGCATGCTGTGCATCAAGTACCCTTGGCCCTCCATCATTCGAACCACCTACGGGGACCATGAGCGATGCCGCCAAACGTACTTCGCAACGTTCAAAGATAAATATTTTACAGGCGACGGTGCTCGCAGGGATGCGGATGGATACTACCGAATTATCGGTCGAGTGGATGATGTGATCAACGTATCCGGACACCGAATTGGAACCGCAGAGGTAGAGGATGCCATCAACAAACACCCAAATGTGGTGGAATCTGCAGTAGTTGGCTACCCTCACGACATAAAGGGACAAGGAATTTATGCCTATGTGATCACCAGTGAGCCCGTAAAAGACGTGGTTGATTTTAAAAAACAGGTAAATGAGGTAGTTTCTAAAGAAATCGGCCCAATTGCCAAACCTGATAAAATCCAAATTGTACCAGGTCTTCCCAAAACCCGCTCTGGCAAAATTATGCGCCGAATCCTTCGCAAAATTGCGGAAGGTGACACCTCCAACCTGGGCGATATCTCCACTTTACTCAACCCTGAAGTAGTAGAAGATATCAAAGAGGGTGCACAGTCTTGAGAATAATGCTTTTAAGCCGGTGCTTGTCTAAAAATAGGCACCGGCTTTTATCCTAGACTGTTACCGCACGCTCCAACCTCCACTTAAGTAGATTTCCTTCGTATATAAATTCCCTCCCTACTAGCTGAAACCCATTTTTTTCTAAAACACGGTTAGAGGCTGAGTTGCCCTCCTCCGTAAAGGCAAAGACTTCCTGCACCTTCAGTTCTTGAAATACGTAGTCACAAACCCTAGCCACCAGCTCAGTCGCCAATCCTTGCCCCCAAAATTCCTTGGCAACCAGGTACCCAATTTCAATTTCACGTTCCGGCTGATAATCGGCATGCCGAATAACCGCATTTCCCACCAATACCCCTGAGGACTGCAGAGCCACCACGAACGTGCCAAACTTCGGGAAACGAGTTCGATAGGCTTTCATCTGTTCAATCCGCTCCCGAACCGGAGCCTCTTCCGTTACCGGTTCCCGAATGTACTTCATCACCTCTGGATCCCGGTTCATCGCGTACATAAACGAAAAATCAAGATCCTCATAAGGACGAATCAAAAGGCGATTAGTCTGTAGCATCTAAGCAAAAAGGTTGATTAGAAAAATGGTTCAGTAGAGTGCCACAACTCCAGGAGAGTAAGCCTCAGGCGGCCAATGAACTCAATAGTTCAAAATAAAGATCGGTAAATGTACAGGTTGGGGCTGAACCACCGCCGTTAAATCTTCATATTATTTATTTGATTGAATAAACTTTTCTTCAAATATCCGTACGTTTGCCCAACTACAACGCCTAAACACGGATATGCGAAGAGAACTACATCAATGGCACAGTCCACGCCTGAATAAAAATATGGAAATAGCGGTCTATGGGCATTATGGATTCGCGCTGTTAATGTTACCTACTGCCGCCGCTGATTACCTGGAATACGAACGATTCCAATTGATCAATGCTCTTCAACCACTTATTGAAGCGGGAAAAATTAAAGTTTTTTCGATTAACAGTATCAACTCAGAAGCCTGGCTTAACAACCAGATGCACCCAAGGCACAAAGCAATGCGTCACCAGCAGTTTAATGGGTACGTAGCCGATGAAGTGGTCCCCTTTATCCATCAAAATACCAGTTCACAAACCCCTATCATCACCACTGGGGCCTCCTTAGGTGCTTTGCATGCCGCTAATATGTTCTTTCGCAGACCAGATTTGTTTGCCGGCACCATCGCAATGTCCGGAGTGTACGACTTAACCGCCTACACCAAGGGGTATTTTGATGAAGATGTTTACTTCAACTCCCCCGTGCATTATCTTCCGAATTTAGAAGACCAGAACATTCTGAATCGACTGCGTGCCTCTGGCCACATCCACCTTCTTAGTGGTTCTGGCAATTACGAGGACCCAGAGGCTTCCCGTAAACTGGGAGCTATTTTACAGGCAAAAGGAATCCGGTATGAAGTGGATATCTGGGGCCCTGATATGCGCCATGATTGGCCCACCTGGAGGGCTATGCTACCTTATTACCTGGAAAGTAGGTTTTGATAATTATGCTCAAATCCCTCTTCGTTACCTTCGCCTTGCTCTATTCCTTTTACACCGCTGCCGCAAGGGTGGATACCCTAGAAGTATTCAGCCCAAGCATGAACAAATACTCCCGATGCCTGGTCTTGCTTCCGGAAAGCTATGCCTTCAACCCCAACCCACTTCCCGTACTTTACCTGCTGCACGGCTACAGCGGAAATTACACCTCCTGGATGGGTACTGCTCCCCAACTGCTGCAAGCAGTCGAAGCCTATCAGATGATCGTCGTTTGCCCTGATGGAGGGTATGACAGCTGGTACTTGGACAGCCCGGTAGACTCCACCGTTCGATACGACACCTATTTCACAAAGGAACTTATTCCAACCATCGACCAGCACTACAGGACCCGCAACCAACCCGGTGGACGAGGAATTGCAGGTCTCAGCATGGGTGGACACGGAGCAATCACCCTGGCGGCAAAACACCCCAACTTGTTTGGAGCCGCAGGAAGTATGTCTGGCGGCCTTGATCTTCGGCCCTTCAAAAAAAACAACTGGGACTTAGAAGGGGTGCTGGGAAAACCTGGAGAATACTGGAACAATTGGGAAAATGCGTCCGCAATTAATTGGGTACAGCAGTTAAAGACAGCCGGAACAGAAATTATGATCGATTGTGGAATTGATGACTTTTTTCTGGATGTCAACCGAGCAATGCACCAAGAACTGCTCCAACAAGCCGTTGAACACGATTACATCGAACGCCCTGGGGGACACGACCACCTTTACTGGCAAAATGCCATCGATTTTCAGGTCTTATTTTTTAATAAATTTTTTAGCCAAAGAAAGTAACGTACTTTTGCGGCTGATTTTATTCACTACACCTAGGTATTATGATCTTAAAAGGAAAAAAAGGTATCATATTCGGCGCACTCAACAGCGATAGCATCGCCTGGAAAGTAGCAGAACGCTGCGTAGAGGAAGGCGCTCAAATCGTACTGACCAATGCCCCAGTCGCTATGCGGATGGGCGAAATCAATGGCCTGGCCGAAAAATGCAATGCACCTGTAATTGGTGCCGACGCCACCTCCATGGAAGACCTCGAAAACCTCTTTACCAAAAGTATGGAACATTTTGGTGGAAAAGTGGACTTTGTACTCCACTCCATCGGAATGTCTGTCAATGTGCGTAAAGGAAAAGAATATACCGACCTCAATCACGAATGGATGCTCAAAACCTTCGATGTGAGCGCCATCTCTTTCCACAAAATGCTACAAGTGATGTGGAAACTGGACGCTATCAACGACTGGGGAAGCGTTCTGGGTCTATCCTATATCGCTGCTCAGCGGGTATTCCCGGATTACAGCGAAATGGCCGAATCAAAGGCCCTCCTGGAATCGTTCGCACGCAGCTTTGGCTACCACTACGGTACGGCTAAAAAGGTTCGGGTAAATACCATTTCACAATCTCCTACCATGACCACCGCAGGGAAGGGCGTAAAAGGATTTACCGAATTCTTTAATTATGCCGAAACCATGTCCCCACTAGGCAACGCTCCCGCATTGGATTGCGCCAACTATTGCGTGGTGCTCTTTAGTGACCTTACTCGCTATGTAACCATGCAAAACTTGTTCCACGATGGTGGTTTCTCCTCTATGGGAATGAGCCCGGCGTTGATTGCTGAAAAATAACCCGAAAGGCCAGCAGGAGGTGCTCGCACTTTCCTCTTCACTGTTTTTTGGGCTTTTCAACCCTTTTACCTGGAATCGGTTTTTACCGATGGGATTTGTTATGACTCCGATTCGTTCCCTTACGTATAGTATGCTCGTTCTTCTGATCGTTGCCGGCCTACCTGGCCGCAACGATCAGTTGCTTTATGCCCAATCCGTCCCCTCCGCCAAGCCAAGCCCTATGGATTCAGTCAGGTACTACCTCGCCTCTAATCCAGGTCTAGCGATACCGGTTACCGACACCTTGCCTGGGCTTGAATTCCGTATGTATGATCCAGCCAGGAAAGGGCCAATCGATTACGCCCACCTCGGCAACCTGGGCTCCTCCGCTCGCCCACTTTGGTTTCAACCCCTTCCCTCCGTAGGATTTAAAAGCGGCTACCAACCGTTTGAACGTTACCTCCTGAACCCAGATCAACTGGCCTTCTATAAACACCGGCGCACTTACTCAGATGCCTTTTTTACCCGCGGAGGCACTCAACGGGATGCTATGTCCTTTATAAAGCTGTCCAGAACCTTTTCCAAAGGACTCAACGTATCCCTCCATTACCAAACCATCAATAACCTCGGACAATATCGTTTTCAACGAACCAAACATGGCTCGCTGGCGGTGGGTGCCTGGTGGCCCGTCCAAAAAAATTATGAAGTATTTCTAGTTTTTGCCTCCAATACCTTTCGCCAACAAGACAACGGGGGAATTCTGGACACCGATTTTGCCGGACCCGGATACAATGGCCCCATCAGTGTACCCATTCTACTGAGCAATAACGACGCTAAAACCGTTCAGTCCTTCCGAGATTTTCAAATCAACCAGTACCTGAATGCACTTCAGTTGGGAAAAAACCAGGTCAGAGTCTCCCACCAACTAAATTTTAAAACTGAAAACTGGAAGTTTAACGATAAAAACAACGCTAACTCAGACCAAACAAAAGAAGAGCTCTTCTACGGCAACTTACTAACCGACCGCCGAGGACTTCGAAATGCCTTTAACCTCCAAAGACTCGAAAATCACCTCCAACTAAGTACCCTCCGCAAACGCAAAAACCAGGGGGAAGCGGCAAGTATTTCTGCAGGACTCCGCCATGCCTTAATTTTCCTCCAACCAGAATTTCAACCCGATTCCGTCTTAAATAACCTGTTCGCCACCGGAAGCCTGCGAGTCAACCTGGCCGAACGCCTTCAACTGCAGACTACCGGTGACCTTGGATTGCTGAGCAATACTGGAGAATACAGACTACAAGGTAAAATTGGTCTCTCCCTCGGGAAGGCTGGATTACTTGAAGGGCAACTCCTGAGTCAACGAAGACCAGTCGATTGGGTATTTGCTCAACTTTACTCTACCGGAAGATCCGTCTGGAACCACAACTGGGAAAAACCTATCGAAAACTCCCTGCTTGTTCGATACGAATTGCCTGCACTCGGTTTTCAGGCAACCGCCTCCAGCCACTTAGTCAACAATTACCTGTATTTTCAGCAAGGTGGACAACCTGCGCAGGCCGCGGAGGTGGTTTCGGTCAATCAACTTTTGATCCAACAAAAAATAAAATGGGGAATTCTGCGCTCTGAAAACGCCGTTGGACTACAACAGAACAATCGGAGCGAGGTGCTTAGGTTGCCAACCTGGTTTAGCAAAAACAGCTTGTACTTGGCTGGGCATCTGTTCAAAAAACAGCTTTTGCTTAACGCTGGCTTCGACTTTCGAATTAATTCAGCGTTTACACCCGATGCCTACCAACCCTTCTTAGGTCAATTTCAGCTCCAAGATGAACAGCAGCAAGACATCTACCCTTGGCTCGATGCTTTTGTGACCGCCAAAATCCAATCGTTCCGGTTTTTCCTACGCTTTGAAAACATGTCTCCACTTTGGAATCCAGCTGATAACCTGTTCCTGACCGCTCACCATCCACAGAATCGTATGGGCATCCGTTTGGGAATTAGCTGGCGTTTCCTGGATTCCAACACCCCTGAAGACTCCGGCACACCCGGACCCGGTGGAGCCCCGACTGGTCCACCCGGGGGCTTCAGACAGTAAAAAACTACCCCAATTCAATGATGGGTAACTCTACAAAAAACTCTGTACCAATATTATCCTTGGTCACAAAATGAATATCTCCCTCGTGGGCTTCGATTATCTTTTTGCAAATGGCCAAACCTAATCCACTTCCAGAAGTTTTAGTGGTGAAATTAGGCTCAAAAACACGTTCCCGAATCTCGATCGGAATACCACCCCCATTGTCAGCTATACGAACAACCGCCAGAGGGCCCCGCTCCTCCAGAGAAACATGCACCTTCCCCCTCCGATCAGAAGGAATGGCCTGAATGGCATTCAGCACCAAGTTGTTCAATACGCGCAATAAATGATTGTGATCTGCCCGAATCAAATATTGCTTTTGCGGCAGTTCCAACGAAAAATCTGCCTCACCGCGCTCCCGGAACAACCCATATACATTTTCTACCAAGTCATTCAAATTTACCGGATGCCTTGGAGTCTTATCCAAGTTGGCAAACATAGAAAATTCGGAGGCCGTTTGGGCGAGAGAGTCAATCTGTGCGATCAGACGCCCGGTCGCCTTTTTCAGATAGCTGGCGGCTTGATCTGGATCATCCGCTACCCGCTCCAATTGCTGCATGGTCAATTTCATCGTCGTGAGTGGGTTCTTGATATCATGGGCAATCTGGCGGGCCATTTCCTTCCAGGCAGCCTCCCGCTCCAGTTTCACCAATACCTCCTTGGAATCCTCCAATTTATCTACCATTCGATTGTATTCTTGTACGAGATTGCCAATTTCATCCCCACTGTCCCCGGCATACTGAATGGGTAAGTTCTTGTCTTGCAGTTGTACCTCTTTAATTTTTTCCGAAACGGATTTAATGGGTCCTGTGATAGAATTGGATAGGACGTAGGTAGCACCCGCCGCCAACAACAGCAAAAAGACGTAAATACTTGCTAATTTTCCGATAAAATCCGACAGCTCCGGGCGAACATCGGTCAACGCGCGTTCCGGCAATTCAAGAAATGCAATTGGTATACGCTGCCCGTTCAAAACAGCTAAATATTGCACCGGAACCAACTGTCCCGCAATGCTTACTTCCGAAGATAGAAAAGTGGTCGGGTTTTCGACAATTCTGAATCGTGTTGCCTCGTTCAACTGGGTCTGCAATTGACCAATTCGACGAAGATCCTCCCGCGTAGAATACAATAAATTGCCTTTGGCATCTAGCAAATTCGCATCAATGGCCAAGCTTTGAGCAAATTCTGCCAACCTAGGCCCCAAAATAGAACGAACCGAGTCGGGGTCAGAACTTAGTGAAACCGCAGCAACCCGAACATGCGCCAATGCTGCTTGTGCCCGTTCTGCCGCTGCCTTCTGGTTGGCCAACTCTGCTGTTTGGGTAAAATGACGGAAGGTGATCCAACCAATCCCTAAAAAACCTACTGCTAATAAACCAAGGTAGGAAAAATGTAATCGCCTGCCCAAAGACCCCTTAACAGAGGGTAATAATGTAAAGGAAAGTGGAAACCAGCGAGCCAATACTCCTAGTACCAGTAATAAAAGGGAAGAAAAGGTAAACAAAACAGAAAAGAGGTAAACCGCTTTTAACATACTGGGCCTAGGTAGGCCCACCACCGCGGTCCACTGTCCATCAGAACTCCTGGCAATATATTCTACCTGATCAGCTGAAACCAGGCGAGCCAAGGACCCTTTATCTGGTTGTTTTTGAAAGGCCTCTTGACTAACTGCGCCCTGCTCTGCCACCAAACGACCATCGGAGGATACCGCAAAATTGTATTTTCCTAACTCAGAAATCCCCTTGTAGCCAGACTGTGCGAATAAATGTGCGTATACCTTAGAACTGGCTGGATACTCTTGATCAAAAAAACAATACAGCTCCACTGGATGCCCCTCATCCAACATCCGGTTGATGCTGATATGTAAGAGGTACCGCTGTACACCAAACTCAGAAATACCCAAACGGAGGAAAGGCTTGCCTTCCACCGGACGAGCAGCCTCCCATTTGGACCTGACCATCCCTCTATTCGCCGATTGATTCAACAACAAAGGGCTTTCCTCTCCCCGATCAAATGCGAACACTTGAGGTTGGTATTGATGAAAAAGGTATTTCTGCTCAAATAAACACTTACTAATATGTAGTTGAATAGAATCAGAAGAAGGCTTGATTGGCCAAGGCTTCAACAGTTGTGGTAATACCGGATCGGCCTTAAGTTGCTCATAAAAGGTAGTCAAAGCAGGCTCAGCAAACGCAGGATCTCCGGGCTCAGCCAATGCCACGGCAGCATTTCCCGCCCTATTTTCCTCACGGCGGACCACCTCTTGCCAAAGTACCAACGCCGTGAAAGCAGCAAAACTAAGCAGGGCTAAAACCGTCCAGCCAAATCCAGTTTCTTCTTTTTCGGTAAATAAATCAAACAACAGGGTAATTAACAATCCACCGCCTACCGCAACTGCCAATCCCGATTGGGCCGACTCAGGGAGGACCAACATGCCGAAACCATAAGCAAGAAAGGCAGCTACTAAAATTAAGGAAGAGCGCTGTACTTGCTGTACCAAACGGCTCCGTACCCAACGTACCAACGCCTGAAACATTAAAAAAAGGAGAACTGGAAGGGCGCCAAGGCCCATCAACCTGGAAAAAGTACCAGATCCGGTCCCTGCAACAATCGTCCAATCTACTTCAGATGCTAGACCCCTAGCCGCTTCTGAAAGCCCTAAGACCGCGAGAAGTAGAAAAAAATAAGCCATTAAACTGCCGGCCCAGGCCACAATTCCAGGGCGGGGCTGCTCAACACGATCAATCAGGTGGTGTATATCTGACATAAACTTTTGAAGTACAAAACACACATTAACAGAGACAAAGGTAGCGATCCTTTGGACAACTTTATGAATGGAATCTGGCGCTCCAAGACCGCAGCTGGACCGATAAATCTAAGCAGGGCCATCACTACCGAATTCTGGGTACTCGTTGCGAATATCATGCCGAATCCAAACAATTCTTATTTTTTTTGAAAACAATTCTAAAAAATTCGTAAAATCGTACTACCTTTGCAGGCCCAAAAGAAAAATGAGAGTTAAAAGGAGGAAAAATCCTCATTATCAATGATTTAAAGTCTTATAACAGAATATGGCACATCACAAGTCGGCCCTCAAGCGTATCCGTCAGAACGACAAGCGTCGTTTACAGAACCGTTACTACAAGAAATCAGCGCGTACCGCGATCAAAAATTTGCGTGAAATCTCTGATGCAGCAGAAGCAAAAACCTTTTTGCCCAAAGTTGTTAGTATGATCGATCGTTTGGCGAAGCGTGGAAATATCCATAAAAACAAAGCAGCCAACTTGAAGAGTGGCTTGATGCGCCACGTCAACACCCTGTAAGCTCCGCTTACGTGTTGCTGTTCCCCGAACAATAAAAGTGTATCCTGCCATCGGGGTACACTTTTTGTATTTATTTTCGAAAAATGAAATTCCACCCGCTCTCCGTTCGCGAAATTCGCCAGGAAACCCCCGATTGTGTTTCCGTATCCTTGGATATTCCTGCTCACCTGCAAGCTGAATTTCAATTTACCCCCGGCCAGTACCTCACCCTGCGCACGGAATTGAACGGAGAGGAGGTTCGCCGTTCCTACTCCATCTGCACCGCACCCTCCGAACAGGATTGCCGGGTGGCCATTAAAAAAGTTCCAGATGGACGTTTTAGTAGTTTCGCTAATGAAGTCCTGCAACCCGGGGACTTGTTGGAAGTTATGCCCCCGCAAGGCAAATTTACCCACCAATCAGATCCATCGCTCGCCCGAACATTTGTCGGAATAGCAGCCGGTAGCGGGATCACCCCCGTACTCTCCATTCTCAAAACAGTCCTGTTCCAGGAACCTAATAGCCAGTTTCTGCTATTCTACGGAAACCGCGGTTTTGATCACATTATTTTCCGAGAAGAACTGGAGCAACTCAAAAATCAGTATCCTAACCGACTTTCAGTCCATCATATCTTCAGCCGGGAATCCATGGGGAATGACCTCTACCAGGGTTATATTAATGGCGAAAAATGTCAAATATTCGGCCGTGTATTTTTCAAACCCCAAGAGGTGGATGCCTTTTTTATCTGTGGCCCCGAAGAAATGATTTTTGAATGCAAGGAAACCCTCGAGCAACTCGGGGTAGATCCTAAAAAGATCAAATTTGAACTATTTGCCACAGGAACCAGTAAACAACCCAAAAAAGAGGTCAAAAAAGAGGATGTCATCGATGCAGAGATTTCCGTACTACAAGACGGCGCACGGTTTGACTTCCGATTACCCTCCGATGGAAGTACTCTACTAGATGCTGCTATGCGCGCCGGTGCCGACCTGCCTTTCTCCTGCAAGGGCGGTGTATGCAGTACCTGCAAAGCAAAAGTCCTGGAAGGAGAGGTGAGTATGGACCTTAACTATGGGCTGGAACCCGACGAGGTAGCAGCAGGTTTTGTGCTTACTTGCCAAGCCCATCCCAAGTCTGACCGGGTTGTGATCTCGTTCGACGAAGGTTAATTCCCCATTAGCCCTCCATCAACACCTCCACGGCGGCTTTTTGTTTACCCTGCTCCCAGAGTACTGCGAATTGCGCCGCAATCAAGTCTGGATCCAGCGCAGTGCCGGATTTTACCATGCCTGCAACCGTCACCGTTCCAACTTGAACACTGCTACCCGCGCAAGCCTCTACTAACGATAAGGCCAAATTACGCAAGCCCGCTTTTCCAATACTCAGTGAGAAAGTAGCCGCATTGGGGTGTAACGCCGATCCGCCCCCCGTAAAAAAGAAGGCAGCCTTCGATTGCTTTTCTAAAATCGGATAAAAGGCTTGTACCGCCGCGAGCCCCCCTGTGACACAAGTATGCACCGCCGAAATAAAGGTTTCCAACGGCAGTTCCAAAGGAGAACCCAAATGGAAGGCACTCGCATTATAATGTACGACTGCTGTATCAGGATGCTCGGAAGCAAGTTGTTGAATGAATGCAGCAAATGCTTCCGGTTCAGCAAGATCTACCGAATAACCTTTCGCGACAATCGATTGTTCGGCCAACCGCTGCTCCATCTCCCGGAGCCGTTCTTCGCTTCGCGCAACCATCAGAATCTCAAAGCCGGCTTTTCCAAAAGTGGTGGCGAGCGACCAGCCAATTCCCGGTCCCATACCGATGATTAAGTATTTCATAGCTATTGGATTGTTAAGTATAATTTTACTTAAAAAGTACCCTGCAAAGAAACAACCTTTTTTCCCCTTCTCCTTCGTCAAACCTTTGTCAGCACCCGTTTTTTTCCCGAAAAAGCTACTTGGTTTGCCGTACTTTTGTGCAACGAAAAAAACTATTTTTCTCCATTTTTGATTAAAAACAGATGAAAAACGACCTTGCTTGCTCCCCTTTCCAACACAAAGCCAGATTTTACGCCAACACCTAACCTTTACAAATTATGTCATACGTCTCCGCTGAAGAAGCTCTGCAAGCCGTCCAATCCGGACAGCGTCTTTTTATCCACGGCAGTGCTTCCACTCCTATTTATATGCTTCACGCCCTGGCACAACAAAAAGACCGACTACAGGACATTGAAATGGTGTCCGTCAGTATGTATGGGGATGTGGAGCTAGACAAGCCTGAGTATTACCCCAATTTTAAGTTTAACTCCCTCTTTGTCTCTGCCAGCGTCCGAAATGCCGTAAAAGAAGGCCGGGCAGACTATGTTCCAGTATTCCTAAGTGAAATCCCGGAACTGTTCAAAAGGGGAATTCTTCCTATCGATGTCGCAATTGTACAGGTATCTCCTCCAGATGTCCATGGTTACTGTTCCCTTGGCCCATCGGTAGATGTGGCTCGATCGGCCGTCAATACAGCCAAAAAAGTCATCGCACAGGTCAACCCAAAAGTCCCACGTACCCATGGAGATGGAATGATCCATATTAGCCAGCTCCATTCGATGACTTGGAAAGAAACACCGCTTCAAGAGGGAAAATTTGCCGAAAAAGTAGGCAAGGAAGAGTTAGAAATCGGCAAAATTATCGCTGGATTAATCGAGGACCGAAGCACCCTACAAATGGGGATTGGATCCATTCCAGATGCCGTGTTGCGCGCTTTGGGCAACCACAAAGACTTGGGCATCCACACCGAAATGTTTTCAGATGGAATTATTGATTTGGTGGAAAAAGGGGTAGTGAACAATCGTTACAAGGCCATTCATCCCAACAAAACGGTCAGCTCCTTTGTACTTGGATCTCAGAAATTGTACGATTACATCAACGACAACCCATCGTTTGCCATCCTGGACGTGGATTATGTCAACGAAGCTTCCGTCATTAAACGGAACGACCGGGTGGTAGCCATCAACAGTGCAATTGAGGTGGATATCACGGGGCAGGTCTGCGCCGACTCCATCGGAACTCAGCAATTTTCAGGGGTGGGTGGTCAAATGGATTTTATGCGGGGCGCCGCCTTGTCAAGGGACGGAAAACCCATTATTGCCCTAACATCTCGTACCAAAAAAGGGGTTCCTCGAATCGTTCCTACGCTCAAACCTGGTGCCAATGTGGTAACCACCCGCGCCCATGTGCATTATGTTGTTACAGAATACGGGGTCGCGATGCTTTTTGGAAAAAACTTGCGCCAACGAGCCCAAGCACTTATTCAAATCGCGCACCCCGACGACCGGGAGTCACTGGATAAAGCTTGTTTCGAGCGTTTTGGACCGGAATTTTACCCGGTAAAAGGATAAAAAAATGCCTGGCTCCGAGGAACCAGGCATTTTTTTTATTTCAACTATTCTCAACCGAATGAAATCCTCAATCGCGGTTAAGATTTACCTTAATTCAGCAACGTGATCTTACGGACAACCATTCCCGAAGGAGATGTTATCCTCAATTGATAAACGCCTGCAGGCAAGCCCTCCACCTCAATTCGAGTGCGTTTTTGACTGGTCACTTGCTGTTTTAGGGTCCGACCCGCTGCATCCTGCAGCTCTAGTTGCAGCTCTGTAACCGGTTGACTACCCAGCTCCAAAAAGAATTGATCCGTGGCGGGGTTTGGATACAAGCGCAGGCTTGCTAATTCAACTGGCTCTTCTTGCGCGCTGACCCCTACCGGAACAACTAATTCATATTCACTGCTGCAGGTGCCGTCTGACACGGTAAGCTTCACCGTGTAAAGTCCCGGTGTCAAATAAGTATGAAGCGGATTTTGAACATTTGAAACGCTGGTCCCATCGCCAAAATCCCAGCTGTAGCTGGTTGCTGTTCCAGTTGTAGTATTTTCAAAGGCAATATTTAATCCATTTACAGTGGAGGCTGTAAATGCAGCCACTGGCCCCGGAGTAACTTCTACCTGGAAAAGAGTTGGTTCACTGTAGCAATACCGAACTTCCCAATCGTACAAATAAAAATAGGCGCTGGTCGGGCTTGCAGAGAAGTTAGAACTGTAAATCGAAACCAAACTATCAATCGTATACGGATAATCGGCACCAGTTACATTTCGGTACAGCTTTTGTCCAGCACCACCTACGGCATACAAGCCCGCAGCTGGGATATCGAAGTTCAATGCCACTCGGTGTTGTCCTTCTGGCACCTCGACTGTTACGGTTTGAATAATAGCATTGGTATTATCGTACAAATTAAAGGTTCTATTTCCTGCGTTTTGAGCATAAACCACTGCGGAAAGTAATCGGAACGGCGCATAGGCCTCAAACAACAACCGACCTTGGCCTCCAGACTGATACCCTCCACCACCAATGGTATTATCCGCTGCTCCGACACGGGCTTGTGGACCTTCGGCAAACTGCTTTACTTCAAATACGGTAGTGCTTAGCAGGTTTTCGCTGGTAAACGTGCTACCCTCTCCCTTCAGTTCCCCGTTTTGGTACCAAACGGCACTGTAACCAGGCTGTACGGATGCTGTCAACGTGCTAGGATTTCCGGCACATACTACCGCATCCCCAGTTACCGTTGGTGCGGGATCTACGGTATATTCCACCGTCAGGGTGTGCGTGCTTTCTCCCAAGGTATTAGAAACCACCAAAACGACTGTGTAGATACCGGGAGATTGGTACGTATGCCAAGGATTTTCTTCTGTGCTCGTACTTCCATCTCCGAAGTTCCACTGGTAGTACTGAGGGATATCGGTGGAAAGGTCCCTGAATTGGAATACGCCACGGCAAGAGCTGGTATCACTTACAGCAAATTTGGCAGTCGGAGGCGCCGTTGGTGTCAAGCAAATATTGGGTAGCGTATAGCTCTCCACCTGATCGTTGGTTTCATCATTACTTCCTTGATCCGCGCCTTTACCATAGCCACGACGGGTAAAGACTTCCCAAATAAGGCATTGGTGGGCATTATTATACAAAAGGGCATCTGCAGCCAAAATAGCGTCCCGAGCATCAATGTAACCTGGACGGCAGGGCTGCAACTTCATTCCTTCAATCACCAGTCGCATAGCGGTGTTATTTCCCCCATTTCCATAATACCAATCCGGATCAAAACCCTCGGTCTCAATCAGCTTCCAAGTAAGGTCCCAGATAGATTGACACCAGATTTCACCAATTGGGTGTGGCACTCCACTGGTAGAAACGTCCCCATACACTTGCGGATTTATATTCATATTCGTGGAATACCGGAACCTACGAATACCTTCACCGGAGGTATTTTCCCCCAATAAATAGGTACCAATACCCCGTGCATCTGCTCCCGTATCGTCTGGCTCAATCGATAAAATGAGGGCGAGCCAGTCGCTCCAGCCTTCTCCACCCTGCTCGCGATTGGATAAGCATCCAGAGGCAGAGGGACCTCCTGTCAGGCGGTTGGACAAACCATGACCATATTCATGGGCAATCACACCATTATCCAGGGCGGAGTCGTATTTGGGGTTCTTCCGCATACTAACTTCCACTTCTTCACCAGCTGCCAGTCTTGCTTTGATGCTATCACCAGTTATTTTTCCAATCATAACAGAGGGAATCGTAATCCCATCGCTATTGCCTCCCATTGCGGAAGGAGGGGTGGTTAAATTATTTACCACTACAACGCCAATCGCCCCAGCATTGTTAGCTGCCTTCACCTGCTCCGAAAAAGGACAACTGCTACGGTCGATTAATGCAATCTTTCCAACTAGATCGGCTGTATTGAGGAGGGCCTCGCAACCATCCGTACTAATACCGACAGAATCTTGAACCAATACCACTGAACCAGTTACACCATTTCCGAGTCCTGGGCCAAAGGTGGCTGCTGCAGCGGTGTAAACCCCTGCGATGGAAGATGGGAAGATCACTTTTAAGCCAGAGGTTACTGGATTATCCCATAGATACATTTGCATACGGGGGCGGTTGCCATCATCAGGAGTGGAAAAATTGGCGTTATTACTGCCGGATCCATCCTGTGCTTCTGCGCGAACATAATCCCCGTTTTCTCCTCCTCTACCGTAATTATTTTCCTGGAAATTACCAGCTTCTTCTGTAAATCCGTGGTGGTAAAGAATATCGTGGATCATGTTGTTCATGTAGAACAAATTGGCAATGATCCCATCCTCGTTGGTCAGGGCATCATTAGTCAAATCCATTGGAAAATTGAAATTCAAGGAATCACCACCACTCGGAGAGTACCCAGGTTGGTTATCATCATCGCGGTCTTCGTATGCATGCACATTGTTACCACGGGTTATTTTGTACTCCACTCCAACTTGACCATCCACATCCAACCAGCCAAAAGGAGAGGCATCGGCGGAGTTAGGCTCTGCTACTACCGTGCGCGGGCCAAAAGAGGGCGCCTCCAAGGGCAATTCAAATACACCATAAACGGGCACATTCGATACCGCTGGAGATGCTACTCGAACCTCACGAACTGCAGAAAGACGCTCCTGCGAAGAACAGCTGGTCCCAGCTGGGTGATCAAATTGACAATACACTGTCCAGTTGTTTTTTTCCAGAAATTGTCCTGTTTCGGCATCTACTCGGATATTCCACCAATCATCCCCTTTCAGTAGCGGAATATTCACATTCCAAGCGAGCCGAAGCCGATCACCCACTTGTAAGTAGGTGAGGTGGGCACGGATTTCCTGTTCCGCAATCCCGCAGGGACCAAAATGCCAGGTCCATCGATCCCCTTCCCGGTATTCTCCAACAGGCTGCTCAGTGAGAGAAAGACCAAGGTGCTGAGCAGCAGAAACCACTGCCGCCGAAGCACTTATTCTTGGGTCCGCTGCATTGGCTTTGGATGCCGCCTTGGGCACCATCCTGCTAGCAAAATGCACTACTTTTCCATCTCGAAGGGCGGTGGAGCTGATTGCATTAAAAATGGGCAGCCCATTCAACTCTTGCTGAAGGTAAGCATACGTTAAGCCCGTAGTTCGATCTGAATACTGATCCGAGATCGACCAGGCTTGAATATCTGTCTCCGAAAGCGACCACTTGGAGCGATTCTCCGTCAGGTAACTTTTGAGCGCATCATTTACCGACTGGGCCAACAGTGGAGCAGACCCCCCCAGCACTGCTGTAATCACTGCAAATCGTAAAAACGTTTGGATGAAGGACATAGTAAAAACACGGCGTTGTCGAACAGCCTAGCACCCAAAACTGCTACAGGAAATGAGCCTAAACCATTCATTTGTTTGAGTAATAAGTAGAGTAAAGTAGTATAACAAAAAAAGGGCACAATGGTACAAAAAAAGGGGATGTTTTACAACATCCCCTACTAAATATTATATCCAAAGCAATTCTTAAATCCTACATCCTCAAAAGCAATCTATCTTGAAAACCAAATAATCCAAAATTCCTAAAATAAATATAGCTACCTTATTTGATGGTAACTTTAAAGACCATACTCGAGGTACCGTCACTAACCCTAAAGGAGTACATACCTGCAGGAAGTGTCCCAAAGTCAAATGTCTGAACCATACTGCCAGTCGTGAAGGTAAGAATATCATTCCGAATTAGTTGACCCAAGGAGTTGAAAAATTCAAATGATAAATTATCACGCTGAGAACCGATCAACTCAAGGGTGAAAACCCCAGAATTGGGATTTGGATACAACCGGTATTGTTCTACCCAATCAGCCTCCTGTACGCCCACTACCATCACCGTCACCTCATTACTGAAAACTGCCACCCCACAATCGTTCAGGGCAGTTAAGGAAACTGTATAAGTACCACTTGTTGTGTAAGTATGTACAGGGTTTTCTTCCGTACTGATGATTCCATCACCAAAGTTCCATAGATAAGAAGCTGCATTAGAAGATCCGTTGCTGAATGCTACTTGTCCGTTGGTGATTCCTGCAATAGTAAAAGAGACAGCAGGTACGGTATTGACCACAATCACATTGGACTGGCTGGTGGTATAAGAGCCGTAAAGATTAGAAGCAGTCAATTCCACGCTGAAAACACCAGGAGTCGAATATACAACTACCGGATTTTGCTCCGTAGAAGTAGAGGGAGTGCCTCCTTGGAAACTCCATAACCAGGCTGTGGGTTGACCCACTGAAAGATCGGTAAACTGAACGCTCATAGGTGCACACCCGCTAGGATCATCTCCAGCCGAGAACGCAGCAATGGGTGGATTTCCGGTGATGGACACGGTTTGAGTGTATTCAGTAGTGCCACATGCATTCGTTGTTGTTAGAACGACCAAGTATTCTCCCGGTGCAGCATAATCGTGTACCGGATTTTGATCAGTACTGCTTCCTCCGTCACCAAATGACCAAGAATAGCTGCTTGCTCCAACTGAGGCATTATCAAACTGCGCAGATAAACCTCCCAATTGATAAGAGAACGAGGCGGTTGGCGCCGTACCAACCACAATATAGTCTACTTTGGTCTCCGTCGTGGCACCTGCAGCGTTGAGAGCAGTCAATATTACAGTATACGTTCCAGGAGTAGTATATTCAACGGTTGGATGCTGCTCTGTAGAAGTAGCCGGAGTTCCTCCCGGGAATTCCCAGTTGTAGGCTACACTGTTGGCAGTGGAGGTATTCGTGAATTCCACCGACATAGGGGCGCATCCTTCCGTAACCGCCGCAGAGAATTGAGCAGTGGGAGGGGTTATCACCAGAACCATCTGGGTGAAGGTATCGGTTCCGCAAGCATTTTTAGCGTATAAACTTACAGTGTAGATTCCATCCTGCGTATAGGTGTGCGAAGGCTCCTCTAAGCTACTACCATTTCCGTCACCAAAATCCCATGTATACCCCGTTGCACCAGTCGTTTGATTGTCCAACGTTAAAACGGCCCCAAGGGTAGTTGCTGAAAACCCTGCAGAAGGAACAGTGCCAACATGAATCAAATCCGTCTGGGTTACAGAGGAGTTTCCAGCAGCATTAGTAGCTACTAGCGTTACTGAGTAAACGCCCGCCTGCTCATAAACCACTACCGGATTGGTTTCTGTGGAGGTTGCAGGGGTACCCCCTGGAAACTGCCAAGAAAATCCAGTTGCATTAATGGAAGAAGTGTTATTAAACTGAACCGTAAAAGGTACACAACCGTTTGCCTGAGCAACCGTGAAATTAGCGGATGGAGGAGTTACAATCGTCACGGTTTGCGTAAAGGTGGAGGAACCACAGTTGTTACTCGCGGTTAAGACCACCGTGTAGACCCCATCTGTAGCGTATGTGTGGGTTGGGCTAGCAGATGTACTGCTGCTGCCATCTCCAAAAGACCAAGAGAACGAGGTGGCGCCCGTTGATACATTGGTAAAACTTACGATATTGCTACTCACCAAACTATTGAAACCAGCTGTAGGAGCAGTGCCAACCACTACGTAGTTCGTCTGCGTGACCGTTCCAGAGCCCGCGCTATTGCTCACTGTAAGCACTACGGAGTAAACACCGGGAGCGCCATAGAAAACGGTTGGGTTTTCAAGGGTAGAGCTACTTGGATTTCCTCCCGGAAACTGCCAAGCGAAGGAAGTGGGGTTTCCGGAGGAAGTATTGTTAAATTGAACGAGCAAGGAATCACAACCTACTACAGGACTCGCTGAAAACGCAGCTGTTGGAGGAGCTACCACCGTTACTACTTGAGTAGAGGTGGCGGTGCCGCAGGCATTCGTGGCGGTTAGAACCACCGTGTAAGTGCCAGCATTGGTGTAAAGGTGGGTTGGATTCGGATCTACACTGGTCCCACCATCACCAAAGTTCCACTGGTAGGAAACAGCGCCAGTCGAAGAGTTGGTGAAGTTAACGGAATAACCGTTTACAGAGCTGCTAAACCCTGGTGCGGGAACCGTATTGACTGTAATAAAATTCGTCTCAGTCACTGTGTTGCTGCCTGCAGCATTGGACACAGTTAAAACAACAGTGTATTGGCCAGCAGCAGCATATACAACCGTTGGATTAGCCTGTGTGCTACTGCTTGGGTTGCCTCCAGGGAACTGCCAAGCAAAACTATTGGCATTTGCAGAAGAGGCGTTATTAAACTGAACGGTTAGAGGAGCACATCCACTCACTACAGATGCATTAAAACCAGCAGTAGGCGGGGTAGCGATGGTAACTGTCTGAGTAAAGGTAGCTGTTCCACATTCATTGGTGGCGGTCAGGACTACTTGATAAACCCCGTCAGCGGTGTATGTATGGGTTGGATCTTCTTGATTGCTAACCGTTCCATCACCAAATGACCAGTTGTAAGTAGTGGCTCCTGATGTGGTATTATTAAATTGAACAGTCGCACCATTCACAGCCGATGTGAAAGCAGCTGATGGAACCGTTAGTACATCAATCGCTTGAGAACTCGAGTTAGAACCTCCTGCATTGGTAGCAGTTAAGACAGCCGTATAGTTACCTGGCGCCGCGTAGGTAACAGTCACATTGGTAGCATTAGAAGTAGAAGGCGTACCCCCTGGAAACGACCATGAATAGCTAGCCGCACCAGTAGACGCATTCGTAAATTCGACCGTCAAAGGACCACAGCCGCTGCTCGGATTGGCAGTAAAAGCAGCCACTGGGGGAAGTACCATCGTCACATTATTCGTCGTCAACGAACTTCCACATATGTTGGTGGCTGTTAACTCCACTTCATACACTCCTCCAATGGCGTAAGTATGGACGGGGTTGGCATCGCTGCTGTTGTTTCCATCTCCGAAATCCCAGAAATAACTGCTGGCCCCCGTCGAAGTATTAGTAAACGTTACCGTAAGTCCATTGACCACAGAAGTAAATCCAAGGGAAGGGACCGTCTGCACAGATATGAAACTTTGCAGCGTTACAGAGCTGCTACCATTGGGGTTCACAGCGGTCAAGGTCACCGGAAATACCCCAGGATTCTGGTAGGCAACAGTTGGATTAACCGCGGTGGATGCAGTTGGGGTACCTCCCGGGAACGACCATTGGTAGGAAACGGCGTTGGGAGAGGACTCGTTGGTAAAGTTAACAGTCAATGGAGTACAACCACTGGTAGGTGAAGCCGAGAAAGCTGCCGTTGGAGCGGTATTGACGTTTAGTGTTCGGGTAGCCGTTCCACATGGCCCAGTAACCGTTAATACAACGGTGTAAATATCCCCAGTCGCATACGTATGCACAGGGTCCTCGTCCGTAGAGAAGGAGCCATCTCCAAAATTCCAATCGTAGCTTGTTGCATTGGTTGCAGTGGCATTGAAATTGACAGTCAGTCCGTTCACCGTAAAATTAAAGTCGGCCGTTGGATTCCCAATCACCGTTACTTGCTGACTCAAAATGGCCTGGGATCCAGTCCCACTGTTCAGGGTAAGTGTCACATTTTTCACCCCCGGAGTCGCCCAAGTAACGGTCGGATTAGCACTGGTACTAGTGGCAGGGATTCCTCCAGGAAACGTCCACAAAATGGTATTTACCGTTCCAGTAGAAGTGTTCGTGAATTGAACAGGCTGGTTTACACAGGCTGGGTTAGGTGACCAAGAGAACCCTGGAACTGGAGGTGGACCTGATGTACAAGCAGATACGCAACCACTGTTAATTAAATTATTAACGTATGCATTCACTGAGCTAACAGATGCCGAACTCCAATCCGTAGAAGTGGATACAAATGGGCACATAATGTAAACAGGAGCACCCGTAGGACAGTTATCGTGCTGGCAATTAAAATTGTGGCCGATCTCGTGTGAGGTCAGAACCCTCAATAATTCAGAGTTGCTACTAAAATCCTGTAATACGTGGTATTTGAAACTAGTACAAACAGCTCCGAGATATGCAATACCGATGGTGGATCCATCTAAATCAATATTCGTCCACAATTCCCCAAGATCAAAGGGAACTCCAAACCCACCGTTATTACCCCAAGTACGGAAATTGCCAAGGTAAGTACTCGCATTGCTGGAAGCACCCCATGGATTGGCAGCGGATACAAACTGGGTGACAATGTTAAATTGAATTTCATGATTAAAACTACCAGAGTAATCACCCTCTACATCATTAATTACCGCAATATTGTGTGCTTCCACAGCGGAAACAGAGCCATACTTTGTCAACATAGAAGCATCCGATGCGATAGCAAGGTCCACCTGGTAACAGGCTAACATCGTTTCTGCATGCTGATGCGCATCCTCTAGTTTCTCATCTACATGCTCTCTAAGCATTTCTGCGTAATCGTCGTTCCCACAGGTACCAGTAACATTGTCTCGAATAACAGCAGATTTTTTATACACCAAATAAATATTTTTGGCTGCACTTGGCTCTGTGTACCAGTACGGTTCAATATGGTACACGTCATCAGCCCCACCCATGTAACCAGCCATAAACTGTTCCGCAAAAGTCATCCGCACTTTGCCGCTGTTGGCAAGGGTGTAGCCCCTGTATGGAGCCGCGCTGGCAGCCTGTGCAATGATCGTACCTTTCTCATTTTGAAACCGAAGCTGATAAGCAGAAGAAACAATGGGATTGATCTCCAATTGTAAATCCCAAACCCGATTCCCCAGGCTCAAATGAATTGGCTGACCTGTGTAGTTGGTCTGCAAAAATTGATGAATGGCATCCGCATCCAACTGGTAGGCCTCATACTCCGTCAGGCGCTCATCCACTTTGGCATCCACCACGGTTATTGGGAGGCCTGTGAAATGTTGGGCATGAACACCGGAAATAGGCAGAAGAAACAGGAGGAAAAAAAGAAACCGCTTTACTTTAGATGTGCTTATTAACATTTTTCCAAAAACGATGAAATAATAAAATAAAAGGAAAACAGACAGCGTTATCTTGTTCGAAAATGGGGTAATTCAAGGCAAATGTAACACAAATATTTTATTCTTACTTTATCGTACTCTTTTCTACTTTTGCCCCTGATTTTTTATTGATCGATTTGTAAAATACTAGCATTCGAATGAAGAAGCAATTGATTCTAATACTGGCTTTTCTTTTTGCTGGCTTCGCTTTTCAGCCGGTAATCGCAGCAGCCAACTACTCTCCTGAGACCGCCCTCGAGGATGATTTCCAGAAAAAGAAGAAGAAAAAGAAAAAGAAGAAAAAAGCAAGCTCCAAAAAGGAAGACAAAGCAGAAAAAGAAAAGGAAGCATACTCCTTTAAAGAGCATCTTTGGTACGGTGCTGGAGTAGGCTTGGGCTTTAGCTCCTTCAATAGCACAAGCTCCTTTGGAATTGGTCTTTCTCCAATGGTGGGATATAAAATACTGAAATCGGTTTCCGTAGGCCCCCGTGTTTCCATGTTCTACACCAGCCAAAAGTACCCGGGCTTCAAAGCAACTAACTTAATTGATACAGAGGTGGGTGTCTTTACTAGGGTCCATATCTATAATGGATTCTTTCTACAGGGAGAACTATCCAGAAGCTGGGACCAAGAACCAATCGATATCGATCCGGTTAACCGTCGGTTGATCAAACAAACGACCCCTAGATTCAATCAATATGCAGGCATTGGGTACAATTTCTCCCGGGGAACCGGTGGTCCAGGTCAAGAAATTTCCCTGATGTATAATTTCCGAGTGGCAAATGATACAGATCCAACGAACTATGAGCAACCTATCCAATACCGGATTGCTTTCACGAGTGGGTTCTAAGTAGACATGGGCACTCACCAAAAAACAGCCATGTTGGAATACTCCTTCATGGCTGTTTTGTATTATCACACCTAGTCTTTATACGGGTCGTACACCTCAGCGCTCGCCATCGCCACACCAATAGGACGGAGGCGATGAACAACTTCAATCGTGCCCGAATGGTGCTTTAGGACGGACTCCAAGGATTTGTAACATTCCGGAGCCTCATCAGCGCCTCCTCCACGTAGTACTACCCCATTCGATTTAACCGCTTTTTTCACTTTAGGCCAATCTACCAGCCCCTTACTCACGTACTCAACTTTCCCATTTTTCCACCGCTTTTTCCCGGCAGCTTTCATCCGACTCATTACCCTCCCCGCTCCATGCACCGTTGAATACAAGCCTGCCTCGTTCTCGGGAGTATCCAAACCTTGCACAATGACCGAATAATCGGACATTGTACTCCCAATAAAGCCAAACTGCCCAGGCTGTGAAGGGGTCGCCCCTTTCCGCACCACATAATATTTGCTCCCACCGTGGATTTCTTCCCACAAAAAATTGTGGTGATTGTGAACCTCCCAAACGGATGTGCCTCCCAAGATCTCCAATACTTTGTCCACCACAAGATCCCGACCAGCATAGGCATAATCACCTGCTAAACGCATAGCTGCCAAATAGTCCTGACCTAAGGCACTTCCAGCGTCAAAAAGTATCGGTGGAGCATCCATAGATCCCTCTTGAACCCGATCTCCAAAGGCAGCCCCCTGCGACAAGGCAATAAAACCCATTGTAGTTTTATGTCCAAATCCCCGTGAACCAAAATGGACCCCAATCCAAAGCCAGCCCTCTTCGTCAACAAATAGGTCCACGTAATGATTACCCGAACCAACTGTACCCAGCTGGTCCATCGCCATTTGAACCATTGATCGTTGCGGTTGAAAGGGGGCCTTCGCAATCGCATCCAAAACTGGATGGTCCACTGGTTTGGGATTCGGTCTTCCAATCCCAAATCCAATTTGTTTATAGACAGCATCCATTATTTTCTCAAGATCCAAGTCAGCTGCTTTAAGATTCGTTTTACAAGCTTTATTTCCGCAAGCAATATCAAAACCCACCCCGGACAAACTGATCTTGTCTTTGTAGGCTACTACCCCGCCGATTGGATGCCCATAACCATAGTGGGCATCGGCTGTCAGTACCCCACGGTCCTCCTGCTGTGAAATGGCTCGTTTTAATTGTTCAATCGCCGTGTCCTCAATAATGGAGGCTCCAAATACCTTGATTGGTACCAGGGGCTCCACAATTCCTAGCAACTCTTTCTTCTTCTTTGACATGAAATTTATCGTTGTTCAAAAGGACGAGCAGGACAACTATGGCGCTGTTTACCGCTCTTTCATGCCCTAAACCAGCCTTTTTCTCTTCTAGTTCCCAATCCAATTTTTTTCCTTACTTTTTTCCTACCTGCTCAATTAAATTAGGATAATCAGTGATGATTCCATCTACACCTAGTCGGACTAACCGACGCATGGCTGTCACTTCATTGACCGTCCAAGGAATTAGCTTCACGCCCTTTTTCTTGCATTTTTCAACCAAATCGGAGGAAACCAACCAATAATAAGGACTATAAATGGAGGGTTTGAAACCCAAACGCTCCAGGTTCTTTTCAAAACCATCAGTGTTTTCTACCAAGAGAGCCAATGTTAATCCAGGCGCCTGTTGATGCAACAGCTGAAGCGGCCGGGGGTCGAACGACTGCACGCATACCCGATCGCTGAGTTGCAAGGCTGAAATTTCTTTTTGCACCAACGCCACAAATTCTGAAATGGTTGGGCTGAATTTTCCATCCCATTCTGGATTACTTTTGATCTCCAGGTTCCATCGAATCCGTTTTTCTGGGTAAAGGCGGCCCACCGCTTCCACCACTTCTCGAAGGGTAGGTTTGTGGGTCTTTACGAGGGTTTGATCTGGAAACCGCGTATTGCCCCAACTACCACAATCATACGTTTTAATTTCCTCAGCGGTCTTTTCAAAGATCAAATGCTTTTTCTCGTCTTTGGCCTCTATCATATTTCCCTGTGAATCTCGGCAAATAGCGGGGTTAAACCATGGCTCATGGCTGACAATCAATTGCCGGTCTTTTGAAACCGCCAAATCCAGCTCCAGGGTTTGCACTCCTGGATACTCAAGGGCATGTAAAAAAGCGGGAAGGCTGTTTTCAGGGAACAAGCCCCTGCATCCACGGTGGCCCTGCCAATCGAATCCGGTGGGCACTTCAACCGGCTTTCGATCTGTTATTTTGCAGGTAAGAAAAGAAAAAGCAGATAAAAGCAACATAGAATACAAAATCAAACGGTTCATCTTATATTTTTTTTCAAAGTTCCGTCAAAATCAGCGAACTTTGCGCACCCAAAAGTTAATTAATTCACTGAGGCAGGCGAATCCACAGTTTGCAAAAATCCATCCCCCCTATGGAACTCCTGCCTAAAGAAGTTCCCCTTTTTCACCTAATTAAAACGACACAATTTAAAAGAAAACTCCTCAAACCAACTAACTAAAACGTTGCATTCAACATACACTATGTCAATTAATATTCACGATTTTTTACATGCTCTTCCCGGAAAAGTGAACCCAGAAGTGCTAGAGGGCCAAAATGCCTGCTTTCATTTTGACTTTGAAGCAGCTGGCATGTTCACCGTCCAACTAAACGATGGCAAACTAGAGGTTGTAGATGGGCTCCAAGGGACCCCAAGCTGCACGGTTAAGACCACGGAAGAAGCTTTCAACAAACTCCTAAGCGGCGATCTCAATCCGATGATGGCCATGATGACGGGTAAGCTAAAGATCAGCAACCCCGGCGAAATGCTGAAATATGCAAAAATATTTGGCCTAGCCTAAGCAAACCCTTTAATTATTACACTAACTACCTTGTACAGCTAAAGAAGCTGTCTTTTCATTTTATTATGGGAAAAATTCATGCTGCGATTACCGGCGTAAACGGCTGGGTTCCAGAAACAAAATTAACCAACTTCGACCTAGAAAAACTGGTTGATACCAATGATGAGTGGATCACAAGCCGAACTGGCATCCGCGAACGCCGTATTCTCAAAACGGAAGGTTGGGCAACCAGCGATATGTGCGCAGAGGCCGTTAAAGGACTGCTCGAAAAAACAGGAACCAAGCCAGGGGAAATTGACCTGCTGATTGTCGCTACCGTTACCGCAGATATGGTTTTCCCAGATACCGCCAACACCGTTTGCGACAAAGTAGGCGCCAAAAATGCCTGGGGATATGATATCAATGCAGCCTGCTCTGGTTTCTTGTTTGCCCTCGCTACCGGTGCCCAATTCATCCAAAACGAAACATACAAAAAAGTAGTGGTAGTCGGCGCTGATATGATGTCCAGCATTATCGACTACACCGATCGAAATACCTGCGTGATCTTTGGAGACGGTGCAGGAGCAGTCCTTCTTGAACCTAAAAAAGATGGTACCGGAGTGATTGATTTTGTACTTCGAGCGGATGGAGGCGGTCGTCACCTGCTTCACATGAAAGCAGGAGGCTCCCTCAAACCGGCTAGCCACGAAACCGTTGACAACCGCGAGCACTTCGTTTATCAAGACGGTAAACGGGTGTTTGTTCACGCGGTAAAAGGAATGACGAGCACCACTGAAGAACTCCTTCGTAGAAATAAAATGACTACCGACGATGTGCAATGGATGGTACCCCACCAAGCTAACATGCGGATAATTACATCGGTAGCGGAACACTTGAACTTCCCAATGGATCGGGTAATGGTCAATATTCAAAAATTTGGAAATACCACCGCTGGAACACTTCCATTGTGCCTCTGGGACTATGAGAACCAACTTAAAAAAGGAGACAACCTGGTCCTAACCGCCTTCGGAGGAGGATTTACCTGGGGTGCGCTCTACCTAAAGTGGGCGATCTAAAGTAGAAGGGGGCAATTGAATTGATTTCAGGTGCCCCCTTCCTATTTTGAGAAAAGCGAGCTTAACTTCCCATATTTATTCGAATACCTACAAAATAGGTTCTTGGCATCGCAGGACCGTAAATATAATTACTATCCCGGTTTTTCCCCAAATCAAAATCCGACTGATAAGCATTTAATAGGTTTTTTACTCCGAGATAAACCTCCAAATCTACTCCCAACTCAGCAGGACTTAACGTGTAAGAGATTCGGGTATTCAGTTCGGAAAAAGATCGACTCTGAACATAGCGATCAGAGGGAATCTGACCAGCTCCCGCAAAATGAGCTAACCACATCGGTCCCGTAAAGACATAGTTTATATTTGCCCGAAACGAACGGATGGGCCCCACGTTCAGGTTTGCAAAACCATAGGCATTCGGAGTTCTTAAAAAGGGGCGAATCGGCTCCAAGTTCTCAATGTAGGCAACTGAAGCTTCATATTCACTTTTTTGATAGGTAAAACCACCTTCCAATTGTATTTTCCGGTCATAATTTAACCTCCACTCCCCCGTAATCCCCTGAACCAAGGCAGCTTGATCATTCCGCTTCTCAAAAAGAATCCCAAAGGCATCTTCGCCTAAGCTTTCCAGTACAAAAACGTCCACGAGCTTGGTCCGAAATCCTTCTAACGTATAACCAAACGCCCATTTTTCCTCGTACCGATCATAATTAACGGATCCACTCCAACTGTGAGCCCGCTCTGCACCTAAATCGGCCGCAAGTCGCACCCTCGATACACCACCAGCCGCAAATGCCAAATGTAAATCGGTATCAAACGCCTGCGGTGCCCTAAATCCAGTGCCATAATTCAAGCGAAACTGGAGGTTTTTCCCCGATTTATACAGAAGTGCTAGTCTTGGATTCACCATCAATCGATCCAGAAAGTTGTGCTGGTCCAATCGAATGCCCGACAATAGGTTGAGCCGACTGCTGAGGTCCCAATCATGCTGGACAAACACAGCAGCATTCTGGGTAGCTTGCTGAATACGGTATTGGTAGGCCGGAATCTGATCATCCACCCGTTCAGCCAAGTATTCAAGCCCCAAAGTGACCACGTTGCGTCGTTTGGAGGAATCATTCAATTGATGATTGAGCTGCGTCCCGGCATGAAAAGTTCCACCAGTGGCGGTTCCATACGGTGGATTGCTTAAATGCACCTGAATATCGGGCAAACTGTCCGGAAACACCCCAGTGTAGTGTGAACGGTCAGTCCGCTGTGCTGCAGCATACACAATCAGCGAGGAGCGCTCTTGGTTGAAGTTGAGTTGGTAATCAAGGCTCCCCATCCCAATTGAATGTGTTCTCTCCTCCGATTGGCCGCTAAGGTGTGCAGGCCCTTCTCTCATTTCTCCACCAATTCGGTATTCATACAAACTGCTCCAACTGAATTCTAATTTTTGGCGGGCACTGGGCTTAAAAAAGGCATGAAGGCCCAACGAACGGCTATTAATTTGGGGAAGCTCGGAAAATAGATCCCCATTAGCATCGAAAAACGTCCGATCGCGCTTATTAAAGAAAAAGGAAACACCTGCAGTTTTTGCCGAATTAACCCCGACCGCATTGGCGCTTACTTGATAATCATCCGCTGCACCGCCAATCAAATGATAACTGGTATTTAATTCCATGCTGTTCGACTGGGGTAGTTTGGTCAACACATTTACCGTACCTCCAATCGCACTGCTACCATATAAAGAAGAGCCACCACCGCGAACCACCTCTATTCGGTCAATCATGTTGATCGGCATTTGCTCCAGACCATACATAGACATCATGGGACTAAAGATGGGACGCCCATTCACCAAAATTTGAGAATAACCTCCCTGAAGCCCATTCATACGCAATTGCGTATAATTACAAGTTTGACAATCCGTTTCAACCCGTAATCCAGGTTGAAACTTAAGGCCCTCCGACAAATTACAAGCTTGTAGATTAGTTAATGTCTTGCTATTTAACACATTAACAATAACGGGGCTTTCTGTTTTCCGCTTAGGAGTTTTTGTACCCGTAATTACCACCTCCTCCAATGGATTAAACCCGGAAGTATCAATTTGTGCCATTAATGTACCCGGAAGGATTGGAAGAAATAGTATAAGTATAAAACGCAGCATAGAACTACAGCAATTTATGATAGTATTCCTATCAAACAATGAAAAATACTTTTCGTTTAATAAAAAAAGGATAGTAAGCGCACTGGCCGACTATCCTTTTGGGAAAAATCAGGATTCGAATTCACTAAACCCCCATGTCTTTGTAACGCTGCGCATTTGCAGGATCTGCTTTGATCATAATCTGATATACGCGCTGCCGTTGTTGGATCGTCGCATTTTTCATCATCTCAACAATCTCCTCCCGTTTTGCCTGACTAAAAAGCTGAACAACCATAGAATTGAGGTAGGCTACCCCTGCTCGATCGATGTCTTCCAGAGCATTCAAGATGGCAGCACGGGCTTCTTCTTGATTACTGGCAAACTGGTCGAGGCCCAAACGATGGTAGGTGTAAATTGCGTTTCGGAAGTTGCGCATTCTTGGGCTGACCAAATTTTCAATCAACCAGTAACGGCTTCGATTTTTATCTCCACCTGCCTGTTTCCAACCCGGTGATTTGTTATTCGAAGAATTCTGAATGTTCACAATCATCTGCTGGGCCGTTTGCAGGTAATTCTCACCCCCATACTGGCTGTAGCTATCGTAATCCAAACCGAGGATAATATATACATAAAAGGCAAAAATGGAAGGAAGGTTTTGGTTCTCAGCATTATCAGCGACAAATTGAATCGGCTGATTTTGCTCATACACAAAAGAAACATCCTTGTCTTGAGTAGCAAGCAGCGTTGTTTCGTAACCACTGTTGAAGACTGGGCGTGTTGACTGAACTGCGAGGTTAGCGGTAAAGGAGTTATTATCACCCTCAGATTCGATGGTCATAATGAAGGTGCATTTTATCCGCTCATCTGGAAGAAAACCATCACTCGTCCACTTGGTGTTGTTTAGAAAATCCCGGAGGGCAATTTCCAGTTGTTCAATCACTTTCCGATCTGTCCGTTGAAGCTGGGGTGCATTAATCCGAACGGTTGCGTTCAGCTCACCTTGTGCCAAGGATTGTCCAATCAGAAAAAGAGAAAAAAGGAAAGTGGCAATACTACGAATCAACATATTCTTTTAATTGAACTAGGTAGATATACGACGCCAAAACGGACTTAATGGTTGGCCGACCGGCTACAAATTTCTTGAACGATATCAACAGCGACTTCTTGTTTTGATTTTAATGGGTACGCTTTTTTTAGACCATTGGTGTCTAAGATAGTTATTTTGTTGGTATCGAAGCCAAAAGTGGCTTTTTCGTCGCGGGTAGAATTTAATACAATAAAATCAAATCCTTTTCGATGCAGTTTACTGAGTGCATTGGATTCCTCCTCGTTGGTTTCCAGGGCAAAGCCAACAGTGAGCTGTTGTGCCGTTTTCTGTTGCCCAAGTGTAGCGGCAATATCCACATTGGGAATTAGATCCACTTGCATGTCCGCGCCTGTTTTTTTAATTTTTTGGGCAAAAACCATTTTTGGGCGGTAATCGGCTACTGCTGCGGCGAAAACCGCGATATCCATTTGTGCGAACACCTCCTGACAGGCTTGGAACATTTCTGCAGCAGTTTGAACTCGAATCGTCCGCAGCGCTTCGGATGGTTCAAGTGCAGAGGGGCCTAGGACCAGGGTGACCTGAGCTCCCTGTTTGGAAAGTTCCTCTGCAATGGCTACTCCCATTTTTCCACTGGAATTATTCCCGATAAAACGAACCGGATCAATGGGCTCCTGGGTGGGACCAGCTGTAACCAGCGCTTTTTTACCGGCCAAAGGAAGAGGCGCAGAAGAGGCTTGTAGCGATTGACGAACGAATGCAACAATTTCTTCGGGTTCGGCCATACGACCCTCCCCTACCAATCCACTCGCCAGCTCGCCAACTCCTACTGGGATTACTTGAACACCAAATTGTTGTAAACGCTGTATATTGTGTTGCGTGGAGGGGTGTCTCCACATATCCAGGTCCATAGCAGGAGCAACAAACACTGGACAACGGGCAGAAAGGTAAACGGCAGACAGGATATTATCACAAATACCATTGGCCAGTTTAGCCAGGGTATTAGCAGTAGCGGGGGCAATTAGGAGGGCATCAGCCCAAAGCCCCAACTCGACGTGGTTATTCCAGCCTGATTCAGACTGGACATCAGAGATCACTGGGTGTTTGGATAAGGTCGAAAGGGTCAAAGGAGAAATAAACCCGGTAGCAGCGGGGGTCATTAGCACCTTTACTTCCGCCGATTCCTTCACCCAAAGGCGAGTAAGATGGGCAGTTTTATAAGCTGCAATGGAACCGCTGATACCGAGTAGGATACGCATTACCCCTTGTCTTCTTCCACAAAGCGCCACTGAATTTCATCATTTAGAAACTCATTGGTGGCGATGATAGCAGTGTTCGGGAGGCGCTCGTAGAACTTAGAGATCTCAATTTGCTCCTTGTTTTCTTGAATTTCTTCGATGGTATCGGAAGAAACGGCAAATTCTTCCAGTTTACGCTGGATTTCCCATTTCAAGTCGCTGGATATTTGGCGAGCACGCTTGGACACCACCGTAATACTTTCGTACACATTTCCAGTTTTGCCCATAAATTCACCCATGTCGCGGGGTTGAATATTTGGGTCCAATCCTTGTGCTTTAGTTTTGATATCGCTCATAACGTTGAGTTGTGTATGCTGATAAGGTAAATTAGTTAGATGCTTTCATTTTGGCGATGGCCGCCTCGGAGTCTTCAATAATTTTACGAACCTCTTTGGCGTATTTTCCGGTGTTGTATTTGAGTAAAAACTCCTTGCCCCGCTTTACCGTTTCTTGATAACGTTCCAAACGCTTTTCTAGTACAGAATTGCGGCTCAAAAGATAATTAGACTTCGCAATCAGGAACCGGACTCTTTCCACATCAGGCGACTCAGGATAATCCTTTAAAAGGTTATCGAAAGAGATGACGGCAGACTGATATTGCTTAAGGTTGTAATAAAGCTCACCCTCTGCAAACGCTTTCTCTTCTAGTTTGCGCCGAAGTTCATCAATCAACCGGTTGCACTCCTCAACCCGATTGCTGTTTGGAAACAAGTTAACGAACAACTGAAACTCATCGATGGCAGAGAAGGAGGGCGTTTGATCCAAACGATACGTGGGGGACTGTAAGTAATTGCTGTAGGCACTCATGTAGGCTGCCTCTTCTCGAAACTCGGAGTTGGTGTAGGTGTTGGAGAAGGTTTTGAAGTAGTACGCGGCCAACAGGTATTGCTTGAGGTAATAATGAGTGTAGGCGTATTGAAAATTAACACGCTCTGCATCCGGGCGACCTCGAAGGTTGCTTAGTACTAGTTCAAACAAGGTTTGTGCCCGCTGGTATTGCTTATCTTCGTAGTACTCTGAAGCCTTTTTTAGAATCAGTTCAGGGTTACTGCTGACCCGCACTTTTTCGTACTCGCTCTTGCAAGAAACTAAGAGCAGCACGAAGGCGAATACCGAAATCCGGAGGATGTATTTAGTCATGTAACACAGGGGTACAATCGTTGTGAGATGGGCGAATGCCTGTTTCAATTGGTCTTATAACGAAAGAATGGGAAGCAACGCGGCTATGGCCCGTTACTTCCCACACGCTCAGGAGCATTTATTACTGTCCACCACCAGCGCGGTAGATGTATTTTTCAATTTCTCGCCAATCTTGAGACATTTGATTTGGGTAGTCCCGACGGAGGCGTTCGTAAGCTGCTGCCGCTGCTTCTTTGTTGCCTTGCTTTTCGCTCAACATTGCAAAGCGCTTCAAGTAGATAGACTGAAGCACCTCGTTGTTGCCTGCGTTGCTGGCATCTTCGTACAAGTCAATCGCTTTCGCATAGTCCCCTTTTTCAGCATAGCAATCACCCAATACACCTGCCTTCATAGAGGGTAGCAAATCTCCTTCCGCATCAAAATCTTCTAGATGCTGGATAGCGCTGTCAAAGTTACCCATGCGGAGGTAGCATACCCCTGCATAGTAATTGGCAATATTGGCTGCTGGAGTTCCGCTATAGTTGTCAATGATAGCCAAAAAACCCTCTGCGTCCAAACCTGGATTTTCCAAGGCCAATTGAAAAGAGTCGCGCTCAAACATCATTTCTGCCCGCCACATCGCGCTCACAGCTTCCGCCTGCTTAGGTTCGATTAATACTTTCTTGTAACCAAAATAAACGATCACTATGGCTAATACAGCACCAACACCGTATAAAATTTGCTTTTGATATACATCCCAAAAAGAAGCCGTTGGCTCATTAACGGGTTGAACTAATACTGTTTCTTCCTGTTCGACTTTGCGTTTTGCCATTTTTTAAAACTGTTTACAACTATGATTTGCCTTTGAAACCAACTGGAACGCTCTGCCCAGCCTTCGCCTTATAAAAAGGCACGCAAAGGTAGATAATCTTTGTATTTTTGGATACTAAAGTTTAAAAATGTTACTGAATTACTTTTTTTCTTTCTTTTTATTGGCCTCAATTTCCATAGTCTGCTCCATGACCTTGTCCAGTTGCTCCGCGCCAATTCGTTTCATCAGGATCTCATGCTTTCTATCTAGGATAAAAATTTGCGGAGTAGTCTGCACATCGTATAGGGTTTTGTAACGGCTCTGTAGGTAAGGATCATAGTAGTTGAAAAAAAGTGTATCATCGAAGCCTTTTTCTTCTACACCCTTCCAGCACTCCCCACCCTTATCACCAACAGCAGTGCAAACATTGAAGACCTTCACCCCTTTATCCTTGTATTTTTTCGCAAAATCCACTAAAAAAGGAGCAGCTTTTTTACAGTGCCCACAATCAGGGGCCCAGAAAAACAAGACCGTGTAATCAGCATCCACGTCGTAAAGTGCGTGGTTAGCATTGTTTTTATCTTTAACTACAATGTTTGGCGCCGTCTTTCCAATCAATATCGGCTCTAATCGACGGACGTTATCACAAACTTTTTCGAGGTTATCCTTCCCAGGCCAGGTTGCCTTGCAGAAATAATTTTTCCCAACGTGTACATAACAGGCATCAAATCCAACCAACTGAGATTTGGCATAAAAATTCAAGAAGTGCGTCACATAAAACCGATGCGTCTCCGGACTTCCTTCCATTTTTCTATACAAAGTATCCAGGAATGCATTGACAGAATCGGGGTGCTGCGGCACTATTTTCGTCATAAACTGATCAATCTTGGGATGCAACAGTGGACTTCTCAAATACACTGGATCTGATAAGTTTAGGTTATCAAAAAAATGCTCGCGGTACCAAAAATAGCGTTTACGCTGAAGCTCTTTATCATCCGTAGTTCCTGCAAAACTGGGTATTTCCGGCTCGATAGACCCTTTTACTACCTTCGCCCCAACAGAGGAAGCATTTTTGGCAATGTACTCCAACTGCGCTTTTTTCACTTTTTCATCCAGTCCCGTGAGTTGTCCTTGCAGGGAAAGGGAATCACTTTTGGATTTAGTACGGCCCATTTGTGCCCGAATGGTATCAGCAAAGACTCGTTGCTCACCCAGGTACTTCAAGTAGTTAAAAAAGGCCGTGTTATCGTCTGAACCTTTTACCCTCATCTTCGCTACTGGATCCAAAGCATCTGTGGTTAGGGTAAACACCTGATCGTCTGCCGGTAGCATAAATTCGATTGGCTTGTTGTCGGGCTTCAGCACCAACAAATAAACCCCGGGCTTAAACAGCGTATCCGCCCGGAAGGTGAAATACCCGTCAGAAGCCAGTTGGGCGGTATCCTTTACATATTGTTTATCGCCGTAATGAAATCCCAAAATCAACTCTTGAGGCGGGTAATTTTCCAACTTAACCTTAATCTCATAGCCTTTTTGAGCAAATCCATGCAGAAGAGAAAAGGTGCTGAGCACCGCGAACAACATGCGTTTAATTGTCATAGAGAAATCAACTAATTGATAAGTGCATTTCCAGGCACAACATTGTACCTCGGGCAAAGGTCGGATGCACGTTGCTTTTTTAAGCCAGATTTAAAAAAGATTAACTTATTGATTGAAGGTTATACTCATTGATTTTGCGGTAAAGGGTGCGCTCAGAAATTTTGAGTTCTTCAGCAACTTCCTTTCGCTTGCCTTTGTATTTTTTAAGCGCACGTTTGATGGCCTCTTTTTCAATTTCACTCAAGGTAATGGGGCCTTCTACAACCTCTCCATCTCCTATTGAATAGGTATCAGTAGCTCCCTGGCGCTTAGTATCCAAAACAATGGGCTGCACTTTGGTTCCCTCGTTAGGGACATACGTCGGGTAAGGTCCGGTACTGTATTCGGTCACGTAGCCATTGCCTTTGTTCTCAAAAGAACCAGAGGGCAGGGATCGTAGCCGGCTCAAGTCGGGCATGTGCAAATTATTACTCGAAACCAGCTCAAAAATCAAGGCTTTTAGGTCGTTCAAGTCACTTTTTAAGTCAAATAAAACCTTGTATAAAATGTCCCTCTCCTGAAAATCATCAACCTTAAAGGAATTTGGGCCGGTGGTAGCCATTGGCAAATCCCGTTGCAAAAGTTGCGGCATCAACTGGATCAGTGCAGCAGCATCCAACTCTCGGTTTTCCGACAAGACGGATAATTGCTCGGCCACATTCTTTAGCTCCCGAATATTTCCCGGCCAGCGGTAGGCTTCCAAAACGCCCTCGGCTTGTTTGTCGAGCCGAACAGCATCCATCCGGTATTTTTCGGCAAAATCATAAGCGAATTTTCGAAACAATAAAGGAATGTCTCCCCTGCGCTGGTGCAGGGCAGGCACCCGAATGGGTACGGTATTGAGCCGGTAATACAAGTCCTCCCTAAATTTCCCGTTCCGAACCCGCTCTTCCAAGTTGACATTCGTGGCCGCAATTACCCGAACATCGGTTTTCTCAACTTTAGATGAACCCACTTTTAAAAACTCTCCATTCTCTAACAGACGCAAGAGGAAAGCTTGGGTATCCAATGGCAGCTCACCAATTTCATCGAGAAAAATGGTTCCTCCGTTCACCGTCTCAAAATATCCTTTTCGCTCCCCTATCGCCCCCGTGAATGCGCCCTTCTCGTGCCCAAAAAGTTCGGAGTTAATGGTTCCCTCTGGAATAGCGCCACCGTTAATCGCGATAAAGTCGTTGTGCTTTCGAGGAGATACGCTGTGAATTATTTTAGAAAATGCCTCTTTACCGACGCCACTTTCCCCTGTAATCAACACCGTCAAATCCGTTGGCGCCACCCGCAACGCCGTTTCCAAAGCTGCATCCAATGGTGGGGAAGCCCCAATAATCCCAAATCGGGCCTTTATGGACTGAAGCTGTTGATTCATTGAAGCCATTCTATTAAGTTGTTTAATTCAACAAAACCGGAAACCGGGGGGAATAGTTCAGGCCGGTATGACATTTTGTCGCAAATATAACCATTTTGTCAGAAACGTAAACTGGAAAATAACAGTACCTTTGCCTTTCGCAGTTTTTTATAGTATCGATACAACCACTTTCGCTTATTGTGACAAATTTTATAGAAGAATTGAGATGGAGAGGCCTGATTCAGGACTTTACGCCCGGCATTGAGGCGCATTTGGAGCAAGGTCCGGTCCGCGGATATATTGGTTTTGACCCCACCGCTCCCTCGCTCACCATTGGTAATTACGTCCAAATTATGTTGCTAACCTTCCTGCAGCGAGCGGGGCACCAACCCGTGGTCTTGCTAGGAGGGGCTACTGGTAGAATCGGCGACCCTTCCGGAAAGGACAAGGAACGCGACCTAAAGAGCACCGAGGAGCTGGATCGCAACACCGCAAGGCAGATGGAACAATTCGAGCAGCTACTCGATTTCTCTGAGAGCCGTTCCAATCGAGCTTTGATGGTCAACAACTATGACTTTTATCAAAAAATGAATGTACTGGACTTCCTGCGAGATGTAGGTAAGTACCTGACAGTCAACTATATGCTCTCAAAAGAAAGCGTAAAACGCCGGATTGAGAGCGAGTCTGGCATTTCGTTTACCGAGTTTAGTTACCAGCTCATTCAGGGCTACGATTTCGTGCTTTTAAATGAACAGTTGGGGATCACCCTTCAGATGGGCGGCAGTGACCAGTATGGTAACATCACTTCCGGTGTAGAATTATCTCGAAAAATCAAGGATAAAAAAGTATTTGCCCTCACTACGCCCCTGCTTACCAAGGCAGATGGCACCAAGTTCGGAAAAAGTGAGTCCGGAAATATCTGGCTCGACCCCCAACTAACCAGCCCATACCGGTTTTACCAGTTCTGGTTGAACGCGGACGACCGCGACCTGCCCAAGTTTCTCCGTTACTTTTCCTTGAAGAGCAAGGCAGAAATTGAAGCAATGGAATCGAGCGAAAATGCGCAAACCATCAAAAAAACACTCGCAGAGGAGCTCACCCGTCGAATTCATGGAGAGGAGGCCTTCCAGGCAGCTATGCAAGTATCCTCCTTGCTCTTTGATCCAAAAGCGGATGCCAACACGCTCCAGGGGCTAAGCCATTCCACCTTGACTGCGGTAGCCCAAGAGATCCCTTCACCCAGCTTGCCTTTGACCGCCCTGGACAATGGAATCAGTATCGTGGATTTATTGGTGGAAACCGGTATTCTTGCCAGTAAAAGCGAAGCAAAAAAAGCGGTACAAGGCAACGCAGTCACCGTAAATAAAATCAAAATAAGCGATCTGAACCATCAGGTCCAACCTTCCGACCTGCTCCATGGGCAGTTTTTGATGGTGGAAAATGGGAAGAAAAATAAATTTTTGGTAGTGCTTTCCCGAGCATAGCCTATACTAGCTAATTTTTAACCGCTTAATTCGTATATTCTAGGCAAATGAGCAGTTTGAGCAGTATAAAACCTACTTGATCATTACATTTGCCACCCATAAACGCAACATCTTTTTAGAAATGATACGTCCGATTACTTCGTTGGTCCTCTTGCTTGCACCGTTCTTTCTTTTTGCTCAAAAAGCGGACAAATCCACTCTCCGTGGTAATGTCTACGACAAAGCAACCGCTGAGCCGATCGCCTTTGCAACCATAAAGCTGGAAGGGGCCTCCATCGGAACCTCTTCCGATATTAATGGCTTTTTTACTTTATCCAATATTGAGCCCGGAGCTTATAAACTGATCGTCTCTTACCTCGGATACGATGATTTTAGTATGAATATCACCTTGAAAAAAGGAGATATCATTTATCAAAATATTAATATGAATGAAACCTCCACCAGCATTGGTGAGGTAGTCATTTCGGGAAAAAAAGAACAGGCGCGCTCTGACGTACAAATCTCAAAGCTGTCGGTTACTCCCAAACAAATTCGCGCGCTGCCCTCCGCCGGTGGCCAAGCGGACATTGCTCAATACTTGACCGTACTTCCCGGAGTTATCTTCACGGGTGACCAAGGCGGTCAGCTGTACATTCGTGGTGGTTCACCCATCCAAAACAGGATTCTCCTGGATGGCATGACCATCTACAACCCTTTCCACTCCATTGGTTTTTTCTCCGTTTATGAAACCGAACTAATCCGAAATGTGGATGTCTTGACAGGAGGCTTTAATGCAGACTATGGTGGACGGGTTTCAGCTGTGGTAGACGTAAAAACAAGAGAAGGCAATCGCAAACGGCTTTCTGGACTGGTTTCAGCCAGCCCTTTCCAAGCCAAAGCATTGATTGAAGGTCCGATTATTCCCCTAAAGAAAGAAGGCGGAGGAAGCGTTTCTTTTGTTTTGACAGGGAAAAAAGCCCTCATTAACCAGGCCGATGAAATATTGTATCCAGATGTAAATGACGGAGCCGGTATTCCTTTCGACTACCAGGATATGTACGGAAAAATTTCATTTTTGTCCGGAAATGGTAGCAAATTCAATGTATTTGGCTTCAATTACGATGATGCGGTGGATACTGAATTGATTGACTTTGGCTGGAACAGCAAAGGAGGGGGCATGGACTTTACCCTGATTCCTCAAAATTCAAATACCATCGTAAACGGTGTATTAACGTACTCTGGTTACGACTCTCGTAGTGAAGAGGCAGATCGCTCACCTCGTACCAGCGGTATCGGCGGCTTTTTTGCAGGCCTTAATTTCACAAATTTTGGTAGAGTAGATGAGGTAAAATACGGGTTGGAGCTTTCTGGTTTCAATACCAATTTTACCTTCCAAAACTACTTGGGTGTGCCGATAACCCAAGATGAAAACACTACTGAAATTAGTGCTTATGTGCGCTGGAAACGCAAAATTGGTAACCTGGTGATTGAACCCGGCTTCCGCTTGCAGTACTACCAGTCACTAGGAGACATCTCCCCAGAACCTCGTCTCGGTATGAAATATAACCTGACCGATCGGGTACGACTTAAAGCGGCAGGGGGTATTTACTCTCAAAACCTGATCTCTACCGTCAATGAGCGCGATGTGGTGAACTTATTCGTCGGATTTCTCTCCGGACCAGAGTCAACCGTGTACAAGCAAGGCCAGGATTACAATACCCCTGGTGCAGAAACAGTTGACCATCGCTTACAAAAGGCTTGGCATGCAGTTTCGGGTTTTGAGATCGATGTATTGGATAATTTTGACTTAAATATTGAGGCATATTACAAGGATTTCACTCAACTATTGGCCTTGAACCGCAACAAAAAAGTAAAAGAAGCACCGGATTATGTAGTAGAGACCGGAAAAGCGTACGGCTTGGACTTTTCTGGTAAATACGAGGGTAAGCGTTACTATATCTGGGGAGCTTATTCCTATGGATTTGTTACTCGATTTGATGGGGTACAAGAATACCCACCGGTATTTGACCGCCGCCACAATATGAACTTGGTCGGAACCTACCAAGCAGGCAAAAAGAAAGATTGGGAGATTGCTGCCCGTTGGAACCTAGGCTCCGGATTCCCCTTTACCCTCACACAAGGCTTTTTTACCAAGTATAGCTTTGACAACACCATCGGTACCGATGTGTACGGAGGAAATGTTGGTAATTCTTCCAATCTTGGGATCCTGTACGCTGCCGACCGGAATTCTGGAAGGCTTCCCTACTACCACCGTCTGGATGTGTCCGTGAAATATACCCTCAAGTTTGGCAAACATGGTCTGATGGAGATTACTGCTTCTGCCACGAATGTGTACGACCGGCCTAATATTTTCTATTTTGACCGCGTGCGGTACGAACGTGTTAACCAGCTACCCTTTTTACCAAGTTTAAGTACCACCATTCAGTGGTAAGCTACAATGGAACAATATAAACTAACTCAATACTCCCACGGCGCGGGTTGTGGATGCAAGATTTCTCCCCGTGTTTTAGACCAGATTTTAGTCAGCGCTTCGCCGAAAGATCATTTTCCAGCTCTTTTGGTAGGAAATGAAGAAAGGGACGATGCCGCTGTATTTGATCTGGGGGATGGGACAGCAGTGATTAGTACCACTGACTTCTTTATGCCCATTGTGGACGACGCCCTCGACTTTGGAAGAATTGCCTCCGTTAATGCCATTAGCGATATTTATGCGATGGGTGGCCAACCAATGATGGCAATTGCCGTCCTTGGTTGGCCGATCAATACCCTTCCAGCCGAGGTGGCTAACTTAGTGGTGGAAGGAGCCAGAGATGCCTGCAGAGAGGCGGGCATACCACTGGCTGGCGGGCACAGCATAGATAGCCCTGAGCCTATATTTGGCTTAGCGGTGACTGGGCGTGTTCACCTGAGTCATTTAAAAAAGAATGGAGGAGCCTCTGTAGGTGCTCGTTTGTTTCTTACCAAACCTATTGGGGTAGGCATCCTGACTACCGCCCAGAAAAAAGGAGTCCTGCTGCCAGAACATGCGCATATAGCACCAGACTCTATGAAAAAGCTCAATAAAGCGGGAGCTCATTTTGGCCGGTTACCGTATGTGCAGGCAATGACCGATGTGACGGGCTTTGGATTGCTCGGCCACCTTTCTGAGATGTGTGCAGCGTCCAACGCAAGTGCAATCGTCCAATTTGACCGAGTCCCTTTTATTGACCGGAACATTCTCGATTATTACCTGGATTTGAAATGCGTGCCCGGTGGTACGAATCGGAATTGGGACAGTTATGGCCATAAGATCGCTGGGGCAGAAGGCAATATCCGTCACCTCTTAGCGGACCCTCAAACCAGTGGCGGGCTACTGGTGGCGGTGGAAGCTGGACAGGAGGATGCTTTTGTGAAGGAAGCGGCAATCCTTGGAATGGATCTGTCCCCGCTTGGATTTTTAACAGAGCCAGGAGGTCCACTGATTACCGTGGTTTAATCCTTTAGACAATACATCACGGTAAAAAACAAACAGAAATGCCTCTCAAGAAATCCTGGGAGGCATTTTTTGTTAAGAAAATAGGGTAAATTGCCTGATTTCCACAAAGGAGACCATATTGATTTCGGGAGCAATAGAATTCGATTGGAAGAGCAAGATTTCGGGCCGCCTAAAAAAAACCGCCCTAACGTTTCAGGGCGGCGGATTTACGGCAAGAACTGGATATAATCCATCTCAATCTCACTTGTTGTTTTTTCTACGGTCTGAAGGTGTCCAAATATCTTAGTGGTTAATTGTAAAGGCAAAATTAAGGCTTAATACACCTACCTAATACTCCATCTTAATAAGTGCCGGATTTCAATTAATAAGTGCTGGCTATATTCAATAAAAATAGCATATAAATGGTCTATTTATGACCAATCTAGAAAAAACGGTCACCTTTCTACAAGCCAAGTCGCTTGGAAAAAGCCTTTAAACGCCGCTGAGAAATAGAAAGTCGAGTCAGTCCATCCTCCAGCAAAACCGTGGGATTCGCCCCAGAGTCCACCTCCTTTACTACATCCAAGTTTACGATACAGGAGTGGTGAATTCTAAAAAAGGAATTGTCTGGCAACCGCTTCTCATAAAATCCAATATTTTTAGAGGTCATCACAGAGGAGCCATCTTTAAGTTTAAAAATGGTATAGGCCCCCTCTGATTGGGCAAACAAAATCTCCGACAACCGAAGGCTTCGATTCCCACCCAAAAATAAAAAGCGTGTTTTTGCTGCGATTTTTTTGAGCGCTAGTTCGACCGCCAGCATAAAGTCTTCCTCACTAAAGGGCTTTAACAGATAATACAAGGCCCCACTATTAAGGGCGTCAATAGCGTATTCTGTGTAGGCCGTTGTAATGATCACCTCAAATTCAGGTTCCGGAAAACGCTGCAACACATCTAGTCCATACCCTCCTTTTAGTCGGTTATCCAAAAAGACCAAGTCCACCTTTTGGGACTCCAGAAAATCAATCGCCTGCTTGGGCTGGTCAAACAGCCCTACAATCGACACCTCTGGAAATAAACGGGCAAGACGTTCCCTCAACAACATCTGACCAGACAATTCATCCTCAACAATCACGCAATTGATCATATTCGGGCATGTTTAATGATTAAATGTACTTCTGTACCAACTGGCGGGGCCTCCTTCCAATCATGGATCATCAACACAATATCAATTTGGTATTTTTTTCGAAGTAATTCTATTTTTCGGCGAATTAACCCGATGCCTTTAGACTCGTTTTTACGGTTTTGATTGATCTTGGAGGCCTGCTCACGGCCAATCCCATTATCTTGTATTTTAATATGTAAGTCACCTTCTTCTAGGTAAAACAATAAGTTAATTTGAGTCAGGTATTCCGCATGATCTACCCCATGTACAATTGCATTTTCAATAAAGGGCTGGATAAGCATGGTAGGTATTTGATGGCTATCCAATTCCTCATCCGACAGAATTTGATATTGGAAACTTTCCCGTCGCCTGGTTCTTTGAATTTCCAGGTAAATTTGAAGGGTTTTCAATTCCTCCCGAATAGAGATGAAGTCTTTTTCACTTTGTTCAAGAATATTCCGGAGCAATTTGGCAAAATCAATTACGAACCGCTCCGCTTGAATCAATTTGGCAGAGCTGATCATTTCCACCAGCCTATTTAATACATTAAAAATAAAATGAGGGTTCATCTGGGCCTGTATTGCCCTTAAT
>JBKDAM010000160.1:0-76825 GCA_046316495.1 Chitinophagales bacterium
TGGAAAAGCTGCTTTTCACAAACTTCTACCCCAGTTGGAATCATCAAACGCTCAAACTCAGCACGATTTTTTCGGGCAATTTGTTTGATTTTCTCTTCGTACTTTGGAGTAACGATACTGATGCTAACCCCGGTACGACCAGCACGACCGGTACGACCGGCGCGGTGGGTGTACGTTTCGATCTCATCTGGCATTCCGTAGTTAATGACGTGGCTGATATCACTTACATCAATACCGCGTGCAGCGACATCAGTAGCAATCAATAATTGCAGGTTCCGCTCCCGAAAACGATTCATTACCCGGTCTCGATCGCCTTGTGCGAGATCACCGTGCAACGCATCGGCATTATAGCCATCACGGATCATTTGCTCTGCAATCTCTTTGGTTTCGTTTTTGGTACGGCAGAAGATCAGACCATAGATGCCAGGATTGGCATCTACTACCCGTTTCAGGGTGGAAAACCGATCATCGGCACGGCAAACATAATATTGGTGAACAATATTTTTATTTACCTCATTTTTCCCGCCTACGTTGAGTTCTTTTGGATCCTCCATGTAATTATGGGCTATCCTGCGCACCTCATCGGGCATGGTTGCTGAAAACAACCAAATAGATTCCCGCGCGGTTACCGCTCCGAGGATTGCCTCCAGTGGCTCCTGAAATCCCATGTTAAGCATTTCATCAGCCTCATCCAGGACCACGCGTTTCACGTTCTCCAATTTGGCAGCACGCCGCTCAATTAGGTCCACTAAGCGACCTGGTGTAGCGACTACAATCTGAGCACCTGCCTTAATTTGTGCTATTTGTGTGGTGATACTTGCCCCTCCATACACAGCCACTACTTTGTATTGGTGTGCAAACTTAGAGTAGTTCTCTAGATCACTGGCCACTTGAACACATAATTCACGCGTAGGGCATAGCACCACCGCTTGAATTCCTCGTTCAGCAGGATCAATTAATTGTAACAGTGGGAGACCAAATGCAGCTGTTTTTCCAGTACCGGTTTGCGCCAGCGCGATAAGATCACCTTCAGTTGTTAATGCGTGGGGAATTACTAAGGATTGAACAGGGGTTGGGGTCTCAAAACCAAGGCTTTCGATACCTTGGAGGAGTTCGGGGGCTAACCCCAAATCTTTAAATGATGTCATTCTAAAAATCGCCTTACGGCAAAAAAACGAGGATCAATCCTCCGGACGGGGGGAATGATCCTCGTATTGAGTAATACTATGAATATGTGGACTTGCTGTTAAATACCAGCAAAGAAATCCTTCACTTTGTCCTTGTGAACAATCGCTGTCTTATAAGTGTAGCGACCAGTTACAGGGTCTTTAATCGATTTTACTACTTTTACGTGATCTTTACCCGATCCGGCGTTGGCTGCACGCTGGGCTACACGGGCGTTTTTTGATACTTTCTTTGCCATAACGCAAAAAGGAGGTTAAAGTTGAGAAATGAAACCGAAATAAATAACCTACCAGATTACTTAATCTCGCGATGCACCGTATACTTGCGCATGATGGCGTTATATTTCTTTAACTCCAAACGCTCAGTGGTGTTTTTACGGTTCTTTTCAGTTACGTAACGAGACGTTCCTGGCAGACCACTTGTTTTATGCTCAGTGCACTCAAGAATAATTTGAATGCGATTGCCTTTACTTTTCTTTGCCATACTAGTAGGGTATGATAGAGTGTAATTTAATTAGAGAACAATCGGTGAATACAATTAGAAACCTACTACAGGCTCGGAGTTAAATACTACCTCTCCCTTCTTTTCGAGTTTCTGAATGTACTGGTAAATACCTAATTTGCTAATGGTACGGATAGCAGCTGCGCTCACCTTCAACGTCACCCATTCTCCGGTTTCAGGAATGAAAAAACGCTTAACATGCAAATTCGGGTAAAAACGACGCTTCGTTTTGCGGTTGGAGTGCGAAACGTGATTGCCAGTTATTGGCTTTTTACCCGTCAAATCACAAACTTTTGCCATGACTAAATTCTTATTGAATACCGATGTTTTCTAAAAATGAAGTGTGTGAACAAAAATGCTCACACACCTTTCTTGTGACTCCGAGAGGACTCGAACCTCTAACCTTCTGATCCGTAGTCAGATGCTCTATCCATTAAGCTACGGAGCCAAACCCTAATCATTTCGGGCTGCAAAGGTAATTCAACCACTGTGAAATTACCAAATAGTTTTTTTAAATTTTTACAAATTTCTTTTGAACCATGGCCTTGCCCTTCCCTAATAGGAGTACATAGGTCCCAGCTGGCCATTGTTGAACATCCAAAAGTACCCGTTTTGACTCAAATGAAGGAGGCGTGAAATCCAAATCAGTCCTTATCACACCATATTGGTCCCTTGCCATCATGAGTTGCCCCAGCATGTTGTATACCCTGAACACATAATCATCCGAGTAGTCCGGTGTTTGGTACCGGATCTCTAAAAGAGAGCGTACTGGATTTGGGCGAAGATCCAAAACATCCAATGGGCCCGTGATACCGGAGCACAATTCCATAATCTCTTCCACTGCGACCGATACTTCTAGCCGACCTCCAGTAGTGGTCAAGCCTTCTAACGTTGGCTCTGGAGTGACACTTTCCAAAAGAAGGTCCCGAACTCTACGAGCGCAATCCACCGGCTGCGTTAAAGCATCCGCAACAAAACCATCGCATTTTACACTATAAAGTAAAGCCAAGGCGCCCGATGCATGGGGACAAGCCGCGGAGGTGCCTCCAAAACTTCCGCACCAAGTCGTATCTGTCGAAGTTACTACCCGATTAGTCGTCGTAAAGGTCCCCTGCCCCGGAGATCCAAGATCAATAGAAGTAGCTCCGTACCCTGCATTTACTACCCTCCTGCCGGTATTCACCTCTACATTCGTAACCGTAACTAAAAATTCACTTCCGCAAGTCGTAGGCATATCGCCCGCCTCATCTACGTTCCTGTCTGCATTAGCGGTGGCGCCTACACTTATAATCCCCACTGCCCCGAGCGAGTCGTAAACAGCGCACCAGAGTGGATAATCTTCCGGGAATACGTTGTCAATCCCAAATGAAGCATTGGTTGATACCACAAAAGCCCCCTGCTGCCCCTGTGTACTATTGTAAAGCCTACGCATTTCACTGGCATAATAATAGGCACCCACAATTTCATCTTCAAAGCGTACATTAACAAAGGGCATGATCTGAACATTCCAATTGACTCCGGTCACGCCAAAACCATTGTTACCACGGGCACCCACAATACCGCAAACCGAAGTGCCATGACTACTTCCTGTACCATTTCCGTCACCTACGCCAGCCGCATCCCAGCCAATGTAGTCATCTATGTAACCGTTGTTGTCATCATCCAACCCATTATCAGGTACTTCCTTATAATTACGCCACCAGTTTGGGATCAGATCCGGATGCTCTTTTTGCATACCTTTTTCCAAAACCGCTACTACAATCGTATCCCCAGCAGGGGTAAGTCCTCCCGTTGTATTCTCCCAAGCCTTTTTCATTCCGATTAACCCCATGTCCCGCTGCTCTATCCAATATTCATCGTTCGGAACGACATCCCGCTCCTCCACTTCATGATTCCATTGAGCCAGCCGGATGCCCGGCAAAGCCCTCCACTTCTGTAACTGTGCAGCGTCTGCCTCCCTTGGCCCAACAGGCTCCAACTGCACCTTATAGATGCGCCAACGCGGGGCGATTGACTTCCACTCTAAGACCACCCGATTCGCACTTTGCTCCATTCGGTCGAGCATCGTTTCTATATCTGCACCCAATTCCAATTGGATCAATACCTCATCTGGCTTGATAGATTGACCTACCACTACACGGTAAGCAGCAAGAAAGAAAAGGAACAACCAAGTTCGCTTCGTCATAAATAAATCTCTTTTTGTGTTTTAAAGTAAACGACGCACACGAGTAGCAGCTTGCAGTTTCCAATCAGGCCCCATTTCAGACAACAAAAGTATCCCCGGCCGCTTACCTGGCTCCAGACTACCCAGGGTATCATCGAAGCCCAAAGCCTCCGCCCCATTCAACGTGGCCCAGCGCAATAAATAATCGAAACCCACATAACTTTGGAAACGAGCAATCGTCTTCATCTCCTCTAATATACTCAATTGCCAATTGGACGTAAGACTATCGGTACCAATCGTCACTTTGGCATTACTGTGAATAAAAGCGGCGTAATCCGGCAAACGGTTTTCGATATATAAATTTGCGTTCGGACAGGTAGCCCAGTAAACATGCTGTGACCACTCCTGAGCAGCTTGGATCTTTTCCCGGTCTACCAATGTATTGTGCACAAATAAGGTGCGATTATGTGCCGCTAGGTTGTCCATAGCGTAATAAATTGCTGATTTTCCTGTTGGCTCAAAGTGATCCAAGGAAATGCCAAAGCTGGAATAAAAAGATAAAAAATCACCCTTTTTATTTAAAAAAAGCTGATTCTCCGGGGGAGTCTCCTCGTTATGAATCGAAATCGTTGCCCCTCCTGATGGATTAAATTCATTGATGAGGCGAAACAAGGCCTGACTCACAGAATAAGGAGCATGAGGCACCAGGGTCCGGGCACTCCCTTGTGCCAGATCCAATTCCTCCCAAACAGCACGCCCTTTATCCAGGGTCGAAACAGCTTGGTCCTCTTGTAAGAAGTCAAACACCTCCACAAATGTGTGGTACCGCATCCGGCCGCTTGATTTGATCCGAAAAGTATCCGTAGTATTTGAGATATCACCTAATGCCACGATCCCATTTTCAAGCATCTCGTGCTCAGCCATCCGGATCGCCTCTTGAATTTGCTCCATTTCAGCCCCCCGTTTGGTCACTACCCCCGTAATAAAAGGAATAAGCCCAGTCCCCGTGTCTACCTTTCCTTTCATGTGCGACAGCTCCAAATGACAGTGGGAATTTACAAAACCAGGAATTAAAACTCCTTCGTGCACCTCTAGTGTTTGCAAGTCGTGGTGCTCCCTTGATTCAATCGCTAAGATTTTGCCCGCATCATCACAAATAATTACTCCTTCTTTTATCGGAGCAGAAATCACCGGACAAACCCAATCAGCAGTAATTTTTTTCATAATCTTGCAAAGAAAATGGATTCAATCGACTTGACCGGAATCCAATCAAAAATATTACAGATGTTTAACGAAATTAGTCAGGAAATACTCGACGCCTTTTTCCCCTCTATGAGCCCTCAGTCCCTCCAACCCATAGGAGAGGGATTGATTAACGAAACCTTTCTCCTTCAGTTTCCTAATCATCAGCGTTGGATAATACAGAGGATTAACACCGCTTTGTTCCAGAACCCCAAGGCACTGATGGAGAACTTTGTCGCGATTGCCCGGCACCTTCAATCCTCCCAACAATACCCGCTTCAAGTCATTTATCCACATCCTACCCGCTCTGGCCAATATTATGAAGAGGATTCAATCGGAAATTGCTGGAGGGTTTTCCCTTTTATAGAAGACACCTTTGCTCCTGTTGCCCTCCCTAGTCCCGAACAAGCTTTCCAGGCCGCAAAAGGATATGGTTCCTTTTTTAAAGCCCTTTCCGATTTTCCTCCGGAGCAGCTCTATCAACCCCTGCCAGGGTTTCATGATACCCTCTCCAGGTACACTGCCTTCAAAACACTTCTTGAAAAAGATCCAGTCGGACGGCTCAGTCGAGTAGCTAAAGAGGTACAAGTGTTGCTGGAAGCCGAACAGTATGCTCAGGAAGTAGACAACTTAATCCAAAAAGGAATCCTGCCTATCCGGGTTACACACAATGACACCAAAGCAGGAAATGTTTTGCTGCATCATTCCGATGGTTCCGCCGCCGCCGTAATCGACTGGGACACCGTGATGCCCGGCACGGTATTATCCGATTACGGAGATATGGTACGGACATTTGTGCCCGACCGCGTAGAAGATGCTCCCATCCCTGGGTTTCAACTTAGGAAAGAGGTGTGGCAAGCCCTCGACGCTGGCTTCCTGGAGACTGCTGGCGACCAGCTTCTGCCAGCAGAACGGACTTACCTAAAACTGGGTGCCAAATGGATCGTAACAGAACAAGCCTTGCGCTTTTTAACCGATTACCTGGCAGGAGACGTTTATTATAAAACGAAGCATTCAGAGCACAACCTCGAACGCGCCTGCAACCAACTGGAACTTCTGCGGTTACTGGGGGATTAACCTAGACCGCAAAAGGGTACCCTATCCAGCGATAGAGTACCCTTTCTTCGGCTATGTATACAAAAGTCCTAAAATGAACGCTTAGGTATCCTTTAATTTATTTTTGAATAATCAGCTTGCGAGTTGAAGCACTTTCACCATTCAACAAGCGCACGAGGTACACACCATTTGATAAGCTTTCCAAATCAATAGAATGCTGATTGGTTCCACGAACAAAAAGTACGTTCTCTTCCAGCACTACCCGTCCGGAGGCGTCCATTAATACAATCTGGGCATCGCTGTCGGACTCTTGCTCTACTTCAATGGTAAGTTTGGAATTCGCCGGATTAGGGAACATACCAAAGCCTTGTGATACAAAGGTTACAGGAACCTCCAATCTAGTCTCAGAACCTTCACTGGTTTCCTCCGTCCGCCAAGGAGTAGCACTTAAACTTACAGTCAGGTTGTAGCAGTCAGTTGCACTCCAAGCATTGTTGTATCCAAATACGTAGGCGCGGTATTGAGAGCTCACCACCGTGGTATTGAAGCGAATAACCTCATTGGCCAAACCAGGCTTTAACGAGGAAGCGACTAGCATATTCCCCCTGTACAAACGCAGATCATAGTCTTTTGGCAAATTCGTCAGGTCAATCTTGATGTTGCGCGTTTCGGGGTTGTTGCTAAACTGGTAATAATCGCGATCGCCAAAACTGCCAATACGGGCCACAATGGTTGTACCTGTTGGGATAGGCTTCGCCGTATTCAACGAATTATTGCTTTCGTACTCGTCAGAGCAAACAACTGGCTCCGCAAGGGTAGTAAAATTAACAATAGCAGAGTGAACAGACAAAATTGAATCGCAAAGGGATTGAACGCGGTACTGATAGCTCGTTCCTGCTGTCAAACCGTTTAATAAATGCGCAGTACCAATCAGACCTGTAACAGTAGTCCAGTTGGTAGCATTTAACGTCTTGTATTGCAACACATAACCCATGGTGCCACTAACAGGTGTCCAGTTGGCGATCGCACTGGTTTGCGAAACATTGGTTGCATTCATTCCAATCGGAGCAGCGCAGATCGTACCAGTGACTGGAGGCAAAGCTCCTGGAGAACTCAACAATGGAAAACGAGGGCCATTCGGAGCAAAAAGAGCTTGCATACGTGCTTTTTGACCAGCTGTAAAGGCATTCATACAGGCATCATCCGTGTAGTCCATGTAGTTCATAAACATGTCACCATTTGGACCATTGCTACAGCTGATTGCTGGAAAGGAAGGGCATCCATAATTCTCATCCGCCTGATTGGGGGTATCTGTTACTAGATCCGATCCTACACAAGAAATGCCATCGTCGCCCCATATATGGCGAAGATTCAACCAGTGACCCACTTCGTGCGTGGCAGTACGACCCTTGTTAAAAGGGAACAAGGCTGTTCCGGAATTTCCAAAATACTGATAATCAATGACTACTCCATCAGTGGCAGCTGGGCCACCTGGAAACTGAGCGTATCCAAGAAGGCCACTCGTTAAATTACAAACCCAAATATTCAAGTATTGATCGCGTGGCCAAGCATCTAAGCCACCAGCTGCAGCATATTTCACTGCGTCATTCGGTTCAAAACCAGTAACATTTGTCTGCTGACGACGAATTCCATTCGTTGCATTGCCTTGAGGATCCCGGGCTGCCATCACAAAATTGATCTCACAATCAGCAGCAATAGATTGAAATGCCACAGGGGTATTGACTGCATCTGCGTTGAGACGGCGAAAATCCTGGTTCAAGATAGCTATCTGGGAATAAATTTGGTCATCGCTGATGTTCTCAACAGTAGAATTCCAAACTACATTTACTACAACAGGAATTGTTACCACAATTCGCTCTTGAGCTCCACCCAAAGATTGAATGTATTCTTGGGTGTGACGCTCTATTTCTTCCACACGGGAACGAAAAGCGGGTGAATCAGACAAGTGTTGATGGAAAATATCTTCTGCTGCACAAGTGCGCTGCGCATTTATATTTCCATAAAAAAGAAATATAAATAGCGTTAGAAGGTGGGGAAACCGCATAATAACCGACTATTTTAGATGAGTAAAAGAAGTATTAAAATAGATTAAAAAACGCGAGTCCATATTCGTAGAAATAATTCTGCAATAAAAGACCCGGCGCAAAGGTAACGATATTCGCTTTTTTTGCAAATTTTTTTATAAAAGGAGAAATTGACAACACCGAGTGCAACCCCTAGATCAAAAGAAGTCGCACCAAATGCTAATTACAACCTTCCTTCCTCAAAAGTTTATAATTAAAGCACTCAGCCTGTGTTTATTATAAATCTAAACAGTTTTTCCAACAATGATTCGGATAGAAAAGCCTCTTTTTTCCTCTAAAACCAACCGCTTTCCCTTAAATATTCACAAAAAAAAGATCTGTTATTTTTTTGTTTTGCAAAAAACAGGCAAATCGTTACCAGTGGAAAACCCACTTTGTCTCCATACCGAGATTGCCAAACAGTACGTACTTCCTACCGACGCCCAAAGGATAAAATAAAGCAAAATCGATTATCTATTCAGATTTCCCAACTCCATATAAAGCCAAACCAGGCCTGCTGTCCAATCGAAAAGCAAAGAACCAATGTTTGCCCTTATTACTGTTGATGGAAGTGCCCAACAGTGGTTGAATTAAGTCGCTAATTTGCCTTTAATAAAACCGTGGGCAGCCAATTACAATCCGTCAATAGCTCAGAGAATATCGGGAGGCTGGCTATTTTGCCAAGACTGCGCGAATTGACCCCAGTATAGGAGTACTTTCGTTCTACTTGGGAACTCAGAATAGATTTCACCCGCTTGCAGCCGTTCAATTACATGGCGGGTGGCCTTAGAGACTCCTTCCGGCAAATGATCAGCAGCAAACCACACCACATCCCTGAACTTTTTCCGTTCCAAGGGTTCTGGGATACCCACGAAATCGGCGACTTTGAAATACAAGACCAAAAGCTGCTCGTTTTTTTTCAACTTATGTCGATGCAGCACGTGAACTAATTGCATTTTGGCAGGATCGACGCGGATTCCCGCTTCCTCCATGGTTTCTCTCGCCAAGGCTTCTCTCGCAAACTCACGGTCCTCCACATTGCCGCCGACCAGCGAAAATCCACCGCCATTTTTTTTAGTTTGATGTAAAAAAAGCAGCTTACCATCCCGCTCCAAAATCAGCCTGACGGCGAAAATCAACATAATGTCTTGTTTTTATTCCTGGTAGATATCCAACAGTGCCACCTCAATTGCTGCAGGCTTTACTCCCTGAGCGAGCAACTCCTTTTGCTTGGCTGCCTTCAGCTGCCGCACTGTTGCCTGTGTTTGATCGTACAAAGCAATTTGTTCCTGCGTTTGAAGCAACCGACGAATACTGCCCAGCGTTCCCTGTTGGATATTTTTTAACTTGGCATGATATTGCTCTGGAGCACTAACTTGCAATCCATCGATAGAGCCTAGGTTTTTCAACTTCCGAAGTTGCACCTGCTGCATCCGATCCGACTGGCTCTGGTTGAGGCGGTACTTTGCGGTGAGCTGGGCGGTTGATTGAGACGCCAACTCCTGAATGGAAGCGTCCGACTTTTGGGAGAAGGCAAAGCCCTGAATTCCAAACAAAATAACAAATGCAAGCAATAGCTTTTTCATAGTAGCGCTAACTGAATGATGGCCCAAAAGTAACCAGACTCTTCTTTTTTTTATTGCAAAATCTAAATTTCTTTTATTTTTAACAAGTTTTGTGGAAAGGCTAACACATATATTGCTCTGTGATGTGTACGATTGACGCGGACTTTTTAACTTTGCGCTGCTTTTTTAACAAGATTTAAATTAGTCCACTATGAAAAGAGTCGTTGTCACCGGGCTTGGAGCGCTTACGCCCATCGGAAATAACGTAAAAGAATACACAGAAGCCCTTCAAAAAGGCCTCAGCGGAGCCGCGCGTATTACCCTGTTTGACTGTTCCCAGTTCAAAACGCAGTTTGCCTGCGAAGTGAAAAACTATGTCGCAGAAAACCATATCGAAAAGAAAGAGGTGCGTCGAATAGACCGCTTCACTCAATTTGCACTGGTTTCTACTGCTGAGGCACTTCAGGATTCTGGCCTAGACCTAGAAAAAGTAGATAAAACAAGAGTTGGGGTTATCTGGGCGTCTGGAATCGGGGGACTAACCACCCTTGAAAAAGAGGTAGAAGACTATGTATTGGGAAGTGGTGTACCTAAACACAATCCTTTCCTGATCCCCAAAATGATCTCTGACATAGCTGCCGGCATGATCTCCATGCAATATGGCTTCATGGGCATCAACTACGCCACAGTCTCCGCTTGTGCCTCTTCCTCCCATGCCCTAATGAATGCCTTCGATTACATTCGAATGGGCAGAGCAGATGTAATTGTTTCAGGTGGTTCAGAAGCAACGGTCACCAAAACAGCCATCGGAGGATTTAATTCCATGAAAGCCCTTAGCGAACGAAACGATAGTCCCGAAACGGCTTCCCGCCCATTCGATAAAGACCGCGATGGATTTGTGTTGGGTGAAGGCGCCGGTGCGCTGATCTTGGAAGAATACGAACATGCCCGTCGCCGCGGAGCTACGATCTATGCAGAGGTAGTCGGAGCAGCCGCCACCGCAGACGCTTATCACATCACAGCACCCCACCCGGAAGGCCTGGGTGTCATTAATGTCATGAACCTGGCATTAGCCGATGCAGGACTCCTCCCTACTGATATTGACTACATAAATGTCCACGGCACCTCCACTCCTCTTGGAGATATCGCAGAGCTAAAAGCCATTAAACAGGTCTTTGGCGAGCACGCCTACCATTTGAATATCTCTTCTACCAAAAGTATGACCGGCCACCTGCTCGGAGCAGCAGGCGCTGTGGAAGCGATTGCCAGTATCATTGCAATAAAGGAAGGCTTTATCCCTCCTACCATTAACCACTTCACAGACGACCCGGATATCGATTCACAACTAAACCTAACCTTTAACGAAGCCCAACAACGAACCGTTCGGGCTGCTGTTAGCAACACGTTTGGCTTCGGTGGACACAATGCTTCTGTTATCTTAAAGAAACTATAACCTTTACTCTTTTAGCAACACATACTCCACTTGAAGTTTGTAATTCGAATATACAACCTGCATTTCCATCGGGATAGGGACTTGGCGCGCAAACTTCGCAACCTGCTCGGTTTCACACCCGTGCATTTGCAACTGTTTAAACTGGCTTTCTATCATAAAAGCACGTTTTCAACAAAAGACTACGCGATCTCCAACAATGAACGACTTGAGTTTCTTGGAGATGCCGTACTCAGCACGATTGTTGGAGAGTATCTCTTCAAAAAATACCCCAACAGCGATGAAGGTTTCTTAACTAAAATGCGCTCCAAAATTGTAAAGCGCAATTCACTGGATACTATTGCCGATAAAATGGGGCTGGATATGTACCTGTCCTCCTTCAACCAAACCCGGCTGTCCAAATCGATGCTGGGCAACTCCCTCGAAGCCTTGGTTGGAGCTATTTACATTGAACTTGGCTACGATCAAACGAGAAAATACGTCATTAGTAGAATCCTGAGGCGTTATTTAAATATCCACGAGCTGGAGCAGTTCGACGATAACTATAAAAGCCAGCTTTTGGAATGGTGCCAAAAGAATGGCCGACAAATCGATTACAAAGTACTGACTAAATACAAAAGCGATAAACGAGACAAGTTCAAAGTGGCTGTTTATGTTGATGGTAAAAAAGTAGGTACCGCCGACGACTTCAATAAAAAAAGTGCGGAACAATTAGCGAGTGAGCGCGCAATGATCGCCCTCGGTATCATAGGAGGTAATGTAGCTATCCAACTGGATGAGGATGAAGAGGAGATGGAGTAGTTTAATGCGCCCTAACAGCTTGTTTATCCATGACTCAATCACCAACCCTCATTTCCAGCGGGACTTAATCGCCTACTTGCTGCTCGTGCTGTTCACGATGGTCGGGGTAGAATACGGCAATTCCCTTCAAGAAGAGTTCACCAACCTGCGGGTATGGACTTACCGTAATGTCGGACTCCTACTGTTCGGGATTCCCTTTCTTGCCTTTCAACCATGGGCCAGTATTGGACAGAATTGGCCATCATGGAACCTAAAACAGATTTCCCTATTCTTTCCATTAGGAATCGGGCTCGTGTTCGGTTTGCTGGACTGGATCATCTTGGAGCGCCTCCTCACCCACCAGCCTCCTACTGCTCTCCCACCATATACCCAACCTTTTCCGTATTCCCTCTTCCTCTACGGATCTGGAGCATTTGAAATTGAAGTATTTTATCGGTTAATACCCCTTACCATTGGAGGGTTGCTGCTCCTTCGATATAAAAAAGGGGCTTATGTTATGCCCGGATTTTGGGTGCTTGCAACGCTCACCGCCCTTCGGGAACCCTTAGAACAATGGCCCACAGGACCCAACTGGTTGGTAATCTACTCCTTGACTACCGGTTTTGCCATGAACTTCCTGCAAGCCATTGCACTCCAAAGAATAGGCTTTTGGGGCAGTCTTTTTATCCGACTTGGACACTACTTGATCTGGCACATTGCCAATGGCATAATGATTGAGCTAGCACTGCAGGCCAATGGCAATTAATAAGACGGACGCTTGAGCTGGGATAAATCGACAGAGTAACCCTGGAGCTTATCCTATCTCATTCAATACAGCAATGCATTTTAACTCGATTGCAATAGGTGTTGGCAGGCTATTAATGCAAACCGTAGTTCGACAAGGTTGAAATTGTGGATCTGGGAAATAGGTCGCGTACAACCGGTTGAACGTATGAAAATCGCGTTGCATATCCGTAAGAAAGACGGTAACATCCACCAAATCCTCCCAACGAGCGCCTGCCGACTCTAATACGGACCGAATATTCCGCATGACTGAATGAACCTGCGCCTCAAAATCAAACGTAATAAAATTCCCAGATGGGGTCCTCTCTAATCCTGGAACCCCATCGGTTTCCGGATCCCTTGGCCCAATTCCAGATAAAAACAATAAGTTCCCTACTCGGCGAGCATGGGGATAAGCACCAACTGGTTTGGGCGCATCTTGAGCATCAAATTTTGACATAATGTTCGGTTTTAAACTGCAAAGCTGCGTACTTTCACCGGAGATTAGACACACCCATACACACTTTTTTTATGCTAAAATGGATTCTGGTCTTCGGACTCCTTCAGCCTGCCACTGCCCAGGTGGTTACTAGTATCAGTACTCAATTCAGCGATTCCTTTGTTGCTTGGGACTTGTTTGGTCCAGACTCCCTCAGTACCACCGTACCACCTGAAGAAGTAGTAGTAGGATCCCTCCAGCTGCGTTGGTTAGAAGTTCAAGAAGACTGGACAGAATGGGATTTTGAGGTGGAGAACCGGAGAGGAACCATTCGGCTTAAATGGAAGAACGACCCCTCCGAATGGGAGCTTAGAACCTTTGATGGTAAAATAGTCACCATGAAAACCATCTGGAAAGGTAACTTCACGCAATGGAGAATTACAGACAACGACCAAACATATACCTATAGAAGCAAGTACACCAACGACTTAGGAAGCTGGTCGTGCAACCACAGCAAAGGATATTTCGAAATGGAAGTTTGGAATGCCAGCGATCCAAGAGACTGGCAACTGAACGATCAGATGGAATCCGTCGATTTTTCAATAAAACTGGCAATGATCTTCTTGACAACCTATTACAGCTCGCCAAAGGCATAAAAAAAGCCGCCGAACTTACGTCGGGCGGCCCATGAAAAATCAATCTTCCTACCGTAATTTTTCTTTATCGTAAATTTACAATAATTCAAACAGATTCTCAATTAAGAGAATTAACGATGCAAAGTTAAGCGCTAAACTCGTCTTTGCAAAGTCCTAAGTATGGAAATTTTTGTTAACAAATTCTTAACAAGATTCAAATAACAAAATAATGTTATTTATAAATCAAACTTAATTCCTTGTGCCAACGGAACGGTCTCTGAATAATTAATGGTGTTCGTCTGGCGGCGCATATAAGCTTTCCAAGAATCTGAGCCCGACTCACGACCGCCTCCAGTTTCCTTTTCACCGCCAAAAGCGCCTCCAATCTCGGCTCCTGAGGTACCAATATTGACGTTTGCAATACCACAATCAGATCCTGCTGCAGACAGAAAGCGTTCTGCCTCTCGCAAATTTGCAGTCATAATTGCCGAGGAAAGTCCCTGTGGAACTCCATTCTGAAGTGCGATGGCCTCTTCGATTGTATCATACTTAAGCAGGTACAAAATTGGTGCAAAAGTCTCATGCTGGACGATTTCCCAATCATTTTGGGCTTCAGCGATACACGGCTTTACATAACAACCACTTTCAAACCCTGCCCCTTCCAGTACGCCACCTTCAACCACCATAGTTCCTCCGGATTCCTTAACAGCTTTAATGGCATTTAGGTAGTTGTTAACGGCTGCTTGATCGATCAACGGGCCTACGTGCATCTCAGGATCCAGAGGATTACCAATTCTCAGCTGTTTATAAGCCCCTGCTAACGCATTCTTAACCTCGTTGTAGATACTGGAATGAATGATTAACCGACGAGTAGAGGTGCAACGCTGCCCTGCAGTACCCACTGCGCCAAATACCGCTCCAGTAAGTACAATTTTCAAATCAGCTGATGGAGTGATAATGATTGCATTATTCCCTCCTAGCTCTAACAAAGATCTTCCTAACCGTTCCGCTACTGTTTTACCTACAATTTTACCCATCCGGGTACTACCTGTAGCACTAATTAAGGGGACACGGCGATCCTTGGTCATCATCTCACCTACCCGGTAATCTCCATTGATTATACAAGAAATACCCTCTGGCAAGTTATTGGCTTTTAATACTTTTTGAAACAATAGCTGGCAGGCCACGGCACACAGTGGCGCTTTCTCAGAGGCCTTCCACACACAAACATCCCCACAAACCCAAGCGATGCACGCATTCCAAGACCAAACTGCTACCGGAAAATTGAAGGCAGAAATAATCCCTACTATACCAAGTGGATGCCATTGCTCATACATCCGGTGGCCTGGTCGTTCGGAATGCATCGTCAAACCATATAACTGACGGGAGAGCCCCACCGCAAAATCACAGATATCGATCATCTCCTGCACTTCTCCCCATCCCTCTTGCAAACTCTTGCCCATCTCGTAACTCACCAAACGGCCCAACGGATCCTTGTACTGCCGAAGTACTTCCCCGTACTGGCGCACGATCTCTCCCCGTTTCGGAGCAGGAATTTCCCGCCAAACTTTAAAGGCTGCTTCTGCTTGCCCTATTACTTCCTCGTATTGCTGGGATGTGGTAATGGTTACACTCCCAATCAACTGGCCATCAACAGGAGAAAAGCTCTGAATAGAACGAGCACTGCCGCTCAGCGACTCCTGACCAGTCCAGGTGCCTGGATTTTTAGCCTTTAGGCCTAACTTACGCAAAAACTCTTTTGGTTGCACGCTATATATTGGTTTAGGACATGAAAATTTGTCGCAAAATTAGGAAAAAGTTGACGCTTTATTTCCATCAATCCACCATTTCCATCAAATTCTCCCAACTCCCCTCTCTTTTCGTGACATCAGTCCTCTGTATCACAAAAAACGGGCTACTCCTTGTTTTCGGAATAGCCCGCATTTAGAACCTTGTTATTTGCCCCGCATTAATCCAGCTGAAGCCGAGGGGTTACAATTTCTTTCCCCTCAATAATCGCTTTTCTTCCAAAAGCCAATTGATCTGAATCAGCATCAATCAGTATGGTGTCTCCCTGCTCGTAGCTTCCAGCCAGTAAGAACTTAGACAAGTTATTCACCAATTCCCGCTGAAGTGCTCTTTTTAATGGACGGGCACCGTATTCCGGATCGAATCCTTTCTCCGCCAATAATTGGGCCGCTGCTGGTGTCATTTCCACTTTTAGATCTTGACGACTCAACATCCCGCGTATATCTTCCATTAAAATGGTTAGAATCTTGGCAATTTGACCCTTTTGAAGCGGGTGGAACACAACTACTTCATCGATCCGATTCAAAAATTCAGGGCGCATGTTCAATTTTAGAGCATCCATTACTTCCGACTTAGCCGTTTCCATCAGGGCAAGCTGTTGTTTAGGCGAAACCGATTCATAGGACTCAAATACTTCCTGAATACGATCAGACGCCAGATTAGAGGTCATGATAATGATAGTATTCTTAAAGTTTGCTGTACGCCCTTTGTTGTCTGTCATTCGACCATCATCCAGTACCTGCAACAAAATATTAAACACATCCGGATGGGCTTTTTCAATCTCGTCCAAGAGTACAACTGCATATGGCCTACGGCGGATCGCCTCTGTAAGCTGACCACCCTCATCGTAACCTACATATCCTGGAGGCGCTCCAACAAGACGGCTGACTGTGTGTTTTTCCATGTACTCTGACATATCGATTCGGACCACCGCACGTTCATCATCAAATAAAACATCTGCCAAAGCCTTTGCCAGCTCTGTTTTTCCTACACCGGTTGGGCCGCTGAAAATGAAGGAGCCAATTGGCTTTTCCGGATCACTTAATCCGGCACGGTTGCGCCGAATGGCATCACTCACATATTCGACTGCTGCATCCTGCCCAATCACCCGTTTGTGCAATTCAGCCTCGAGGTTGAGCAGGCGTTCTTTCTCACTTTTAATCATTTTTCCAACCGGAATTCCTGTCCAGCGAGCGACCACTTCAGCGATGTCGTTGGAAGTCACCGTTTGGGTTGTCATTCGGTTTTCAGGAGCCAAGGTGGCCAGTTTTTCTTCTGCAGCACGCAGCATGGCCTCTTGGGCCGGCACTTCACTAAATTTGATTCTGGAGGCCTCCTCATAATTCCCCTCTCTTTCAGCACGCGTATACCGGATTTGGAGGTCTTCAATTTTTTGTTTACAGTTTTGAATTGCTTCCACTATTTCCTTTTCGCTTTGCCACTGTGCACGCAAACCATCCAATTGTTCCTGTAAGTTGGAAATATCCTTGTTCAGTTGAGCCAGTTTACGCTCATCTTTTTCCCGTTTAATGGCTTCCCGTTCAATCTCCAGCTGACGCAGCTGCCGATCTAGCTTATCCACTTCCTCGGGTACAGAATCCAGCTCCAACCGGAGTTTTGCAGCGGCCTCATCAATCAGGTCAATGGCCTTATCTGGCAACTTCCGTTCGCTAATGTACCGATGACTAAGCTCCGCTGAAGCGATAATTGCCTCATCCAGGATTTGAACCTTGTGGTAATTTTCATACTTTTCTCTCAATCCACGAAGAATGGAGATGGTGTCTTCCAGCGAGGGCTCATCGACCATTACGGCCTGAAAACGGCGTTCTAGCGCCTTATCGCTTTCAAAATACTTCTGGTACTCATCAAGGGTAGTGGCGCCAATAGTACGAAGTTCTCCACGCGCCAAGGCTGGTTTAAGGATATTGGCAGCGTCCATGGCCCCTTGGCCTCCGCCAGCCCCCACCAACGTATGAATTTCATCAATAAATAAGATCACCTGTTCATTAGCATCCGTCACTTCTTTAACCACGGCTTTCAAACGCTCCTCAAACTCCCCTTTATATTTTGCTCCGGCAATCAAAGACGCCATATCCAGGGAGAAGATTTTCTTGCTTTGCAGGTTTTCAGGCACATCTGACTTGACAATTCGCCAAGCAATTCCCTCTACAATTGCTGTCTTACCAACTCCGGGATCACCGATAATGACCGGGTTATTTTTCTTCCGGCGGCTGAGAATGTGGAGTACTCGTCTTATTTCCTCATCTCGCCCAATTACTGGATCGAGTTTGCCTGATTCGGCCAGTTCTGTCAGGTTGATAGCGTATTTTTGCAAGGCATTGAAAACCAACTCAGTAGTTTGATCTGTCACTTTTCTTCCTTTTCTGAGCTCTTTCACTGCAGCGGAGAGCAACTCAAAGGTAGCGCCCTGTTCTCGAAGTACTCGAGCTGTTTTATCGCTTCCTTTTGAGATACCCAGCAGCATTAACTCAACGGAGATAAATTCATCTCCATACTCTTTCAACAGCGATTTAGCGGCAGAGATCGCCTTATTCGCCTCGTTTGTAAGGTATTGTTTGTCTGCACCTTGCACTTTGGGAAGCTCCCAAATTAGTTTTTGAAGTGCCTCTTCTAGGTTTGGCAAACTAATACCAGTTTTCTTCAGTAAAAAATCAACCCCAGAATCCTGCAGCGACAACATACCCTTCAACAGGTGCGCTGTATCCACTGCTTGTTGTTCGTAGCCAGCAGCGAGCTGCTGTGCCTGAACAATGGCCTCCTGGGCTTTAATCGTGAAATTATCGTAGGTCATACCAATGTGTTTAATGTGAGTTTATCAGTAGGTATTGAAACTCTATCAAATTTTTGACCAAGAAGGAATCTATAGCCAGCTACTGCACAATTGTCAGTAAATTATCAAACAAACAGCCTTTATGGCAGATCGAACCCTCTCCAGCCTTGTAATCCACCTGTATGAACCGCCACAATAACCGATTCATCGGGGAAAAAGCCTTTTTGGAGTAGGTCAAAAATGCCAAACATCATTCGGGAGGTATAAATTGGATCTAATCGCAACTGGTAATGTTGCTCAAACCAGTGAGCCAAATCAAGTATGGCAGGATCCGGCGTAGCAAATTTCCCTAAGGTGTAATCCGAAAAAAAATGCAGCCGGTCTGAAGCGCCCTTTACTCCTGATTGCGCTAGAATGGAAGCACTACTAAGCCCGTATCGCGCCGCAGGAAAGACCAGGACCGAATGTGGAGAAGGCAGTCCTTGCAAAATCCCTGCAGCGGTGGTACCCGAACCAGCTGGGACCGCAATAAAGAGCGGTTGATGGGAGAGGGGCCCGAGTTGATGGAGCACTTCGTGGCTAATGGTGGCACAACTACCCACCGCCACTGAGGTAGCTCCGCCCTCTGGCAGCAATCTATAGCCCGGGTACTGCGCTATTATTGCTCGAATAATTGCGCTATCCATTTTCGCATCATACTCGATTTTCGGAACCGGAAAAAGGTGCATTCCTGCTTTGGATGCTTCTGAAAGCGTAGGATTGGAAAGATTAGCGGATACCCCTCGCAGAATACCCACCGTTTTGATCCCGTATAAACGCCCTGCTTGCGCTACCGCCTGAAGGTGGTTGGAAAAAGGGCCGCCAAACGTAATCAGACCTGGGGTTTCTGTACTTGAAACCGATTCCAGTAGGGGACGCAACTTGCGCCATTTATTACCCTGAATAAAAGGATGCACCAAATCATCTCGTTTGATATACAACTGGATACGCTGTGTACACCCGGGGTGTTCCGGTAGGGATTCGAGTGGTGACAAGAGAAATAACGGGAATGCGATAAAAAACCCGGCTGAGCCAAAAGAGGCTAAGCCGGGTTTATCAATTAATTCAAACGATCAAAGAGGGAATTACCCTTTTTGAAGACCATTGCTTCCTGCAGGAACACTTTCCTGAGCAGCAGCTGGCTTCACTTCTCCTTTGATAGTCAAAGTATGAGTATCTGTTGCTTCGTTGGTAGTAATAGTTACCGTTTTGGTAAACATACCCTCGCGATTTGTGTCATAGTTTACGTCAATTGTTCCAGTTTCACCAGGCATGATAGGCTCCTTTGGGTAGGATGGAACTGTGCAACCGCAAGAACCTTTTGCAGATTTAATAATCAAAGGCTCATTTCCAGTATTCGTAAATTTGAATTTGCGAACACGCTCGCTACCTTTATCAATTTTACCGTAATCAATTGTAGTGGTTTCCAAGGTCATAACCGCTTGCGCGTTTACGAAGGCTACTGAAGCAAGAACCAAAGCGAAAGCAGAGATCAGTTTTTTCATTGTTCTATAATTATTGATGTTAATAAATTTTATAAAAACCAATTCGGTGATTATTCCGTGATGCAAAGGTAACAGCAGGAAAATGCTTGTCAATATAACAGGCTGTTAATAATACCCAAAAAATTGTAAATAACTTAGCGAGCACCTGCAAACAACTGATCTACAATTCGTTCTAAAAATCGTTTTTCGGCCGTAATAATATCCGCTTCGCCTTGTAATTGCTGCTGAAAGGCGATCGACTTATTAAAACTAGTAGTAGTTCCACCTATACTGTCCAGTCCAATGGTCACCAAATAGGCATTGTCCTTAGGAACTGCCGATTTCCCAAGAACCGTCCCACTTAAGGTCCCAAATTCATAGGCGGGATAATTATCCAATCGAATTACGACCCGCTGTTGAGGCAAAATTTTACCACTTCCCAGCGTAGGAACCATAGATCTGCCAATAATTCGAGAATCTGCTGGCGGAACAACCGTCAGTACATGCTCTCCTTCGCGTACATATTGCCTGGCTACATAAAACTTACTCAAAGAGACCCGCCCTGAAATAGGAGCAGTCAGCAAGTACTTTTGCTTCCAACGTTCCAACGCTGTTTTTAAATCACTTAAAGCAGACTTTAATCGTCCGGGAGCGGAATTGGTATCAAGGCTTTCATCAAAGCGAACCACTCCAATACTGCGCTGTAAATCCGTAATTTCAGCCTGCCTCCGTGCAATCTGTTGCTGATATCCTATGTACAAACGCTCTGCCATCTGAACCCGTTCTTGTGCCGCCGCGAGCTCCTGTTTTGCTTCTGGAGCCCTAGAAAGCACCGCCAAGGCAGCGCGAACGGCTTTCAGGTCACTGGCTGTTCGCAACAATAATTCCTGATCCAGTCGGTTACTGTTTTTTAGTTCGTTGATTTGCTGCTGAACCTTTCTATTTTGCTCTTCTGAAACTGCCACCCTTTTCCCTTTGGAATATTGATAGGCTTCCATTTGCTGAACAAACGTTAGGTAAGCGCCCCGCAGCTCCCCTAGCTCTGGGTTGCCCTCTAAGGCTCCAAGCGCAAGCAGACTATCCGGTGTCTCTGCTCTCCCCCATTCCGACATTTTTTGCTCCAAATAACGGATATCCTTGAAATCCCCCGCATTCTCCAGTACCAAAAGCGGTTGATTCTCTTGTACCACCTCGTTTTCTTCCACCAAAAACTGCTGAATATGCCCTTCTGCCCTTGCTACCACATCAACCGGGGGCGTCGCTGTTGTGAACTCGACCCGAGCAGTGATCACATCCGGGTATTCAATCAACCAAGCAACGACCATTAATAAAAGAAACCCGACCACCACAACGCCAGTCCCCCAACGAACTAACCAACCGGGTGGGGTTCCCAGAATTTCTGAAAGATCCTCCGAACGTACACTCGGAAGTGACCCACTCCTTTTTTCTTGTTCTGTCATTGGCTTGTAAAGGTCGGAATTTTGACCAAAACCATCAAAAATAACCTATTTTTCTTCTGTTTATTTAAAAAAAAAATACCACCTAACTCTTGCTTAATGCTTCGTCTAGGTTAAAAATAGCACTTACTGTAAGCATCAGGGCACAGTGTATAGCCGGATCCAAATCACTTTGAAATGGGTAGCGTCCAACCTCTAACATCCGTTTTGCCCGATGGGGTGATTGTTGGTACCGTTGGTATTCGGTCGTGTATAATTGCTCTAATATACGTACCTCCTCACTACTTGGGATCCGTGAAATAATTTGACGAAAAGCAACCTGTATTTGATTGGATACGGGCGCTTTTTGGTTTGCTTCCAACAACTTCCCGGAAAGCACCCTGGCGGCTTCCAGTATTTGTGGATCATTCAGCATTGCTAAAGCCTGCAAGGGAGTGCTCGTCCTTCCACGACTAACTTCGCATACATCCCTAGGCAACGCGTCAAAGGCGAGGGCGGCGGGTGGTGGAATGGTTCTTCTATTAAAGGTATATAAACTCCTTCGATACTGTTTGTCCGCCAATGTATCTGGAACATAGGAATATTCTCCACGATAATTGTTAGAGGACTTTTCTGTGCTAAGCGCCTCCCACAACCCAGGTGGTTGATAAGGCCTGACGGGAGGTCCTCCCAACTGGCGCACCAGCAATCCAGAAGCTACCAGTGCATTATCCCGAATAAATTCGTATTGCATCCGATACCGAGGACCACGGGCTAGCCAACGGTTTTCGGGATCTCGCTCTAGTGCTCCTGGCTGCAAAACTGCCGATTGCCGGTAAGTAGCCGAAAGCACCATCCTTCGCAGCGCTTTTTTTATATCCCAGCCATTGTCCCGAAAGTCTGCAGAAAGCCAATCTAACAGAGCTGGATGAGTAGGAAGTGCCCCCTGTAGTCCAAAATTATCGCTCGTCGAAACAATTCCTTTCCCAAATAACTCCTGCCACAGGCGATTAATCATTACCCTGGCAGTGAGTGGATTTTTTTTATCAAACAACCATTGCGTCATCCCAAGCCGATTCGGTGCATATTCTTCAGAATACGATAATACTGCATTCGGCAAATCTGGACGGACCTCCTCCTCGGGTTTATCGTACTGCCCTCTAGCCAATATATGGGTCTTCCGGATGCCCACAGAATCCCGCATAACCATCTGCAACAAAGAGTCGGCGGGAGAACTTAGTACATTTCCTAAGTTAAGAAATCGAAGAGCGCCTTCTGCATCTGCTAAGGTGATTTTCATATAGGGCGCTGGCGTGGCCAAATTTGGCACAAATCCAACTTCAGGTACTTGATTAAAAAAGGCGAAGGTTGAATAATATTCTCGCATCGATATTGGATCATACTTATGATCGTGGCAACGTGCGCATTCCATCGTCAGTCCTAAAAATGCCTTCCCAAAAGTATTGGTGCGGTCTGCAACATATTCTACGCGGTATTCTTCATCGATAACCCCACCTTCCTGGGTAATTTTATGGTTTCGGTTAAAAGCAGAGGCTAGCAAATTGGCCTTGTCTGCCCCCGGCAATAAATCCCCTGCAAGCTGCTGTATGACAAACTGATCATACGGCATATTTTGATTAAACGCATGGATGACCCAATCTCTCCAGGGCCACATCACCCTGGTCAGATCATCCTGATATCCGTGGGAATCTGAATATCGGGCCAAATCTAGCCAATACGTCGTCCAACGTTCCCCATAGGCGGGATCAGCCAATAAACTATCTACGAGCCACTCAAAGGCCTCCGGCGACTTATCCTCCAAGAAACGATCCAAAAGTGCTTGCTTGGGCGGCAATCCAGTTAAATCGAATGCAGCCCTTCTCGCCAGTCGACTTTTTTCTGCTTCTGGATTAGGGGTTAGGCCTTGTTCCTCTTGTGCAGCGAGAATAAAATAATCAATTTCATTTTTAGGCCACTTGGTATTGGAAACGGTTGGCAATTCTGTTTTTTCCGGAGCAATAAAAGCCCAGTGCTTTTCCCAATTCGCACCTTCCGCAATCCATTGTGTCAAGATCTGTTTTTCAGACGCAGAAAGACTCAAATGGGAATCTGGGGTGGGCATAATACTATCCGGGTGAGCACTGTAAATCCGATGGACTAGGGTACTTTGTTCTGGATGACCCGGAACAATAGCAAAGTGGTCCTTGTTGGGCCCCAGTGCTGCCAGCGCACCCTCTCTGGTATCCAACCTAAGATCTGCTTTGCGCTGTTTTTCATCCGGCCCATGGCATTTAAAGCAACGATCCGACAAAATCGGACGCACCTGAAAATTAAAGCTAATAGGACGGTCTTCCGCTTTTTTTTCACTTACACAAGCAAAAAAAACGATCAGAGCGGTTAATATTAACCCACTGAGCGGTACTTTGGCTGCTAAAATGGTGCGCATATCGTTATGGCATTGGACAAAAAGGATAAAACAGGCATCCGTCCTGTAGCAATCCAACCAAAGTCGAGTCTGATAGGGCTGTGCGGCAGGTAAACCACACTGCATAATGCATCTGTTCCACCCAATCACCTGCTACAGGATTCTATGCAGGCAAAAGTAGTGAAAATTAGGTATGGATCAACTGATCGTTTTTTTTGGAAAACTGCACCTGCTTTTTTTGCACCTGCCCATTGGGCTTCTGATGCCTACTTGCCTGCTCGCACTATGGTCTCATTGGAAGAGGGAGCAGGAATGGGTCCCCATTCTTCAGTTGGCGGTCACCACCACCAGCTTGCTAGCCCTGTTCACTGCTTTTAGTGGTTGGTGGCTAGCTGCTGCTGGCACTTACCCATCTGATACCCTTTTTTGGCACCGTTGGCTGGGAATCGCGACCGCTCTTGCCTCTATAGTTGCCTATTTGCTTCGTACAACGCGCTGGCTATTTGTCAGTATCTACGCCACCACGCTGCTATTGCTGCTAGCCGGTCATTATGGTGGAAGCCTCACCCACGGAGATGATTTTTTTGCTCTTCAATCCCCCCCCGAAACCGCCCCTGTCCAAGCGGAGGGAACCGCTTTTGAATCCCTGATTTATCCTATTCTCCAAAAAAAATGCATCAGTTGCCACCAACCTTCCAAACGGAAAGGTGATTTGCTCTTGGATAGTTATGAAAATTTGCTCTTAGGAGGAAGCCATGGCCCCGTATTAGTTCCAAATAACCCCGATAGTAGTATTCTCTATCAACGTCTGCGGCTTCCAGGACACGATGAATACCATATGCCGCCAAAAGGGAAAGCCCAACTAAGCCCACAAGAAATAGAATGGGTACGGCGTTGGATTGAGCTCGGAGCAACTACACAGCTACCTGCCAGTGCTCTGCTCAATCAACTATCTAACAACCCCTTTCCAAATGTGAACGTAGCGCCTGCCGACCCAGCCGATATCCAAGAGCTCAAAAATAATCGAATCGCCATTCTTTCTCTCGGTGAACAACAACCTTGGTTAGCGGTCTCTCTGACCGGCAGAAAAGACCTCCAACCCGAGGTCCTACAGCTGTTACGCCCGATAGCTGACCAAATTACACACTTAGATTTAGCCCACACGAACTGCTCGGATGAACTATTGAGCAGTTTAAAAATGCTGAAGCACCTTAGCAGGCTCCACCTATCCAATACCATGGTGACGTCAAAAGGTATCGCTGAACTAGTCGGGCTTTCGCACCTTCGGTACCTTAACCTCCACCAAACAAAAGTGGATGATTCGTTCTTGGACCAGGTTGAATTGCTAAAGCGCTTGAAAGAACTCTATGTCTGGGGAACCCTTATCCAGCCCGCAAAAATTGCATCCATAAAAACCCAATTCCCGGACCTTCAAATTACCTACGACCCAGGATCCAATTCCCAATCGACCCCATTGACCCTGGTATCCCCTAGCATCTTCTACTCAAAAACCATTTTTGACGACACCTTGCAGGTGAAGCTTGAATTTCCGTTCAAAGGCGTAGCGCTTCATTACACCTTGGACCAAACTGATCCTACCTCCTCTAGCCCCCAATACAATGGTTCACCCCTTGTGCTCGATCAGTCTGCCACCGTACGGGTGATTGCAGCTAAGCCAGGTTGGGAAAACAGCCCGGTTGCAGAAGCTACCTTTGCCAAACGTAAACACAAACCCATAGCGGCAACGCTATCTCCTAAACCCTCTGAAAAATACCCAGGGAAAGGAGGAGAATCCTTGATTGATAACCTCCTAGGCTTGGATGCAACAGATCCCGCATTCCTCGGTTTTGAAGGAAGCCATGCAAGTGCAGTCCTCGATTTCGGAAAAAAAATAAACCTCACCCGGGCAGGTATTCACTACCTCGAGAATAACGGTTCCTGGATATTTGCCCCTTCTGGACTAGAACTGTGGGCTTCTACGGATAAAAAATCCTGGATACCGGTCGGAAAATCGACCTTCCCTGTCAATACATCCATGCAAAATTCAAAAACGGGCGTCCGAAGCCTGGCCCTCAGCACCCCGATCGAAACCCAATATCTAAAAATGCATATCTCCAGCCCGCTACAAAACCCTGCTTGGCACCCCGGCAAAGGACAAAAATGCTGGATCTTTATTGACGAAGTCTTGATCGAGTAAAATCCCTCAGGATTCAGAGAATACCCCATCGATATCTACTCAAGTATCAATCGTTTAATTCCTGCCTCCAGTCGAACAAATGCCCGCGTTCGACGAGCATTTTGGTTGGGTTCACCCTTTCCCTTCAATTTTGCATCATAAAATTAAATTCTTAAAAAAAAGAAACAAGGCATTGTTTTTGCTGTTTATGAAATAAAATTATTATTCAACCAAATAATATTCTATTTCCCCTCTGCGCCAACTGCCCACACCACCACTTTTTTTTCCATGCGAACCGCTGTTTCTAGATTTATTATTGCCGTAAGTTTACTGGTAGCAATACCCAGTATCCAGGCCTCCGCACAAACGACCAAAAGTATTTTTTCATTCCTCAGTAAAAAGGACTCCTCCTTGATTACGCTGGAATTGGATCTGCCCGCTTTAGTAGAAGGGAAAAAAACCAATACTTATTTCCCCGCCAAAATCCGTCTGGAGAACGGGCAAGAATTGCCACTTCAAGTTCGACCAAGAGGTAAATTCCGCCGGCGCATCAGCGAAATCCCACCCCTTAAATTCAAATTTTCCAAAAAAAACCTCCAAGCACTACAATTAGACACCCTAAATGAGGTTCGACTTGTACTGCCTCAATCCTTCGATATTGAAGGAGAATCGAGATTACAAAAAGAGTACCTTGCCTACCGAATGTATGAAAAAGTGAGTCCTTACCACCTTAAAGCACGTCTGATCCGTCTTCGCCTTTATGACCAAACAACCCAAACCAGCCAACCGACGGTATGGGCTATGCTGCTCGAACATGAAGAAGAATTGATGGCGCGACTAGGGGGAGGATTGATTCAACAATTTGGTCTGTCGAACGAAGACCTTGATCCATATTACGCTGCTCTAAACGCTTCCTTCCAATTTATGATTGGCAACACCGATTGGAGCATTCCAGACCAGCGGAACATACTCTTGTACAAAGAGCCCTCCAGTGACAAAATCATTCCCATTCCCTACGATTTTGATTTTTCTGGCTTGGTGGACGCCCCTTATGCAAGCCCTACGAAAGAGTCTGGTTTAAATTCGGTCCGAGACCGGGCACTGATGGCAGAAGGATTAAGTAAACGCGCCATCCAACAAGCTATGAAAGTACTCAACGAACAAGAGGCGTATTTTATAGAAAGCTGCAAACGAGCACACCTAGAACCCAAGCACAGCAGACAGGTTCAGCAGTATTTAGCGTCTTTTTTCACAGCGATTAAACAGTACCACGAGCTGCCGGAGCGGATCAAGTCAACCCGTTAAATTAGCTCACTGGTAATTTTGGCAGAAAGAAGGCACAAGGGGATTCCGCCTCCTGGATGAACACTTCCCCCCACAAAATGGAGCCCCTCAATGCGGTTCGAAAAATTTGGATGCCGTAAAAAAGCGGCCATCATGGTGTTCGAGCTGTATCCGTAAAGTGCGCCCAAATGGGAGGAAGTACGGCGCTCTATTTCTCTTGGCTCAAGGATGTCTTCACAAACCAATAAGGACTCCAGGTCAACCCCTAGATTTCGACTGAGCTTTTGAAGGGTGTTTTTCCGAATTTCCGGAATAACCTGACTCCAATCTTGCCCTTGATGGCAAGGCGCATTCACCAAAATAAACCAGTTTTCACCTCCGCCTTCCGGAACATCTGTTGGTGTCAGTTTAGAGGTAATATTGACATAAATGGTTGGGTCATCCACCACCTGACCCGCTTCTAGCGCTTCAAATTCGGACCGATAATCCTCGGTAAAAAAAATATTGTGCAACCCAAGCTCAGGAAATTCCCGTTTAACTCCCCAATAAAAAATCAGTGCAGAAGTACTCTTTGGCTGATTTAATATGTGTTCCGGGTGTTTTTCCTCCGGAAGTAGCCGCTTGTACGTGTAATACACATCCATGTTGCTCACCACTTTATCCAGTAGGTGAAGCGAATCCCCATCGGTACGAAGGCCTTTTACACGACCTCCCTCTGTGATAATTTCAGTAACTGGGGTAGAGAATTGGTACTTAACTCCTTGCCGAAGCGAGAGCTCATATAGACTAGTTGTGATAGAGTGCATGCCCCCCTCTGGATAAAACACTCCAATATTATGCTCAAAATGGGGAATAATGGTCAACATACCCGAAGCTTTATATGGATTAGAGCCATTATAGGTCGCATACCTGTTAAATAGTTGAACCATTTTTTCGTTGGAAAATGCCTTCTGGTGTGCCTGGTGCATAGTTTGGAACAGCTCAAATCGGGGTAAACGAAGCATGGCTTTCGCTACCGATTTGCTTAACCAAGTATCTGCGCGGTGCAAAGACTTTTCAAGAAATATTTTTCCAGCCAAAGCATATTTCTCAGCACTTCGCATCAAAAACCGACGCACCTGCTCGGCGGGCACCCCTAATACCTGTTGCGCTTCTTCCGCAAACTGGTTTGGATCGGCAGGCACCCGCAGTCGGGTGCCATCTTCCCAAAAATAATGACAGGCTGTATCCACCTGAACATATCGAAAATGGTCTTCTGCACGCTCCCCACATAAAGTAAATAGCTCCTCTACATACTGCGGCATCGTAAAAAGAGAAGGTCCCGCATCAAAACGATAACCCTCTAACGTAAATACGCTCAACTTTCCCCCAGGATAAGGATTGGCCTCAAACACCGTCACGTCATGACCTGCAGCCGCCAGGCGAATCGAAGTTGCAATGCCAGCAATGCCGGCCCCAATTATGCCAATTTTCATAGTATTAATCTCAAAAGAATGAAACCGGTTTCAAAGCAAATTGTTCTAAATCAAATCCTCAATAGTAGAAAGGACAAATGAATTGGGCTAAAGTAAGCGCAGAACACATCGCTTTACCTTCTAAGCAACAAACGATTCCAAAGCCCCCCTGGCAAATAGGAGTTCGACGATACCTCCTTGCTCAACGGGACTCATCAAGCCCATTTCTTATTCAAAAAAGGTTAAAATATGGCAAAAAAACGACTATTATGCCATTCTATGAAGCTCTATCCACTTGTACCTTTGTTGCCATGAACGCATTGTCAATTCCACGTCGCCCTCGTCGCAACCGGCGTAGCCCCGCTTTAAGAGCGCTGGCCACTGAAACTCATCTTCACCCAAGTCAACTTGTTTTCCCTTTGTTCTTGGTAGACGGGAGCGGGATCAAACAAGAAATTCACTCACTACCAGGTATTTATCGCTTTTCCTCCGAGTATTTGCTTGAAGAGGTGGAAGAATGCATCCAGTTAGGCATTCAAAACTTTATTTTATTTCCGGCAGTAGCTGACCATCTGAAAGATACAACTGCAACTTACAGTTACCAAACGGATAATTTTTATCTAAAAGTAGCCCGGTCCATCAAGGAGCGATTCCCAGAATGCACCCTGATCAGCGATGTCGCTATGGATCCCTATTCCAGTGATGGACACGATGGATTGGTTCAGAACGGGAAAATAGTCAACGATGAAACGCTGCCCATCTTGGCAAAAATGGCCATCGCGCAAGCACAAGCTGGATTCGATATGTTGGGACCATCTGATATGATGGATGGCCGAGTCGGCTATATCCGGCATGCCTTGGATGAGGCAGGGTACACCGAAACAGGGATCCTTTCCTACACTGCCAAATATGCCAGTGCCTTTTATGGCCCTTTCCGGGATGCCTTAGATTCTGCCCCTAAAAGTGGAGATAAGAAAACCTATCAAATGAACCCGGCTAACCGAAGGGAAGCCTTGATAGAAGCCGAATTGGATATCCAGGAAGGAGCCGACATGCTGATGGTTAAACCAGCTTTACATTACTTAGACATCATTTCCGACTTGAAGGCGGCTTCCGCCCTTCCAATAGCAGCCTACCATGTATCCGGAGAATGTGCCATGTTGACAGCTGCTTGCCGGAATGGATGGCTTGACTATGAAAAAGCGATGCCCGAAGCACTGCTGAGTATCCGGAGAGCTGGGGCGGATGTGATCTTAACCTATTTTGCGAAAGATTTTGCAAGCAGATTCCCCCAGGGAATCTAACCGTGCTGGATGCGACTCTGCAACCGCTGCTGGAAAAAACGAAGCAAAACCGGAGCATAGGGTTCGTGGGTGCCTAGGCTCAAAAAATCGGCTCCTGCTTTCTGAAAAAGCGCTTTTACCTGCTGAAGGTGCTCATCAAACGTCATTCGATACTTTTTTCGGATGGCAGCACTGGACGTGTCTACCCAATATTGCTGCTGTGTCTCTGCATCGGTGACCCTAAGTACTCCTATGTCAGGCAACTGCCTTTCCAGCGCGTCCCAACAATGTATCCCAATCAAATCATGCCGACGAGCCATAATCTTGAGTGCATCTGCATACCCCTTGTCTAAAAAATCGGACAGCACGAAACACACGCTGCGTTTTTTCACTATATTATTGACAAAACGGAGGGCCTTAGCAACATCCGTTCCTTTCCCTTTAGGCTGGGTAGTTAATATCTCCCGAATAATGCGCAGAATATGCTGCTTCCCTTTTTTAGGAGGAATGAAACACTCAATTTGATCCGAAAACAAAACAACCCCGACCTTGTCATTGTTGGAGATAGCTGAAAAAGCCAACACTGCGCACAATTCTGAAAGGTACTCTTCCTTAAACTGGGTGTGACTTCCAAAAACAGCAGAAGCGCTTACATCTACCAACAACATCAGGGTGTTCTCCCGTTCTTCCTCCATCACCTTCACGTAGGTTTCACCGGTTCGAGCCGTCACGTTCCAATCGATGCTCCGAACATCATCCCCAGGGGTGTACAGTCGGACTTCACTAAAAGACATTCCTTTTCCCCGAAATGCACTGTTGTAGCCCCCGGTGAACAGGTGACTACTTAATCCGCGCGTTTTAATTTCAATCTTGCGGACCTTCTTGATTAATTCTGAACTATCCAAGGCCTCTCTTTTTGATGGTTAGTATCGTTACAAAGGTATGTAATAAACCATCCAACAGATCTGTTTATTATTTCAGCGACCCAAATAACCTAAAAAATCCGCAGATCTGGCAAAGGGATTTTTCATAGAATGCACCATTTATTTCCCCCAATAAAAAGACCCTCCACTAGAAATGGCTACTCGATAAATACCGTGTGGCAAGGTAGCCAATCCCGGAATCTCGATAACCTGCACTTGATCACCGCTGACCCAGGCATAGCTTTGTAAACAGATCCTACCCAACCAATCTTTGATCAAGACACTTCCAGATTGAAGCGGGTATTGGGACTCTGTCAGTATCACCAGCTGATCTTGGTCATTTTGATAACCATACCAACGATCTTTTCCAACTACATGGATTCCTTTGAGCTGGAGCCATGCTTTTGCCAAATTTGGAGTGCCATAACCAGAATGCAAACCTGGTTCATGGTAGTGGTCGGCGGTTTCAAAAAGAGCATTTAACAAGTGAGAAGCAGGCACTTCTGGGAAAGCACTCCAAAGGGAAGCGATGCCTCCAGCGAGGATTGGGGAAGCGATCGAGGTGCCCGCTGAGACCGTGAGTTCCTCCCCCACCGTTCCGGCTGTTACTACATTCATACCTGGCGCCGTAAGGTCTGGCTTAACTCGTCCATCTGCAGTAGGACCCCATGAGCTAAACGGTGCCATTTCCCCCGATTGACTGTCGGTGGCACCGACAGCAACAATCCCAGGAACATCTGCAGGAACTCCAAGGTATCTCCAGGGTTCCTCCCCTGAGTTACCGGCACTGTTGCAAATAATCATCCCTTTTCGGGCAGCGATGGATGCACCTCGGGACGCGATGGTGGTTTTACCATCTAATTCTTCATAACGATGGTTTAATAAAGTATCGTTGAAGGTAGTGTACCCCAAGGAAGCATTAATCAGATCCACTCCAATACTATCGGCCCATTCAGCGCCCAAGATCCAGTTGACCTCCTCGATAGGAAATTCCCCACCGGTATCCTCGGTTTTAATCAGGAAATAGGTAGCATCTGGGGCGGTCCCTACAAAATACCCGGGCGAATTGGAAGCCATCACCGATAAAACTGCCGTTCCATGATGCGCACTCTCAAAAACGGCCTGATCCCGCTCCACTAAATCGGGCCCGGGCCAGAGGCGCTGTTGCAGAGCAACACTATCAAAAAAAGGCATGGTATCCACGTTCGTAAATCCACCATCCATGACTGCGATCCAAATACCCCTTCCGCGAGCTCCCACCGCCTGCAAGAATGGCACCTGCAACGCTGCACCGTTGATTAGCCCGTAGCCCATCGGCCCAAACTGGGCTTCAGCTGAGCGGTTTTCGGGAAAGACAGTCCGCACTTTTGCAGGTCGGTTAGGTGGGTTTTTAATTCGAATGTGCCGCCCCAGGTAATGCACTTGATGTACATAAGGCAGCTCCAAGGCGCTCTTGATGACCACAGAATCGGCAATAACAGCCGCTGCATTCATCCAGCGAGACGACCCATGAATATCCAGTCCTAGTCGCCGAAGCCCTTCCAAATAAGCAGGGGCCACCGGAAGATCTTCCGCTAAAACCGGCACACCCTGTTTTGCGCGCCGTTCAAGTGAGCGGGCAGATAGAAACTCTTGTGGTCGACTCAATGAATAGGGGGTTTCTGTTTTATCCTTGAATTCAATCCACCATTTCCCGAGCCAGGGAGTTTGGGCAGAAACAGCAGTGGCGGAGAAACAAATCACCGCCACTGCTCTGTATATCTTAAAAAATAACCGCACTTTTTAGAACAACTTATTGATCAAGGATATCCTCACCCAATACCCCTTGTTTTTTGGCTGTTTCACCATATCCATGCAACTGAACAGGCTTGCGCTTCTTCGACATTCCGATATTTAAAAATTCAACGAACAAGGAGAAGAAAATAGCAAAGTAAAGGTACCCCTTGGGCACGGAACCCTCAATGAAGTGTCCTAAATGGGCCGCCTCAGCAATCAAGGAGAAACCAATCAAAATTAAGAATGCCAAACCCAACATTTGAACCGTTGGATGGTCGTTCACAAATTTACTTACGGGACCCGAGAAGATCATCATTACCAAAACAGAAACCACTACTGCGGCAATCATAATCATCAAGTTATCGGCAATGCCCACAGCCGTCAAAATGGAGTCAAACGAAAAGACCAGATTGATCAAGGTAATCTGAATAATGGCATTGCTAAGCGCATCTCTCCCAGAACCCACTTTTGGATTCGTATCCTCTTCTACCCCTTCCAATTTATGGTGGATTTCTTTAGTAGCCTTGTACAACAAGAAGATACCCCCTAGCAAAAGAATGATTCCCTGACCAGTCAGACCACCATGAATACCCGGAAGATCAATGTTGATCAACGGTTCCTTCATGCTGATGATCCAAGAGATACCAAAGAGTAATACAATACGAAGGACCATGGCCAATACCAAACCAATGTTGCGGGCCTTTGGCTGGTCTTCCGCTGGCAGCTTGGAAGAAATGATGGATAGAAAAATAATGTTGTCGACTCCCAATACAATTTCAAGGAAGGTGAGGGTTAGTAGACTAACCCAGGTATCAGCCGACGCCAGATCGGGCATTGAATAAAGTAACATAGCAGGTTAAATGTTTATAAACCAGCAGCAAATGCTGTTTTGAAGGTGCATAGGTACGGACTTTTTCGCTTTTCCAAGATAGGACCTCCGATCTACGCCTTGAAAAAAACGATGTACGAAGAAAATTATTCGGCGGAAGTGCCGTGTAATTTCTCGTCGGTATTACCTTTGCAGTACTTGAATTTTAAACTACCAATTCTTATGTCAAATCATAACGAGGAGTATACTCCAAATAAAAAGCGCGATTGGGCGATTTTCGTCGTATCTACAGTAGTAATGGTGGGCATTCTTTTCTGGAAGCCTGAATGGATTTGGGTAACTTTCCCATTCCAATTCACTGCCTTGGCAGGAGCAATGGGACGTCTGTAATTGCTATTGCGGTGCCAGGAGTTTAAAATCAGTGCTTTTTATCTCATTGTTTTTTCTCAAGGCTGCTCATGTCTAATTCGCAGGCATTTTAGAATGCTATCGTAAAAAAGGAGCGGGTTTAGAAGTTCAAACTTCCAAACCCGCTCCTTTTTTACGATAAAACAAGTTATTCGACTATCCCTGCCTCCATCTCCTCCAGAAACCGAGTGCTAAACCAAAGAGCATCAATAAAGATCCAGCCCACACAAAGTTAATGCCTGGAAAAATGATAGCCTCTAACACTATATAATCCGACCTGCCTGCATTTTCAGCGATTTCAACCGGAATACCAGCGTCCTGCGGATTACTTTTGGCTGCCCGAATGGTGAAAAGACCCGTCTCCGGATCCACACTTTGAAACACAAAATGCAAACCAAGGTCCATTAGTTCAGACTTTAAGCTCAACGGCTGATTGCCTCTGATGAGAAAGACGGGCGCTACTTGGTAACTTGCTTCGTTACCAAGCACTTCCAACTCTGCCGCAACGGCAATATCCCCTTGTTGAGGCACATAGTTGGGGTGTTTAATTTCCCGGTTCACGTTGACAAGCTTCACCTCATAGCCTTGGAATGAAAAAGAAGCGCCCTGTTTGACTTGGAAGGTCTGATATTGCAGCTCCTCTTCCATTTTTAATGCCTTTTCAAGTCCCTTCTCTGTAAGCTTTGCCTTGATTTCCAACTGTGGAGCGGAGTAAGCCAATGCAAATGCACCTTCTCCAGGACGCAGGTACATCATTGGATTCAAATCATAACCGGTACGGTCTTCCAACGAGTACGCCTTCATTTTCAGACCAAATGCCAGGTCACCCGGCTGCTTTTTATACTCAGGATGTACAGGATCTTTAGTCAAGCCTTGTACTACGATGTAATGTTCTTTAGTAAACAGGGTATCCCCCGCCACTGCATCGTACAGCTGATACTTTAGGCTATCTTCTTGTTGCTGCGCATACTCAGGATCTAGTTCCGCTTTAGGCAAGGACGAGACGTGCGTAAAAATATCATAATTCCAATAATGCTTGGTAGAGGGATTGGAGGCTACTACCTTAGTGAAGGGACGATCGTACATGACATTGGGATACAGTACAAATTCCTCTCCCGTTGGGTTTCCCGCCTCATCTCTTTTTTTGAACTGAACGGTAAACGTACGTGTCTGACGCTCAATCGTATCCTGCACATAAGTAGCTTCAAAATTGCGCTTAATCGGCATAGGAGCCTCCCTAATTAAAAGGACATTGCGGTTCAAATCCTCGTTATCCATCCCCTCAATCAAACCTTCCATCGCAAAATTATTGGAAGAGATCCACTCCTTATTCAAGCCGGAGGACATTACCCCCAGGATCAAGATACCAAAACCAAGGTGAGAGACTGCTGAAGCTGCCATTTTCAGATTGCCCTTGGCAAAGGAAATCAGGTAATCGGCATTAGAACTTAAGGTAAACATGGCGGTGAATAACAGGGCTGCCAAACGCCAATCGCTCACCTTGATCCAAGAAGCATGGAAAAAAGTAAGAATTGTGGCTAGCACCAAGGCAATTCCTAAATGTAAACCAAAATTTTTAACCCAAACAGACCAATTACGCTCACTATATCGAAGCCATTGAGCAACTCCAGACAAAACACCAATAAATACCGCAATCCACATTTGGTAGCGGTTATGGTGTTCCACTGGATCCTTTAAGGCAGCTCCTACATAATCCTCTTTGAAAAGTTGAACCAACTTATTCCAAACAGGCAGTGAAGTCGCCCCGGTCAGAAGGACCGCTGAAAACAACAACACCAATGAGCCCATAAACATCCAAAACTCACGGGAGGCAAATTTCTCTTCTTCTTGAATGCTAGGAATTCCCTTGGCACGCGCTCCAAACAAGAGAAGGGAAAGTAGAGAGAATGCACCGATGAACAGGATCAGTTGAAATCCTAGGCCCATTTCCGTAAACGCGTGCGCCGAAGTATCCCCCAGAATACCGCTTCGAGTCAGGTACGTGGAATACAAAATTAGAATAAATGAGACCAGGTAAAAACCATAAGTGCTTCGAATGGAATACCCAGTGGAACGGGCAACTAAGTTGGTGTGAATTCCAGCTACCAAGGTAAGCCATGGCACTAATGAAGTATTTTCAACGGGGTCCCAAGCCCAGTAACCGCCGAAGGACAACGCCTCATAAGCCCAAACGCCTCCCATAAGAATCCCCAAACCCAAAATAGCACCAGAGAACAAGGCCCAGTTCAAGGCTGGTTTTAACCATTCCTTATGCTCCTTTTTCCATAAACCGGCGATAGCAAAGGCAAAGGGAACAATAGTACTGGCAAAACCCAAAAACAAGGTAGGGGGGTGAATCGTCATCCAATAATTCTGCAAAAGAGGATTCAAACCATTCCCTTTAACCTTCTCCAAATAATCAGCTTGCGCAAAAATAGGCGCATCCATCACGTCCCGCAAAAGATCAAATGGACTGGCACCCAATCTAAAATCACCAAAATAGAGTCCCAAAATCATGGAAGCAATGATGGCCTCGGCGAGGGCAATAACCGCCATTACAGCAGATTCCCATTTTCCTGATTTCAGAATCAAAACCATCCCCAAGACAATGTGCCAAAAACTCCAGAGCAAAAAGCTACCTTGTTGCTCCTTCCAAAAAGCGGAAAAAACATACTTGAATGGGAGGTCATCCGAAACATTTGCCCAAGCATATTGGTATTCGTACAACTTTCCAGTCAAGATATAAAACAAGGCAATAATTACCCCAAACGTGCTAAGTCCATGAAACAAAAAACCGTAACGCCCTAAACGGAGCCAGCCTGGATAACCTGCATCGGCCTCCTTCTTGGTAGCCATGAAGTAGGAAAATGCAGAAAAAAGGGCCGCCACGAAGGAGAGCACCACGAAAAAATGGCCAATCTGGCCTGGAAGCAACTGTTCACCTATATATTCCATGTTCGATATTATCCTTGTTCCGATCGGATGTAAACCTCTTGATCCTGGTATTTAGACGGACATTTTAGTAGCATGTCACTGGCCTCAAAAATTTCACCATTCATTTCCCCCGTTAAGACAATTTGTTCAGAGCGCTCAAAATCCTGTGGTTTGGCAGAGCGCAAAACTACTTTCCGAACAGACCCAGCGTCGTCTTTTAATTGAAACGCCAGGTAGTTGGGATCTTTTTCCGGATTATATTCAATAGGAGCCTCCTTAACCAGTTGTCCAACGAGCTTAACTTTATCACCACTTTCAGTAGCCTGGTCAAAATTGGCATAGGTGGTAACATCCGAACTGGCGGAAACCAGGGTTGCGATAGCCACTGCGATAACAGCAATGGCAATGAGATGTGATTTTTTCATAACACAGTCTTTAGTTGGAATAAATTCCGATGCAAATTTAGTTCCTATAACGCAAGCAATTACAAAAAGATGCGTCATTTGTAGTTCATCTTCCTTCTTTTCAATGAAAAGCACTACTTTTCGCACTTTATTCTGAACCAAGCTTTTCACTATGTCCTTTTTTAATAATCTTTTTCGGAAAAAGAATATTCCCGACGCAATTGCGGCTGCTCAAAATGAAGATATTCATGGAGGAGGCCTGCAAAAAAACCTGCGATTTTGGGACTTAACGGCACTAGGAATTGCGGCCATTATCGGAGCAGGCATTTTTAGCACCATTGGCTCTGCCAGTTATAATGGAGGACCCGGAGTAGTCTTTTTATTTATGTTTACCGCACTTGCCTGTGGCTTTGCGGCCTTCGCGTATGCAGAATTTGCCTCCCTGTTGCCTGTCTCGGGCAGTGCATACACCTACTCTTACGTGGCATTTGGTGAGTTAATTGCATGGATCATCGGATGGGCACTGATTATGGAGTACGCGGTTGGGAATATCACTGTCGCCGTTTCTTGGTCAGGCTATTTCACCGGTCTGATGCAAAGCCTTGGCTGGGAAATCCCCGCCTGGGCTCATATTGACTATGTCTCTGCTCAAAAAGGATTTGAGGAGGCCAGCAGTCTACTGTCGAATGGTTCCACCCTTGAAATGCTAACCCAAGCACAAAAAGAGGCTTACCTCGCTTGGTCACAAGCCCCTCTGTTGGGCAGCTTTCCTGTTATATTAGACATTCCTGCGATCATAATGTCTATTTTAATCTCTATTTTAGTGTATGTGGGGATTAAAGAGTCTAAAACGGCGAGTAATATTATGGTAATTCTCAAGATTGCCGTTGTAATCATGGTCATTGTGGTGGGGGCCTTTTATGTTGATGTAAATAACTGGCATCCATTCATACCCAATGGTTTCGGTGGCGTTATGGCAGGGGTTTCCTCTGTGTTCTTTGCCTATATTGGTTTCGACGCCCTCTCCACCACCGCAGAAGAATGTAAAGATCCCCAACGGGATCTACCCAGAGCGATGGTGTACTCCATTGTCATCTGTACTGTTTTATACATTATTATTGCCTTGGTGCTGACCGGGATGGTTAGTTATAAAGAACTCGATGTCACGGATCCGTTGGCATTTGTATTTAGTAAATTACACCTAGACTGGTTATCCGGGGTCATTGCTGTAAGCGCGGTGGTAGCCATGGCGGGTGTTTTCTTGGTCTTTCAACTGGGTCAGCCCCGTATTTGGATGACTATGAGCCGGGACGGACTACTTCCGCCACAATTTGCTAAAATTCATCCAAAATACAAAACACCTGCTTTTTCAACTGTAGTCACGGCTTTTTTTGTAATTGTCCCGATGCTCTTCATTCCAAGTGATACCGTATTGGACCTCTGCAGTATGGGCACCTTGTTTGCTTTTGTTTTAGTGAGTGGCGGGGTTTTAAAAATGCAGGTAACCCCCAATGCACCCAGGGGAAAGTTCAGAACACCGTATCTGAATGGAAAGTGGATTTTCCCGATTATCTTGTCGGCTGCGGTACTTCTTATCCAGCAGTATTCACCTGAAACTATCCAGCTGTGGTTAGGAAAAGATGGAAGCTTACTTGATCAAGCCCCTATTTTGCTCTTTTGGGTTACCAGCCTTGTGTTAGCTGTCCTGGCATTTAAACACAACCTCTCCCTCATCCCACTGCTAGGTTTGGTATTTTGCCTGTATATGATGGCGCAGATTCCTGCCTCCAGTTGGTTCTGGTTTCTAGTCTGGCTATTAGCTGGATTAGTCATTTATTTTGGATACAGTTATCGACATAGTAAACTTTCATCCTAGTTATAAACAATTAAAAAAGTACACCTATGGACAATCTATTGAACAAATTGAAGGAAGAAGCTTTGGATAAAGCATCAGAAATGAGTGAAAAACTCGACCAACTGAAGGATGCAGCAGCCGCTAAGCTGGCAGAACTCCAGGAGGAAGCCATGGAGGCAAAAGCGGAGTTAGCAGAGGAAATTGCGGAGAAAAAGGCTGAGCTGGAAGCGGCAAAAGCAAATATCGCAGCACATGAAGGGGGTGCAATGGGTTATTTGAGCGATAAAGCCAACGAGCTCCTCGCAGAGGCAAAAGAAGAAGTGAACGAGATGAAGGAAGAGGCAAAAGAGTTTTGGGACAAAGCCCGTGAATTCGGCCAAGACAAACAGGAAAAAGATTAAGCTAATTTTTTTCCTAAAAATAAAAAGCCCTGACAAAAAGGAATTTCCTCCCTGTCAGGGCTTTTTTTAGGCCAAAATCTATCAATTATTCAACAATTAACTTCCTGGTGGATACCCCCTTTGCAGTCTGGATGACCACAGTATAGAGCCCTCCTGGTAAATCAGCAACTTGAATACTGCGATGCGCCACTCCGGCAGCAATCATCAGACTACGAACTTGCTGGCCGGCCGTATTAAACAAGGACACATTCGCATCTTCGGTTAAGCCAGATCCAAAATCCAAACGAACGGTTTCATCCGCTGGGTTTGGAGCTAGGGAAAACAGAATTTCCTGGAAAGGGGACTGCGTACTTACTACAGCAGCAATTTCAAAGGTTCCCATTGCCAATCCACCTTCTCCATCTGTCACTGCAAAACGGAAGGAGTCACCACCTTGTTGATGTCCCCAATCATAAAAGCGCACCAGACCATTGTCTACCTGAGCCTGGGTGAAATAATCACCTGCTTTTAAAGCCCCATAACCCTGTAGATTAATCAAACCGTTTTGAGGAGCAGTCACCAAATAATAGGTAAGCTGGGAGGCCGTGTTATTGTTGTCTTCAGACTTCAGCAGCTCGGTCGTGATCAAGGCATTGGTTCCGGAAGGAAGCACCAATACATTATTATTAATAACTACCGGTGGGTTCAAGGCCGCAGCAGAACATACCTCTAGTTCGAAGTTATTGATAGCACCACCGGAGCCGATTTCACCATCTTTCACCCAAAGAGTCCAAACCCCTGCACTGTTTTGACCATTAAAGGCGGAAAGTGGCTGGTTGGGGCGAATACTAACTCCTCCATTGGGTGGGCAAGGGAACGTGGTAACAGGGGAGGCATCATCAAAGCCTGCATCCATGGTAATAGAGGAGAACCCGCAGCGGTTTTTAAACAAAGTCACTCCGTTTCCACCCGCTGGACCGATCAGGCGAACTTCCAGCTGGTTAAATGCATTGTGGAAAATCCCCAAGTTTTTGACATTGACATCACTTACTGGGCCACCTCCTGCAATCGTAATTTTGGATTCTACTGGATTGGTGCTATTCGAGCTAATATTTTTAGGTAGGTCGGCCGCGCTAAAAGAAGCACAGGCATCCACTTGGGTAGCAAACACAAAAGGACCTGCCCAATTGCCGGATCCACACTCATTAACTGGGCGTACCCGCCAGTAATAAATCGTTCCCTTCTCCAAGTTCGCACTGGCTAGCAGCGAATCCGCTGTAACAGTAGCGTTATTTAACTTGAGCGTACCAGGTGCGAAGGATGGATTGCTAGCCACCTGCACTTGGTATTGATTAGCATCTGCAATGGAGGTCCAACGCAGCATGGGCGCCTGTGGGACCCCAGCACTTCCATCTACTGGTGAGGAGAGCGCGAATGCCCCAAACTCATTGGATACCACCGTCATCTTGACTGAGATAGTATCAGCGGCGGAAGCGCCAGCCGCTACCACCTTTACGGTATAAGTACCTTCCAACGTTCCAACAAAATCAACATTAACCGCAATATCGGTACCCGCTGGTGCTGGGTTCTGAGAGAAGGTGGCTGTTGCACCTACTGGTAAGTCCAAAACAGAATAAGTTAACTCTTCATTGAATCCTGCCCATGCGCTGCTTCCAACAGGCAAGGTGAATGCACCCGGTAAACAAGCCTGGAATTCTGTTTCCTGACTACAGATCGCAAAACCAGGGGTAACCACGGGCTCAATTTTGAAATTAGCATTCGAAATATCAAAGAATACGTGATCAGCAGCTTCTACCCGGATCCGGTTGGTAGTCCCAATTTCATTTGGAACCAGGACGCAGGCGGATCCGTTATTCGTTATGCCCTCTGCCAAAGTAATGGGGTAGGTAAGCCCACCATCCTTACTCATTTTAATGTTGACTTTTTTACAGTTGACCGGTGCCACATTGGTATTCGCAACACTCCAGGTAACCGTTTGGTACTCACCCGGATGCCAAACAACACTGTTTGTATTTGGGAAACTAACCCGGAATGGACCTGCAGCGGCTGTTACCCGCATTTCAAGGGTATCAATTCCGATCCCTCCACCACCAGAGCGGTTATCCCGAACGGTCAAACAGAACGTTAAGTCGCGGTTGTAAGTAGGCAGTAACTCCCCAACATTATTCTGATTGGCAATTACCGTTTGTATACGTGGAAAAGTACGAGTTGGAGAGGTAGTTGGAGGATAGGTCCGGAAAATAGGAGTATTCCCTTGTGGCTGACCTAACGGCACCAACGGACCACGGTCCGACTGCTCCCAACAATACGTGAGGGGATCGCCGTCTGGATCTACCCCAGCACCTGTAAGCGCAAAAGGCGTGCTGATTGGTAAAAATAAATTATCGGGATAATTGATAATCGCCGTAGGGTGTTGGTTTGGAACCGTCTCATAGGAACCACAAGTACTACCGATCCCCGTTTCATAAAAAGCTTTAATTTCAGTAATCGAACAAACATTGTAGTACAGATCACCAGTCCCTACTCCAGGGAGATTATCTGCTCCACAGGCACCTGCATACGACATGATGGTGCTTCCAGATCCTGGCTCACAGGCAGAGCTAGGGGCATCCCCAGGCCCAAGTGAACCACAGTAAGTCCAAGTATGGCCACCTGACCACTGGTGACCAATTTCTTGTCCAATAATAGAAAGGAAATAATCGCCATAAGGTGGGAAAGCGGAGGAGCACCCACGCCCTTTGAAGTCTGTACAGCATTGGCCACCTGCTACTCCAATTGCATTTCCACCTTGATAACGGGCAAATACGTGACCAATGTCGTAAGTGTCAAAACCGATGGTATTAATCATAGCCGCCGGGTTTTGGCTCATCCATTCACCCACCGTCGTTCCTGTGTATGGATCGGTTGCTGGATCTAAGAATAAAATTGACTCTACTTGGTCCACTAGAATCAAGCGAATATCCAAATCAGATTCATAAAACAGGTTCAACTGAGCAGTATAATTCACCATAGCTGCCAACACAGAGGCGGTGGTTCCTCCATGATCTTGGGAAAATTCCCCCGTTGCAGCGCAGGCAAAGCGGTAAATCTTAACTTTTACAGGAGCCGCTAATTCGACTCCTCGCTCATTCAATACAGGAGCGTCGGCAGCCACCCGTGGCGGTGCCGCTTCAACAATCTGATCAGGAGTAAACATCATATCGGAGGTCAACGTAACTCCCGGAATCCGAAACTTGGCTGGGAATGCTCTCCGATCGTACGCCATATAAAGTTGATTCTGGCCCTTTGCCAAAGGCTCAACATATTCCAAACCCTTGTCAGCCCTGCGAATTGTCGCCTTGAAGCCCCACTCTGGCGATAAAGTAATTTTCACTTTTTTAGCGGGATCAACTAGAGAGTAACCAGAATAAGAGCGAATAAGTGGGTATTTCTCGCGAATACGCTCCGTCACGACCGGTGATTCGGTCACTGCAAATGTTTCCAAACTTCCCTCCGCAGTTGGTATAGAAAGCTTTAAGGGTTGGCGCAATCCCTCCTTAGAAAACTCCCTAGGAGCAGTTGCCAAATACGAGCGAACCGCCTCGTAATCCAATTGGTAAGCAAAATAGGCATCTGGTTCAAATTCCCGAACCGCCTGTTCTGGTATCGTAATTTGGTCAAGAGCAAGTTCCTGCCAAAAAACCCGACGGGTAGACTGTGCAGAAACCGGGGAGCTGACTGACCACAAAGTCCAAAATAAAATAGGAATTAGTAAGCGCATAAACGGTTGATAGTTAAGTGTTCTTCTAAAGGTATAATAACCTTAGGGATTACAAAGATAATTCTGTTTTTATAGCCCTGTTCGTTTTTTTTCGGCGATTGGCTATTCTCCGTCGATGTTTAACGACATTCCCACAAATAATCTGACAAAGGATAATTGGATTTCCTGTACGAAAAATGCCACCATTCGGTCCGAATCCCACCAAAACCAGCCTCTTCCATGGCGTTTCGTAGCAGTTTTCGATTGGAAAGAACCTTCGGAGAATGGTTCAGATAATCGCTGTGTGCTTCCTTTCCAAAAAAGTCATACGAAGTTCCCATGTCCAATTCATTCCCATGTTGATCCACAATGGTCAGGTCAACCGCCAGTCCTCGAGAATGCATAGATCCCTTCGACGGAGGCGTTACATAGTTGGGATTAGGCACCTTATCCCACAATCGTTGTTGATAGGGCCTTGGGCGGTAACAGTCAAATAACTTTAGGCCTCCATATCCCTTCGCGCGCAGCCCCTGGTGCACACGTACCAAGGCCTGAGCAGCCTCAGGACGAAGTAGGCATTCCGCACAGTCATATATACGAACCCCAGTGAAATTTTGAGTGGTAGCATAGCGAATATCCAACCCAATAGAGGAGTCCAATGCGATTACCTTGACAAAAGAGTCCTTCCGGTTCCCCTTGGGAACTTGTCCTTCTGCCGTAACTAAACTAATCAAAATGATTAGCGCACCTAAAAATGGTCGATGCATAACGAGGTGTTTTGAATTGTAAAATGCCTGTTAGGATGTATTCCCAACAGGCATCAGTGAGGATCCCCACCAGGAAATCCATATTAATCAGCACTAGAAAACAGTTGGAAGGCATTTGACTCCAACGAGTTCCGTCTTTTTATTTTATTTTTTCCACTCTTTCAATAACTTGGCAGCTTCTTCGCTCCCAAGCTTGGCGGCTGCATCCAGGTCTTTTGCGAAGGAGGAAGCCCCAGTAGCGTGTAAAGTTCTTCCACGGTATAAAAACAAATCAGCATCGGACAACAACTCAACTCCTTCTTTGATGGAAAGTGCTTGGTTAAAAGCATCCAATGCATTTTTCAGATCGGAAGTAGCCAGGTAGCAACGTCCTAATAGGTACCAGGCCAAACGCCGCCTACGGAAATTAGGATTTTCTGCGGTAAATTCCCGCTTAACGAATAATTGCAAATCAGAAATGCAAGGAGCATATTGCTCTAGATTGACCAGGCATTGGCATTTTTTAAGCCGAGCTAGCCAAAAGATGGGCTGAAGAGCAATGGAGCGTTTTACTGCTGCGTCAAAATCCTGCGCAGCCGATTCCCACTCTCCTTTTAACATACGCACCTTCCCCCTGCCGTAGTGGGGCTCTGGGTTCGCAGGATTCACATCGATGCTCTTGGTGAAATCATACAATGCATCTCCGTAATTCTGAAGTTTATAATTCACATACCCCCTGCGCTCATACGCAAGCGCATGACGCTGGTATTTATCAATGGCTCTGCTCAAAGCGGCAGAGGCTTCTTCCATCTGCCCATCTTTTTGAACCAATTCACAACCCAGCCAGTACTCCGAAACGGCTATCTTGTCCGTTTTCGGCTCCAAGGTTATTTCTGTTACCTCCCCATTTGAAATACACCATGCTTGTATCTTTCCTACAACGGCAAATTGAACGATTTCCCGAAATAAATCGGTTGTCCCACGCCATGCTTTTTCTGTTCCCATAACGGTCGTATGGGGCTGTGGCAACGACAAAGCGAAGTCATCCGTTAGAAAAATATCCTCTAACTTGAATAATATGTCGGACTTGAAATAGGTCTCGAGCCTGGTTGACCAGTGCTTGGTAACCATATCAAAAGTTCGCTGTGCCCCAAATTCCAAACGCCCTTTGAAAATCATTTTGAGAGGCGCTGGACTTACATTCTGGGAGGATGGCATCCGTGTCATAGTGCTGCTGTCAATTGTACTCATGAACTGTGTATCTTCAGCTGATCGGTCAGGGCATTAAAAAAAGATTAAACAAAAAAAATCGACCCCATATGCTGGAATGGGCAGACAACAAATTTTGCCCAACCCTTGTCAATACTGGCGGACAAAATAGCATCCAATTAAAAATACACAGAATCTTTCAACAGATTTATGGCAATAAGCCACATCTCCCTGTAAATCCTTTTCCCTTCGATTTAATAATGATTACAAAAGTACGAAATCGCCGACACTAGCGCCAAGTTTAGTATACGTTTTTTTTATAAACTTTTTATATTAAATTAACTAAGTAAAATAAAATTTGGTGCAAGCCTGAAAATATGACCCAAACCAAATAATATTATTTTATTTTTTGTTAAAGCAGCCGACATTCATATTCCAAAACTTATAAGAGTTACAAATTTAATAAATAGTATTACTTTCGCCTGTGGCAAAACGAAATCATCCTTTCCATCATGCAGCAAAACAACACCTTAGACAAGCGCTTATTCGACTACATCTTCGAGCAAGCCCGAGATTTCCCACTCGAAAAAGCCTTTGGCCACCAGATTGAAAACGGTGAATGGACCTATAAATCCAGCACCGAAATGATCCAATGGATAGATGCCCTCTCCCGGGGGTTGTTGCGTCTTGGACTCCGGCCAGGAGACCGCGTAGGTACTGTTGTTTACAAGACCCTTCCAGAGTGGATCGCTTTAGACTACGCACTGCTCCGCTTAGGCATCATTGGAGTCCCAATGTACCCTACCATCAGTCCGAGAGAATACCAATACATCTTACAGGAGGCTGAAGTAGCCTATTGTTTTGTAGGGCCAGGCGATTTATACGACAAAGTAAAAGCAGCCCAACAAAATACCCCCTCTCTAAAGGAAGTTTTTACTTTCTTCGAGCATCCAGAAGCAACCAACTGGAGCCGCTTGATGGTACCAGGACCAGACGATGCCGAACTGGATACCGAAATTGAGCGAATAAGTGCCGGCATCCAACCAGATGATCTGGCTACTTATATCTACACTTCAGGTACTACTGGCAACCCCAAAGGTGTAGTTCTTACTCATCGAAATGTTGTTTTCAATGTGGAAACGATGCGGACACTTATCCCGATCGGCCGTGGAGACCGTGGACTCAGCTTTTTGCCGGTAAGTCATATTTTCGAAAGAGCGGTACTTTACGCTTATACCGCCTATGGAGTAAGTGTTTCCTTTACCACCCCCGATAAATTAGGTGGAGAAACGGGCGATTTACAACAGATAAAACCTCACTTTTTTAGTGCAGTCCCAAGACTACTCGAAAAAGTATACGATAAAATCTATTCCAAAGGAATGGATTTGAAAGGTATCAAACGATGGCTTTTCTTTTGGGCAATGGAAATGGCAGATCACTGGGATTTTGACCAACATCCAACCGGATGGTCCGCTTTTAAATGGAAAATAGCGGATAAACTGATCTTTTCAAAATGGAGGGCTGCTTTGGGTGGCTCAGTAAACGGCATTATCGTGGGCGCCAGCGCTTGCCCAGTCCGTATCATGCGGGTCTTTAATGCCGCCAATATCAGGGTGCGAGAAGGCTACGGAATGACAGAAGCTGCACCCGCCCTGAGCTTCAGCCAATTCGAACCCGGAGGGGCCATGTTGGGAACCGTTGGACAGGTAATCCAAGGCGTGGAGGTAAGGATCGAACCCACACCGGGATTCCCAGAAGGCGAGGGGGAAATTCTTGCTAAAGGTGCCGGAATCATGCAAGGGTACTACCGCCAACCGGAAAAAACAGCTGAAGTTATTAGGGAAATAAATGGAGAACGCTGGCTTTGCACAGGAGACATCGGAGCCCTCGTACCCGGACCTGCTGGCAAAACCTTCCTGAAAATTACGGACCGCAAAAAGGAATTACTCAAAACCAGTGGCGGAAAATATGTAGCCCCGGCCCCTATAGAAGCATTGTACCGCGAACACCGCCTGGTGGATCAAGCAATGGTTGTAGGCGATAACTTCAAATTTGTCTCCATCCTCCTCGTACCTTCCGTGGAGGGACTTCAAGAGTGGTGCCATAAACATGAAATTGAATGGTCCTCTTTGCCTGAAATGCTAAAACACCCCAAGGTATTGGAGCGTTATCAAATGCTGGTAGAGCGAATTAACCCAAATTTTGCACAGTTTGAACAAGTGAAAAAGTTCGTTCTAGTTCCTCACAACTGGGAGCCCTCCAAATCGGATGGTACCGAGGCGGAGCTCACGCCAAGCTTAAAACTGAAAAGAAGGGTTATCCTGCAAAAATACGAACAGGAAATAGCTGCTCTTTACCAATAAATAGGGTCCATTATTCGGCCAATGCACCTGCTGCCTAGTTCAGCAGGTGCATTTTTTTTGCCCTAATGATTAGGTAAGATCAGCTTTCCCAATGATGTTCATTCTTGCTTCAACAGTAAAAAACAGCTGATTTTTGACCCATCTTTTCATAAGCCACTTCACTATGAACTCTTTTTATCAAATATTGACCTTTCTGCTGCTTGGAATGGCCACCCACCTTTCCGCCCAGCAGTCGAACGAGGTGCATACCTACCCTCTAATAGCCTCTGTATTTACCCAAGCCACCTTGTTGCCAGGCTCTGGAGAGGTCTTTCAAAACCCTCACCTGGGGCTGAGCTTAGGAACCTCTTTCCAATACAATAAAAGTACCCGAAACCAATGGTTTCAAACAGCCAAATTAGCGCTTACCCGCCACCAGTATGTACAAACTAGCCTTCAACTATTCTCCGAAGTGGGCTACCGACGCCATTTATGGAAAGGCATTGGCTTGGAAGGGCGTTTAGGGGCAGGCTACCTCCACTCCATCCCGGCGACAGAAGTCTTCCGCTGGTCTAGTAGAAGGTACCAAATCGATTCCAGATGGGGCAGACCACAAGCAATGGTTTCCACTGCAGCAGGACTGAGTTACCTTCTTCCCGGTGACCTAGGAGGTCGTGTGTTCCTTGATTACCAGTTTTTTCTTCAAATGCCCTTTATCAATCAGTACGTCCCATTGGTTCCAAACATCGCTTGGCATGCAGGAATGAGTGTTCCTTTATTTAATAACTAAAACCTACTACTTATGAGCCGAATAAACTTAATTTCACTCTTAATACTGATTGGACTCTTATCCTCTTGTAAAAAGGCAGATGTTGGTCACAGTGCTGATTGCTCCTATTCCCCTACCCCAGAACATCCAAAAGCGGCCTATTATCAGGCCGTATTAGACGCGCACGTAGCGCGAGGGTTGCCAGGTATCTCTGCGCTGGTACGCGATGAGTCTGGCGTGTGGGTGGGCTCCTCAGGGAAAGCTGATATTTCAGAAAATATTGACATGAAACCTTGCACGGTTTCGAAAGCATGCAGCATCACCAAGACCTTTATCGGGACCCTAACGCTTCAACTCGTAGAAGAAGGAAAAATCAAACTAGACGATCCTTTGACAGCTTACCTGTCTCAAGAAATTCTCGATCAGGTAAAAAATGCGAAAGAAAGCACCGTTCGAATGCTTCTCAACCACCAAACAGGCATCGCTGATGTGATCGATGATAATAATTTCTACCTCGCCGTGCTTAACCAACCTGACCGAAAATGGAAGCCAGAGGAACTCATACAATATGTCTACGGGGACGATCCTGAATTTAGCCCGGCCGGCTCTGACGAAACATACTCCAACACCAATTACCTGTTACTGGTAATGGTGATCGAGCAAGCGACCGGCAGACCACATGCTGAACTGCTTCGGGAAAAAGTAATTGAGCCATTGAATCTGACAAATACCGCCTATTATTGGCACGACCCCTTACCCTCTTACACCGCACAGGGGTATTTTGACCTTTACAATAACGGTAGTATCCTGAATGTAACCAACTATAATACAGGTAGTGGTAACGGCTACGGCGGACTCTATTCCAATGTATACGACCTACAAGTATTCATTGAAGCATTAGTCCGCGAAAAACGATTGTTGTCCGCCCCAATGTTAGGGGAAATGCTCCAATTCACCAAAGAAGTGGAAACCTACAATAGGGCCAATGGGCTTGGCATTTTTAAAGATTTTCTAGAGCGGGGGCCCAATGAATATGCCTATGGGCACCGTGGACGAGATCTGGGTTACACTGCAGACCTATACTGGTTTCCAGTAAAAGACCGTACGATGGTTTACTTTGTGAACTATGGAACAGATGCTACCAGCAGCCTAAAGTCTGTCTTTACCGATTTTCGGAATGCCATGGCCAGCGCCGTAAATGGGTACTAACGTGCTGCTGAACGCTTTTTTATCATTACATAGTCATCCATTACAAATCGCCCATCCCCAACTACCAAGTCAAGGTTGGATTCAATAACAAAACCCATTTTAAAGTAAAAATTAACACTTCGGAAATTACGACGGTTCACGTTAAGACGAACCGTTTCCCAATCTGGAAGTTGATCTAGAACCGCTAAAAAAGCCCGGGCTCCTATTCCCTGACCGCGATTCGCTAAGTAGAATTTGTGCAGGTAGTAGTTGCCCGGGATTTTATCGGGCCCAATAGACAAATAACCACGGGCTTGGTCTGCCTCTTCTGGCGTAATAAACCAAAATTGGTGCTCTAATGCTGTCATCTGATGAGTGAGCGCTTCCAGGCTATACCATTCATCCAACATAAAGCGTATTTGCTCCCCGGTGATAATTTCTGGGTAATGGGCCCACCACACCTCCTCTGCCAACGCCTTAATCAAGGGTAAATCGGCTGTAGTTGCTAGTTGAATTTTCATCCCACAAAGATACCTCAACCAGAAGAAACCTGAATTGTTATGCAGATAACGCAGGTTAATTTCTTACGTATTAATTTTGCGCCTTTATTGAACTATTTCTCACAATTTACACCATATTAGAATGGAATACCGCATAGAAAAAGATACCATGGGAAAGGTGCAGGTCCCTGCTCATGTGTACTGGGGAGCTCAAACTCAACGCTCCATCGACAATTTTAAGATTGCCCGAGATACCAATAAGATGCCTATCGAAATTATCCGCGCCTTCGCTATTTTGAAAAAAGCAGCCGCGCTAACTAATTTTGAAGCAGGTGTACTCCCAAAAGAAAAATGCGACCTTATCGGACAAGTTTGCGACGAAATACTCGAAGGTAAACTAGACGATCAGTTTCCTCTGGTGGTTTGGCAAACCGGCTCTGGCACCCAAAGTAACATGAATGCCAATGAGGTAATCGCTTACCGCGCGCACGTCATCAATGGCGGACAACTGAGCGACGAACAGAAATTTGTGCACCCCAACGATGATGTAAACAAATCGCAGTCGTCCAACGATACCTTCCCAACCGCTATGCACATCGCAGCGTACAAAATGCTGATCGAGACAACCATTCCGGGAATTGAGAAGTTGCGTAACACCTTAGACGCTAAATCAAAGGACTTCATGAACGTGGTAAAAATCGGACGCACCCACTTTATGGATGCGACACCCTTAACCCTCGGGCAAGAGTTTTCCGGCTATGTAGCCCAGCTTAACCATGGACTTCGGGCCATCAAGAACTCCTTAGAGCACCTTAGTGAGCTGGCATTGGGTGGAACCGCGGTTGGAACCGGAATCAACACGCCTAAAGGGTATTCCGAGAATGTTGCCCGCCACATTGCCCAATTAACCGAACTCCCATTTGTAACTGCCCCTAACAAATTTGAAGCCTTGGCAGCACACGACGGTATCGTAGAAGCCCACGGCGCCCTCAAAACCGTTGCTGTCAGCTTAATGAAGATTGCAAACGATATTCGTATGCTTTCCTCTGGTCCACGGTCCGGTATCGGGGAAATCTTTATCCCAGATAATGAACCAGGTTCTTCTATTATGCCTGGAAAAGTGAATCCAACTCAATGCGAGGCCTTAACAATGGTGGCAGCTCAAGTAATGGGAAATGATGTGGCCATCAATATTGGAGGATCCAACGGACACTTTGAACTAAATGTATTCAAACCCGTCATGATCTACAATTTCTTGCACTCCGCCCGTCTAATTGGAGAAGCATGCGTATCCTTTAACGACAAATGCGCGGTTGGAATTGAGCCATTACACGATAATATTCGCAAGCACGTGAACAACTCACTGATGTTGGTAACGGCTTTGAATACTAAAATCGGGTATTATAAATCGGCTGAAATTGCTCAAAAAGCACACAAGGAAGGTTTAACCTTAAAAGAATCAGCCCTTCAACTGGGCTACCTGACAGCAGAGGAATTTGACAGTTGGGTACGTCCAGAAGATATGGTAGGAATGTAACCTCAAGAACGCCGGGCCGGGATACTGGTCCGGCGTTCTTATTTCGGCTAAATACTACTTCCTCCATCAGGCCTGCTTCTTGCGAGCAAAATCGGCCATCAAATCCACCAAGGCCTGAACACTTGACTTAGGCATTGCATTATAGATGGAAGCCCTGAAGCCTCCAACAGAACGGTGACCAGCCAAGCCTGACATACCATTGGCTTTACATACTTGCAAGAATTCTTTCTCTAAGCCCTCGTAACCTTCTGCCATCACAAAGCAGACATTCATCAATGAACGGTCAGCAGGGTTCGTCACTACGGCCTTAAACAATGGATTTCGATCGATTTCCTGGTACAACAAGGCTGCTTTAGCTTTATTTTTCCGCTGCATACCCTTCAATCCTCCATTCTTTTTGATCCAACGAAGGGTTAGCATAGAGACATAAATTGGATACACCGGCGGCGTGTTATACATCGAATTTTCCTTGATGAAGTTCCGATAATCAAGCATAGAGGGCAAATGTCGATCTACGGTACCCAACATATCCTCCCGAACAATGACGGCGGTGACACCGGCAGGCCCAAGATTTTTTTGCGCCCCAGCATAAATCAAACCAAAGGAACGGATATCAATAGGACGACTCAAAAAATCGGACGACATATCACAGACCAAGGGCACCGGCGACTTTGGGAACTTGGCCCACTGGGTACCGTAAATGGTATTATTGCTCGTGAGGTGCAAGTACTTGGCCTCCTTCGGGATTTTGGTTAACTTTGGCAAATAAGTATAATTATCTGCCTTGGAAGATGCAATCACCTCAATTTTCCCAAATGCCTTGGCCTCCTTAATCGCCTTGTTTGCCCAAGTTCCGGTATCCGTGTAGGCCGCAAGCTCCTCTTCCTTCAACAGGTTCATTGGAACCAAGAAAAACTGTGAACTAGCGCCCCCAGACATCCAGAGGACATGGTAATCTTCTGGCAATTCCAATAGCTCGCGCATCAAGGCATTCGCCTCTTCGAGGATAGCCGTAAACTCGGGCCCACGATGGCTAAGCTCTAACAAGCTGAGTCCCATTCCTTGGTAATTTACCACTGCCTTTGCGGCTTCTTTAAGGACAGCCGCTGGTAAAATGGCCGGACCTGCTGAAAAGTTGTGTTGCTTCATTGTATTTATTTTGTCAAAATCGCTGCAAAATTAAGGCCATCTTCTTTGATATTTTAAACTTAAAGTACCTTTGCTACGTTGAATTAGTCTAAATAACAAATCAACCATGCAAAGACGTCACCGTACTCTCCCGGAGCTAAAAGCGAGTGAAAGCGCACAAGCTATTTCGTTCACCGATCCCTCGCTGGCTTGTAAATTGACCGCAATGGGGGTACTTCCTGGAGCCATCATTGAGATGGTTCGAAAATCGCCTTTTGGTGACGCATTTTACATTAAAGTGGACGGAATTCGCCTTGCACTTCGCAGCGAGGAAGCACAAACGATTCTATTGACGGATTAGTATGTTGGGAAAAATGGAACGCAGTGAACAGGTGTTGAAAGTAGGTCTGATCGGAAATCCCAATAGTGGAAAATCCACCGTATTCAATCAACTAACCGGGCTCCGTCAAAAAACGGGTAATTTTCCCGGTGTAACAGTAGAGGTTAAAGAGGGGCGCTTTACACTGCCTAAAGGACAAGCTGTTGCCTTAATCGACTTTCCTGGTGCTTATAGCCTCTATCCAACCTCCACCGATGAAAAAGTGCTTGTGGAGGTACTCGCCAATACCAGCGACCCTAATTTCCCGGACTTGTTGGTTTTTGTAGCAGATGTCACCCATCTTGAGAAGCACCTGTTGTTGTTTACTCAAGTATTGGACTTGAATATTCCCACCATTTTGGCGCTGAATATGAGCGATGTTGCAGAAGCGGAAGGTATTAAGGTCAATCCAACCCGCTTATCTGCTCAATTACAAGCCCCTGTAGTTTTTATCAGCGGGCGTACAGGAGAGAACTTACCGCAATTAATTCAAGCCATCGAGCAGTTAGCTGAAAGCCGGGATCCATGGAAATCATCGTTTTATAAAATGAATAGCGATGAACTCCGCATTTCAGAGGCCGTTTGCCAAAATTTTGCTTGCACCAACCCTTATCGGGCCTTGCTGCTAGCCCACCATAAGGACTGGCTCCGCTTCCTAAGCCCGGCAGAACACGCTACGCTGGATACTATCGTAAAAACAAAACAATTTCAATCCCTCCTTCAACAGGTGGACGAAACCATGGTCCGCTACGACCAGTTTACGCCAATCGTCCGCGACACGGTACAGCAGCCCTCTGTCTTCCCTGTTACTGCAACCGATCGAATTGACGCCATCCTCACGCATCGAATCTTTGGACCATTCCTTTTTCTCGGTGTTATGCTGTTGGTATTCATGGTCATTTTTTACGGCTATGAAATTACTGGTGGATGGGTAGAGTCTACAATGGCCTGGTTAATTGAGGGGACAGAAACCTTGCTGCAGCCTGTTAGCGCGGGCTGGGTGGTCGATTTTATAACCAAGGGAGTCTTGGAAGGATTTAAAGGCGTCTTGGTTTTTGTGCCTCAAATTGCCTTACTATCGTTGCTAATTGCCTTATTAGAAGAGGTCGGCTACTTGGCTCGAGCCGTGTTTATGTTTGATAAAATGATGCGCCGATTTGGAATGAATGGTCGGAGTATCGTTGCGTTGATCAGTGGTGGAGCCTGCGCAGTTCCCGCCATTAAAGGTACCCGCACAATAGGCAATTGGAAGGAACGCCTAATTACAATTCTTGTCACCCCCTTCATTAGCTGCAGCGCCCGGATTCCAGTTTACATGGTATTAATTCCAGTGGCGTTGCCGAATGCTAACTGGTGGGTTTGGGCCCAAGTATTTGGTGCTATGTATTTATTGGGGGTACTAGCGGCCTTGGGATCTGGCTGGATCTTGAATAAGGTAATGAAGTCCCGAGAAGCCACCTTTTTAGCTCTGGAAATGCCCGTCTACAGGGCGCCACACTGGAAAAACGTATGGCTTACCGTAGTCGATAAGGTCGCCAACTTCGTAAGTGGAGTTTGGAAACCAATTTTATTGATCACCTCCGCCCTTTGGTTTTTGTCTAGTTTTGGACCGGGTGATGTAGTAGGAAAAGCGGAGCAGAGTGCCTCCAATGATATTGAAGCTGGGATTGCACCCGACTCTGTCCGCGGGGACCTGGAAGCTTCTTATCGATTAGAATATTCGTGGGCAGGCAAACTCGGTAAAACAATCGAGCCTGTTATTCGGCCACTTGGATATGATTGGAAAATCGGGATCGGTATTCTTTCTTCTTTTCTTGCCAGAGAGGTATTCAATAGCACCATGTATATTATTTACAGCTTGGAGAGCGTAGGTGCAGCAGAAGAAGAAGCGGCTGGTGACCAATCGCCCTTTGAGCGGTATTCCACTCTAAAAGACAAGATGGCGATGGATACCCACCGGGATTCAAGGGAAAAGATTTATACACCTGCAACCGGATTATCCCTTTTGGTCTTTTATGCCCTGGCAATGCAGTGTATGAGTACCCTTGTGGTTGTGAAAAATGAAACAGGTCGGTGGAGATGGGCAGTTCTCCAGTTTGTCTTTATGGGAGGACTTGCGTACGTTCTTTCCTGGATCACATACATGCTGGTTAATTTGATCGCATAACTGGAAGGGGTAATAAAACTACCTTTTTCAGTCAACTCTCGGCGCTACAGCGTGTCCGGCTACCAAGCTCCTATTTTTTCAACATAAAATCCCAAAAATCCAACATACAGGCACCCCAACTCTCGGGGTCGTGCCGCCCCCCTTCCACTTGGAGGTAGCGAAGATGCTCCTTTGGCACCCCTACCGATTCCATGGCTTGGATACAATCCAATGTATCATCAATTACGTCGATAATTCCGTTCTTATTTCGGTCATCGGTTTCTTCCTCTGTGCCAGCCATCCACCAGAACCGTTGAAAAGAAGTCCCTTCACCGGCTTTTAATTTAATTTGATCGTGCATAATCCGGTTGGCATCCGGTTCAACAGCAGAAAACGCCTTGGACCGCCACCAAAGTGCTCCAGAAAAGACACCAGCCCCACCAAATGTGCCTGGATGTGACCAAACCAAATCCAGTGCAGATAAGGCTCCCAACGAAAACCCAGCCATCCACACCTGAGTGACCTCTCCTGTGATGGAATATCGACTTCGTAAAAAAGGAATCAATTCATTTAAAACAAAGAGAGAATACACACCGGCAAGGTCACCACGACCCATATAGTCTGGCTGCGCAGCCACCCCATACTCCCGCATTCGATCAGGCCCCGCATAAATGCCTGCCATCAAAAATGGCAGTCGATTGTTGGAGGCACCATACCAATCAACCAACAACTGCTCCATTCCCATGCGGGGAAGATCTTGACCATCGTTCATTAGTAGGAGCGGATAACACCCATCTTTCGTATAACCTGGAGGAAGGTACACGTCGAGGTCGACCAATCGAGTTAAATAATTGGAGTGCAAGTGCCGAATATGCTCCAGCTTAGGTCGGTTTTTCCGAATGCCAAACCTCCATCTTGTCCACCAATTCATCTATGACGATTAAAATTCTGCGCTGCCGGGATACCTTGGGAAGGCTATTACATCACGGATATTGGTCATGCCGGTGACAAACAAAATAAGGCGCTCAAAGCCTAAGCCAAAGCCTGCGTGTGGACAGCTACCAAAACGTCGAGTATCCAGGTACCAGTACATCTCCTCAGTTGGGATGTGCATAGCTTCCATTTTGGACACCAGCACGTCGTACCGTTCTTCCCGCTGCGATCCTCCCACAATTTCCCCAATTCCAGGGAACAAAATATCCATCGCCCGAACGGTTTCTTTACCAGGTTCTGTCCCATCGTTCAAGCGCATATAGAAAGCTTTAATAGCAGCAGGGTAATCAGTCAGAATTACGGGCTTTTTAATGTGCTTTTCGACCAAGTAACGCTCATGTTCACTTTGAAGGTCTGCTCCCCAAGCCTCAATTGGGTATTGGAACTTCCCTTTTTTATTGGGGTTCGAATTGCGGAGGATATCAATGGCCTCCGTGTATGTTAGGCGCTCGAAATGGTTCTCTGTCACAAAACGCAATTTCTCGGTAAGCGTCATTTCACTTCGCTGGTCTTGTGGTTTACTCTTCTCCTCTTCAATCAAGCGCTCTTCCAAGATTTTTAGATCATCCATACAGTGCTCCAGCGCATACGAGATGACATAGCGCAGCATGTTTTCGGCCAGATCCATATTGTCATTCAAATCTGCAAACGCAACTTCCGGTTCAATCATCCAAAACTCCGCTAAATGCCGAGTTGTATTTGAGTTTTCGGCACGGAACGTAGGTCCGAAGGTATAAACAGAGCCGAGAGCCATGGCGCCCAACTCTGCTTCCAACTGACCAGAAACCGTCAGATTAGCAGATTTTCCGAAAAAGTCTTGGCTAAAATCAACTGCTCCCTCCTCTGTTTTAGGAGGATTCGCTGGATCAAGAGTCGTTACACGGAACATTTCACCAGCCCCCTCCGCATCACTGGCGGTGATGATCGGTGTATGCAAATAAACAAAGCCCTGTTCATTGAAAAAACGATGAATGGCAAAAGCAAGGGCGTGCCGAATCCGGAAAACAGCCCCAAACGTGTTGGTGCGAAAGCGCAAGTGGGCCTGCTCCCTCAAAAATTCGAGGGTTTGCTTTTTGGGCTGCAAAGGATACTCTTCTGGATTGCAATCACCGTATATCTCAAGGTGTTCTACTTTTAACTCGATGCGCTGGCCTTTACCCTGGCTTTCGACCAGTTCCCCGCGAGCGCCAATTGCAGCACCAAATTTAATCCGCTGTATCAACTCCGGATTGGTTTGTTCGAAATCAACGACCACCTGTAAGTTATTAGCCGTAGAACCGTCGTTCAAGGCGATAAATTGGTTGTTGCGGAAAGCGCGAACCCATCCTTTAACCAGTACAGTGGTTCCAGTAGGCTCCGTCCGAAGTAAATCAGCGATTTTTGTGCGTTGCATAGTTCTTATTTCAATAAAAAACGCCGCAAAAGTACCTAATTATCCCGTGAATAAAAAAGTAATCTTGCTGCGTAGAAAAGGTGCGGTTGATTGCGACTACTCCATCTCTCTTCTTAAGCTACTCGAAATGACATGACAAGGGAACATTCTCCTTATTTTAGATTGCCCATTCCACCATCCACCCGCAATACCTGCCCCGTGATGAAAGCGGATTGTTCAGATAGGAGAAACAGAACGGCATTTGCCATGTCATCAACCGTACCAATCTTTCGAAGCGGATGTCGATTAATTGCAGCCAGCTTTTTCTCTTCCGTATTTAGTAAACCTGCCGCTAAAGGAGTGTCTGTTAAGGAGGGAGCGATGGCGTTGACGCGAACGGTGGGGGCCACCTCTGCGGCAAGTGCCCGGGTAAGCCCTTCTATGGCTCCTTTTGCTGCAGCAATCCCAGCGTGGAAACTCATACCGGTCTGCACCGCTACGGTACTAAACAATACGATACTACCAGCACCTTCGGCCCGCTTGAGTGCAGGAAAGGCTCGCTGGATGGCAGTGAAGGCACCTACCAAGTTGATTTCCAGCTCCTCCCGTAGGGCTGAAGGTGTAATTCTGGAAAAAGGTTTTAACTGAATACTACCAGGACAATATACCAAACCTTGAAGAGTCGGTGGCAATTCAGCCAACTCAAAATCGCTTTGAAGCACATCCAGAGGATGCCAGCTCGTATTGGGTAAAGCCTCTGGAAGCGGTGTTCTGCTGTAAGCGTGTACATGAGCACCCTGTGCGCTCAATAACTGCGCTACGCGCCAACCAATTCCGTGCGAAGCACCGATTACGGCAATATGTTGTTCTTTAAACATCAGGTGTTTGTTTTAGTAAATAATCATGAAGGCCATATGTGCCTCTACTTGACTCAACAAACACCCTAAATTCGAAAAGAGTTTTAAAAAAATTACTGTTGTTGCTGTGCATTCAGCAATTGCAACACCTGGCGGGTAATATCCAAGCTGTCATTGGTCAACAATACTTGCCCACCTCCGCGTGCGTACGACAGAATGTAATCGTAGCCAATCTGACTTTGGAGGTTTTTCAACTGCGTTTCAATATTGGCAATCAAATCATTGGCAGCTTTGGATTCTTGTTCTGAAAGTTGCTTGGTTAAGCGCGCTTCCTCCTCTGCCAAAGCTTGGGCACGCTTCATCAGCGCATCGTATTCAGGCTGCAACTGAGCAGGTGAATAATTTCCGCTTGCATCCTTTTGCTTGAAAGCGGCCATATCCTTTTCCAAATCCTGTTGTTTGGAGATCAAGCTGTTTTCTGCGCTTTTAATGCGTTGTTCAAGTGCCGCTTTCTGATCCTTGTACCATTGATAGTTGGCAAATAGCGTATCGGTATTCACATAGGCAATCTTAACACCTCCTCCACTGAGGGCAGCTGGTGGAACAATTGCTTCCGGCGCGGTACTTTTTCCTCCCGAAAAATGTAGGTAATAAAGTATGCCTACTAGAACAAAAAGCAGGCCGTTCAACACTAAAGAGCTATTTTTCATTTCAAATACAATTTATTATACCCCGCAAAAGTAAGATATCCCATGGAAAAAATAGGATTCCAGTCGGCTTTCTGTCAGTTCCGCTAAAACCATAACCATTCAAAGCGGTTTTGAAACTACCTTTGCAGTCATGAAACGGTTTTTATCTCCTTCATTGGTCCTTGTCAGCGCTCTTGCGCTCTTTCTGTCCCTGTTGTGGTCTGCCTGTGGCAACCAAGAGTCGGGGAACTCAACCGCCACACCTGGGGTAGACCCGGAAATCAGTCAACTTAACGCGCAGATTGAGGCAGACCCCAAGAATCCCCAACTCTACTACCAACGCGGCCGGTTATACTGGGAACGCGAAGGTTACGACGAAGCCATGGCAGATGCTATTCGAGCACTGGATCTTGACTCGCTCCAACCCGTTTACTACCACCTATTGGCCGATGCTCTCCTTGACTATGGCCGACCCAATGACTCCAAACGAGCTCTAGAGGTATTGGAAAAAGCTTGCTTGCTCTTCCCCGAAGATGAACTCACCTGGCTAAAAACCAGCGAATTCTACCTAATCGTCCGAAAATACGGCGAAGCACTTCAAAAGCTGGACCATATCCTTCAACGGGATCCCCAGAACGCAGAGGCGTATTTCATGTCTGGAAGAGTTGCGCTTGATAAAGGAGATACGCTCCGAGCAATCAAATCCCTGCAAAAATCCGTAACGATCGATGCAGAAAACAAAGATGCCTGGATCTTTCTTGGCCGTATTTTTTCCAACAAGGGCAATGTACAAGCACTCCAATATTTTGATAATGCCCTGCGACTCGATTCTACGGACGTACAAGTCAAAGAGTACAAAGCTGGCTATTACAAGGCAAAAGGCGACTACAAGAAAGCCTTTGACCTCTACCGTGGATTAGTGGTAGAACATCCAGACTACTCCAATGCCTACTTCGATATGGGCCTGATGTACCTCGAACAAGATTCGATCCAGCGCGCGTATGAACACTTTGATCGGGCGGTGCGTACTGACCCACTTTTTGTCATCGCCTATTATTACAGAGGAGTAGCCTCCGAAGCAGGCGGAAATCTTAAAAGTGCCATTGAAGATTACCGGCAAGCAGCGAGCATGTCTCCCAATCTACCCGAACCCAAGGAAGCCCTTAAACGATTAAACGTGCAGCAATAATGACGCCCGAACCCACTCAACCGCTGGCAGACACCAGCGTGCTCCCCTCTAATGGAGCTACCAAACAAACTCCCATATCCTCCACCAGCACCTTGTTCTGGAGGATATTTGTCCCCGTCTTCAGCACCGTTATCTTGACGGGCTTTTTACTGGCCTTTTGGCTGATTTCAGAAGACGATTTATACCTTTCCTTCCCTGCTTTGTATGCCCGAATTGGCATCACCTTGCTCTGGGCTGCTTGGATTTTTTTCCTCTCCCGTACCCTTTGGCTCCTTAAACGAATCGATGCCGATAGCGTACATTTATTTGTAACCGACTACTGGACCACTGTCCGGTATCCATGGACAGATGTGGAAAAATATACAGAAACCCGCCGATTAGGACGTACCATTGGCCACTTCCACCTCAAAGCAGCCGGCCGATTCGGAAAAACAATTTCCATTCTTCCTGCGCGGCACCAAAAGCAATGGATGAGCGACCATGGGCTTGACCACTTACGCTCAAATACACCTTCTATTTAAACGACGTATTCAATCAGTACTTAGCTTTTTATGCAAAACGAACAAATTGCCCACATCAGTGATATTAAAATACGGGTTGGACTTGACGGTGAAAAAATGCCTGTTCACATCGACTGGGCAACTTCTGACATGCACCCGGACGGAGTGACCGAGGAGTGCAAGGCCATGTTCATCGCTCTTTTTGACAAAAACCACCGGGATACGCTCCGAATTGACCTCTGGACAAAGGAAATGCAGGTGATTGAAATGGACCGCTTCGTCTATCAGGTCTTACAATCGCTCAGCCAAACTTATTTGCGAGCCACCAACAATAAAGAAATGGCCGAAGACATGGCTCGATTCGCTCAATATTTTGGAGAAAAAACAGAAATAGTGCCCAAAACATAATCCCTTCCTGTAACGCCTGTTTGATACCACCTTTTCCTGCGCATGAAAACTTGGACACTTACCCTTAACCCGGCCCTAGACAAAAGCACTTCCGTGGATCGGATGATTCCAGAACAAAAACTACGCTGTTCTGCTCTTCAAACAGATGCCGGAGGCGGTGGGATAAATGTTTCAAAAGGAATTCACCGTTTGGGGGGAGAAAGCTGTGCCGTGTTTCCAATTGGTGGACATACTGGCGCCCAACTCAAGGCATTGGTGGAGGAGGAGGGTATTACTACTAAAACAGTGTCTGTTCGAGGGGACACCCGTGAAAATATTTCTGTATCGGAAGAGAGTACACACTTTCAGTATCGCTTCACCCTGCCCGGTGCTGAAATGAGCCTGCAGGAGGCAAATGCTTGTCTGGAGTTAATCCGCGCTCATCGCCCCGAAATACTCATTGCTTCCGGCAGCCTTCCCCCTGGGCTACCCAGCCATTATTACGAGGAAGTCGCCAAACTTGCCCTGGAATCGGGCTCCCGGTTAATCCTGGACACCTCCGGTCCGGCTTTGGAAGCAGCTGCTAACATCGGTGTTTATCTGCTCAAACCCAATCTTGGAGAATTGAGTGCGCTGGTGGGCGCTGAAGAACTAGCAATGAACCAAGTAGATGATGCCGCAATGTCTATTATTGAACAAGGAAAATGTGAGGTCATAGTTGTTTCCCTTGGGCCTCAAGGTGCTTTTTGGGCGGATAAAAATGGATTCGAACACATTCCAGCTCCTACGGTCAAAAAACAAACCACCGTTGGAGCCGGTGACAGCATGGTAGCGGGCATGGCCTGGGCCCTCAGCCAAGGAAAATCTTTGCGGGAAATGGTCCAAATGGGGGTTGCTTGTGGCTCCGCAGCTACTATGAACAGTGGTACGCGACTCTTCCAGCCCGAACAGGCCTTCGCTTTGTACAATTGGATCCAAAAGTACGGCCAACAGTATCGTTTCACCGATTTTTAAGCCATGTTGGAGGCCTTCCATACTCCTGGAAAAATAGAAGCCGGTTGTGACGAAGCCGGACGAGGTTGCCTAGCCGGACCTGTGGTGGCCGCTGCAGTAGTGCTCCCTCCCGACTTTTACCATCCTCTCCTGAATGATTCCAAAAAAATAAGTGAAAAACACCGAGACCTGCTCCGAACCGTCATCGAAAAAGAAGCCCTCTACTGGGCTGTTAGCCAAGTAGAAGCCGCTGAAATCGATCAAATCAACATCCTAAAGGCCTCTTTTGCCGGTATGCACCGAGCCCTTGAACAACTTCCAGTCCAACCCGATCTTATCTTGGTGGACGGTAACCGTTTCCCAGCCTTCCGAAATATCCCCTACCATTGTATCGTGAAAGGGGATGGCAAATTCGCCTCCATCGCTGCCGCCTCCATCTTGGCAAAAACTTGGCGAGATGAACGAATGAAACAATTGCATCAGGAATTCCCCGCGTATAACTGGCTGCAAAATAAAGGGTACCCTACCATCGAACACCGGCAAGCCATCGCCCTCCATGGGCCGAGTCCCTGGCATCGGCTCAGTTTTCAGCTTCTCCCAGAAGATGGCCAGTTAAAGCTGCCTTTTGATGAGTCCAACACGTTAATTCCTCCTTGTAAAAATCAATAAATCGGATTTTTTACCGACCTTTGGCACCTCGATGGAAAAGTACAACTACATATACCACGTCGGCAGGTACATCAATATGATGGGCCACGCAATGAGCCGCCCAGAAAAATTTTCCATGTACTGGAAAGAGACCGCACGCCAAATGAATGAAATTGGGGTAGGATCTCTCATCATTGTGTGCCTAATCTCCGTATTTATCGGTGCCGTTGCAGCCCTGCAGTTTGCCTACCAGCTGGATGGCCAGTTGATCCCGACCTATTACATCGGGTACATCGTGCGCGACCTAGCCATCATCGAGCTTTCTCCCACCTTTACTTGCTTGGTACTCGCAGGAAAAGTAGGTTCCAATATGGCTGCTGAAATTGGCGGAATGCGACAAAAAGAGCATATTGACGCCATGGAGGTTATGGGGGTTAACACTGCTAATTACCTTATTACCCCAAAAATCATCGCAGCGGTCTTTACCATCCCCTTGCTGGTGACCCTCTCCGCATTCGTAGCAATTCTGGGTGGCTATTTGGCTGCCGTTCCCACTGGATACCTCACCGATGATGAGTACCTCCGTGGGCTGCGTTCTTTTTTTATGGAGCGAAATGTCTCCATGATGTATGTAAAAGCCCTGGTTTTTGCCTACATCCTAACGAGTGTATCGTGTTATCAAGGCTATCACGTCAAAGGCGGAAGCATAGAGCTTGGACAAGCGAGCACCCGCGCAGTGGTATTCAGCGATATCCTGATCTTATTGGCCGACTACCTGATCGTAGTCATTATGGCCCCTTAACTATTCCTTCTCGACACGATGTAGGGCAACCCTATTTTCTGGAACCTTTTTCCAGAAAAAGAAGTTTACCTCCAACCGCTTGAAAGCAGCATTCTGATTTCGCAGCCGCAACAATATGGCAAAAAAAAGAGTAAATATTGAGATCGTCAACCGAAAAGCATCCTTTGAATACCGCTTCATTCAAGAGTTTGATGCTGGTGTGATGCTGACCGGAACCGAAATCAAAAGCCTCCGAGCAGGCAATGCCAACCTCACTGATGCCTGGTGCCTGGTGGAACGCGGAGAGGTCTGGATAAAAAACATGTTCATTGCCGAATATGAACACGGCACTAGCAGTAACCACGAAACGCGACGCAGCCGAAAATTGCTCCTCCGAAAAGCAGAAATCAATAAACTGGAAAAAAAAGCCAAAGAAAAAGGGTACACAGTTGTTCCAATCAAAATCTTTTTCTCAGAACGAGGTCTAGCCAAAATCAGAATCGCCCTTGCAACCGGTAAAAAAGAATTTGATAAACGGGAAACCATTAAAGAACGGGAAAATAAACGAGAGCTCGACCGGGTTCAAAAAATTGTAAAAAGCAGGCAACTATGAACCGCTTCCTAGCTCACTTTCTATCCGCAGTTGGGCATCCCCTTTTTATTCTGACCTACGTGCTGCTGCTCATGCTGGCCATTAACCCGTATGCCTTTGGCGTCGGAAGCATGACAGACCAACGAGCAGTTCTACTCCTCTTAGGTGTCTTTTTTACTACCGCTTTTATCCCCGGAATCGGAGTTGCCCTGATGAAATTACTAGGATTTGCTAAATCCTGGCAGCTGGCAGACAAGCAGGAACGTATCGGCCCGTTTATTTTGACTGGGGTTTTCTACATCTGGCTGTTCAAAAATCTACATAGTGCTGGGCAAACCCCATTGATCTATACCGCTTTTGTACTGGGCGCTACCATTTCCCTGTTTCTCTGTTTTATCATCAATATTTTCGAAAAAATTAGCGTGCATGCAGCTGGTGCGTCCGGGCTCGTCACAATGCTCGCTATTCTACCCCTGAAATGGCCAGAAGCAGGTCAAATGGCCAGCCTCGCAGGCTGGGAATTCAGCTGGCCAATCTTACTCTCCATCGGGGTAATAGTGGCAGGCGATATTGGAGTGGCACGACTAGAACTTGGGGCACATTCCCCATCTGAACTCTACCGAGGTTATGTGGCTGGAGCTCTCTCCATTATAGTCGCAGTTATCCTGTTGGTCTGATCATACCCCAGAACAGAAATGGGACTATTTACCTTCTCCTTTCAAAAGCACCAGAGCTGTGTAAAACATAATTTTAAAATCCAGCGCCAATGACATGTTTTCTATATAAAGCAGATCAAATTTGAGGCGCTCCAGCATTTGCTCTACATTAGAAGCGTATCCGTACTTTACCTGCCCCCAAGAAGTGATCCCCGGACGCACCTTCAACAAGTGCTTATAATGGGGGTTTTGTTCCATTATTTTTTCAATATAGTATGCCCGCTCTGGACGAGGGCCTACCAAGGACATATCACCCACCAGGACATTCCAAAAATTGGGAAGCTCGTCCAAGCGGTATTTGCGCATCACATTGCCCCAAGGAGTTACCCTAGGATCTGCGTCTCCTTGTGACAATTGAGGCCCATGGCGCTCCGCATCCACATACATAGATCGAAACTTAATGATATGAAAAGGCTTTTGATGCCACCCAATACGTTCTTGACGATAAAAAACAGGACCCGGAGAAGACCACTTTACTCGTACAATAATATATAAGAATAAAGGAGACAATAATAGCAACGCCAGAAAACTCACCAATAAATCAATCATCCGCTTCACCACGCGTTGCCATTTAGGCATTAATTCTTGACGGACTTCAATCAGAACAGCTCCGTATAAATGGCTCATTTTGACTGTCCCAAGTAAAATATCATACATGTCAGGAATGATTTTGACCAAAACCTGGAAATCAAAATCAAACAAAACATTCAAAATAGACCGCACTTTGTTGTGTTCAGAAGTCTCCACTGCAATAATTGCTTCCTCTACTTCATATTGTCTGATTACATCAGCCAAATCCGGAATATTTCCCACCCTCGGTAAAAATGCGGCCAAGGGTTGCTCCTGCCCGCCATTGGTATCTAAATAACCAATGAACCGATACCCAAGGCCCTTCGGCCGACTAATAATATCGTTGTATAAGTCAAGAGCATTCTGGTTGCCACCAATAATTAAGGTATTGAACGTTATTTTTCCCGCTTTTAACCGCCTACTCGCCCGGGTAAGTAAAATCATACGGGAGGTGGAAGTTAAAAGAAAATGAAAACAAAACAGGACCAAAAAAGAGCGGTAATAGGAATGGTAGTCCCGTACCACATCATCTAATACCAGCGCAAAAAACAGAAAAACAACCCCAAAAAAACTCAAAAAGAAATTTCGAGATAAGGTCTGCAGACGAGAAAGCCGGTAAATATCAAGATAATGATCGTAAATGGCATATAACAACACCCAGCCAGTTGGCACAATTAGAATCCCGAGAAAAAAATTGGGGTCCGACTGCGCAGCTTTCCAGGGATCTGCCCCCTCGCTCATCTTACGCCAGGCAAAAAATAGGGCCCAAGCCAGCATGGCCATCAGAAAATCGGCCAGAGCATAATATAAGGTGTGACGTTGACGAATTTTTTTTGACAAAACCTAAACCGCTGAATATCGTTTACCGGGAAAAGTCCGCAACAATCCCCGAAATTCTAGTTGTAAAATAGTGGAAGCCAAAACGCCTGCCTCCATAGAAACCGCTCTACTCAACTCATCTATTCCAAGCTGCGGAGTAGCCCGAACAGCACTCATAATACGCGCCTCCTGCTCCGATAACTCTTCAAACAACCTTCCCTGGACTCCCGTCGAGCTGCCAGATACATCCCAGTTCATCGCTTCGACAATGTCAGCAGCAGATTCGACCAACCGGGCGCGGTTGCTTTTAATCAGCTGATTACAGCCACTACTTTGAGGATCTGATGGTCGGCCAGGAACCGCAAACACCTCCAGATGGTGTTTTAAAGCAAATTCAACTGAGATCATCGAACCACCCGTTGCCCCCGTCTCTACCACCAACAAGGCATCACATAAGCCCGATATAATCCTGTTCCGCATCGGAAAATGTTCCCGGTCCGGCCCCTCGTTGTGTACATATTCCGTTAGAAGCCCCCCATTGTCCTGCATCCTCAACGCCGTTGATTTATGCGCAGCTGGGTAAATACTCCCTAATCCATGACCTAAAACACCAATATTAGGAATACCCATAGAACAAGCCTTTCTGTGCATCGTAATATCCACCCCATACGCTAACCCACTCACCAATACCACTTCATACGGTTGTAAACCCTCCACGATCGACTCACAGATGGCTACCCCCTGTTCCGTAATTTTTCGAGTACCCACCACCGCTAACATGCGAGGGGCATCCAGTAATTGTATGTCAGAACCCTTGAAATACAATAAAATTGGCGCATCTCTGCGGTTTTTTAAGCGACTCGGAAACCTTGGATCCGTGTAAAATAGCGTCTGAACTTGCTGGCGTTCTAGAAAAGTAAGCTCCTTTTCTGCCTCCAGTAGAGCCTCCTTTGATAAAATAGCCTCTACAATACCTGGGCCTACCCCTGGAACCTTGAGCAAATCCTGCCGCTTCGCCTGAAAAACCTCCCTGGCACCTCCACAAAAGGCAATCAGCTGACGGGCTGTCACCATACCTACTTGTGGAATACGGTTGAGGGCGATTTGATAAAGGATACTGTTTTGCTGCATGGTACTCAAAATCCCGTGCTATTTTTGCCACGCAAAGGTAACAGCTAAACCGAAAGCACCAACGCGATTTAGTGGCTATGTTTGTAATTTTTGTCGCTTTTATGCGTTCAAACCGAACCTTACGCCCAAAATGCCTCCAATCACACCTAAGTACTGCCTACGCTTATGCGATTACCCAAACTAGACACCCTTATTATCCTGGTTTTTTTCATCTGTATCGCCCTGTGGATGATCTCTCGCTGCGAACAAAAACGATCCGATTACCAACAAAGGGCCTTCCGCCAACAAGAGCCCTCCGAAAAAACGATTCTTCAACCGGACACAATCCAGCGCCCTACCGCTCCTAAAAACAACCCCTCCTTAACCGAAAACGAACCACAAAACCCAAATTCAAAAAAGACAACCACCGAACCACCCAAGAAGTCTCAGGAAAAAACACCCACCCCAACCAAATCCACCTCCAATAGCCAGGCAACCCTCTATGTAACCATCGATGGACTTAAACTGCGCAAGGAGCCCGGGTTAAAAGGTGAAACACTCGCTCAACTGAAACTGAATGAAGAAGTCACTTTTTTAGGCAAAAGAACCGACTGGACACAAGAAATCAGCCTCGGCACCGAAAAAGTAACCGACCGCTGGGTGTTGGTTAAAACAAAAAATGGAAAAGAGGGCTGGGTATTCGGCGCAGGCGTCCATTTTTACAAAGAAAAACGAAAAGGAGTGCTCGATTAGGCGTACCTCCAGCTCCCATCAGCTATTTTCCCCCAAAGGCAGGAACTCTTTGTCCAAAAATTAGGCAATAAGCATTCCATCCTCGAAATTTGCATCCTTAAATAGAACTCACTTATGAAAAAAATAGCACTCCCTCTCTTCGGCCTCTGCCTACTTCACACTACATTAAGCGCCCAGATCACCGACCCGAAAGCCACCGAAGTTTGGAAGCCTGTCCCCAAATCCGTCCAGACCGGTTCCCCCACAGAGGCCCCCTCTGATGCGATCCGACTATTTGATGGATCCAATCTGAATAACTTTATCTCCTCCAAAGACAGCAGTGCAGCCGCTTGGACCATCCAAAAGGATGGTAGCATGACCGTTGCACCCGGAAAAGGGGATATCCAAACCAAACAATCTTTCGGAGATTGCCAATTACACCTCGAATTCAAAGCCCCTGAAGTAGTAAAGGGAGAAGGACAAGGACGGGGCAATTCCGGGGTATTCCTACAAAATCGATACGAAGTGCAAATACTCGATTGTTTCCAAAATACAACTTACTCCAACGGCCAAACCGCCTCCATCTACAAACAACACATTCCATTGGTGAACGCATGTAAAAAACCGGGCGAGTGGCAAACCTATGATATTCTCTACACCGCTCCTCGTTTCAACCAGGACGGTATCAAAATCGCCTCCGCCTATATTACCGTGCTTCACAACGGAGTAGTAGTACAAAACCACGTAGAAATAAAAGGCACCACAGAATATATCGGTCTTCCTCAGAACCAAGCACACGGAAAAGGTCCCATTAAATTACAAGACCATGGTGACCTGGTTAGCTTCCGGAATATCTGGATTCGGGAACTTTGATCCCACCAGATATAAACATTTTACTCCTCAAAAGCGTTATTCCGTACTGATTTAAGCGCCCAAACTATGCTAGAACTGCCGGTCATTGACCCCGCCTCTGAAGGCCGATCCAAACGACCTGAATGGTTGAAAGTAAAACTCCCAATGGGAGAAAACTATAGAAAAGTACGCAGTGTGGTGGATGATTTCAAATTGCATACCATCTGCCAAAGCGGAAATTGCCCTAACATGGGAGAATGCTGGGGAGCCGGAACTGCTACCTTTATGATCCTTGGCAATGTCTGCACCCGCTCCTGCTCCTTCTGCGCAGTTAAAACTGGCAGGCCCAATGAATATGACGAGGATGAACCCCGCCGTGTCGCCGAGGCAATCTGGCTGATGCAAGTGAAACACGCCGTGATCACCTCCGTCAACCGCGATGAACTTAAAGACCGAGGCGCTGAAATTTGGTACCAAACCGTCCGAGCAGTAAAAGAACGCTCCCCACAAACTACCATCGAAACCCTGATCCCCGATGTGAAAGCGAATTGGGAGGCGCTGATACGGATGATCGAAGCGGGCCAGGAAGTAGTGAGCCATAACATGGAAACCGTCCCAAGGCTGTACCGCAAAGTGCGTCCACAAGCGAAATGGGAGCGCAGTCTGGAACAGATTAAACGGACTAAAGCGTTTGGTAAACGGACCAAGACGGGAATTATGGTAGGACTTGGCGAAACCAAAGAAGAGATCTTTCAAGCCATGGATGAACTTGTCGAGAATGGTTGCGATATCTTGACTCTGGGACAGTACTTGCAACCCACCAAAATGCACCTGGAAGTAGCAGAATTTGTACACCCCGATACCTTCGCACTCTATAAAGAAGAAGGCCTCGCCAGGGGACTCAAATACGTGGAAAGCGGACCGCTGGTGCGATCCAGTTACCACGCTGAAAAACATGTTTTTTAACCTAAAGCCGCGCCTTCCGCGGCTTTTTTAGTCAATACTAATCATGATTAATGAGATGAACAACGCAGAGAAAATGGACGAAATGCCCGTCGAACGCCCTCAAGGCAGCAACACCGGAATCACCATGAAAAAATGGAGTAAAATCCGCGGCGAAAACTCCTGGACCATGTTCAAAGTAATCGCCGAATTCGTGGATGGGTTCGAAGTGCTAAATAATATCGGACCTTGTGTGTCTATCTTCGGCTCCGCCCGCACCAAACCCGGCACCTATTACTACGAACAGGCCGTCAAAATCGCCTCCCTCTTTGCCCAAGAAGGATATGGAGTTATCACCGGCGGAGGTCCTGGCATCATGGAAGCCGGCAACAAAGGCGCCTGGATGAAAAACGGAGAATCCGTCGGTCTAAACATCGACCTACCCTTCGAACAACACCATAACCCCTTTATCGCTGCATCCCACAACCTCAAACACCGCTACTTCTTCGTGCGGAAAGTTATGTTCGTGAAATATGCACAAGCATTCGTCGTAATGCCCGGCGGATTCGGAACCCTCGACGAACTCTTCGAAGTAATTACCCTCGTCCAAACCAAAAAAATCACCAAAGTGCCTATCGTATTGATCGGAAAGGAATACTGGGAAGGTCTGATGAAATGGATCGTTGAAATTATGCTCGAACGACACCACAACATCAGCCCAGAGGATATGAACTTGTTCCAACTGACCGATGACCCCGAAGAGGCAGTTCGAATCGTCAACGAGTTCTACTCCGGCGAAAAACAAGATAAACTCACCCCCAACTACGAACTGTAACACTATCCAACAGAGCGCATTCGCCAGGCCATGATCGCAACACTAGACCGGTACCTGATACGCAAGTATCTGTCCACTTTCTTCTTCGCCGTCCTGATCTTTTCCATGATCTCCATGGCAATCGACTTCAGCGACAAGGTGCGGAGCTTCATCGAAAGCCCCTGTACCCTGAAAAATATCCTTGTGGACTACTACCCGGGCTTCGTGTTGCACATGACTGGCCTGCTCATGCCTATGTACACCCTGATCGCAGTGGTGTTCTTTACCTCTCGGCTCGCCTTTAATTCCGAAATCCTCTCTATCCTAAATGCAGGAGTAGGATTCGGCCGACTGCTCCGCCCTTACTTAATCGCTGCCAGCATCATCGCCCTGCTCCACCTGCTCATGGGACACTACCTGATCCCCAAAATGAACCAAAAACGACTTTGGTTCGAACGCAGCTTTGTATGGACCGACAAACAGCAAATCCTGAGCGGAAATATTCACTTTATGGTCGCCCCCGACACCAAAGCCTACATTAGGGGGTACGACCACAAAGCGCAACGAATCAGTACCCTCCGCCTCCAAAAAATGAATGGACATGAACTGGAATCCATCCTCGAGGCCGAAAATGTGGTCTGGAAAGAAGATCTTCAAAAATGGAGGTTTCCAACTTATAATATACGACAATTTAACGGGCTCAAAGAAAGTTACCAGCGCTACACTACCAGCATTGATACTAGCATCAACCTAGCTCCCCAAGATTTTGTCTTTTACCACAATCAAAACGAAGAAATGGTTTCCTCCACCCTCGTAGAAGCCATCGACCGCGACCGAGTCCGTGGGCTATCTAATAGCAAAATTTACTCCATCGAACTCTACCGACGAACCGCCGACGCATTCACCAATCTGATACTAACCGTCATCGGACTAGCTGTAGCAGGCCGAAAAGTGCGAGGGGGGATGGGACTTCACCTGGCTATTGCCATCGGAATCGGAGCAGTATTTATCCTTATTCAAAAATTTGCTATTTCATTTGCCACCAGTGGAAATGTACCTATTCTATTGGGAATGTGGCTTCCAAACCTATTTTTTGGCTTGATCGCAGTCTATTTAGTGACAAAAGCACAAAAATAATTTTGGCGATTTTCGACTAAGGTACGATTTTTGTAGTTGAACGACCATTCTGGTCCCTTGATTTAATCCAAACGAATCCTCGTTCAACTACACAGTCATGGCATATATCCATCGAGCACTTGTACTCATCAGCTTGTTTACATCCACCCTAGCTACCGCCCAACAACTGGAAGTAGTGGCTGGTAATATTTCCCAAAATACTACTTGGGGCCCCGACAGAGTTTACCTCCTAACAGGTTTTGTTTATGTCAAAAACCAGGCGACCCTAACCATCTTACCAGGTACTACCATAAAAGGCGATAAAAACAGCCGCGGAACACTCATCGTTACCCGGGGTGCTAAACTCATTGCTGATGGCACCCGCCAACAACCCATTGTCTTTACCTCCAGCCAGGCTACGCCAGCACCGGGCGACTGGGGGGGAGTAGTGGTATGTGGATACGCACCGACCAATGCCAAAACGAATGGTATTAATTGCCTTGGAGTAGCTGAAGGAGCTATCAATACGCCCTATAACGATGCCTACTACGGCGGAGGTGACCAGCCCGGAGGCTGTAAACCTGACGACAACTCCGGAATTATTCGCTTCGTCCGAATCGAATATGGAGGATTCCCCTTTCAAATTAACAATGAAACCAATGGCCTTACCCTGGCTGGCGTCGGCAACGGAACAACCGTCGATTATGTGCAAGTCTCCCACTCCGGAGACGATGGTTTTGAATTTTTTGGAGGAACCGTCAACTGCAAACACCTTTTATCTTACGGCTCCAAAGACGACGACTTCGACTTTGATCTTGGTTATCAGGGAAACATTCAGTTTGCCCTCGCCATTCGTAATCCTGCCCTTTCCGATATCAGCGGCTCCAATGGCCTCGAAATCGACAACGATAATTCGGGCACCCCGGCCATCCCAAAAACACGGCCCAACCTCTCCAACTTTACCATCGTAGGCCCTAGCGGCACCATGGATGCCAACTACCGGCGCACTGCTCACCTTAGAAGAAATGCAGAACCCGCTCTGTTTAATTCCCTGTTGATCGGTAATTTTCCAGTGGGTATCTTCATTGACGGCGTTGGAACCATCGCGAATGCCCAAAATAACCTTCTGGAAATTAAAAATTGCCGCGTAGCGGATGCAGCAGAGTTGCTGAAATCAACCGAACCTACTTTTAACATCAACCAGTGGTTTGGTAACAGCGACTGGAATAATGTAGCCGTACCCTCCTCCGCTCCCTTTGCCCTCTCCTCTCCTTTCGATCCCAATACCCCCAATGCCCAACCCACCCTCGGCTCCTCCGTTAATAGTGGAGCCGCCTTCACTTCACCTAGGGCCAACCACCCTTTCTTCGAGCAGGTAAGCTACTTAGGCGCCTTCGAACCAACAGAAGACTGGAGTTGTGGATGGGCTAAATTTCAGGTCCTTAATACCAATTGCACCGTTTCAACAGAGGCCATCCCAAGCCAACTTCAAGACCTGAAGGTATTTCCCACAATCGCTCCTCAAGAGTTCCAGCTACAACTCCAACTAACCGAACCCTCCAGCTTATCCGTCGATCTCTTTAACTTAAGTGGAGCCCTCATTGGAAACCTACTTCAGGAACAGTCTCTTCAAGGAGCCCATAGCTGGACATTTCCCACCGAACAGCTTCCTAATGGTTTCTACCTACTCGTAGTCCGCGCCGGCAACAGCTTGCATACCCAAAAATTAGTGATAGCTAGGTAAAAGTACCCTCTAAATCCCCCTAAAGAGGCATTTCTGGAAACAGTTTGCCTCTTTTTTAGTATTTATAGAAAGCGGAAAGAAAGAACAACCAACTAGTACCTTTGCCGACATAAATTAACCACCAACTCGCACTAACATCCAGAAAAGCGCGTGCAATGACAACCAAAATCGCCTTATTGGAGACTATTTTCCTAAAAACAGGCATTTATATCTCGAACAAAAACGATTGCAGGGCAATCAGCCAGCTCATCCAAAAAGAAAAAATTGGATACTTATCGGAGTCAACCCTCTACCGGCTTTTTCTTTCAAAGACAAACCAACATAGACCCTACAAAAACACCTACGAGCTCTTATCGATATTCTGCGGCTTCAAATCTTGGAATGACTTTCAATCATTTACTTTTAGAACTTTTGAACAACATGAAGACCGCTTCTTTCGAGAAAGCCTCGAAGCAGTAGTCAGCCATTTTGTAGCCAATGCTCGCTACCATTCCCTGATTGACCTTTTTGATGGAATTGCCCACCTACGCTACCGACAACAGGAATTTATTGCGGTAACAACGTTCAGTGGCTTTTTGAAAAAAGATGACTTCCCTTTGTTTATCCGTGACTTTGGGGATCATCCTTTTGTGCGTCATTTTCTAATCGAAGCACTTCACGATCCCTGCCACCGACCCAAGGGCTACACACAGGCCCTGCATTATTATTTGCAGCACAAAAACCCAATAAAAGACTCTGCTTTTCAGGATTACGTGTTTGGCCATACCGTATTGTTCAGACATGCGTTTTTGGAGCGCTCCTCTGATTGCACAAGCATTGGACAACACTTGTTTAATCTTGACCTGGAAAGCCCTGCATTCAAGGAATTGCACCTTTTCCCCAAAACCCGCTACCTTGGATACCTCACATGGCACCTTCATTTGACCGAAGAAACAACTGCCCTGGAAGAACATCTTTACTATCTACGGAGCTGGACACTGCAGACCATTCAGGCGACCCAAGATTACTCGGAAGTAAATATCGTGTACCAAACCCTGGAGGAGGTCTACCAACAACTCCAGTTAGAGGAAGAATTGAGCCATTTACGACAAGTATACCACCAATACCTTCAGCAGCAGCCAGCGGAGGATAGATCATTTATTCTTCACCACCATGCGAATGGTATATTCTACTTTTTCCCGCCATGTGGATGATAATTGCAGCCATTTTGCTGCTCTCTATTAATAATATTCTCTGGAAGAAAAACCTGGCCGAGCACCCTCTTTATCTCTTAATTGCCTGCCGGGCCTTTTTTACCAGTACCATTGCTTTGGCTGGATTTTTTGTTTTTCAGGGAAATATGCCAGTGACCCTCGAGATGATTGGGCGGATTTCGTTGGGCGCCTCGCTAGGTGTTGTAGGTTTATTTTGCATGCTGAATATCCTACAAGTACAATCCCTGCAATGGGTAGCCATTTATAACCTTTTAGGGATTTTAATGTCTTCCATCTACCTTTGGATGTTTGAAGACACTACCTTGAGTTATGGTTACGGGGGCGTTTTCCTAATTGTCACTGGCTATCTCCTTTTTGTTTATTTCAATTCAGATAACTCCGGATTCCGGATTGATTTGAAAAGCCACCTTTTGCTGTTTGTGATGACCATTAGTTTTAGTTTCATGGGAATTATACAGTGGAAAAATGTTACAAATGACACCCCATCTCTGATTATATTAGCTACGCAGGAGCTAATGGTTTTTGGCGCAGCACTGATCGCTTTTATCTTCCTGAAAAACGAACCTGTTCACCTAAGTAGTGCCAAAAGTATCCTGCCAAAAGCATTTTTGATGAGCCTTATCATCTTATTTGCCTTGTATCTCAGTTTACTTGGAACAAAAGCCACCAGCCCTGTGGTTTCGGGCCTGCTGTTTTTGGCCAACCCGATTACCACCATTCTATTCAGCGCCCTCTATTTTAAAGAGACCGTCTACCCCAAAAATATTCTTGCCCTGCTCATCCTTTGTAGCGGTGCCTTCCTGCTACACCTGAGCCAGCCCTGACTTGAACCAACTTGAACTGAGTAAAGCCAACCGGATAGGATAGATTTGTGCCTTCATACTATCCACCAAAAATTTCAGGCGATATGATTCAACTGGAGACAGAATACAGCATTGATGGCGGTCCCGGAACCATTATCTTCCATCAGGACAAGGATGGTAGCATCCTTGGCTTTTACCAAAAACTCAAAGGCAACCAACGGGGAGTAATTAAAGCGACCCTTCAAGAGAACACCTTAAAAGGCGTTTTTCACAATGAAACCGTTAACGCTTCCGGCCTGGTAGAATTAACTTTTAAAGAGAACGGATTCGAAGGAACCTGGAAAAGCGGCATGGAATCCGGAACCCAAAGGGGAAAATGGAAAGGTATTCTCTCTTCCGACCCCAACGCCTTGCGATTCTCTGTACCAGAAAAAATTGTGAACCTTTTGGAAGAACAACTTATCAAGCCGGAAGGAGGACTTTATCCGGTTTATGAGGACTTGAAAAGGTATTTTTTAGAGCAACAAGATCCAAATGCAGCCAATTCAGCCCCAATTATGGAATTGGATACAAAGTCTTTGTTGATCTCTACTCCGAAATACGAGGGATCACCAATTCGCACTGTTGGTATTGACCTTCCAATACTATTAAGTAAAGGAACCGGAAGAAAGCGAATAATGATTTGCGCGCTCGATCCATTAAGAGCAGATATTCAAGACAGTGGAGAAAAAATCAGTAATTGGGTACCCTTTAGTACGCTTACCAACCCAGAGAAAGAAACGAAAGAATCCAACCGAGAAAATCTACGTTTCTTCAATACTTTATTAATCGAATATGATTTATACATAACCGATATTTATAAAGTCTTTTACAGGACTGGGAGCAAAACAAGCAACGCACTTTCAGAGTTTAAAAAAAATAAGTTGCATAGTATTTTGCTCAATAATGAAATTAATGAGATCAAACCTGATGCAATCATCGCGTTGGGAAATAGCGCAAGAGATGCCATTTGCAGCATTTTTAATGTAACCGCCCCAGCATGGTCCGAAAACCCAGAGCTAATTCAATTGGGTGACAAAAAGACCCTGCTTTGCCTCCCGCACATCTCCGGTGC
>JBKDAM010000161.1:0-6602 GCA_046316495.1 Chitinophagales bacterium
GATCTGCACAGCCGATATTGTGGTATCCAATTTTCTCCCTGCCTCAGCTCAAAAAATGGGAATGGAACCTGAGCGCTTGCGGACGCTTAACCCTCGATTAATCATTGCCCAATTGCAATCCTTTGACGATCCGACTGATGAACGTCCAGCATTTGATATGGTGCTACAGGCGGAGGCAGGTTTCCTGTACATGAATGGAGAACCCGACCGAGCTCCAGTGAAAATGCCGGTAGCCTTGATTGACTTATTGGCTGGGCACCAACTAAAGGAAGCCATCTTAATTGCCTTGCTAAACCGGGAGCGCAGTGGAGAGGGAGCAATCGTTCGAGTTTCCCTCTTGGAAAGTGCCTTGGCTTCTTTAGCCAACCAGGCTTCGAATTACCTGAATACCGGCTTTATCCCGCAACGGATGGGAACTGCCCACCCCAACATCGCTCCCTATGGTGATATTTTTCAAGGATCCGATGGGGTTTCATTGGTCTTAGCGGTCGGGACAGAGCGCCAATTTCAGCGACTCTGTGAAGTGCTGGGGAAAATGGAATGGCTGAACTTACCTGCGTTTTGCAGTAATGCCGCTCGGGTCCAGCACCGGGAGGCGTTGAATGCTGCTTTGACGAGTTGCTTTCGTGTTCAAAAAGCAACTTATTGGATAAGCCAGCTTGAACAGGCTGGAGTACCGGTAGCGCTGATCCGCAACATGGAGTCGGTTTTTCAGTTACCAGCGGCACAAGCCATGATCCTGGAAGAGGAAATGGAAGATGGAACAATTAGCAAGCGACTTCGAACAAATGCATTCAAAATTGGTTTTTGAATTTATGAAACAAGAAGAGATACTGGAGGCCCTTAGGGGTGTACGCGACCCACAAACGGGTAGAAATGTGGTAGAGGCTGGCATGGTTCAGCAATTAAAAATAGAGGGAAATGAAGTAAATTTTTCCCTGGCAATCCCTAATTTACAAATGCAGGGAAAGGCAGAATTAAATTTTGCCTGCATGGGAGCCATTGTGGAACGGTTTCCATCAGCAAACGTTAATGTGCATTTTATCGCCAAAGCACCGGGTAGCTCGGATAGCACCAGCCCGGTTCCTCACATCAAGAATATAATTGCGGTTGCCTCCGGAAAGGGCGGAGTGGGAAAAAGCACCGTTGCTGTTAACTTGGCCTACGGGCTTCAGAAATTGGGTGCAAAAGTAGGCTTAATGGATGCAGACGTGTACGGACCGAGTCTACCTACCATGCTAGGATTGGTTGGGAAACGCCCTTTGATTCAGGAAGTTACCGGACAAATGAAAATGGTCCCACTGGATGCGCATGGCATCCCGGTCATCAGCATCGGAAACATTATTGAAGCGGAACAGGCCGTGGTCTTGCGTGGCCCGAGATTAGCTGCCATCATTAAACAGTTTTTCAACGATGTCATCTGGGAGGAGTTGGATTTTTTAGTGGTAGACCTTCCACCGGGCACTGGAGATGTACAGCTCACCCTTCTACAAACGGTTCCCGTGACTGGAGTGGTGATGGTAACAACCCCACAGGAAGTTGCCTTGGCAGATGCCATTAAAGGAATGAACATGTTTTTGTTGCCTCAGGTCAATATTCCGATTCTTGGGGTAGTAGAAAACATGGCATGGTTCACGCCAGAGGAACTCCCCAATAATAAGTATTTTATTTTTGGAGAAGGCGGAGGGAAGCGGTTGGCCAAGATGGCTAATACCGTACTTCTAGGTCAAATTCCACTGGTACAAGGCGTCCGAGAGGGCGGTGATACGGGCAGACCGGCTATTTTACAAGAAAACACTTTGGTATCCGAGGCCTTTTTGAAGGTTGCCGAAAATACGTTACGGCAGGTAGCCATTCGCAATGAGATGATGGAGCCCTCCAAAGCCGTTCAACTAGGATAGATTACAGGATTGGTTTGGCGCGCAGGCGTTTTACCTCCGCCCGCGTTTCTTTGGCCTTTCGGCGTTCTGCCTTGACACCGGCAGGAACAGGAGATTTTTTACGCTTTTTCTCTGGAATAAAGGCAATTCGGATAAGCTCCTGCAGTTTTTTTAGGGTATTTTGTTTGTTGGTCAGCTGGCTTCTGGAAGTCTGGTCGGTAAGGATGAGGATTCCCTCCTCGGTAAGCTTGCCTTCCCATTTGCGGAGAAGCACCTGCCGTTGCATTTCGGTGAGGCGGGAGCAGCTACGGACATGAAAGCGTAGTTCCACTTTTGTTTCTACTTTATTAACGTTTTGACCACCCTTTCCACTGCTCCTGGCAGTTTGGAACTCGATTTCCGGCAATAAATCACGTATATGGGGTGCGAGTAGCATGGTCGACTTGTCTTGAAGTGCTGTTGGGAGATAATAAGGGGGGGACTGGTTGAATAGGGTCCTTTGTTTCATTTGGAAAGGTTATTTTGTTTTGTTCGGGCGAAGCTGTTTTTTCTTTTTTCGGAAAAAACAAACGAAACGTCGCGCTTAAAACCTTGCTGGAAGAGAGAAGGTTCCCCATTTTTCGGAAAAAATAAAAAAACCGCCATAGCGAGCGCTTTTCCTCGACTATGGCGGCATACTTAGGCGGATTAAACGGATTACTACCGGGTTTTAATCATCGTTTTTACAGCACTTTCTTGTGCTGTTTCTACTCTGTAGAAGAGTGTTCCGACGAAATCGACCAGGTTTTTGTCAAGATTAAAGAAATGATAGCCGCGTTCAAATGCTTTTTGTTCGCTGTAAAGTACCCTGCCAGTCACATCGTAAACTGTCAACTTAACTTCCTCCTCATCAGTGGGCAAGTGGAAGCCAATTTGGGTAGTGCTAACCCAAGGATTGGGTGTGTTTTGGTACAATTCAAACCCAACACCGCTCAAAGCTGGTTGACCATTCTGGTTAAACCGAAGGCCTATTTCCAACTTTTCGCGCTCCGTAAAGCCCATGGCGCGGGTGATGCTGCTGGATACTTTCAGGAGTTGGCTCAGTTTTCCAGATTGTTCAGCTTGGAGACGCAGCACAAACCGCGCTTTAACTGATTGACCCGAAGGCTGATCCCATGCGGTCGTGATCTTATCGCCTGTCGCCTCATTGAAAACTGCAAACTGGCCTAAATCCATCCCTTCCCCTGGAAGAATATCCAATACCTTCATACCATTCAGTTGTAGCGTGAATTGGTAGGCGGTAACCAATTGATCTGCCGAGAACGAAACTTCAATCACTTCCCCTGTTGTCACGTCCTTGTCTTCCAGGTCAAACAGGAGGGAAGAAGCGGTGCGATCATCCGAGTACACTAGGTTATTTGGAATGGCTGAATGATCCACATCCCCAACTTTTACCCCTACAAAGTCATCGTTCCAGGTACTGGATTGTAGTTGTGCCACACTGATATTTTCCCGGATAACATCCGCGAACGGATTATCGGGGCTGGTGAATTGTTGATTCGCATCAATAAAGCGCCAGCTGCTGTTGTTGGGCAGTTCAGGGTAAGCTCCAAGAATAAGTTTTCTCAATTCAACAATATCGAAAGTAGTGACGGTCCCAGATTTGTTCACGTCAGCTGCGATCAACAAGTAAGGGCTTGCAAGCGGTTCGATACCCAGGATATGACGACTGATCAAGACCAGGTCATAGGTATTTACCCCATTCAATGGATCGGAATCGGAGTGAGGGGTAACCGTGTAATCTGCTCCAAATGGAAGGGCATTTGAGAATTGATAGGCACCATTTACATTAGAGAAGACCTCATTGATAGATGGCAAACCATTCGCTACACCGTTCAATTCTACTGTTGCGTCTTGAACGCCCTCCCCTTCTTCGGTCTGAAGGGCTCCAGCTACCGTGGCGGCACTGTTGTTGCAGATACCGATGTTATCTTGAACCAACACGTAGGTTTCACAGAAGTCTGCATTTCCAGCCACATCTACTGCCCAGAGTTCGATCAATTGTGTTCCAAGATCTGCACAAGTAAATACAATCTCTGTCTGCGGAGTTCCGTCTGGATTCACCGGGAAGTCAGTGCCCGTTCCTGCACGGCGAATACCATACACCAGGTAATTGTTTGGTGTGCTGTTATCTTCAGCTGACAACAAGAAATCGCTGGCGTAGACAGAAACCATCCCATTGCTGACATTCATCAGGTTAACGCTAAGGCCATTGAGACAAACCACGGTGGGTGGCTTACAGTCGCCTGCGACCAGGTCAACATCTTGTACGAGTTCATTTCCACAACCATCCTCAATAATCCAGAGGATACGATGCTTCCCATAAGGCAATTTGGGGGAAGTGTATTCACCCAGATCATTTACCCAGGTAACGCGTGCTGTGCGGGTATTACCAACCGCAGGATCGGTCTCTACCCCAAACCGCCATTGGCGATTCGCGGCTACTCCGCGGAAATCAAATGCTTGCGGAGTTCCACCGGCGTAGTTGGGGGTGGAAATATTGTTAAATCGAACGGTGTTCGTTGTTGCAGTTGCGCTATTGACAACCGTTTCAGCGGAGCCATCTCCGTTCAAATCCAAGAACAATAAGTAGCGGAAGCGGACGTTTGCTCCAGAGCAAGCATCGGTTGCGGTCACTTCAATTGGATCGCTGGTTTCGCTCAGGTCATGGGAATTGATGTTAGCATCAAACCAGTACATGGCATTCCACAGCGTTGGATCATTCACCGACTCCCCACACAATTCTGGTGAAGTAGCGGAAAGTTGAATCGGATCGGTGGTATCCAGGATTTTAATAACCTGTGTGTATTTGTAACAGCTGGTGCTGGCATTCCAATAATTGGAGAAATTCAGCAGTGGTCCACCCGGTACTAAGGAGGTAAGCGTAGGTGCCCAGCCGACAACGGTGTTACCGAAGGCAGAAACAGTTACCCCGGTTAAGTTCGTGGGATGGTTCAGAATAGTGCTCGGCTCTGGATTGGGAACCACTACACATGGAATGTTTGGATTATACGTACACCAATTGAGTACGGTCCAAGTTCGAGCGATCTTGAAACAGGCATCTGGCACTGAAGTGAAGATCTCATCCGTGTAAGATACAGACATCAATTCGCAATCTTGTGCACCAAAGTACTCTGGCGTTCCATAGGATCCAGTTCCATTACAGTTCGAAACCACTACGTCATTCGGGAATTTAACGAAGAAATACTGGTTATATGTCACATTCACCCGTTGCTGGCAAGAGTTGGTGTTGCCAGAACAGTCGGTTGCTACCCAGCGTCGAGTGATTGTTCCACGGTTACAAAGACTATCGAATTGATTGTAAAGTACCGTTTCTTCAATTTGATCAAAGCAGCAGTTATCTTGCGCCGTGGCGGTTCCATAGGCCCACAAACTTGGGTCAAAGGCCTCACAGGAAACTGTCACGTTGGCTGGAGGGGTACAGATCGGTCTGATTTTATCTTCCACCAATACCTCTACCATACACTCATTGTAATTTCCAACATGGCCGTCTAAAGTAAGAGCACCTCCAACTTGAGGAGCATCGTATACCCGGATAATGACTGGAACAGTGGTGTTGATGTCATCACAGCAGAACTGAACTTCATCGTAAACAAAACTATTAGACTGACAATCATTCAAGTCCATTCTACGCACTTTGAAAGACACTTGCCCGCAATTGTCCAGCGAGCCATTGTCGAGGGATACTGCGGCAACTCGCGCAGAACCATCTATGCCGAGGGCTACCTGAGTGATTTCGTCGCAGATGGCCAAAGGAGCCGTTTGGTCCTCCACAATCAGCTCAAAGGAGCAAGTAGAAGTATTGTCACAGCGGTCTTTAGCGGTGTACATAACCATATAGGTACCAATTGGCAAGCACTGGGTGTTGTTGAACTGCGCCAACGTATCGGGATCCCAAGGGTTATTACCTGGGAAATTAGAGAGCGTGCCCGCCACATTGAAGGTAATGGTGTTGCCGCTCAAAGGATCAAAGCCACATACCATTGCCTGAAGCTCTTCAATTCCAGAGCATCCCTCAGAGATAATCATACTTGGTAAAGCTGCGGTTGCACAGCAGCCGGTTGGATCAGTTGAAACGGTTACGTTTACCGGGCAGTCAAACTGAGGGCCACCCAGGTCATAAACCTGAATGCGCTGCACATGCACGAGTGGGTTACCAGCACCCAATGGCAAGCAAGTATTACCCACTTTCCAGGTACGGTGGATCTCGTAACTTCCCTCACAGATATCAAACGACTCATCCGTGTAGTTGACGTAGGCACTGCAGAATCCGCCCTGTCCTAACAAAACACCATTAATATTGGGGGCACCAGTCTGGGCAGGAGAAACGGCATTGGCATTTAGGTTGACCGTTTCGCAATTGACGGTCAGGTCGGCTGGCATATCTACTTCCGAGAGGCTAAAGGAACGGATCGTGATCAACTGAGAACAAATCGATTCATTTCCAGGAGCATCTGTCACGATAAACTGCCGTTCTATTTGTGCGCGCGGGTTACTGCATTGAGCAAAAATGGTTTCAAAATCTTTTACTTGAACCGTTGTCGCGCTGCAGTCGGTAACGCCTACATTTCCGGTGTTAGAAACAGCCGTACTTTCACTGCATCCAATGGTGATATTGGGTGGGCAGGTAAGCGCAGGAGCTAGTTTATCCTCTACACGCAA
>JBKDAM010000162.1:0-9844 GCA_046316495.1 Chitinophagales bacterium
CCCGACAGCGGGAGGGTGGTTAGGGGGGATCAATACTGATTACTCAACTAAACTGCCAGTTAGTTCATGGGAGCGGTCAGGTATTGCTAAATAAGTATTGAACCGCTGGCTGGGTAGAGGGGCAGGATAAATTTGGGAAAAACGCTAGCAAACGATTGTATTAAGTTGATAGATTGAATGTCAAAATGAAAATTGGACGAAAATTGAACACGCTTACCGTCGAGGAATACTTCTTTTATATAGACAACCATAAGAAGTACACCGACTTTAACACCCTTGGGCTTTACCGTTCCATAGTGGAGCATGAACGTTTATCCCTGGAAGACAAGCTGAAAGTGAGGGATTATGCCCATCAAACGTTCAGAAAGGCATTTGATTTTCTACAACTGAAAGACCCAATGACCTTTATAGCGCTGGAATACCTTGGGCAGGAGCTATTAGAATGGAATAGGCGAAGGATATGGGATGATCTGCGAAAAAACCAACAAAAAATACTTGCAGACAAGAAAATCAAGCACCGAAATTTTGGAGATTATTCCAAACACGATTGTGGTAAAGAGGCATGTTTTTTGAATGGGGTTATGCTAAAACAAGGTTCTCCGCTGGCAATGCCCGGGATGCACTTCGAAAGTGACCGGAATAAAATCGCTGCAAAAGCCAAATCGGATCGGCGTAAATCGGAACGAAAGAGGAAACAACAAATCGTACGAAAGGAACTGGAGGAGATGGAATGAACGCTGCTGGCTTGCGTCGTTCCTTTTACAAATGGATTGTCCAAGTAGGTTGTGTGCGGTCCGGCTACTTGGCTGGCTATTTCTAGCGGACCTCAAGAGCGGTTTCAGCCTTCGACTTGCTAGGACCACTACCTTTTTGAACTGGTAATGGAATGGCTAGTAGTTGGGGGGCTATAACCAAAAGGCCTCTAAGGCAGTGTAAGGGAGCCTTGCCTGCCAGCGCAAGAAGGGCTTTACAGTATGGGTACCAAAACCAAGAACTCAGCCAAACCGCCAGTTACTCAATGGGAGCGGCTAAATACTAAGTCGTGTACCTTTATTTTAAACTAATTTTAGATATTTAAGCGCTCAAAGCAGCCCCAACACCGTTTGTGCGGGGGCAGGTTGCCTTTCTTGCTTTGCACCAACTACTTATCAATTTGAAGCCCTTATGATGAAGTCCACTTTTTTTATTGTCCTTTGTAGCTTGCTCACTTCCATCGCTTTTTCTCAAAAAAAAATAGCCTTGATCGTAGCAATTAGTGAGTACGAAGCGGGTACTGGCTGGGAAAAATTGAACACCGAACGGGATGTCACTGAAATTACCGCCGCTCTGGAAAAACAGGGCTTTAAGAAAGGAGATATTAAGATTATCAAAAACAAGGAGGCCACCAAAGCCAATATCCTGAAAGGAATTGATGACTTTCTATTTAAAACGGCAGGCACTGGAGACCAGGTATATTTTCATTTTTCAGGTCATGGCCAACAAATGGCCGACTACAACAAAGATGAATTTGACTGGCTGGATGAGGCCTTGGTGCCCGTGGATGCCAAATCCAAGTATGATCCAGCTCCGAAAGGATACAAGGGAGAACAGCATCTCAGCGATGATGAGCTTATGAGCTCGTTGAATAAGGTTCGCAAAAAACTTGGCCCGGAAGGGCATGTCCTGATGGTCATTGACGCTTGCTTTAGCGGAGGGATGCTGCGTGGACCCGGATACAGGGCCGTTGTCCGAGGCGCCAATGATAAAATGGCCCCGGATGATTGGGCGACCAGCAATCAATCATCCACTACAGCTGGATCGGAGCTAGCAAAAGCAGAAGGTTTGGAACTGAAAGACGACCAGAGCCTAGCGCCGATTGTCGCATTTACCGCCTCCCAGTCGCACCAACCTAATGCGGAGTACAATGGGGGTGGATCCCTAAGTCACGTATTTAGTAAAGTGTTGATGAATATGAACAGCCAAATGTCGTACAATGGCTTGTATCAACTGGTTCGGGAAGAGATGGCCTTGATTGTGCCAAATCAGGTTCCACAGGCGAACGGGAACATCAACACGTATGTATTCAACGCATCCGCAGCACTTGCCAAGCCGTTCTTTATGGTGAAAGTAGGAAAAGAAAACAATAAACCTACCTGGATTCTGAATGGTGGCAGTCTGCACGGTTTGACCCTGGGTTCCAAAGTGGGTTTTTATGCTAATGAGCTAATTGGTGCAGAGGAAAAACCGTTGTTTACTACCACCCTGGTACATGTGAATTCGGTTGCCTCCTTTTTGGAAGTACTTCCCGATGTAAAAGTGGAGAACCTGTGGGTGTACTTGTTGGAGCTGGCGCCTGCTGAGGATAAAATCAGGACCTGTATTCAAGTACAGTCTGCCGCTTTGAGGGATCAACTAAAGGCAGATATCCAGAAAGAAGCCTTGCTAAAGGAGGCAACTGATACTACCTGTGTTTGCCGGATAATTCAGGATAGTCCACAGGATTCAATTGATATAATCACCAACAACGAGCACTTAATAGCAAGGCTTCCGGCTGCTTCAACGTCTATCCCGCTGGTCTTTGAAACGTTGAAGTTGTACGCACGCGCGGAGTTTTTCAGGAAAGTGGGGGCCGAAAATACGGGTTCTGGAAATGGAGGTGAATCGGTTTCGGTCAGCTTTATTCCGGTTCGGGTAGAGTACGGTGCCATTAAGGGGGAATTGCCGCTTTCGGACTTCACAGATAAAAATGGGGTGGTGTCCTTTCCGGAAGGAACTATGGTTCGCCTTCGGGTGACCAATAATAGTGGTGTGAAAGGGTATTTTTCCTTACTGGATATTCAGCCCGACAACAAGATCAATATTTTGATGCCTTCACAGGGCAGTAGCGGTGATACTCCCAGCGACTATCTTTTAACTGGACAAGTGGGGCAAACCTTTGAGCTCCCCCGCAGTAAAAACAGCTATTATACGATTGGGGAGCCTTATGGCAACGAAGTACTCAAGCTCATTGTGACGGAGGAACCACTCGACTTGCGTCCGCTACTGGCTAGCAGGGGTGGATTGCGAGGCAGCAGAGGGGCTCTCTCCAAAATGGAACTGCTTTTCGCAGATGCCATGTCGGCAACCAGGAGTGTGACGGAGAGTGTTCCCGTCCGGGAAGTGGGCTTTTTTCAGACGACCTTTGTAATCCGGCCAAGGGTTGAACCTAAAAACTAAGCTATCACACACGTTTAATCAACTATATTTAGGATGAAATTAGCTCAAACACGTCTTTTCCTTGCCTTTTTGCTACCCATCGGCGCTTTTACTCAGGTAAGCGCGCAGACCGTGCACCTTTACCACAACCTTCACCGCGATTCTACCTGGTACAAAATCGAAGGAAAACGAAAGGTCAAAACGGGTGCTGGCGTTCCCTTGTTAAAAAAGGGCAGTATGGTGGAGCTCCACTTAGTGGAATACAATGATTTTGTTTACGACCTTTCCATTGATCCCCAAATCATTGATAATCCGCTGGCTGTTGCCGGGGTAAATACGGGGTCTAACGGATTGGTGGGTCGTGTTTTTCAATCTTCCGCATCTGGCTCAAACATTGTGTCAGCCCCTCTGGGGATGTTTCAGGGTGCTCTAAAGACACTCCAAAAGCAAAATGCCTATTTGCAAAACCTTCATGGCAGTAGGGGAGATGATTCAAAAGGAGAAGCGCCCAATAGCATAGATAATTCTACCGCCAACTATAAAATTTGGAAGGAAGAGGCTACCAATTCGATCAACCGTCTAAAGGCGCTCAGCGATACCATAAAATTGTTGGAGGCCGCCCTTGTGGAGGAATCCATCTTGGTAAAAGATGCTTTGGTGTTGGAGGAGGACTTGGTAAGCTTAACTACCAAAACCCAGCTGGCACCCTCACAGATTGTTCAGCTGGCCGATCAGCTAGTCAGTCGGCAGTTTGGCGCATCGGGGGCGCAGCTGAACCTTGATAAGGTGCTGGCTTGGCCTGCTCCACAAAAACTACGGCAAAAAGAACAGGTGTTTAGCCAAATAATGGACGAGGTAAAGAGCCATTATTCTATTTTGAATGATATAGGCAATCAAATTGAAGATAGCAGACCGAGTAGTCCGGAAATGAGGACTATCCAGGAACTCTGCTTCTCCATCACTGGAGACGATGAATTCGAGAATGGTTTGAGGGAAAAAATAAACGAAGTAACAGACCTCAAGAAGGATGCCAGTAAGCTAAATCATCAAGCCTTGATTTCTATGTATGAGCAATACCTTGCCATACGCAATCATTCCTTCGAAAAAACCCATAGTATTTATGTTGAGGGCAATGCGATGGACCTGGTGATTAAGCTAAGTACCAAAGAACTATCTTCCGGGCCCAGTACCAGTTCCAGGGGATCAGAGCAGGAGGGCCTAGCTGTACCGAAGGCTACCACGGCTAAAACCATCGAACGCCGCATTCGGGTGAATAACTACGACCCAATCAAGTTTTCCACCAACATGGGGATTTGTTTTTCCAACTTTTTTATGCCTGAACAGGAGTATGCTGTGCGGAATCAGGTGATCGTGGTGGACCAGGAAGAATTCCTTCGGCCTCTGCTTTTTACAGGTATTACCGTTTATAGTGGGCTCGCTCGCTCGCTTACTCCTGGTATTAGTGCCGGGATTGGTATTCCGGTCCTGAGCAATACGGATGGGCAGTCGATCTCTTATGTAATTGGCCCCAGTTTGGTACTTGGGAAGTCGCAATCCGTAGTGGTGAATGCGGGCCTCATGGCGGGTAAAGCCCGTCGATTGAAGTCGCCCAACCGGGTTAATGATGGTTTTGGAGGTTTCACACAAGACCTGCCCACCGAGTTTCGAATGAGTTACGGCTGGTTTTTTGGAGTGGCCATCAACCTTCCCTAAATTGGTATTTATACAATAACAACGTAAGACAATGAAAAAACAACTAAGTACCCTGTTGTTTCTCGTGTTCGGGTTCACCCTGAGCATATATGCCCAGAATAAAATTGCAATGATTGTTGGGATTAGCACCTACGCTCCTTCTACGGGATGGAAAACCATTCATACAGAACCCGATGTAGAAATGACCAAGGCTACTTTGATCAAACAAGGCTTTCAGGAATCCAATATTTTTGTGTTGCAGAATGAGCTGGCCACCAAGGCGAATATCCTGCTCAATTTAGAGCAAAGGGTATTAAAAATAGCCCAGAAAAAAGATATTGTTTATTTTCATTTCTCTGGACATGGCCAACAGATGATCGACTTGGATGGAGATGAATTGGATCGGTTGGACGAGTGTATTATCCCATACGATGCCCCTAAAACCTATATACGTGGGGTCTATGAAGGAGGGTTACACCTGCGTGACGACGAATTAGCCCAGGTTTTTCAAAAAATTCGAAAAAAAATTGGCCCCAATGGTCAACTTATTCAGGTGATAGATGCTTGCCACAGTGGAACGGGGCTTCGGAGCCAAATGGATGGGGTAAGGGGCACTAATACCCTTATGGCCCCCGAGAATTACAAGGGACTTGCTTCCGGGGATGGAAAAGAAGAGTTACTAGAATTGCAACAAGGAAAAGGCTTGGCGCCTATCGTTGGCTTTTTTGGCTCGAAAGCCAGTGAGTTGAATTATGAGTGTACCATTAATGGCCAAAAAATGGGCTCGCTCACTTATGCTTTTTGTAAGCATTTTTCTGTCGCAGGGCCTGAGTCAACCTACCGAGGAATTTTTGAAAGGATTCGGGAAGAAATGTACACCCTGGCACCCAAACAATCACCGTCGGTAGAAGGGGCAGTAGATTATCGGGTGCTCAACGGTACTGTCCAAACCGTTCAGCCTTTTTATAAAGTATATGAACGGGATGGATTTGAATGGAGGTTGAATGGAGGAACCCTGCATGGCCTAACGGAAGGCTCCATTGTTGGTTTTTTTGAACAGGAAACCCAGCATCCCACTAGAGAAGCAAGTCGGTACACGGTGGAAATTTCAAAGAGTGATCTCGTGTACTCAACTGTAAAAAACGGGCCCTCCGAGTTTCGGAATGGGTATGTTTATTTGCTGGAGCAGCAGCCGGGCGCATTGATGATAACGGCGCAAGATAAAGTGTATGATACCTCTTTGCGTCGAATGGTCCTGGATTCTTTGAGGAGCAGCCCTTTTATTAAGTGGGGTTCGCAAGGAACTTGTTCGGTGGAACAAAATGAGCAGGCAGATTCTATCATAGTGTTTGGTATCGGGGGGCGGCAGTTAGCAGCGTTTAAGGGACAGCCGGGGGTTCATACCCGTGTTCTTGAGGTGTTGAAGCAACATACCCGTGCCGCTTACTTACGGAATATGGGGAAGTCCCAATCGAACGACCCACGCATTAAGCCAGATTTCATCGTGGAGATCATCCCTGTAGAGGTGGAACATGGAGCAATTAAAAATAGACCTTCGCCTCAGGAGATAAAGGATTCGTATGGAAATATCAACATTAAGGAAGGAATGAATTTCCGGATTCGAATTAGTAACCCGGGAAGGAAAGGGGGGTATTTTAATTTGATCAACATTACCTCTGCTGATATCATTGAGGTGTTGGTCCCCAAATTGGGAGATTTTCGATTAGCGGAAGACTTCCAGTTCAAGGAGGGAATTTTGGAATCTTTTGAATTTCCTAAACAAAAGAGTGGTTTTTTTACGATTGGTGGGCCCTTGGGAGTGGATATGCTTAAGCTGGTGGTTACGGATTACCCGGTGGATTTAGGGGCTCTTTTGAGAAACAGGGGGAAATTGGATAACAATCGTAGCCCTTCGGATTTGGAGCTCTTGCTGGCATCCAGTTTTTTCCCAACTAATGATCTCAGGGGAGGCAACAATAAATCCCGGCTCTCTTTTGAAAAAGTATCGATGGTGGGTGTGAGCTATAAGGTGGTAGGTGAGTAGCGGCTTCTTTTTTTTAGGAATTCGATTTAACAATAAAAGCGAAAGTGTAAGCTTGTAGATTGGATATTTATTTCTACAGAAACACTTGAAATTGAATTGATTTAGTGAGTTTTAACTAATCTTTTAAAATGTAAAATATGTATTTACGGATGTTAATCATTTGCTTGCTTCCGTTTAGCCTGAGTTCACAGGCTGCGAAGCAACCCAAACGGCTGGCGATGGTCATCGGTAATGCCCTTTATCAGCATTCGAAACCCTTGTTAAATCCGGTAAAGGATGCGGACAGTATGGAGGTTGCACTAAAGCAATGCGGCTTTGAGGTGTTGAAATATTGCAATGCCGATCGAAATGTCATGGAGCAAGCTAGTATTGATTTGAGTAGTAAGATACAAAACAACCAGGCTGAAAATCCAATTGAAACCGTTTTGTTTTATTACTCCGGGCATGGGATGGAATTGAGCGGAGAAAACTACCTGATTCCAGTGGATGCTGTGGTTAATAGTATGGAGGAGGCTAAGCTAAGGTGTAGCCCTGTTAGTAGATTTTCGAGTATCCTTCAAGAGAATGAGATAAAGTACAGCATTATTTTGCTAGATGCTTGCCGTGAGAATCCATTTCCAAAGCAAATGAAAAATTGGGGAAGCAAAGGATTGGCTGTAACGAATATTCCAGCTTCACTCAAAAGTTTTGTTGGGTATGCTGCAGCACCAGGTGCTTTGGCTTGGGATGGTGAAATTTTGGGAAATGGCGTTTACACCAAAGCAATTTTGCAACACCTCAGAACCCCTGATAGAACTATAAGTGAGATTTTTACAAAAGTGGCCAAGTCTACTGAAGAGATGGCTAGGGCGAAAGGCCATAATCAAACTCCCTTCAACTTAACCAATATTACGGAAGACTTCTATTTTATTCGAACCCAAAATCAATTAAGGGAGTTGTCGGATGGAAAGGATTCTGCTTTTATCGGCAAAATGATACTGGTGGCCGGTGGGAGTTTTGTTATGGGGTGTAAAGAAGGGCGTGATTATCCTTGTAAGCTGGATGTGCGTCCATCGCATGAGGTGATTTTGGATTACTTTTTTATCGGTCAAACAGAAGTTACTGTAGGGCAGTGGAAGGCCGTGATGGGTAACCTTAAGGGGGTGCAGGTGGATGAGTCCTGCCTTGAGTGCCCAATGGAAAATATCAGTTTTGATCAAATTCAGGGGTTTATTGCAAGTCTAAACAAAAAAAGTCAATTCCGATATCGCTTGCCTACGGAAGCCGAATGGGAATTTGCTGCCCGTGGCGGACGAAAAAGTAAAAATTATCGATTTGCGGGTAGCAACAATCATCATGAGGTGGTTTCGAATATTTTTCGATCTGAACCAGAGGGCGATTTTCGAGGCAGTGGCGAAATGAAGAAAGTAATGCCTGTTAAACAAAGTATTCCGAATGAACTGGGAATTTATGATATGAGTGGGAATGTCTGGGAGTTTTGCCAGGATTGGTACCAAGCAGACTATTATCAAAAAAGTGAAAAAAAGAATCCCCGTGGGCCATTAGAAGATACGCAGTACCATACAATTCGCGGATCCTTTTGGGATTTTGAAAAACCGGAGGATAATTGCGGCGTGGCGAATAGGTCGAATATTCATCATTCGATGCGTGCTCAAAAACTTGGTTTCAGGCTTGTTCGTAGTGTTCACCAGAATTGATATTCTAGAGTCGTACCCAACTCTATCATTTTTTCGAAAAGCTTCGTTTCTCCAAAGAATACTATTTTCACAAAACTTACTATTATTTACCATGAAGATCCAATACCTATTATTCGGGGCCTTTACCGCCCTCCTCCTCCAAAGCTGCGGGCCAACCAAATCCCTTTCTCGTAGCGATCGGCCAGATTCTGATAAGGTGACGTACGCCTCCGAAGCACCAGAGGAAGATGCTCGAGGTGGGGCAGTAGATAATTATATCGCCCGGTATGCGGACATCGCCGTGCGCGAAATGCGCCGAACTGGAGTACCAGCCAGTATTAAACTGGCTCAAGGACTTTTGGAAAGTGGTGCTGGACAAAGTCAGCTAGCTAGAGAGAGCAATAACCACTTTGGTATTAAGTGTGGTAGTAACTGGACTGGGCAGGTGTATGAGCATTACGATGATGATAGGGATAAAGACGGCAATATTATCAAATCTTGCTTCCGGGTGTATAATGACCCGGAACAGGGTTTTATGGATCACAGTGATTTCCTCCGGGATCCCCGAAAGGAGTTTCGCTATGGCAAATTGTTTCAGCTGGATCCTACGGATTACCGTGCTTGGGCGCGTGGGCTAAGGGAGGCTGGGTACGCTACCGACCCCAATTATCCTCAAAAATTAATCAACTTAATTGAATCTCAGCAATTGTACCAATATGATCAATACTTAAGTACATTGGAGCCCCCAAGCCCTAACACCTCCATGGAAATAGTTTTGTTCAACAATTACCAAGCAGTGGTAGCCCGAGGAGGGGAGACGATTCGCAGCATTGCACAGGCTACCGGGGTCCAACTCGACGGTATTTATCGGGCAAATGGCGGTCGATATAATTTTGATCAGCAGCTACAGGCGGGTACCCCAGTTTACTTGCAAGAATTGGCGGGTTCAGTGCCATCAATCGAGCCTAAGCTACCAGATCCAACGCCCGGCTACCATTATGTCTCGGCCGGTGATACCTTGTATTCCATTGCCAAAAAATACAACCTTACTGTTCAAGCGCTCAAATTAATGAATAACTTGCAAATAGATTTAATTGATGTTGGTGTTCGCTTGCGGGTGAAGTAGTCGCTCTCCAGTTACCATCTGCAGGGTCTTATTCTTTTCTTAGGTACGGTGAAGGGATCGATTTTGATAACCTATCCATCCGCCAACTACCATAAACGATTCGGATTGCTTTTTTGCAATGGCCATTACTCA
>JBKDAM010000163.1:0-18243 GCA_046316495.1 Chitinophagales bacterium
CCCATCGCAATCCAGCACCGACCATGCGGCATACGCAGGATCACCTGCTACAGGCGCATTTGTATAAGAGCATGGATCTTCGGGATCCGTACCATTGGTATTCTCTTCTCCGTTCGTCTCTCCGTCTTCGTCGCAATCGGCCGCCGCCCAAAGAGCATTTGTCGGATCTGCAACAGAGCCCGCAGCGTACACACAGGGGTCTAATGGATCTGTATCCGTGCCATTGTCTTCCCCATCACCGTCGCAATCCAGCATGGACCAGGCTACGAATTCAGGATCGCCTGCAACCGGAGCCGTCGTATAGCTACATGGATTCAGGTAGTCAGTACCGTTTCCGTTCTCCTCTCCGTTGATCTCGCCGTCGACATCGCAATCGGCAGCCGCCCAAATCGGATTTGCAGGATTTGGAGTAGAACCCGGTAAGAAAATACAGGGGTCCAGCGGAGCTGGGTCCACTCCATTCACCGAACCATCTCCATCCGGATCCACTTCGCTACCATTAGATTCTCCGTCACCGTCGCAGTCTAGCGCAGACCATGCAGGCGTAACATTCACCTGTTCAGCTTCATTGTAGTTACAAGGGTCATTAGGATCCGTTACCGGATCACTTCCTCCATTGCTAGTTACCTCATCCAGGTTCGTAACTCCATCACCATCACAATCCGCTGCCGCCCATACCGCATTCGTCGGATCCGGCGTAGAGCCAGCCGCAAATACACAGGGATCAGTTGGATCCGTGTCCGTGCCATTGTCATCTCCGTCCCCGTCGCAATCCAGCACCGACCAAGCCGCATACGCTGGATCGCCCGCTAATGGCGCATTCGTGTAAGAACATGGATTTGCAGGATCGGTACCATTCGTAGTCTCTTCCCCATTCGTTTCTCCATCTTCATCGCAATCCGCTGCCGCCCATACTGCATTCGTCGGATCAGGCGTAGAACCAGCCGCATACACACAGGGATCCTGTGGATCGGTGTCCGTACCGTTGTCATCTCCATCCCCGTCACAATCCAACATCGACCAGGCCGCATAGGCAGGATCACTCGCTACAGGAGAATTCGTGTAAGAACAAGGGTCGCTTGGATCCGTGCCATTCACTAGTTCCTCTGAATCGAGTTCACCATCCCCATCGGTATCTTGATTGGAACAATTACTCAGGCTGGCATTCAGTGCATTCTGTGTGTAGGATGAAATATAATTCACCCTGCCACTTTCCGCTGGAGATTCCAGACTGTCATCCAAACCATTAGCACCAAAAGGACCCGAGAAGCTATAATCGGTATCTGTGCTAACGGTTGCCCCCGCTTCGCGAGCATCACTGCATCCGTCACCATCTGAGTCCGGATCGAGGTGGTTAACCAAACCATCGTTATCAGTATCTACGGCACAGCTTGATTTTGGATAATTCGACGCAATGTATTCTGGAGCGTATACATCAAAGTAAAACTCAGAGGCAATACCAGACAATACATTGGCAGAGGATACTCCTACTATTCGGTAAATCTGATAGCTATCGGGTTGTTGCTGAACCACCAGTTTATTTGCGTTCGTCAAGCTCACTGCACCATTAGCCGTCACATAGGTGGCGTCAACTGGATTCACTGCAGCTGTTAACAAATTCGACCAAGTTGCCCCATCATTTGACCCCTGTAACATGACCGTGCCTCCAAAAATCTGAGTAGAACTGGTCTTCTTTATGTACAAGGCTTCCAGTTGGATCGGCTGATCAAAACGCACCCGGAACAGCTCCCGGTTCTGTTGATTTTGCGCCGGTGAAGTGACAAACTGTACCGCTGCTACTGTGGCATTATTGTCCGTTAAAGCTCCAAAGCTCGTGTTCGGAGCTAGTGCATTTAACGTTGAGCTTATTTCAACATACGCTCCTTTATTCGTCGTATTCCATTCTGTGGCAGTAAGGTAGCAGGAGGGTGATTCCTGCGCATCTACAATACCATCATTATCATCATCTATGTCATCTACATCCGCAACACCATCTCCGTCCGTATCTGTACAACTTACTACTGTCGGGTCGGTTGCATTGTTGTAAGTAGCATAAAAATTAACTGTTCCACTCTCCGTACTGGTTTCCAGGCTGTTTGCCAATCCATTTGCCCCATACGGTCCAGGAACCGTAGCATTTGAAGTCAAACTAGTTGTAGCACCTGCTTCAAAAGCATCCGAGCAGCCATCTCCATCCGAATCCAAATCCAATGTGTTCGGGATTCCATCGTTATCATCATCACACGGCGGACTACTAAGTCCTACCACTTGCAAGCCATCTAAAGCCATACGAACTCCAATTGGATCACTAATCGGCTCAGAGCGAGGCTTGATCTTTAACGTCATGGTGGCGGAAGTCGCCGTAAAGCTCACCCCTTCAAAGGTCCATACCGTGGTACTTCCATTCAACGTTGGTCCAGGGCCTATGGAAACATTGGTCTCTCCCAAGACCGCATTGGTAGCCTTGTCCACTATCTGCCAATAGCCGTTTCTGTACCATGAACTACCGTTCGACTGACCAACTGCGGCCTGCCAAAATTCCAATCGGTAGCTATCTCCAATTACTAAGTCATTAATAGTGAGGCTGGAATGCTCATCCCATGACCCTGCCTGGTACACAGCAGAGAAAAATGCTCCACCATCAGGACTTAAAGGGGTATTGCTTGGCACATATCCGCCATCAACCGTCAATAGATCCGGGGAGGCCACTTCTACTGTCAAACATCCTGTGCTTCCAATCGTCTGTACAAATCCAAAAGATGGATCTGAACAAGAATGAGGCAAGAGCGGGAGTGGACATTCTGTTAAATCCGGAATGCCATCATTATCATCGTCCAAATCCACTACATCTGGTGATCCATCACCATCCGAATCCTCACAAGCATTCAAATTCGCATTGAGCGCATAATCTGTAAAGGTGCTGGTGTAATTTATTACTCCGCTCTCCGCACTGGTCTCCAGGCTATTCGCCAACCCATTGGCGCCATAAGGACCCGTGAAGGTATAGCCGGGGGTTGTATTGGTGGTCGCTCCAGCTTCCAAGGCGTCCGAGCAGCCATCGCCGTCCGAATCAGGATCCAATGCATCCACTAAACCATCCCCATCGGTGTCCTGCTGGCAGAGCAAAGAAGCATCCGAAGTTATAAAATTGATGTTATTCAGAGGCTTGGTGTTATTGTTGGCAATGTAAAGCCGATAGTTCGTTGTTGGTAATCCCGTCTGGGTATAAACGGTATTTCCATCAATAAATAAGGTCAAGGCCCCAGTCGCGCTAATCGTAATGCGGTGTAACTTACCAACAGTATTGGATACCGCACTTCCAAATGTGGTATTGTATCGTGGGTAAGTGCTCGTATTGCTCGGGAAAAATCCAAAAGCAGTTGAGTTCCAGTTGTTGGTAGCTACCGTTCCTCCCACAGGTGCAAAGCCAAACATAACCTCTCCATTCGTCTGAGAATAGTTAAAGGTCAAATCGAGTGGCAATGCAAAGGTTTCATTCGAGAAACGGTTCCTCCAAGCCTGACCTGCTGTAGATAAGCTATTTTCGGTTGCACTAACAGTCATGGTCGCGTCTTCTGTCGTCCAAGTAATATTCCTTAAATCAAAAGCCTCTGGTGCACAACCTTCTTCTGTGTCTAACACTCCATCATTATCGTCATCTACGTCCACAACGTCCGAAATACCATCGCCATCTGTATCCAGACAAGCATTTAATAGCTCATTTGTTGCATACGCACTATAAGTGTTGGTGTAATTGATCACACCACTTTCCGAAGCAGTCTCTAGGCTATTCGCCAATCCATTGGCACCGTAAGGGCCAGGGAAGGTGTAATCTGCTGTCTGATCTGTGGTCGCGCCCGCCTCTAAAGCATCGGAGCAACCATCATCATCGCTGTCGGTATCGAGATGGTTTACAATCCCATCACCATCCGTATCGTTTAAGCAACTAGGTTTCTCAAATAAGGCGGCATTGTAGCTGGAGGTGTTCACATCAAAGAAAAACTCGCTGGCGGTGCCCGCTAATATATTTGCCGCAGCAACACCGTAAATACGGTAATATTGGTAAGCTGCTGCATTCTGGTTAACGGTCAATTTATTGGAGTTGGTTATCGATATCCCTCCATTCACTGTTACATTGATGGCATTTGCTGGATTCACCGCAGCTGTCATCAAATCGGTCCAAGTACTGTTGTTATTGGAACCTTGTAACATAACGTTACCGCCAAAAATTTGTGTAGAACTAGTCTTCTGTATATACAAGGCATCCAATCGAATTGGAGCACTAAAGTCAACCTTAAACAGGGTTTTATTCAATTGTGGCTGCGCAGTCGCTGTTGAAAACTGTACCGCGTCCATCATCATATTATCAAGCAAATCGTCAAAGCGATTGTTCACCCCTAGGGTCATCAATTCAGAACTAACGCTCACATACACCCGCTTATCCATGGTATTCCAATCCGCAGGGCGGTAAAAACAATCGGGAGATTCTACTACATCCGGGATTCCATCATTGTCATTATCCAAATCTTCCACGTCCGAAATTCCATCCCCATCCGTATCGGCACAGATCGCCAGGTTATTAGCGGTCGCATAATCGCTATAGCTGTTGGTATAGTTCACTACCCCACTCTCCGAACTGGTTTCCAAACTATTATCTAAACCATTCGCTCCAAATGGACCTGTGAATTCATAATTGGCTGCGGTGTTTGTGGTCGCACCTGCCTCAAAGGCATCTGAACAACCATCTCCATCGGAATCTAAATCCAGGTAATTGGGAGTACCGTCTCCATCGGTATCTGTTTCCAGACATCCTTGTTCAAAGGCATGGATCATTCCCTGACCAGCGGTACCCGTTCCTGGTGATCGAACAGTGATCTTATCTACAGGGGTCAGGTAATTTAATACTACCCCATTCTCATAGGAGTTGGTTACCGCATTGTTGGTTAAGCCTTGAAAAACCAGTGGACTTACCTCCGTTACGTTCATACCAATTACCTTGGAGTACGGGAATACTTCTACTCCCTGATAGAAAGCATGAATCTCTACAATCTCTATGGAGCCTGGTACGTTGTCTAGGTCTCTTACCGAGAAACGCATCTCATCCACTGCCTGATTGAGAGTATATGTAACCGTTCCTGAGTTGGTAACTCCAGATGCGGTGCGGTATACATTGTATAATTGTCCCGCCTCATTCTCTATGTTCCAACTCTGATAGCTACCAACAATGGTGTGTGCTACCGTGATGCCCGGCTGTCGTGTCGCGAGGGTGCGATTAACCAATGATCCCGTAGTATTGACTTCGTAAAATAGTAAGGGCGACTTACAACTTTTTTCAACTTCGTCCAAGACCCCGTCGTTATCATCATCCAAATCTACAAAGTCAGGTATGCTATCGCCATCTGTGTCAGCACAGGCATTTTCACTTGAAAAAGTGGCTATGGAGCTATAGGTGGAGGTGTAATTTACTACCCCACTCTCTGCACTGGTCTCTAGGCTGTTATCTAAACCGTTGGCTCCAAATGGACCTGTAAACTCAAATTCCGCAGTGGTATTGGTTGTTGCACCTGCCTCAAAGGCATCTGAACAACCATCTCCGTCAGAATCCAAATCAAGTCCGTTTGGAATTCCATCCCCATCACTGTCATTAGTACATTCTACCAATCCGCCATTTGGCCGCAATTCGATGTTTGTAATTGGTTTGGCAGTATTGTGTGCTAGGTACAGTCGATAAGCACTAGTCGGCAATCCTGCCTGTGTGTAAACCTGTGTGCCATTGATGTATAATACCAACACTCCCGATGTAGAAATCGTAATCCGGTGTGTCTGACCTAAGGTATTTGAGGTAGTTGAACCCAGTGACTGGTTGTAACGAGTAACGGAGTTAGAACCACTTAACTGAAACCCAAATGCAGTCGAATTCCAGTTGTTCGCGACTACAGTTCCCCCTACTGGCGCCAAACCGAACATAACGTCACCAGTACTTTGTGTGGTTTTAAAGGTCATATCCAGTGGTAGCGTATAGGTTTGGTTGGAAAATTTATTTCTCCAACCAGAGCCACTACCCCGAAGCGTATTTGCATCAAGCGCTGTTACGTTCATGGTTGCATCTGCTGCCGTCCAGGTTACAGAACGCATATCCAGAGCTATTGGAAGACAGCCCTCTTCCAAATCTGGTACTCCATCATTGTCATCATCTAAGTCTGCCACATCATTAACGCCATCTCCATCGGTATCCACACAAAGGTCAATGGTTTCACTTTGTGCATATTGGGAATAGGTAGAGGTATAATTTACTATACCAGTTTCTGCTCCGGTCTCCAAGCTATTCGCCAATCCATTGGCGCCATAAGGGCCAGGGAAGGTGTACCCTGCCGTTGTGTTGGTAGTGGCGCCTGATTCTAGTGCATCAGAACATCCATCACCATCACTGTCTGTATCTAAGGCATCAATTATACCATCCCCATCGGTATCACCACTGCACAAAATCACCGCGCCTTGTTCAACAAAACGAATGTTGGTAATCGGCTTATTTGTGTTGTTCGCTGCATAAAAACGATAATTCGTCGTCGGCAATCCAACTTGGGTGTAAACGGATACCCCTTCTACATAAAGGGTTAGTAAACCGGCTGCACTAATGGTAATTCGATGCTCTAGACCTGTAGTGTTAGAGGTGAGACTACCAAAGGTGGTGTTGTACCGAGCGTACGTATTCGTATTACTCAGGTAAAACCCGTATGCTGTAGAGTTATAATTGTTTACAGCTACTGTTCCGCCCACTGGAGCAAAACCAAACATGGTCTCGCCCGTTGCTTGCGTATAAGTAAAGGTCATATCCAAAGGCAGCGCGAAGGTCTCATTGGAAAACTGATTCCGCCATCCCTGACCGGAGGTAGTCAGGGTATTTGAGGTGGTGCTAACTGTCATGGTAGCATCTGCCGCCGTCCAAGTTAAGTCCCTGAAATCATAGGTGGCCGGTGCACATCCCTCATCCGTATCCAACACACCGTCGTTATCATCATCAATATCCACGATGTCTAATACGCCGTCGTTATCGCTGTCCGTACAGGCGCTGTTCTCCGGATTTAAAGCCAATTCACTGTACGTAGAAGAATAATTTACTACCCCACTCTCTGAACTGGTCTCCAGGCTATTTGCCAAACCATTTGCTCCAAAAGGACCTGAAAAGGTATAATTAGGGGCGGTGCTGTTGGTAGCTCCGGCTTCGGTCGCATCGGCACAATTATCCCCATCCGAATCCAAATCCTGGTGATTCGGAATACCGTCACCATCCGTGTCACAAACAAGCGCAGGATCTGGCAGGTCGCTAAACGTCCAGATTGCTTTTTTACCAGTATAATTCGCAGCTGCCACGTAAAAATTATCGCTCAAATAACCTTGGTTCTGAGCAACCCAGGTGCCCACCAAGGCGAATCCGCCAGCTGGTGGATTCACATCATCAATCAAATACGTATTTCTGCCGTTGGTAATCATCATAACATCCGCAGAGACAAAGCTGCCTCCTGAGGACGCGTTGGGTTCCATTGTAACCGTAATCTTACCCGTTGCGTCCGGATAGATGTCGGAAGCCAATAATTTCCAGGCCACACCATTGTAATTCAAATCGGTATAAGCCACGCTTTGGTCCAATACGGCATTTGCTGACGTACTACCCACCACCGATACAGGAACTTTTTTCGCCCAGTTGGTAGAGGTGCTGTTGTACGTGTAGACTTTGTATGGAGCCAAGTCTGGACATTCTTCTGCGTCCAAAATACCATCATTATCGTCATCAATGTCAATTACATCAACAATTCCATCCCCATCGGTGTCAATGCATCCATTCAAATTCGGATTCACGCCCGTTGGTTGGAAAATGGAGGAATAGTTCACAACACCACTCTCTGGAGCTGTCTCCAAGGTATTCGATAAACCATTTGCGCCATAAGGGCCAGGGAAGGTGTAATTGGCTGCCTGATTGGTCGTCGCACCTGCTTCCGCAGCATCGGAACAATCATCACCATCCGAATCGAGGTCCAAATGATTGGGTACCCCATCCCCATCCGCATCGTCCGAACAGAAAGATTTTGGGAAAATAGAGGGCTGATAGCTCGCCACGTTCACATCGTAGTAAAATTCAGAGGCTACTCCCGAAAGGATATTGGCAGAGGCCACCCCATAGATTCGGTAGTATTTGTAAGCAGCCGCATTTTGTGAAACGGTAAACTTATTGGAGTTCGGCAAGGATATTCCTCCGTTGGCCGTGACATTGGTAGCGTTTGCCGGATTCGCCGGCGCAGACCAAAGATCGGTCCAAGTAGTATTATCATTGGAGCCCTGGAACATCGCATTTCCACCCAAAATCTGAGTAGAACTGGTTTTTCCAATGTACAAGGCATCCAGTCGAACTGGATTTGAAAACTCTACTTTATAAATGGTCTTGTTCAACTGATTGAATGCTGTAGCAGATGAATAGAGCTGTACCGCTCCCAAAGTCGAACCATCCGACAACCCAGGGTAATCAGCCGTTGCCGAAATTGGATTCAAATCGGAGGTAACATTCAAATGCACGCGTTTGTCGTCTGTATTCCAGTCTGATGCTGCATAAAAACAATTGGGCGACTCCTCTGCGTCCAATACGCCATCGTTGTCATCATCCAAATCCAAATAATCCAATATAGTATCATTATCACAATCAGAACATTGGTTGATTCCAGGAGCCAACGCATATTCCGTATAGGTGGACTGGTAATTGATAGCCCCTGTCTCATTGCCGGTTTCAACCGCATCGGCCAAACCATTTGCCCCATAAGGGCCCGGGAACGTGTAATTGGCTGCAGTATTGGTGGTTGCCCCCGCCTCAAAAGCATCCGAACAACCATCTCCATCTGAATCTGGATCCAATGCGTTGATTAAGCCATCACCATCCGTATCTGAAGTACAGGTAACTGTAATCGAAAGATTGCGGTATTTCTGTAGATTTACTGCTGCTCCAGTAGCCGCTGTCAAACCGAAGTTAACTATGGGATTATTAGCGAACACAGTACTTACAAAGTCTTCTGAATACACAATTCGCTGAATACCATCAAAACTAACCGTCATGGTTTTGGTGTTGCTCTCCCAAGTGATCAATGCAGTGTGGTAGGCACCATCTTCTATGTTCGGCAATGCAACCGGCCCAGCAACAAAATCAGTGACCTCATTTCGGTGAATCGCTACGTGGTCACTCGCTATGTCACCCCAGCCTGCCCCGTTGTTAAAATCATCGAATTCTACCGCGACTGAGTTGAACAATCCACTGTATCCAAGCCCTCCACCCGCTTGCAACGGAGGATTAATACCTTTATCCTGAATTACAAAGGCTATACCGTCAGCACCATCATCGTTATTCCCCAAGTAAATTTCAAAATACGCCTCCCAGTTTTCCCGCATATCCAGCTGATTCTTGTTCCAAATCGCTCCAGTCTGTTGATTTCCAGCCGTTGTTAAGATATACTCATTGTTGGAAAAGTAAGCATTTCCATTAAAAAACCAATCGTCTGGAGCAGTCCCGATACCAGCACCACCACATTCACTGGAATCCGGAATTCCATCATTATCGTCGTCTAAATCTACCTCGTCTACAACGCCTTCACCGTCTGTGTCCTTGCAATACGACACATCCGGATCCGTCGCATAAATACTGTAAAGTGACGCGTAGTTTAACACTCCGCTTTCAGCATTGGTTTCTAAACTATTCGCCAACCCGTTTGCACCATAAGGGCCGCTAAAGGTGTAGCTGGCGCTATTGGTCGTCGTTGCACCTGCTTCAAAAGAGTCAGAACAGGTATCTCCATCAGAATTGGTATCCTGGTGGTTCAATTTCCCATCATTATCAAGGTCATTGGTACAATTGGCCTCCGGAAAATAAGAGGCTTGATAGCTGGAGTTGTTCACGTCAAAAAACATCTCCGTGGCAATTCCTGACAATAGATTAGCGGCCGCTACACCATAAATACGGTAATAGCGGTATCGTGCCACATTTTGCGAAACCGTGTATTTATTGGAATTCGTCAACGTTTGCCCACCGTTGGCTACCACGTTGTTAGCATTACCTGGGTTGGCGGGAGCCGCCCATAAGTCGGTCCAGGTCGTGTTGTCATTTGAACCCTGCAACATCACGTTGCCCCCACTAATTTGGGTAGAACTGTTTTTTTGGATATACCAAGCATCCAATTGCAACGGCGAACTGAATTCTACTTTAAATAGCTCCTTGTTCAGCTGACTTTGTGCTGTTGAAGTGATAAACTGAACCGCCGAGACATTGGCAACATCATCCGTTAATTTTCCAAAATTATTATTTGGAGAAAGCGGAAGCAGCTGCGAAGTAATCCTGGTATACTGAGTCTTATCCTCTGTGTTCCAATCTGTATTTGCAAAGAAACATGCCGGCGACTCAGTATTGTCTAACACACCGTCGTTATCATCATCGATATCGGCAGCATCTGTTACTCCATCCCCATCCGTATCAGCACAAGGGCTTATAGATACCACCACCGGTGCCGAAGAAGGACTAAAACAGTCTACCCCATCTTGTTTCAAAAATAAATAATAAACCCCTGCTCCAACAGCCGCTGGATTGCTAACTACGGGGCCTGAGGAGAGATTCGTTGTTCTCCATTGATAAGTGTAACCGCTTACTGCCTGTGGCTGAATACTGGTCAAATTGACGGTAGTGGCTGGACACCAGTTAGAGAGCGTGGAATACGTCGACGCAGGAGCGGAAATGCTTGCACAAATAATGGACGTAGCACAACGCGCACCGTCGTTCTGCTGAAGGTTCGTTGCTCCAGTAGAAAACAAGGTTGCAGTGGTGCCTCCACCTGCTACATTTTCTACTTTGTAAATCCGACCATTCGCATTGGCATAGGCATACAAGGCACCCGTACCATCAAAATAGATGGCACCAAATCCGGTGACCGTTTGTTGAATGGTTGCACCCGAAATGGTCCCAACCACTACCGACGACCCAGTGGTCGGATTATATCGAACCAACTCCGCACCCACCAATGGAGCAGTACTCGTCACCGTGGTCACCGAATACAACTGGTTATCAATCGGATTAAATGCCCAATCCAAGATCTGCCTTCCGGTCACCGTTAGGGTCGGCAATAGTTGAAGATACGTGGGAGAAGCGGGATCTACATCCACACGGTACACATCGCTGGTGTTACCCACCGTTAAATACAATACCCCATTGGAATTCACATCCCCGGTATTAATATTCAGTCCAGACGGAATCCCCGCAACGGTAAAGTACTGAACATTTCCATTGGCAAATATTTTTGCCACTTGGTTTGTATTTTTATTGTAACCCCACATGTATCCATCTTTCACATTGTATCCTACCCCGTTGATCTCGCTGGTAGCAGTCGCTCCGTTGATATCACTGGCAATCAATGTACTGGCCCCCGAAACCATGTCCAACCGAAACATATCGGTTGTTGTATTTTGAAACATATAGGCATCGTTAGTACAGCCAAAGGGGGCCTCAAAATTAATCCGGTAATCTTCTACCTCTCCACTCGCCGCAGTACCTGTAGGGAGACTCATGTCATCCAAGCTTATCCGAAATCGAGCAAAGGTGGCAAAAGTAGTATTAATCGCAGGTATCGACACATTGGTCCAAGTCAGGGTTGCCGTAGTAGAATTGGGTGTTACCGTAATACTAGCCCGCTCTCCTGCTTCAAAAGTACCATTAAGATTCCAGTCCATCCATCCAGCTAATTGAGCTATCTGCCCTGTTAAATTCCGGACGGTTACGGATACAGAATAACTGGAAATGGTCTGTGGTACAGTTGCCGCAGTAATCGCTGGGAAAACAGCAATTCCATTATCCGCATCACTACTCGCCAAGGTTGATGCAAGCCCTGCTGGCTCTGAAGTTACAGAGGTGCCCAACGTTAATAGGGCTGTACCAGAGGTGTTGTATTGAACAAAGTGCCGCGGACCATCATCAGAGGCCAGTACTTTGTAACTTGTCGGGGCATCTCCATGGTCCGTTGCAATCAAGAGTGCAGTTTGGGATAAGCCAAAACTACCGTTGCCTCCATTGCGGGATTTGGTAGTGACGGTCGCCCCTGCCAGACTGGCATTATCTGGATTTTCGATTTCTAAAATAGTAGAAGTTGCTTGACTCACTGCATAGGTGCGACCGTTGGGTCCTGTGCGAACAGCGCCCGAAATATCCATGGTCCTGATTTCCTGACTTGCAGAAATAGCAGTGGCCGACCCGCTACTAATATCGTATCGGTAAAGCTGGTTACCAAACACCGTGCTTACGTATGCATACCCTTCGCTCGGAGAGTAATCTGCATAGTAGTAGGTCCCAGTATTGATGGTTGGTAGGATAATCACCCAGTCTTCCGTAAATACCCCTGTTTGCGCATTAAAACTTAGCTCATATAGACGGCCAGCTTTAGGCTGGGTAAAGGGACTTATGTAGTAGGAAGATAATACCAACGCTTTGGAAAAATCATTATTGAATTCAATACTACCGTACCCATTGAAAAATGTAGTAGAGACCTGACTTACCACCGGTACGCTAAAACTCACCGTAGCGGGAGTAGGAAATTTGACTTCGATGGCTTTGATGGTCCTAGAAGTTGAGGTACAGTTGAATGTACTTGAACTACAGCTGGTATTGTTCTCATAGGTAACAATCCAAAAACCATCACCGGTGCTATTGGGGGCATAAGTCAATGCCTCAGAAGCTAAAATGGTAGAAGCTGTTGGACTGGGTGACAGGTTCTTCACGACCAAATCGCCCAAGCCGCCATTTTGCTTCATATCGTATTCAGCGTAATAGAGGGTACCATTCGGGGCTGAACCAGCATCCGTTGCCCCGTAAAAAACCAGGTACCGGTCTGGGTTCTTCAGGTGTGGTACAATAACAGCCCCCTGCGTTGCAGAGTTATTCCCGGCAATTGAGCCGTTGGAAGTGGCCGCCCCATTTCGGTTATAGGTCTGGGTAGCTGAGGTATAAAAGACCAAATTACCATCCACATCTGTGGCGGTACTGAAGCCTTCTCCAATACTATTATTCTGGCCCCCAAAAGAGCTGATAGTAGATGTCGCATTGCCGCTCAGCCCAAAATCCATTCGGGTAGTCCTGTTGAAAATCCAGTTGCGTCCTGTCGCCCTGCGCTGCGCTGAACTTAACGGAATCGCCGCTGATTGCCCGATGACTTCAGCTGCGGGCAATAAACTCAAAAGCGTAAACAAACCGACAGCAGCAGGCACGATAGAGCACCACTGCTGCTGAAAAGGTTGCTTCAATCTTGTTAATGTATTATATAATAATCCCATATTTTAACAGTTGGTATTTAAATTTCTAATTTTCATTTAGTTGTGTTGGAGCAAATTAAAATGGATCAAAAAGCTACCTGGAATTTCCTCTATTCGATAAATACCTGGTGGAATTTCAATTCGAGGCTTACCCCTTACTTTTACCAGCCATTTCGGGATAAATAAGGCTTCCTCTACCCGGAAAAATCCATTTTGAAAATAGCGGCTTCGAATACCCGTATTCAATGAGGTAACTGGTACCCGAAATACAAAATGCCCCTCCTCCAACATGGAAAAAAAGGCAATGGTAAAGAAACAGGGGACCGACCAGCGGTGCAGCAATGCTATGGAGGCAATCATGCATATGCCTGATCCTTCGCAAGCTTTACTGGGGGTGCCAAAAACCACCCCGAAGCGGGGTTCTGACAGAGCTGTAGTTTGACTGGCAACAGCATTTTTTTGAAGATTAGGTAACTCGTTTGCCATAACGTAACTTTTTCATCCCTTCAGGCTTCATTTTCACATTCTTGGGTGACTGCATTGATGCTGCTATTAAGAAGTGAAAGTCCCGTTGGGAAGGCAAATGTCAGCCAGCAAATAAGAAGGTCAGGAAACAGAAAGTAGGGTTTTGTGAGGTCCGAATGATGAATTTTAAGAAAAATAAAGTTTTCACAAAAAAAATGATTATCAAACATTTAAGATTTTCATTAAATAAAAATTTGTGAGTTTAGCACCTCTAAAAAAATCAGATTAACCGGCCTTTGATCCTCCCGACCAGTAAGTTTGTAGTCGAGGTATGATCCTGCTCAAAAGTGAAAAAACGACTGTAATCTGTAGGAGAAAGCACCCACTAACAGTCTTCAATCAAATGAGCGATTGAATTAATCCTTAATTTGTAAATATTATGTTGTCTGTATAGAAAATAAGGGTAGGACCTGCGTGCAGGACTCACCAAAGATGTCTATGGCCTGTATTCTCCTTTTTATTTAGGAAAGATGCAAACTGGGTAATTCGCTTATGGTAATTCTTACACGCACCAATGGATTAAACAGAAATGTGAATACTATTTTCGCAAAAGTGGAAGGACCATTTCCCATAATTCCTCGTACGGAATCACCTCCACCTCATGGGTTTGATTGGCCACCTGAAGTGGATAATCGTCCAGTACTTTACGATATTTGGCTGCTTTTTTTGAAACTAGGCTTGCATCAAATTGACCATGGGGAATTTGTAACAACATCTTAATAAAGCTGGCGCTCCTAACCGTATTCTTGGTTGTCAAGTACCGGTAACAATATTGTTCGATAGCCTCTACCTCATCCAAAATTTGTTTGTAGCTTTTTTCTGCTAACAAGAAAAGAAGCCGTACTACAATTATCGCGATGTTCATTCCACTTTTATCCTTAGAAAAAATGGGGGTCTCATTCATGAATTTATTTAACTTGAATTTTCCCAATTGCCCCCCCTGAATTTGGTTGGTTTTAGTTAGGAAATAAGCAAACGACTCATAAATACGCCATAATTCTTTAGTATTTTCCGGTAAAAATTGAAATCTAGGATGTGAAATGGCCTTTTTTATTACTTCAACTCCGTGCCCATACTCCTGCGTGTAAAACGCCAGCTGTAAATACAACTCCATGTATTTGAACCAATTAAAATTGCCTTCTTCTATTAGACTTAAACAATAATTGGCTACTTTTTTCCCTTCATCAAAGCTCCGCAGCTGTATGTGACAGATCATCTTTTGATAAGAGAACATCTGAAGTGGGATGCGTGCTTCGTAAGGTTTCTGTTCAAAATAAGCAATCGCTTTTTCACAGATTGGCAATACCGCATCATACTGGTTGATCGTAGAATACCGCATCAGGGATATCATCTGGCCATATAAATGCAATCGATAGGAATGGTACTCCTTCATCTGCTCCTCAATCCTCGCATAATACCTAGAAGCCAATTGAGCTACCTCCTGGTTCACCGAACGATTGTTAACTACCTTCACCATCAATTCAGTATATAACTGCTCCGCCAAACACTCCGCATCGTACAAAATTCTACCCTTTGTATATAGATCGTTTGCCTCTCTGAACTTCTTATCATTGCTTTCCCTCAAACCATATTGATATGCTAGGTAAGCAGCAATGTCCATTGTCAAAAGCGTAAACTCATACTTCTGAACCTGCTTGAGCAATTTAACAGCCAAACCCATCGCAGCCGTATTTGCGTTCTGTCCACTCAGTATCTTGATTATATGCCACTCCCGATGGCATTCGTAATAAGCCTTTTGGTAATCAGTAAACCGCCCTCCTTTCGGTTCGAATGATACAACCGTGCTCAACATCCTGTCCCGAAGTGCAGATTTTAATTTTCTGTATTTGGTATTACTTCCTGCATCCCTGGGATACAAAGCCAACTCTGCTTCCTCATCAGAAAGAAACTGCCCTTTCTCAATCCCCTCGTACAAACGCCACAAGAGGGTGTCTTTCTCCAAAGGCTGCCCGTTTCCGTTCAACACTGGTAAACTATGCTGATTTAATATATAGGCTAACTCTTTAATGTCTTGCATAGCGTTGTTTAATCCAATTCGTGGTATGCTCCCTGCTCCCTGATTCAATCGGTTATTGCCAATCTAATTGAGCCCTCTGATTATAACCTATTTACATCAGTGGCAGATTGTCTTACATTAGTTGATTACTAACCACAAATGTCTAAGCAAGTCCCTCCAGGGAGGGTATAAACTTGTCCCTTTCGTTGTACAAATTTGTCCCAATTATTCATATAACAGAAAATTACGGGCAATTTCGGTGTGAAACAAGCCGCAAAATCTCAGTTAACTACCACAGAACTCGATTGTAACACGCTGCAAAAACACAACTCTCTATTCCCCTAAATCGAAAAGAGGCCCTCCCACAGTTATACCTGCAGGAAGGCCTCCTTCTTTTTTCACTATCAATTAGATCACTTATTTCAGCTGCAGCATCAGTTTCGTTTCTCGTTTGTCATCTGTCTCCACACTGTAGTACAACGTACTCGTGCTGTCTACCAACTTCCGGTCTACCGTGAATACATTGTATCCTTTCGCAAACTGGCCTTTCGCCGTGTACAGAATCCGGCCCAAGGCGTCGTAGATCGTCAGACGTGCTTCCGTTGCTTCTGGCAAGTGGAATCCAATCTGAGTCTTGCTTACCCATGGGTTCGGGCTGTTCTGGTACAACTCAAAGCCAACTGTGCTGATCGTCGTGTTCGCTCCGTTGAAGCGAATCGCTACGTCCAACTTGTTGTTCGCCTCAAACGCAACCGCTTTCGTGATCTGGCTCGATACGCTCAACTGCTGGCTCAACGTGCCGTTCGCTGTCGCACGGAATTTCACCGCAAATTCTCCCGGTGTCGCATCCGCAGAAGTTGTGATCGCATTGTTGAAGATACCGAAGTTCTCCATCGTCTGCTTCGCTCCAGGAATTACCTCCAGTACTTCCAAATTGCGGAAGTTGAGGGTAAACTGGTACGCTGATACTTGTTCTGCTGCTTTGAAGTGTACGGTGAACTCTTCACCTGCTACCACCTTCCGGTCCGCTACGTCAAACAACAGGGTGCCTGCTGTACGATCGTCGCTGCTCGTCAAGGTGTTCGGGGTTGCTGTGCCGTCTACGTCACCCACTTTCACACCCACAAAGTCACCGTTCAGAATGTTGTTCTGGATGGCTGCAATCTGCAGGTTCTCGCGGATCACATCCGCAAATGGGTTGTCGTTGTTCGTAAACTGTTGACTAGCATCCACTAAGCGCCAGCTGTTGTTGTTCGGAAGCGCCGTGTACGTACCCAGAATCAACTTTCTCAATTCTACAATATCGAAGGTGGTTACGGTTCCAGACTTGTTCGCATCCGCAGCGATCAACTTGTAGGGGCTGCTCAATGGATCCAATCCCAAAATGTGGCGGCTAATCAACACCAAGTCCCATGTGTTCACCCCGTTCAATGGGTCTACATCGTGGATCGGTGTCACCGTCGCATTCGCTGCAATCGGAAGGGCATTCGAGAACAGGTAAGAACCAGACACGTTCGAGAAGACTTCACTCAATACCGGTGTTCCGTTCGATGAACCGTTCAACTCGATGTTCGCATCTTCTACACCCTGTGCGGCTTCTGTCTCCAGTGCACCTGCTACGGTTGCCATGCCTGCCACTGGTCCGCAGATTCCTGCGTTATCCTGTACCAATACATAGGTCTCGCAGTAGTCAGCATTGCCGGCCTTGTCGATTGACCACAGTTCTACCAACTGTGTACCCAGGTCTGCGCAGGTAAACTGCACTTCCGTTTGTGGGGCACCGGTGGAGGTAACTGGGAAGCCTGTTCCCGTACCGCTGCGGCGAATCGCAATCGTCAACTGGTTCGATGGTGTGCAGTTGTCTTCTGTGTACTGTAAGAAGTCACTTGCAAACAAGGATACCATTCCACCACTCACGTTCATCAAGTTCACGCTCAGACCGTTCAAGCATACCACCGTCGGTTTCTTGCAGTCTTTCACGATAAACTCCTGGTCGACTACTGTCTCGTTTCCGCAACCATCTTCTACGAACCACTTGATTTTGTGCGTTCCGTAAGGCAGTTGTGGTACGGTGTTTTGACCTGCCAGGTTCACCCAACGTACGCGTGCTGTGCGGTTGTTGCCGCTTGGTGCGTCCGTCTGGATTCCAAAGCCCCATTTCTGGTTCGATGGTACTGGACGGAAGTCGAAGGCACGGGATTCACCTCCCAGGTAGTTCTGAGTGTTGATATTATTGTACTGTACGTTGTTGTACACAGGGAATGGGTAACCTGGAGCGTTGTTGCTGTTCACAACGGTCTCCATAGAACCATTTCCATCCAGATCTAAGAACAACAGGTACTTGAAGCGGATGTTTGCACCTGAGCAAGCGTCGGTCG
>JBKDAM010000164.1:0-10141 GCA_046316495.1 Chitinophagales bacterium
GTATCCATCTAACGTTGGATTGTTTAGGTAGCCAAAACTGGGCCTCTTGTCAGACCTTACCTGGTGGAACGCCGGGGAGGAGCAACAGCATTCATGCTGATTCTTTACTTCGTAATAAGCCTGAACTTAGTCAGATCGAGCTAATCGATCCGAAAACATTGCTTCTTGCGTTTTCAAATGGGATGGAACCTTCCCAATTTCAACACTTGGATTGGTTCACCATTCAGCCGCCGCTCGTGGTAAGTCATATAGAATGGAATCCGCAGCATCCCGAGCAAATCTTATTTCATTTTGAAGAGTCCTTACCCCCCAGCCAACTTTTCCAATTGGAAGCTTCTAAGGAGCTGGTGGACTGTCTTGGACAACCTATTTCCCCAACATTCGAAGTTCGTTTTGGCCTTCCGGAACCAGTTGAGAAGGGAACCCTTTTACTAAATGAACTATTATTTGATCCATTTCCCGGAGAGGGACGGTTTCTTGAACTAGTGAATGTCAGCTCAAAAATTATTGCACTTCAATCGTTGTTTCTTGCTGATTTACAGAAAGGTACCTCCTTGTACGCCTTGCCCTCCAATCGGTATTTATTGCCTGGGGATTTCTTGGTACTGACTCCAGACCCTATATCATTAAAAATCCGTTACCCCAATAGCAAGCCAAGTCAGCTGGTGCAAATGGCCTTGCCTGCTTTTGACGCGATCGAGGGAAATGTGAGTTTAATCTTTTCCTCTGGTTCTACGGTGGAGATCATAGACTCATTTTCATACCATGCGAAAATGCACAATCCTTTACTTGGGACGAGCCAAAAGGAGGGAGTATCACTGGAGCGAATTCGATTTGAAGTGTCGGCCTCTGAAACCATGAACTGGACATCAGGAAGTGGATATGGCAGTCCCACATTACCCAACTCTCAACACAGGGGAGCGATACCATTAGAAGGAAGTGTATTCAAGGCACTCACCAATAGAATTTCTCCAGATGGAGATGGATTAGAAGACATCTGGGAGCTCCAATATCAACTGCCAGGACCTAATTTTTGGTTGAATGCAACTATTTTCAATTTAGAGGGGGCTCCCATCAGACATTGGGTTCGACAGCAACGCCTGAGTAGTGAAGGTATCTTGAAGTGGGAGGGAGAGACTGAACAAGGAGAAGCGGCGCAACCAGGTATTTATATTGTTTCTTTAGAGTGTTTTAACCCAGAAGGGACCATTTTTCGGGAAAAAGTGGTGGTATCTGTTCGATTCAAGGGATAAAAAAAGCGCTCTGGACCAATCCAGAGCGCTTTTAAACAACTACAATAGTGTTTAAATTTTCGTTAACTGCGAAATTCCAATGATTTTTCCGCTTTCATCTTCCATCAACAAGGTGAAATTACCTGGAGTGAGGTTGGAAATATCAAATTGCTTTTGGCCTACCGCATTCAACCGGGCAAGGTCCCTTCCGTCAAATCCCACCACTCGAATTCGAGCAACCTGTTCATTTTCAACTTGGAAATAGCTGGTTGTAGGATTAGGGAATATTTGAATCTTTTCTACCCGAACGGCTTCCGCGGTAGAGCTGGTAACATTAAATATGAAATAAGCCGGGATAACCACAGATGGGTCATCTACATTCCACATATCAAGGCGTACCGCTGCAGAGGCCGGATTGCCTGTTGGATTTACTAAATGAACACTGATAAGGCCAGTGGAGGAAGCAGGCAACACAAATTCCCGAGTGCTGAAATTTTCTGGATAACAAGCGATTAGGTCACATACTTTTGTAGCACTTCCGGGTGTGATAAACAGTACATTGCGCTGCCAGCGAATCGTTTGGTCCACTGCTAGTAGATTATGAATGTCTACATCAGCTGGGGCATCATTATTCGTTGGCTCCGGATAAGCATAAATCGTGTCAGGGGTAAAGTCGAATTGCTGAGCAGATACTGCTGACGCAGAAATTAAAAGAACGGCGACGAGGGTAAAAATTCTCATACGATTGTGTTTAGTTGATGGAACGAAGGAAACAACTGTTTCAAACTTAAAACAGAGTAGCAAAGATAAGAAAAACTTGCAATGATAGTATTCCTTCACAGGTAAAGTGCTGCACTAATTTTTACTACCTTTGCGCAAAATATGCAATTATGAAAATTTGGATTTTATTTCTAGGACTTTTTTTATCGTTTTCTGCTTGTAAAGATAGCAGCTTAAGCTACGAAGAGCAATTCAAGCTGGATACGGAAGCGATCGAAAAATACTTAGCAGATAACAATTTGACAGCTCAAAAAACGGCCTCAGGTCTGTACTACATCATTACCCTTCAAGGCCAAGATGGCCGTCCTGGACCCACTTCCACCGTTACCGTTGGCTATAAAGGGTACCTTTTAGACGGCACTATTTTTGACGAGACCATTGGCTCAAACTGGGCACAGTTCAATGTATCCGGAGTGGTACCTGGGTTTGGTGAGGCTGTTCAATTATTGGAGAAAAAGGGTCGTGGTACCTTTATTATGCCCTCTGGATTGGGATATGGCTCCCGTGCATCAGGAAGCATCCCTGCCAATTCTCCGTTAATTTTTGAGATTGAACTGGTTGATTTCTTTTAAACCCAATCCTCCTCTTCGTCAATCTGCAGTCGAGCTCCGTTCAGCTCTCCTAGGGCGTGTTGGTCTTTAGCCGCACGGGCTATTTTCATTCCCTCCCTGTAGGTAGTAATAGCAGAGGTTAGGTCTTGTAACCGCTCATACAGCTTTCCTAAGTGGTAATAGAGGCCAACATACGAAGGGTGGGCTGATTTTAAACGCAAGTACCAGGAAAGGGCTTCCTCGTCTTGGCCAGTTTTTTCATGTTCCTTTGCAATGGCAAAAAGCAGGAATGCGTCACCGGGTGATTCCGAGTGGAGGTTCATTAATTGTTCTAATCGATTCATGCCGCAAAATTCAGATTTTTTTGAAAAATTGAACGTCTTTCTTACTCCTTTGTTTAGTAACTAATCTGATTTTGGAGACAAGGGTCTTATCTTTGCGCTTTCAAATTTCGAATTCTTATTTGCCCGCCAATAAAAATAGCTGTTAATTCTTATGAAGTTTTTAGTTTGTATTACTCAAACGCCGGACACCACCTCAAAAGTGTCTTTTAATGATAGCTCTACAGAATTTAATACTGCAGGAGTTCAATTTATCATGAATCCTTACGATGAGTGGTATGCTTTGGTGCGTGCGTGCGAACTCCGCGAATCTATGGGTGATGGCAATAAAGTAGTGGCACTGAATGTAGGCCCTGCTGCAAATGAAACCACCATTCGGAAGGCACTGGCCATTGGAGCTGATGAGGCGGTCCGAATCGATGCAGAGCCAATCAGCGCTGCTTTTGTTGCCAAACAAATCGCTGAATTTGCCAGTAAGGAAGGCTTTGATCTGATTTTCCTAGGAAAAGAAACCATCGATTACAACGGTTCAGAGGTTGGTGCCATGGTGGCTGAATACCTAGGACTGCCCTATGTTTCTAATGCTTCCAAACTGGAGTTAAACGGAAATACAGTCGCACTAGAGCGTGATATTGAGGGTGGGGTAGAAGAGCTAGAGGCAGATCTCCCAATAGTGGTCAGTGCTGCCAAAGGTATGGCTGAGCAGCGAATCCCTAATATGAGGGGTATCATGATGGCCCGTACCAAGCCCCTCACTGTAGTTCCTCCTGTGGCTTTCGAATCACCCACTCATACGGTCCGCTTTCAACTGCCGCCAGCCAAAGCCGGTGTTAAAATGGTCGACCCTGAAAATATGACCGAGCTGGTGCGTTTGTTGCACGAAGAGGCAAAAGTAATTTAATTGATCCCTAATTTTTATAACTCTAATCGTACTCACTAATATGGTACTCGTTATAGTAGAATGTGCAGGTGGAAAACTAAAAAAAGCGGCTCTGGAAGCAGCTACCTATGGTAAAAAAACGGCCGATTTGTTGGGCACCTCCTGTCAAGCTCTTGTCCTAGGAACCGTGGCAGATGCCGCTCAACTTGGAAAATACGGGGTTTCAAAGGTGCTCCATGACGCCAACCCTGCTTATGATCAATTGGATAGTCAGGTTTACACAGACGCGATCGCTCAGGCTGTTCAGCAAACCGGTGCCAAGGTGTTGGTACTAAGCCATACCTCCACCGGGAAATCCATCGCAGGACGCCTCGCAGTTCGCTTACAGGCAGGTCTCGTATCAGGTGCAAATGCCGTTCCTGTATTGAACAATGGACAGCTGGTGGTTTCCAAGCCAGTGTTCTCTGGAAAGGCCTTTTCTGAGACCGCTATTACCACTGACCATAAGATTATTTCTTTGATGGGAAATGCGCTCCGTCCAGAAATCACCGGGACGGATGCAGCTGTAGAGCCCATTTCACTCTCCGTTTCTGCACCTAAATTGCGGATTAAATCAGTCAAGAAACAAGAAGGCACCGTTCCACTTCCAGAAGCAGAAATCGTTGTCTCTGCTGGGCGGGGTATGAAGGGACCTGAAAACTGGCACCTCATAGAAGATTTGGCTACTGCCATGAATGCTACCACCGCTTGTTCACGCCCGGTGGCCGATAGCCACTGGCGTCCGCACCATGAACATGTTGGGCAAACAGGTATCGCTATTCGTCCCAACCTGTACGTAGCGATTGGTATTTCTGGCGCGATTCAACACTTGGCTGGCGTAAATACTTCCAAGGTGATCGTGGTGATCAACAAAGATCCAGAAGCGCCTTTTTTCAAAGCAGCCGATTATGGAGTAGTGGGTGATTTGTTTGAGGTGGTACCGAAACTAACCGCCGCATACAACGAATTTAAAGCTACTCGATAGAATTTTCCCTCCAGACCGGTAGATAGCCCGATGCTGTCGTTAAAAAACTGAACTCAATTAGAATATGAAACGCATCGAACTCTCGATTGTAGCCCTTTCTCATAGTATGACCCAATCGCACAATTATGCGGTGGTGTTAGGTGAGCGGAAAGGACAACGTCGTTTGCCAATCGTTATTGGCAGTTTTGAAGCGCAGGCCATCGCGGTGGCAATGGAGCGGATGGTGCCGAATCGCCCCCTTACCCATGATCTGTTTAAAAATACACTCGATACTTTTAACATACAACTTCGGGAAGTAGTAATCAATAACCTTCTGGATGGTATTTTTTACTCCAGACTCATTTGTGTTAAAAACGGTGAGATGTTTGAAATTGACTCCCGTACCTCCGACGCCATAGCGATGGCTGTGCGCTTCGAGTGTCCTATTTATACGTATGACTTTATTCTGGAGGCAGCAGGAATTGTGCTTGATGATCAAGAGGAGGAAGCTCCCGCAACACTCAGCTCTCCAGAGCCAGCTCCTGCAGAATCTAACCAGCTCGATACGCTTTCATCCGATATGCTGCACCAACGGTTGCAGGAGGTAATTGAAAAGGAAGACTACGAGATGGCAGCAAGAATCCGTGATGAATTAAAAAAACGAGAAAAAAATTAACCCAAGCATGATGCGCTTTTCCCTATTTATCGTCCTTTGCCTTCTTTCCGGTGCCTTGATTGCACAGCCGTCTTCCACTAAACTGTCTCCGGAGGTGCGGGCCGCTTTTTCAAAAGGTTCCTTTCCAGATGTATTAGTCGCTTTTTCTGGGAACGCTGACCTTTCAGAAGCCAGCCGGATTAAGGGGAAAGCGCAAAAAGCTGCCTTTGTTTCGGAGGCGCTTTCAAAAGCGGCCTCTCAAGCGCAAGAAAACGCAAGAAACCTTTTAAGGGGAGCCAATCTTGAAGTCAATAGCTTCTATCTTGTAAATGCCATCTCTATTCGGGCCTGCCCACTAGATATCGCTCAACAACTTGCATCCCTTCCAGAGGTAAAAGCAATCGCCCTAGATCCTGCTGTTCAGTTAAACCTTCCAGAAGCCTCTCCAAGCTCTTCAGACCGGGGAGCAATTGAATGGGGTATTGAAAAAATAAACGCTCCATTGGTTTGGAATCTAGGTTACAGTGGACAAGGTATTACCATCGGTGGAGCTGATACAGGCTACGATTGGCTGCATCCAGCGCTACAGCCTCATTACCGAGGGTATAACGTGCAAAGTGGGGAAATCAACCACAACTACCATTGGCATGATGGGGTCACTGCCCCAAGTCCGCTAAACGGAAATGCCGACAACCCTTGTGGTTTTAATATCAAGTCTCCCTGCGATGACCAAAGCCACGGCACCCACACCATGGGAACCATGACTGGCGACGATGGAATGGGTAACCAAATCGGGGTAGCTCCAGGTGCTGCTTGGGTCGGCTGCCGAAACATGGAGCGCGGCTGGGGGCAACCCTCCACGTACCTCGATTGTTTTGAATGGTTTCTGGCACCAACCGATACCAACGACTTGAATCCAGATCCTTCCAAGGCGCCTCATGTCATCAATAACTCTTGGTATTGTGCAGTAGAGGAGGGTTGTACTGATTTAACAGTAAATGAATTGTTGCGTACTGCGGTCATCAACCTCAAACTGGCAGGTGTAGTGGTGGTAGTAAGTAATGGAAATGCCGGTGGACAAGGTTGTTCCTCTACTTTCGGTCCTCCAGCGTACTTTGAAGAGAGCTTCTCTATTGGTGCAAGCCGGGAAGATGATGCAATTGCAGGATTTAGCAGCCTTGGACCCGTTACCTTGGATAACAGCTATCGAATTAAACCCAATGTAGTTGCCCCAGGTCAAGGGGTACGGTCCTCCGTCCCCGGTAACGGGTATGCTTCCTTTAGTGGTACCAGCATGGCAGGTCCCCACGTGGCAGGTTTGGTGGCCCTCCTGCTTTCCGCAAATCCAGCGCTGGAAGGCGAGGTCGAAATAGTGGAGTCCATAATCGAAGAGACCTGTGTTCCTTTTAATGGCCCGCAGGATTGTTCTGATTCCCTCGGATTAGCCTATCCGAATAATACCTTTGGATACGGCCGAGTAGATGCGCTAGCCGCTGTACAAAAAGCATTGCAATACACCTCTACTAAGGAGCCTGAGCAAGCAGAATCAAACTTGCTTTTCCCAAATCCAACGGCTGGCTCTGTCTTGTTAAAAATTGGTCGCCGGACTGAGGCAGCGCAATTTAGGGTGATGGATGGAACTGGTAAAGCGGTGTTCACGCTTCCAATTGCACCCTATGGACCCGAATTACTCCCAATTCAATTGGGTGCCCTTCCAAATGGGCTTTATTTTTACCAATTGAGTGATTCAAGGGGATTTATTTCTTCAGGACGTTTTACCTTACAAAAATGAACCAATTAAACAGATCAATGTTCCATTGTTTGTTTGTTAACACCCAATTTTAAATATTCATTCGTTAATATTTGCTATGTATCCAATCGCATTAACTACCCCAATGGCTAAAGATTTGACCGATTTTGGTTTCGAATCTTTGTCAAGTCCGGAAGCAGTCGAATCCGCACTTCAATCAAAAGAAGGAACAGCTTTGTTAGTTATCAATAGTGTTTGTGGCTGTGCAGCAGCAATGGCCCGCCCAGGTGCTAAGCTGGCGGTTGCTCAAGACAAGCGACCAGACCGTTTGTACACCGTTTTTGCAGGAGTAGATGGGGAGGCAACCAGCAAAGCACGCGAGTTTTTGCTTCCATACCCACCTTCCTCACCCAGCATCGCCTTGTTTAAGGATGGCAAACTGGTACATTTCCTCGAGCGCAGGCACATCGAAGGGCGATCCGCAGAAATTATCGCAGATAACCTAAAAACTGCCTTCGAAACGTACTGTTAATTGAATTATTTCCCTATTATTGTGGCAGGAAACAAATTTCTTCACACCTAAACGGGTTATATTTCTATGAGCCAATTAACAGAATTACTCGAAAAGTTCCATGCTGAAAACGATTCCCTCGGACTAGGTCTTGATGGAGGGCTTATTGAAGCGGTCGCAAAAGGATTGGGCCCTTCCATTTACAATGACGATGCCTCCAGAGTTTCTTGCTCAGATCAATCGGAATTAGACCGCGTAAAAACCAATTTCTTAATTGGTAAATTAGGTCTAAGCGATGGTCCAGAATTAGATGAAGCATTGAAATCAGTTTGTGAGGCCATGGGAAGCTCTAATCGGAATAAATATCGTGTGCTCTTTTATGCAGCCCTCGTCCAAAAATTCGGAAAAGAGTCCGTTTACGCGTAGTCAACTTTGATTATACTATAAAAATAGAATCGGCTGCAAGGATTACCTTGTAGCCGATTCTATTTTTATAGTCTTAACCGCCCATCATATCACTTCCACCCATCTCAACTTTTGAATTCTTGCGGCGGAACAAGGAACTATCAGCTTTACCGAATCGGTAGGAAAAGTTCAAACGAACCATTTGAGGATTCCGTAATGTCCAAGTATCCTGAAGAAATAAAGCGGAGGAAGAATAGGTGCCTGTCCGCCGACTGCTAAAAGGATCATTTATACTGAGCGTCAAGGTGGCTTTGCGATCCAGCAACTCTTTTTTCACCGAAACATCCATGTACCAATTAGCAATGGAATATCCCTGTGCAGTATTGGTGATGCCGCTTCCATGCGGTCCTCTGAATTGATCGGTACTCACAATAGGGGTATAAGCTGCCCTCGTCCGGTATTCCCCGTTTAATTGAAGACTCCATCCTTTTTTTAGACGGATTTGAAGAATCTCTTTAATCAAGGCACTTGTCCGCTCCGTGACCAAGCCAGACTCCACATTATTGGCATTCACTTCTGTATAAAAGAAATTCCAATTACTGGTCAAATCCAGGATCTTGAAGAAGGTATTTTTGAAAGTAACCTCTAGCCCTGCTGCCTGACTATAATCTGCATTCGCATAAGTAGTAATAATCAATTCCCGATCAAGTTCAGATGAAAGGGTGGTTGTTAAATACGAGGTAATCAGATCAGAAGCCCTTCTGTAGTACACTGAAGCCAGTAAACTGTGGTTGCGAGAGAAGATTTTCTGATACGACATTTCCAGAGATTGCGTGAATTCCGGAAGCAACTGCGGATTACCCAACCGAAGGTTCAAAGAGTCCGAGAAATCAATGAAGGGTAGGGTTTGGAAAAAATTAGGGCGATTCACCCTGCGGGTATATGCCCATTGAAGGCTGGATGACTCGGAAAGCTGGCGCGTGAGAAAAGCGCTGGGGAAAAGGGAAACTGGGTAGTTAATGGAAAAACTGGAATCCCGATCTGTAAGCCTACCGGTGTAAAAACTACTTTCCGCCCTAAGCCCAATCTGCGCCGACCAGCCATTAAATTGTTTGCCCAATGTAGCATACGCAGCATATACATCATCATCATAGCTGTACCGGTCCGTTAGGGTACTGCTCTGTTCCCAAATCTGGGTTGTCGGATTCCAACGAAAATTAAAATTATTACTAAAATTTCTCCGGACAGCAGCTCGAACCCCTGATTCAACTTTCCAATTATTAAAAACAGGGTATACCAAGTCCGATTGTAAGGTGTATATGGTGCCGCTGCCGTCTGCTTTTTGCTGTTCAAGACTGCTTAACCCATTTGAAAATTGAGAGGAAAACTGATTGTCTCCTTTTGACGTAATTTGGTTAAAGTTGAAATCTGCGGTCCACTCAGCACCTTGTTTTGGAAATAAATGCTTGAACAAAACTGCGCCACCTAGGTTTTGAAACTGCCGATTGACATCTGCTAAACGAAGGTAGGACTCCGATCGAATCCATAAATCGCTCAGCGAGTCGGTTTTTACCGTAATATCGCTGGTAGGGTTAAATTGCCCTTGTGTCAAACTGCCAGAAAATGTCAAGGTATTTCGGTTGTCAATTAACCAGTCAATCCCACTTCTTAAGTTGGCAAAATACCCTTTCATTCGACCATCTATTTCTTGCGTATTCTCTACTGTTGGAAGTTGAAAAGAGGAGGAGCGGTTGCTCCGAAAGGTAATCCCTTCATTTACATTTTGCATTCGGTTGAGATTCCCGCTAAAGAAAAAATTCCATTTTTCTGCCCGGGCATTCAAGTCTCCACCTAAATTATAGCCAAGTCGACTATCGGTACCTGTTCGAACAGATCCATTATAGCCTAAACGTCGGTGTTTTTTCAACACAATATTGAGTATTCCAGCTTTTCCACCACCTGCATCGTATTTAGAAGAAGGATTTGTGATCACTTCTCCCGATTCAATCGAAGCAGCCGGGATTTGGTCTAAG
>JBKDAM010000165.1:0-2326 GCA_046316495.1 Chitinophagales bacterium
CTGCAAGCAAACCCAACAGCTACTCCTGTTACCGCTACAGGGGCGAATGATGGAACTGCAACCGCTTTCCCAACAGGAGGAACCGGCAACTATCAATTTGAATGGAGCACTGGAGCGACTACTCCAAGTATTTCAGGATTAGCACCCGGCCAGTACACCGTAACTGTGACCGACGAAAATAATTGTACAAGCACTGCATCAGTGACGGTAACCTCCTTCGATTGCGCAATTGCAACGGTTGCAACCAGTGTGGATGCTACTTGCTTTGGAATTTCTAATGGATCTGTACAAGTAGCTCTTAATGGCGGTACTGCCCCCTACACGTATTTGTGGAGTAATGGTGCTACTACCCCATCTGTCAATGGATTACCAGCTGGTTCCTACACCGTGCAGATCAGGGATGACAATGGTTGCGAAGCAAGTGCCATTGTAGAAATTGGCCAACCAGCTGCCTTGCTTTCCAGCGTGGCGAGCATCGTTCAGCCGATCTGCCCAACCGACCCAACCGGTCAAGTGAGTACCACTATTAGCGGAGGAACTCCAGGGTATTCCTATTCTTGGAGCAATGGCTCAAATGGCCAAAATTTGTCAAATGTACCTGCAGGCGACTATACCTTGACCGTTTTGGATGCAAATGGTTGCAGCTCTACCCTCAGCACCTCTATTGTCTCTACCGATACAGAGGCACCTAGCGTAGGCGCAAGCGAAAATGTACTGACATTAGACGCAAGTGGTATCGCAACTGCCACTGTAAACGCCCTTCAAGTGCAAGCGAACGATAACTGCGCGGTAACTCAGATTACCTTCAGCCCAGCTACGTTTAACTGCTCCCAGATCGGTACTCAAAACATCACCATTACTGCCACAGATGCATCTGGCAACTCCACTTCATTCAGCTACGCGATCGAAGTTGTGGATGAAATGGCTCCTGTTCTAACCTGCCCAGCTTCTGTTACTTACTGTTCCTACGAGAACACAGTGAATTACGCGGCGCCCACCGCCGTCGACAACTGTTTGGCAGGTGGTAACTGGGCACAAACGGCAGGATTGCCTAGTGGCTCAGAATTCCCAGTTGGCTCAACAACACAGACGTACGAGTTTAAAGACCAGGCAGGAAATGTGGGTACTTGCTCATTTGAAGTTGTCATTTCTGCGCCTATTAGTGTGAGCACTAGCATCGTGAATGCTTCTGGCACACAAGCCAATGGAAGCATTGATCTTTCCGTAACCGGAGGAACAGGACCTTACAGCTATGCTTGGACCCAGGATGGCAATCCATTCAGCAATCTGGAAGATTTGGCAAATGTGTCCGCAGGCTTCTATGCTGTGGTCGTAACGGATGCAAATGGCTGCCAATTCCAGTCTGCTGCTTTTGAAGTGAAAGCCGTAAGCAATGTTCAGGAACCTATTTGGATGAATGGAATGGTGCTCCGGCCGAACCCAGCCAGCGATGTAACTCAGTTGGTATTCCGTCAATTCCCAACAGAAACCCTACTGATAGAAGTAGTTGACCTTGCTGGCAAGGTAGTTTCCTCTCAAGTTGCAGAACAAGCTATTCGAGTGGATATCAATGTTGCTTCTCTTCCAGAAGGCGCGTATTTCATTCGCCTCCGTTCTGAACAAATGGTAGGTGTGCGGAAATTGATAGTTTACAGAAAGTAACCTGAAAATCAACTAAAACGCAAAACGAATGACGAGAGGCGGCAGTTCTGAAAATGGACTGCTGCCCCTTCAAAATGTAACAAAAGGCTCCTTCACAGGACAGCCTGAAACGAAACCGGACCTATTTCGTTCGGTGAATTGGAAAACATGCCATTTTGGGCGTACCCAGTTGTGTCTGGTGTGCGCCCAATTTTTACTCCCAAAAAGAGATAATCGATCTTCGTTTAACAGGCATCTGATCCCCCTTTGCCCAAAATACTACCACCTACAAGTCAGCTTATTCCTATTACCAAAAATTGAAGCCCCGAGCTCCAGGCCTATTCCCTCAATCGAAACGATCCTGCAACCGGAAATTTAAGGTAAAAACAAGCTTTTTACTCCTAATATAATAGAGTACCGAACACTACTTGAACTTTTGAGCAAAGCTGACCCCATTTTCCAAGAATAAAGGACAACGTTTTCCGCACAATTTGCTCCCTTCATTCTTTTTACCTAAGTAAACAGACCTCCAATGCTGAAGGCTAAACCAACTCCGGTTGCGTAAAAATACCGTTTATTCATAGCAAGAACTCGAGCCAAAGACCCAAGCGAATACCCCTTCAATGAAAGTGGGCGTGCAAGGTATTCCCTGCACGCCCACTTTCAACTGTATGGTCCGTTTTTC
>JBKDAM010000166.1:0-17883 GCA_046316495.1 Chitinophagales bacterium
GGTAAGCCCATAATTCCAGGGGACAGCTCGTGCTCCAAAGAATAAGTCCATCAACCCATCCTGGTTAAAGTCAATCGGGACCACGCAAGAGGCGGTCATGTAAACTTCCGGAAAAAAGATGCGCTGGAATCCTCCTTTTCCATCATTTAGGTAGGCGCGTTGGCGCAGTGCTTCCTCTTGGCCTCGGTATTCATTTCCTCCAGAAGCTATCACCAAATCCAGGTCTTGGTCATTATCTAGGTCTACCCACTTCGCATCTACATCCTCAAATAAACTATCCTGCAGGATTTCAGAGGGCGTTTTCAACAGAAATTTTCCATTCGCTTGCTGCAGGTATAACGCACTAGGAACCCGTTTGGCGCCTCCAAAAAAGACATCCTCCAATCCGTCTCCATTCGCGTCGCCTACTGCCAATGCAGGTCCTTCCGTGGAGGTCATGTGTGGAATTAATCGCTCTCGGTCAAACTCAACAAAAGGGTTCTCCACATGCTCGTAAGCTAAACCAAGTGCTTCAGTGGCATCTGCAAAGGGGAAATCAACGTTGGCGGGCAATTGTAGTCGGGCGTAATCAAACTGGGGCAGCCCAGGCTTCCATTCTAGTAATTGGCGTTGATTGAATTGAGGGTTGATTCGTTCATAACGTTGATCCGGCCAAATTAAGATTACAGAATCCACCTGTGCGCCATCCCCAATTCCTACATGCAGCGGAAGCACCGCCGAAGATTGGTATCCTCGGGTACTAAAGTGCTCTTGGCTGATGCATTCCTGTTTTTTGAATACCAGCACTCGGCTTCCAATTGCGTTTGGATTCCCGGGGCTTCCCTTCAATTGGATAGAAAGGTAGTCAGATGCCGGTTTTTGTTGCTCTGTTTGCAGGTTTTTGTAAATGAAGGGCGTATCTTCCAGGTTGTTTACAATCAACTCCAGGTCGCCATCGTTGTCCAGGTCGGCGTACATGGCACCATTTGAAAAGCTGGGTAGACTGCCTTTAATGCGTTGCTCGAAGTCTTCAAAATGAAGCTGACCGCCTCTGTTGTGAAAGAATTTATTGGGCAATTTGATTTTGGGCATTAAGTCAACCACCGCCAAGTCTTTATTTTCCAGGTTGTTCATTCCACTTTTGTAGCGAACATCGCTGTTTAACCTGAAATTGGCGTAGTCGATATCGTTCATCCTCCTCAGTATCCCATTGCTGATGAATAGATCTTTGTATCCGTCGTTGTCAAAGTCTACAAAAAGCGTCGCCCATGACCAGTCGGTCGCGTGCACACCTGCAAACATACCGATTTCAGAAAAGGTCCCATCGCCATTATTGCGCTGCAAGGCATTCCTTGCAAATTGATGGGCATATCCGTAAGTCTGCTTGAACTGGTACAGGTTGAACTCATCTTCTCCCAAAGAACTTTTTAGGATGTAGGGGTCTTCGGGCAGCATATCCAATGAAATGATATCGCCCCAACCATCGTTGTTGATGTCCCCAATATCTGCACCCATGGAAAACTGGCTGGCATGCTGAATTTGTTGGGTCAGCACTTCTTTGAATGTACCATCTTTCTGGTTCAGATAAAGGTAGTCGTTTTCATGGAAGTCATTACCGATGTAAATATCTGGCCAACCATCGTTGTTGATATCTCCTGTAACAACGCTTAATCCATACCCAATAACAGAGCATTTGATGCCCGCCTCCAGGGTAACTTCTTTAAATCCACCCTTTGGTTGACCTTTGGCAGGGATCCAATCATTGCGCATTAATTTGTCGCCAGCCAAGGGGTGCTGAACCCCTTCAAAGGTTTTTTTCTGGCCAAAGGTGCCATTGGCATGGACCGAGTGATTAAGCTGGTATAAGTCAAGATCCCCATCCAAATCGTAATCAAAAAAGGCCGCCTGAGTGCCGAATCCGACTAAGTCAAGTCCATATTCGGCTGCTTTTTCCTCAAAAATAGGAATACCATCTTTTATTTCCTTGCAAATGTACAAGTGGTTTCTGCCTTTAATGCTCAAAAAATCACCTACCTGACTAACGTAAATATCCAAAAGACCGTCGTTGTTGAGGTCAACTACGCTGGCCCCACAGGTCCAGCCAGGATTTCCACCAACGCCTGCAATGGCCGTAATGTCTTTAAATTTTAAATTGCCCTCGTTGAGGTACAGTCTATTGCCAGACATGTTGGCAGTAAAGTATAGATCTACCAGCCCATCTTGGTTAAAATCGCCTGCAGCCACGCCACCTCCATTGTAAAAGTACATGTAGGTGAGCGGATTAAAAATGGAGTCTGCTGTTAGCACATTTTGGAAATCAATACCTGTTTCCTGTTCTGTTAACAGCTCAAATTGGGGTGGGAGAGAGGCTTGCTTTTGGCAAGAAAGGAAAAAAACAAGTACGGAAAAAAGAGAAACAGTCGTTGTGCGTAGTGTTACCATATCGCTGTTGAAAACCATAGTGTTTAGTTGTAAAGCCTGGGTAGTTGATTGTTAATTAGGACGATAAGGTGTTTTTTATCTCGAATACGGATCGGTAGCAATTGTTTAATGTCTCCCCTCACAAAAAGGCCGGCTGAGCGGTTTTTAACCACTTCAAATTGCCCGTTCCCGCGATTGAGTAGGGTCCAGCCAAAACTTGCGTCTAGTTTGGAAAATTGCGGCATAAATCCACTGTCGTTACCGCCCATTACAAGGTCTATTCTTCCATCTTGATTCAGGTCTTTTGCATGAATAGCCTTCACACAGGAGAACTGGACCTCTGCTGGTAACTCGACCAAGGTAAACTGGCCGTTCCCGTTGTTCAAGGCTACCACCGATTTGAAGTAGTTGGCTTCTAGTTGAAGGGCTTTCTCTATAGTCGCCTCCGGGAATAGGTCCTGAATTGATTTATTGGCGTAATCTGCGTGTTTTAGATTTTCCTTTTTCAAGGAGGGAATTTGACCAACGAGCTCTTTTTTAAGGGGTATCGGCATGTCTTTTCCTCCAATACTGCGGCTCATGATTTTCTCGATGGTGCCATTTTTATCAAAATCCCATACCCAAAGTTTGGAAGGGGCTTCCTGATTTCCACTAAAATAGAAGTTTTCACCGCGGTTGCCCAAGACGAGGTCTAAATCGCCATCTCCGTCTAAATCACTGGATTGAACTGCGTACCACCATCCTTTATAACTGTCAAGCGTACTGGTCTGTCGAACCAACTTGCCATTGTTCCATGCATAAATTTGTGGAGAGCTCCATTCCCCAACTAAGACCAGCTCAGGCCGGTTGTCTCCTAAAAGGTCCACCCAAAGGGCATCAGTAACCATGCCAGCGGGTTTTAAATCAGGGCAAATTTGTGGGGCTATATCCCGGAAAATCCCGTTTCCGTTGTTTTCATAAATGTAATGTGCAGGCGGCACTCCGTATATCCCAGGCACACTCCGGCTGGTGACGAGTAAGTCGAGGTCACCATCGCCTTCCAAGTCAAATGGAAGGGCTTTGGAGGTATTAAAACCGTTATTCGGAAAGGAGCGGGTTTCTAGGGTAAAGTGCCCAGTTCCGTCGTTTTTATACAACCTATCCTGTAACATACGGTCTCCAACGGGCATCGCATTCCCCCCGGAGCCTACGAATAAATCAGGATCTCCATCTTTGTCTGCATCAAAAAAACAAATAGCCGTGTCCTCAAAACTTGAATCCACCGCAAAGGTCGCCTCATCGTGTAAACGGAATCCACCTGTTGGGGTCTGTAAATATAAGCCGCCCGGCTGCCCAGCAGCACCTCCGATAAACACATCTTCCAAACCATCTCCATTCACATCAGCGACAGCCCCTTTTGGGCCCTCTCTCGAGAGCATACGAAAGGAAAGGCCCTCTTTGTAAAAGTCCACATAGCGGTCTTCACGATGCGCTTGGAAGGGGCTTGGGCTTTCATTCAGAAGTAAATCACCAGTGTACTCCATGACTATTTTAGGGGCAAGGGAGGTAGCTTGCAGTTGGTCAAGTGAATGGTACTGATCAATTGCTGGTTGGTACTGCACAGAGCGTTTCCCGTCTGGCCAAATGACTACCAAAGAGTCCACCGAGGTGGAAGCGCCCAGTCCAAAGATCAGTTTGTAATCGACGGACGACTGAAATCCACGGCTGGGAATTAGCTCTGCATTTAAGATCTCTCCCCCTGTGTAGGCAAAGACTTTGGAGCCGAGCGCAAAGGTGTTTAGCCCGCTACCTTTCAATTGTATACCCAGAAAATGCGGTTTGGGATCGCGTTTCTCAGACTGATTGCGATAGACCAATGCCTCCATATTCACGTTGTTGACAATCAAATCCAAATCGCCATCGTTGTCAAGGTCTCCATACGCCGCACCGTTAGAGAACGTTGGTAGATCCAAACCCCATTGTTTTCCAACTTCCTCAAACCGGAGGTCTCCCCGGTTTCGGAAGACTTTGTTCGGGATAGGGTTCGAGGGCATCTTATCAATTACTTTTTCTATTTCTTCTTTTTGACCAGTAATGGCCATCTTTTGGATGATATCATCGGCAAAAAAGTCAATGAAATCCTGGTCTATTACATCTTTGTAAATGCCATTACAAACATAAATATCTCTAAACCGGTCATTATCAGCATCAAACATTAGAGCTCCCCAACTCCAATCAGAAGCGGCAACTCCGGCATAAAAAGCAATTTCACTAAATGCCCCTTTTCGATCAGCAGAAGGCGCCAGTCCATTGTTCAACTGCAAGGAGTTTTGCATGTACTGATGGTAAAATCCCCGTTCCTGCTTGAGCTGGTAAATATTGTAGTTCTCAAATAAGGTGGTAGTCTTTAAGCGGTACTCGTCATCTGGAAGCATTTCGGTGGTAAAAATTTCTGGAAAGCCATCGTTGTTGATGTCTGCCATGTCTGCTCCCATAGAGGCATGACTCATATGCTCCATCCACTCTTCAATTTCCTCCTTAAACCGGCCGTTTCCTTGGTTGATGTATAGGTAATCGCGCTCAAAGAAATCATTGGATACATAAATATCTGGCAAATGGTCTCCGTTCACATCACCCACCGTGACTCCCAAGCCAAAACCGATCAGGGAACCATATATCCCGGCTTCCTTGCTTACGTCCTTGAATCCACCCTTTACACCTCCTTTGGGTGGAATTTCATCGTTGCGCAAAAGCTTATCTCCTCCTCCTTTCAGAAAGGGTTTTACAGGCCAATCTTCGGCATAAAGTGCTCGGTTGTTGCTGTAATTGAGGGTATTTACAGGTAAAAAACTATTGTTTAGGATGTAACAATCCAAGTCGCCGTCCTGGTCATAGTCGAAAAAAGCGGCGTGGGTAGTATAGCCATCCTCATCTAGTCCGTATTCCGCTGCTTTTTCTGTAAAGGTCAGGTTGCCATTATTAAGGTACAATTCATTTTTGGTGGATTGTCCTTGGATATACCCAGCTTTGCAAACATAAATATCCAGCCATCCATCGTGGTTGATGTCTACCAGCACAACCCCCGTGCTCCAGGAGCCGGTCCCTTCAACACCTGCCGACGAACTGATATCCTCAAACCGAAAGTCGCCTTTATTGAGGTACAATTTGTTGGGACCCATGTTGGCGGTAAAAAACAGGTCTGCCAGCCCGTCGTTGTTGAGGTCTCCAATGGCCGCACCTCCTCCATTGTAAAAATTACGGTACTTGAAAATATTAAAGTCTTTGTTGTTCGTAACGGTATTTACAAACTGTACACCGGACTGTTCACTTTCTATTTTTTCAAATAAAGTCGGGCCATCCGACCATTCCCGGCAACCTGCAAGAGTGGTAATGGCAAGCAGGATCCAAATCGAACGTAGCATATCGTTGTTCTGTACTTTTTTCGATGAAGTACGGACAAAGGTATGATTTTGTTTTCAGTTGTTCCCTCCGAAGTGCATTCGGGATTTTTTCAAAATATTGGATCTTATTTGCCAATCGCAAGGTTCATGCCAACCCTTAGATTCGTCCCTTTTCCCGAAAAAGGATCTACAAATGGTAGAACATGATCAGAAAGTGCGTAAAACTGGAAGGGCCCTAAGCGCAAGGATGCGTTGGCTCCCCACTGAATTCCAGCCCGTTGCTCGTATCCCATCAACAAACCAAGGTACAGCACCCTGCCGAGGCGTTGCTGAAGCTGAGCTACTCCGTACCATGATGAATTACCGTACCAGCTTCGGTACTGAAGGGTAGTCCCCAAGCTTAAACTGGAGGTAGGATTCCAACTAGTGGTGAACAAGAATCGAAAGGGTAATCGGCTTTCAAATTTAGACGGAGTTCCCTTTACTTCCAGCAACTGCGAAAGGCTGTCCTCGATCCCTTCCAAGGGCTCATTTTCATTCGAAAAGAGGCGAATGGAAGCGCCTTCGTAGTCAAAATTGCCCTTACTCTCTAAGGTATACGCGTGTTGGGTCCATCGAATCAATCCCAGGTCTTTTACCGCTACCCCGAGTGTCCACTTTGGTCGTGCTTGCCATACTATACCTGCATCCAGTCCATACCCGTAATTCTGGCTATTGATAAGGTAACTGGTCCTAGTATCTGCCAAGACCTCTTCCGTATTTTCATTCGAAAGGTCGTTTAGTCCCCCAGTATGTACGCGCCAGTCGCTCTGCACAGATAACTGATAAAATGCGGTATCCGTGCTCAACCGCAGGTCTGAGCGCTCCGTTTGTAAGCCCACCAATCCGGTTAGGAGCTTGAGGTTAGTTCCAAAACGAAGCTTTGGATTGATTTTTAGCGCTAAACCTCCACCATAGGCATTGTACCCCAATACGTCTAGCCTCGGACCAACAGATAGGGTTTGACCAACAAAGGGATAATTTCCCCGCCAGAGCAGCTCGGGAAGCGCTTTGGGGTATTGTAATTGAAAATGAAGCTGAGTCGTGTGAAAAAAGGTAAACTGAACCTTCCTTTTGATCTGAAAACTGAGCGCGCCTGCACTCAAAGAGGTGCTTAGCCCAAGGAGGTTGCCCGCCGCCGGCATCTTTGAAAAAGCCAGCTCTGGATCCAATCGATATCCATTGGGAAGTTCTTGAAATACTTCCTTCAACTGAAATCCAGTATTGCTGACACCTGTATAGACACTTGGTAAAGCCAAGTTAAACCGAAAATCGGTGAAACTGGCTGGATTTCCTTCCATCACCGTTTGTGCTAAATGGCTTGTTTGAAGAATGCCTATTTCAGTTTGGGAAAAAAGAGGTGGAGCAAAGGCAGACAGGAGGGCCATTACTCGTAAAAAAGTAGAAAAAGGGGGGAAGCTTGCCATGTTTTATGCGCGCTTTTAACAGAAAATAAAGAAAGCTTATTGATTAAAATCGACAAAAAGCCCAATGTTTAGCTGGACCTGATAATCGGTATACAGCGCAGCGGGCAAATTACCAGCTCCAGGTGTCTGAAAATGAACTTCCAAAATTAAGTCTTGCGCCTGCTCCAGCTGTTCTAATGCGGAGGGCTCCAGTACTACCAGCAGACTGCCTTCTTTTTGTCCATCAGGTAAGGTCTGACCGTTCGCGTCCGCCGCAGCTGCCTCGAGGAGCAAAGTGGGTACCAGCAACTGTTGGCTGCCATCTGCTGAACGGCTGTAAACGCTCAATCTGGAGTTTAAGGGCATCCCATTGCGGTACAAAATCTTCAGACCAGCACTGTCAACCTCGGAGAGTAGGAAATCTTCCCCCAAGTCTGGGGCTTCCACTGTATCCCGGTATATCAGGTCCTCTGCCCGAAAACGAAACGGAAGATCAAGGTGAGCACTGGCGAGTAGTTCGTTGTCCGAACGAATAAAGTTCACCTGCGTCGTGTCGTTATCCGGATTGATGGACGCACTGATTTGATAAGTAAGTTGATCCGGGTAGACCGATAAAAGTGGAACCAGATTAGAGTTGGTCTTGTCTATTATATAGTTGGTTTCTTTGCTCTGCCCAATTTGCTGGATGGAAGGGTACTGAAGGACCAGTGCAGGTGGATCAAGCGTCACCAACGTCCCGGAGGCTGTCTGGGAGCTAACTTGTAAATCAGCGCGCATGGGAATCCCGAAGGAGTTTTGAATGTCCAGCCGAATCACAGGATCTTCAAAAAGTAAGGGACTGCTGTTGGCCGATACAAAACGCAAGCTGTTTCCAAAATCAATTTGTCCGGGCGTTGCGTTTTCCACTCGAGCTCCAAAGTAACCCCGCACTTCTTCCACCTCTAGTTGATGGATCTGGAAACGCGCTCCCACCAAATCACTGGCAGAAAACAAGATAAAATTGCCCGGAGGGTTGTCTAAAAATGCCTCCACCACAATTGCCATTCTATTGTAGGGTTGGTCGGGGTCTTGGTCAAACCGCCACTGGGTGTTCGAAAAATCGAGTTCTTGAAGCAAGGGGGTCCCGAGGTTGTTCGCAGGGAGCTGAAGCTCTTGCGTCAGGGGTTGACCGTTTCGATAAATAGAGGGAAAATGTAAGCGCAATCGAAGCGGGGCTTTCATGCTGGAGTACAACAATGCGGTCGCCTTCACCTTCTGTACTTGCATTTGGTAAAAACGTTCCCCTTCGATGGAAGAGTGTTCAAAATACAAGGTGTCTTTTGCCAAATTACCTGGTAACAGGATGGCTTCACCGGCTTCAATGGATACATCCCGCAACTCTAAATTGAAAACCAATTCTTTGCTCAGGTCGATGGGAACCGCCACCCCTCCCGTCCCCGGGGACTCCATGGAGTTCAAAACTACCTTCAAGTCATTGGTGATACTGACCTGATTTAGCAGAAATTCCTTGGTTTGAATGGTATTTTTAGGGATTATTGGGAAAAATAATTGCGTAATCGGCTGGCCAGTATTGGCATCTATTACTGTGGCAGATACATTGCTGAGGTCTAGAAAGGAGGCATTGTAAATGGATAGTTTCAGGGTGGCCGATTTTACCTGAATCCAGTTAAAATCTTCAAAGCTGACTACTTCCAGCTCGCTGTTGGGCATTTCTTGAAATCCAGGAATCGCAGCGGTGCTACCGTTGCTCATCTGTAGTAGGCTTCGAAGATTGGCATCCTGAAAGTTGGCTACCAATTCTGAAAAGGGCACTACAAAGGCCTTCTGTCGACTTGGAAGTTGCAGGCTTCCAATGCTACTCTCCTCCTGAATAAGTTGGTCCAGGTCGCCAGTTAGGTCGTCTAATAAATCGGAAGCAGTCCAATGGACCAAGCTATCTTCCCGGAGGGCAAGTCGAATTGCATTATCCGCGTCGACTGTTAGCAGGCTATCCTCCTCTAAAGCATCCCCCAAGGTAAAGTGAAGGGTGGCCACAGGAACCGCGAGGGCCCCTTGGTAACCGAATTCCACACTTAACTTGTCTTTGACGCAACCTGATAAAAGGAGTAATGCAAATAGGATCGGACCTTGGATGTTCCGATGAAAAAAAATCGTTTTGGGAAAAGAAACCATATTCAAACACAACTGGGGAGGCCTTACGGCAGCCGGGTGAATAAGAAAGCAGCGAAGGAAAAAGTCGTTGGCTTTGGTATTAGTAAATGGTTAGGCAAATAGAGTGCCAAACTGCCGAAAAGCGCACTGCCTGGGCGCTTTACAGTTTTTATTGGAGCAATTAGTGGGAAAATGAATAAATTCCTATTGTTCAGGCGCCTTCCAAGAAAGCACCCATTGTTCTACTTGATCCATCGCCTGGTGGAAGAGCGAGAGGGATTGGGTACCCTTTCCCATTGAAAAGGCTCCTTGTAGGGCGGCGATGAGTAAGACAGCTGTCTCGTCCGGTTTAAGTTCTGCACGAAAAATACCTAAAGTCTGACCTTGACGAATTCCCGTTGCCAGGATTTTTTGTATGTTCAGGAGGGTAGAAGTGAGCCGTTCTTGAAAACCAGCGTCCACTGGTGTCATTTCTTGGATCAAATTGGTGAGTATACAACCCCAGCGAACACTGTCTTCATCCACTAATCCTCTGTATTGCGCTACCGTTTGCAGCAAACAATCGAGCGGAGCGTCCTTGGTTTCTTCCAAACCCTTCCACAATCCGAGGTACATGGGGCAAATTATTTCGTCCAGCAAGGCATACCCTAAGTGGTTTTTCGTTGGGAAATAGTGGTAGAATGCCCCCTTGGTAATGCCCATTTGGGCGACCACCCGGTCGGTGCGGGTCGCCTGAAATCCTTGTTGATGGATCGCCCGAAAGTGCTCAATCAGAATTTGCTGTCGTGCATTCATGTAAAACGTGCTGTTATCCGACTACCAAGTAGCTTTTGTTATCCTAACCTGAACCACTTATCGGCTCAAAAATAGCTATTTACAAGCAAAAAAAGGTTTTTGAAGAAAAATAAGCGTTGTACTCTCTTTTACCCTCTACCGAATGGTGGGGCATCGGTAGTAAAAGAGTAGTTGGGGACTTGCATTTTCTGGTTCCTCTGCTTGTTTGTCTTTAAACCGGGGAGCCACCGCGCTCACGCGGGTGTACAATCGTCGACTGCGTTCATCCAGGTACCATTCTTGTACAAGCTGCAAATCGACTAGCTCTTCTTGGTCGATACCCACCGTTCGAGTCACCATTTGTTCAGAAAACTGTACAGGATCGATGACCAGTTCTGTTTTTTTACAACTAAATAAGCAGGGGCGATCCCCGAGAGCCACTAATTTACCCTGCGGTGAATACAGCGCTAAATTCGGGTCTTGCCTTAGTCGATCGTTTAGTTGAGTAAATAGCGGAGCAAGCCCGCTGATGACTTCCTCCCAAGTCGCAGGTCCGGGACTGCTATCGAGGGTTTTGAAGCGGGCTCCCCATTCCATTTCACTTGGGTCGGGCATGGGGCCCGTATTATCGGGTACTCTTAACCAAAAATAAACCTCCCCACTTCCAGAGCAGGGACCTACAGAGATGGTCCGGAGTTCAAAGCTAGCCGTTTGATCGCGGTACATTAACAATTGCCGCACTCCTATGTAGGGTGCATTCGCAGGGGCGTCCAGTCGGGCATCAACAAGCAGCCGCTCTTCCAAACTTTCGGGGTCAAATTCTACCAAGGTATCCAACTGCATATACCGAACCATCGCCGTTTCAAAGCGAATGGGTTTGGTTAATAGTACATCTTCGTACATGGGCCAGTGACCAGACTTTGCCAAATCCCATAGGCGACTGTTGAGGGAGTAATTGATAGGGGCTAATCCGGGTGCTTTACTGCTAAATTGAATTAAGTCAGCCTCCGCATAAACACCCTTTAATTCCGGGTGACTGGGATCGGCTGGTAAAATCAGTTCAATAAAAGCAGACCAGTCGATGAATGCAGGAGTGGATTGAATGGATTCCTGAGCGGTGGCAATTTGGGAGAGGGTAAGAAAACATAGTAAGACAAAGGTACGCATGCTGCAAAAATACCGCCTTTTTCTCAAAAAATCGCCAACTAATAGTGGTTAACAGGTTAAAGAAGGCAATTTTCCCCTCCTGGAAACAAGTCCTGTAGCCTCCAATAAGGACTGGGACCTGTCTTCCAGGATTGGAACATACTTACTTTAATCTGTTATGCAATATCTGGCAAGTATTTTTTGACTGGTACATCTTTTTTTATGGGTACTTTTTGAAGCACTTTGTTTAGGTCCTTCATCCGCAATTTTCCTCGTAGGCTAAAGAGAATCAACCCATCTTCTGGGGATGCCACTAACACCACTACCTTGCGAAGGGCTTCTTTCCTGGTTTTTGCCAGGATACGAACATGGGTATTCCCATCTCGGACCGTGATAATCTCCTCGAGTTGCCGCCTTTTTGCCCGTTTAAAATAGCGGTTCAAGTCTTTGGGCCGAATCGTTTGCTCTGGAGATGCAATCAAAACCCTGAGATTGTGAACCCTTCGGACAAGCTGTCGCTCCTCTTTTTGCCGAACAAACGCTGCACCCGTGAAGGTAACCGCGCGGGGGATGGCGAAGTGCATTCCACCACTGAACAATCCGTACTTCCAGCATAAGAGCCGCTCTTGGGACTGTGCCACACCTAACCAGGTGAGCAGGAACAGGCCGATCAATAAAATTCTCATCGGCTTAGTTTTTTATTTTTTCTAAATGCTCGATGCCCTCTATGTCCATTGACTTGGCAAGGCTGGATATTTTCCCCAGATCAATTTTTCCCAAAAAACTAATCATCGTGAAATCATCCGGTGCGGCCACCAGCAACAATAATTCGGAGATCACCTCATCGGTTTGACGAATCATAAACCGAACGTGTTCTTCCCCGTCTCGAACAGTTAGCAACTCCTCGTATTCCTTTGTTGGGAGTCGTTGGTAAATTTCCTGGTACAGTTTCATAGAATTGGGAATGCTGTCCGAGGTAAGTATTCGAAGCCCTCCCAAATCTTTAATCACTTCCCGGTATTGCTCCCATTCGGGGTCGTCCACGGCGATTTTTGCTACCATTTGAAAGAGCTTTGGGCTAATAAACACGGTAGTAAATCGCTCATCTTCTGCGTATTTGTTAAAAAAACGGGAAATGGCATCGTTTTGAGCCTGCAACAGGGTGCTGCTCCAAATGAAAAGGCTGAAAATTAAAAGGTGTCTCATGCGATGGTGATGTAGCGTAATGGTGCGTGAAAAATGTGGGGTGGAACAGGGTCGACGCGCTGTTGACCGCCCGGAACCATAGGAGCTATTTCGAACTAGCCTCCGGCTGGGTATTTTATGAATTGATCCAATACTTTAATTTTATCTAATTTTTTTTCAGCATCTACTTGTCCTCGTTTCATTTTACTAGAAACCAAAGCAAGCGCAGATTTAATAATCGCAGCCGCTTCCTCAGGTGGTAATTCTACCTCAGTGGACTTAGGTTTAGATTGAACGCGTTTTTTAATTGGCAAAGCAGCTTGGGCGATGACAGGAGCCTCAAATGGAGTAGGGGGGGGCTGCAATTGTTTTTGTGCAACGGGCGCAATCGCTTCAGGAGGGGCAGGCGCCACAGACTGGTTGAACCACCAAGTGCCTGCCACGAGTCCCGTGAGGGTAGCAGCAGCCAGCAGCCTGCGGAACATACCGTTGGATCCTTTCCCCTTGGGAAATGCTTGAGGGGTCCCCAAATGCTTGGGCGCCTCCATTGATTTGGAGGCGCTAAAGGCCTGAAACAAGGGTTGATAGACCAGCAACCGGTCGTCCACTTCCGTTCCTTGGAAATAGGCTTTCAGCTGTTGTTCTTCACCAAGGCTGGTAGCTCCCTCCCAGTAGCGCTCCAGCAGGTCGGATACTTGTTCGTAATTCATGGTTGAATGTGATGTTGAATCAGTTGTTCACGGATGGCTTTTCGGGCTCTGTGTAAATAGGTTTTAACTTGATCCAGGCTTATTTCCATTTGATGGGCAATTTCCTCATAACTCATCTCCTCCACATCTCGTAGGTGCAGCACCAGGCGTTGGCGATCCGGTAATTGGTTGATAAAAAGTTGTACCTGTTGTACTAGGTCTTTGTTTTCCACCTGCTGGATGCCTGCATGAGTAGGGGTTTCTGGAACCATTTCCAAGGAGCTGGTCCTGCGTAGGTTTCTGGAGCGTAACTTGTCTACCGACTGCCGCTGGGTTAGGGTCATGCACCATGCTTCCCAGCTTCGAATAGACTGTGCGCCTTCAGCCATCTCGGAAGTTGCCCAGGCTTTTGTTAAGACCTCCTGCACAACATCCTCCGCTTCTTGCACATTTCCGGTAATTCGGAGGGCAAATCGGTACAACTTATGCCGAACAGGAAAAATATGCTCTTGAAAGATGGACATGAAGGCTGTGTGTTTGTTCGCTTTCCATTAAAAGACGAACCAGAAAGGTAAATGTTACAGCAATGCCCTTTTTTGTCGGAAAATTTTTTAATATCGGTCTTTCATTGCCAGGAACCGGCTTTCAATAAAATGCCAGCTTAAGCGGGCCAATCCATACGAGATACCCACGGTCAATAAAATGTACACCACTTGAACCAGTGCAGTGGGTAAACCTGTTTCTAACAAAGGTATTTTCAACAGATTTTCAAACAAGACGCGAAACATCTGGTGGAAGATATACATGCCATAACTGTACTTACCAATGTGCATGAGAAATGGAAGTTCACAAAAGCGCTTCACCCAACCAGTTGGACTCATCGATAAATAAACCAAGGCAAAAAACAGGACCGCTATGAAAAAGTCCCTCCAAGTGGTATCAATGGCAATCAACGTGTAGAATACCACCATCCCCGCTCCAAATCCCAGATCCCGAATAAGTGCACGCTGCCAATTTGTGAAGGAGAGTTTTCCGGATAGCCGCAAGAGCGCCAACAAGCTGCCCGCAGCGAGGCCATCCATCCTACAATAAGGCAACATATACGATGCAAGGCTGTGTTCCCCAAAAACTAAATCAGTTTGGGACCTCAAGAAGGGGCCCGAAAAGAGAATTCCCACACAAAGGGGAATCAGCCATTTTCGAGGCAGCCCATAAACCACCAAGGGCCACACCAAATAATACTGTTCTTCCACTGCCAGCGACCACAAGTGAGCCAAGCCTACCCAGTTCGTTTGCCAAGCCCATTCATTTCCAAGGGCCATAGCAATGTTGGGGATAAAAAAGACGTAATACAAAAGTGAATTGTACCCATCGTGCAGCCGATGAGGTTGTTGGTCAATCACCAGAATCGCAAAAGCTGAAAATAAAATGGCGAGGTAGTATAAGGGAAAAATACGCAGCAGCCGACGCCAGTAAAAACTACGGAAGTAATGCGGTTTTCCTTTTTTCTGCACCAATATCCCAGTTATTAAAAAACCAGATAGCACAAAAAACAAGTCGACCCCCATCCAACCACTTTGTACGACTCCCCACCACCACTCTTGCCCGTAAATGTCTTGAAACAGGAAGTGGCTCACCAGCACGGTTAGCGTAGCAAGGCCTCGGACGCCATCTAAGGCTGGAATTCTTGAGTGGATGGATGGCTGCATAATTGGAGCACAAAGGTAACAGCAGAATTTGGAATTGAACAGGCTTTTCGATGGGTTTCCAAATCCTGCTTAAACGACCATCGCCCGTTCCGATGTTCAGAACGAGCGATGGTGGTCAGTGGTAAAACGTATTTTGAGCCCAGAATTATTCTGGAGCCACCAATTCAAAGGTGACCCGACGGTTTTTCACCCGTCCAGACCAAGTGCTATTGTCTGCAACTGGCTGGCTTCCACCCAGGCCAAGATGGCTCATGCGGGCGGGGTACACCCCTTTGCTTACCAAATAATCAAAACAGGTCTTTGCTCGTGCTTCTGATAGCCTTTGATTGCTCTGCGCACTTCCTTTGTTGTCGGTATGACCCGTGATGGTGAGGGTGTATACCGTATTACGGCGCATTACCTCAGCGATTTGGTCCAAAATGGCATACGACGCAGGCATCAAGCTCGCTTTGCCATTGTCAAACTGAACACCATAGACGGCGGATTCCAGGATTTTTTTATCGGTATCGGAGACCACAGGGCATCCATTGTTGGCAACCGTTCCTACTAAGTCAGGGCATTTATCGAGCTCATCCAACACACCGTCTTTGTCGCGGTCTTTGATCGGACAGCCTTTTTCCGCTAATGGGCCTGCCTCGTTTGGACACTGATCATCGCGATCAATAATGCCATCACCATCGCTGTCCGGACATCCCTGGAATTTGGTAGTTCCTGCAGCTTCTGGGCATTGATCCTTGTGATCCGGAATGCCATCACTGTCTGAGTCCGGGCAGCCATTGTTAAATACAGTTCCTTTTTTGTCCGGACAGGCATCAGACATATCGGCGATGCCATCTCCGTCGCTATCGGGGCAGCCTTTTGTGACGGTTGGGCCTGCCTCGTTTGGGCATGCATCTAATTTATCAATCAAGCCATCGCTGTCTGTGTCTGGACATCCTTTAGTGGCTTCTGTCCCTTTTTCATTCGGGCAAGCATCCCGGTAGTCTTCAATTCCGTCCTGATCTGCATCTGGGCGGTTAATGATTCGGTAAGAGAGGCCAAGGCCTGCAAATAAATAGGTGTCTTTTCTTTTTGGATTTCCAGAATGGCTGACCCCGTCTAGGTGATCGTTGAAGGTAAATCGCAGCCCGGCTTCTAGGTTCAAGAGCAGGCGCTCATTCAAGTCAACTTTTAATCCGCCACCAACCGGCAATGCGACCGCTCCAATTTGGTCAACCGCTTTATCTTTGTCTATAGCCGCTTGGTTGTTTCCACCTTCTTTGTAGAGCGTGGTGGGACGGGTAAATGCATAACCAACGCCCGCCAGAAAGTATGGGGAAATGGTTTTATTAAATGCACCGTCCGAGTTCCATCTTCTTTTTCCGAAAAGGTCTATTTCCACCATAGCGGTGGCTTCCAGCAGAGGCGCCGTAAAGCTAAAGCCACGGCCAGCATTGGCGCTATAGTTCAAATCGTCTCCACCAAGCTTGCTAAATAGAAGGTTGCCGCGTAAGGCAATTATTGGATCCGCGTGGTAGCGAAAAAAAGCACCACCAGCTGGCTGTACCTCTGAGAACCCAAGGTTATTAAGGTCATTTTGACCTTGCAATAGGCCCAATTGGGCACCGAACTCCCAGGTTTGAGGGTGAACATTGCTTTTGGGCTGAGCAAAAATCACAGCAGGAAGTAAATAGAGTAGAAGGGCGGGAATAGGTTTGGTCATGTGTTGGTTGTGATTTAAGATTGTTAGAAGTTGCAAAGGTATGGGTATATACGTTCGGGCGCAACCCGGAGAATAGGCGGTTTCCTGTATGATAAACAAAGTTGCTGATTCACAAGCCTGGTTTTTTCTTCAAAATTAATGCCAAAATACAGCAGAAGGAAGGGGAAATTTAAAAAAAAACAAACAACTTAGGTCTCGGCAGTAGGGTACAGCTTTCTGCGCCACTCCAGGTAGCCGGCTACCGCCATAACCAAGAATAAGGCGTACAAACCCGTGGTAAAGTACAAGGATTTGTAGGAATAGATCATTAGGTACACCTCATCGACCGCAATCCAAAGGATCCAGTTTTCAAGGTACCGCTTATTGAGCCACCATTGTGCTAGGACACTTTGGACGGCCGCAAAAGCATCGAGGTAGGGGAGGGAAGCGTCGGTTAAGCTCATGAAATACCCCAAGCACAGGGTTCCAAGCAGCTGGATTGCACCCGTCCAGACCCAGTGCCGGGCTTGCATACTTCGGACGGTGAGTTCCTGTTCCTCCGAGCGCGCGTTTTTTCTCGACCAGAGGTACCAGCCTTGGAGTTGCATGATCGCGAAAACCCCTTGAAGCAACATATCCGAGTAAAGCTTGGCTTCCCAGAAAATCCAGGCATACAGGCTCACCATTACAATTCCGATCGGGAAGTTGAGGATATTCCGTTTTACCACCAGCCAGACGGCCAGTGCTCCCAGGAGCGATGCAATTAATTCTAGGCTACTCATCGTTTAACTAAAGGCGTACCTTGCTGGATAACCTCCAAGGCTTTTCGAATAGCAGGATCCTGTGCATGAAGCACCAGGTATTCCGTATTTTGGTCAAATAGCTGCCGCGCAAGCCGAGCCTTCAAACGCAGTCTTAGCTCGTTTTTGGATTGTTCCAGCTGGGACCGCTGTACAGCTCCTCCTCTTAAAGCATAATTGGCCAATTCTTGAATCATTTCATCCCTTACTTGATATTGCTGTACAAAGCTGCTAGCATCGGAAGGGAAGGCCTGTTTTCCATGCTGCTCCAACCATCTGGAGACAAAAGCCGGTAATTGGGTGGCCAAAACATTAAATTGAGTATTGAAGAAGCTAGTGTCAAGGGGAATAAATAAATCAGGCGTAATACCTCCTCCAGCAAACACTACTCGACCCATTCCTGTGTAATAGGGGGTTGAATCAGCCAATTGAATAGCCCCATTTCCGGTAAGTTCGCCCGACGCAAAACGGCGCTCTTCCTCCAAATCATAACTGGCCTCGTTTTGATAACTGCGCTGAATGC
>JBKDAM010000167.1:0-89307 GCA_046316495.1 Chitinophagales bacterium
ATGGGCCAGGATCACACGACTCTGATTCACGGCTGAAAAGACGCCCTGACCAAATCGATTATAAAATCCTGCCAGCGTCAATGAGTTAGGCCGCTTTCCACCAAGCCAAGGTTCTGTAAATGAAATATTGTAGGATTGAAAACGTTCCCCTGCTGATTGTCCCCGAATACTAAATCGTTGACCATCACCTTGTGGAAGCGGATTCCAGGCTTCTCTGTTATTGATATTTCGAACAGAAAAATTATTAAAAGTTACGCCTAACGTTCCAATAATATTTCCACGAGAGGTTAATCCAGCAATAGCCGGTTGATATCCAGCAGAAAGCTCCAACTGATCGGAAGGCTTTTCCTCCACGGTATATTCAATGTCCACCGTTCCACGATCTGGATTAACCGGGGTGTTTATTCCTAAATTTTCTTGGTTGAAATACCCTAAGTTAATAATTTCTCGTTGAGAACGGATGATATCGGATCGGCTGAATTTATCACCAGGTCGGGTGTATAACTCTCGACGAATAACATGCTCATGTGTGCGATCATTTCCCTTAATGATTACTCGATCTATTGTAGCTTGCGGTCCCTCATATATTCGAAGTTCAAGATCGATAGAATCATTGTCAATTGCGGTCTCTACTGGATCCACCCGGAAAAATAAATAACCATTGTCCAGATATAAGGATGAAATATCCCTTCCATCTTGACTGAAGGACAGGCGAGTATCCAATAGCTCTTGATTATAAACATCTCCCTTATTGATCCCCAATACTTGCGCTAAATATCTAGTCTCATAAATCGTATTCCCTTTCCATGCAATATCTCTAAAATAGTACCGCTTACCCTCATCAACGGTCAGGTGTATACGAAGTTTACCTTTATCATCTCTCCATATACTGTCATTTGAAATCCGTGCGTCTCTGAAACCAATGGTATTGTAATACGCTTCGATTTTTTCTTTATCCTCCTCATACTCCTTTCTCACTAGCTTTGATTTTTTAAATATACGCTTTGTTCTAGCGGTCCCCTTCATTTTTTTCCGAAGTACCCTAGCCTTTACATTGTTATTTCCGCTAAAAGTAATATCACTTATTTTTACTCGTTTTCCTCTTTGAATATCAAACTCAAGTCGTACCCCATTGACACTTTTTTCATCTGGAAACTCCTTAACAGAAACTTGTGCGGCTCTATATCCTTTTTCAACAAAATAATTCTCAAGTGCATACTTTAGGGATGCTTTAGAGTTATTTGTTAAAATTGTACCCTTTTGTATGTACTTGTTGATAATTTCATTCAAATCATCATGCTTGCTCTTTTTTACACCCAAAAAGGAGTGCCGCATATATCGAGGCAGTTCTTTTACCTTTATCTCTAGAAAAACAAGATTCCCCTGAGTCCGTTGTTGCAAAACCTCCACATCTGTAAACAGCTTCAAATCCCAGAGCGTTCGAACTGCTTTGGTAACCTGTTGACCAGGAATACGAATTTTATCCCCGACCCTTAAACCGGATAAAGAAATAATTGCATTGGGGTCCGCAAATTGGGCACCCACTACCCTAATTCCCCCAATTTCATATTCTTTGGGTTGGTCATAAGGTAAAATTGAGACGGTCGAATCTGGGACTTGCGCCTTTAACGCTATTGAGAAAACGAAAAAAACTAGAAGGCCGGATAATTTAATATTCATGTGAGTTTATTTGCTGTGCAAGGTTGGAAAGGACCTCTTCCAAATGATCTATTAATTAGATTGATTTAACATTTCCTCTATTTCTGGACACTTGGCAAACAGCGCGTCAACAGATAAAAATGTTGAACGGAGGCGTTCCGTAACCCATTTATCCACGTAAAATGCTTTTTTCTGCTCAAGAGCCGCTGTTTGAATCTTATTGTAATCCTGTTTTAGATTGGCCTTGTGTGGCTTTGTTCTACTTTGTAATAATATAATTCTGAAGTACTTACCTCCATCTGGCGCTCGGAAAGGACTTGGTTCAGAAATAGCACCCTCCTTCAACCCATCAATAGCAAAAAAAACATCTGTATCAAGGTCTGCAACTTCAAAAAATGTATTACCGGAACGGGGATTTGTCACCCTTCCATCATTGTGATAGCTTTGAGTGTTTTTATCTCCAAACTTCTTTACTGCCAATCCAAATGAAAGACTGTCTTTAACAATCAGATTTCGAATAGAATCTAATTTCAAACGTGCAAGATCTAAATCAGCCTCTGTAATTTCGGGCCGAACAAGAATGTGGCGAGCATGGACAAGGTTGCCTCTCCTCTCTAACAACTGAATAATATGAAAACCAAACTCTGTTTCAACAATATCACTTAATTCGTTTTTTTCTAAGTTATAACAAGTAGCTTCAAACTCAGGAACAAATGTCCCACGCTTTTGCCAACCTAAATCACCACCCTGAGAACCAGATCCTGAATCATCACTGAATTTTTTAGCTAGATCTGCAAAAACCTCACCATCTAGTATTCGCTGGCGAAGTCCTTCAGCTTTATCACGCGCTCTTTTTTTCTCCTCCTCGTTCACGCTAGGTTTGTAAACCAATTCTCTAATTTCTACCTCAGAATTAAAATATGGTAAGGAGTCTTTTGGTATTCTATCGTAGAAGGATTTAACTTCGGAAGGGGTTACACTCGCTTTTCCAGTTATGGTGCCTTGCATTCGCTCTGAAAGCAATTGATTGCGCATGTCATTCCGCATTTGTTCTTTCATATCTGTTACCGACTGTCCATAATACTCTTGCAATGCGGCTTCATCTTGATTAAAATAGGTTAATAATCGATCAATACGGGCATTTAATTGATTTTCTACTTCTTCATCCTTAACCTCAATCGAATCTAATTTTGCTTGGTTCACCAATAACTTCGTCACTATTATGCTTTGTAGCGCTGTACAGGCATAATCAATTTTACCCTCTGGATTTTGCTGTTTTGCATAGTTTGCCTGTTCTTCCACCTCACTAAGCAGAATGACCTCTCCCCCAACAGTAGCCACCACTTTATCGATGATAGCAGGTTGTGCCACCAACATATAGGACAGGAGGGTAAGCAACGATACTCCCAATAAGCGACGCATTGGCTTAATTGATATACTCATAATATCTGTTTAGTTTATCAAAACACTTGAATATTTCCTCTTCTCAACTCATTGTCGTACAAATTGCGCTTCCAGTTGTCTAAGAGTTCTTTTTTTCTTTTATGTAGAATTACCTGCATAGTTTGTTCCCTCACATATTCAAAAGGTGCTTCCTCCTTTTGACCAATCCAATCAGTAATCCTGTAATAGTAGTAAAAACCATCTTCAGACAGAACATCGTCTTTTTTACCTTTTATCTCTCCTCCGGTTAACGTTCCAACAGGTAAAAGTGCGGCTATCTCTTCCAATCGATACCACTTATTTGGGTCTAGTAAGGAAACAACTGCCCATTGTTGAGCAAAATTTGAAAGAGAAAGCGTTTGACTTTCCTCTCTTGATTTCCAAATTTTATTTAAATCAGCAATAGGGGCTTCATTAGGAACTTTAAGTAGTTGACATTTAACAATGGTACCCTGAAGCTGAAATTGCTCTTTATTCGACTCATAATAATTACGCAACTCTGTATCACTTACTACTGAATCCAATTTTTGAGCTATTAACTGTTCTTCGTAATTAAAACGCACCAATGACGCACGGTAATCCCGCACCAGTTGATCTACATTTACATCCTTTGAAATATTTCTCTCTGCCTCATACATCAAAAGCTGATCACTGATCCACCTTTGTACAAAAGCAGCTACTAGAAGTGCGCTGTCTTGTGGACTAATTCCGTCAGTTATGCTGGTCGGCAACTCTGATTGATACAGCGGTTTATCATAAACCCTAGCGATTTCACGGTCATTTGAACGATCACTAGTACCACTGCAAGCATAAAAAATGCTTAAACCGAACAGAAAAGAGATCTTTGTTTGCATATAGCTAAAAAAAACATTGCAAAAGTACTTCAATAGCTGCAAAGTGAGCAGGTTTTCAAGAAGTGATTACCTTTGCCTTGTGAAAAAAATCATACAATTCATCTTATTTTTATCCATCGGAGTAGTCATAATGACACTGGTGTATCGATCTCAAAATGCTGCATTTATGGAACAATGCGGAATTGATGGTATACCGACCGATAAATGTAGCCTTACAGATAAGTTATTAGCTGATTTTTCAACTATTCATCTTGGCTGGTTACTTTCAGTGGTGGGGGCTTTTACGTTGAGTAACGTATTTAGAGCTCTTCGATGGCAGATGATGTTTCCACCTATGGGCTACCAAACTAAATTCCAAAACGGATTTTTAGCAATTTTATTGGGGTACTTTGCAAACCTTGGACTACCAAGGATGGGTGAAGTAGTCAGAGCTGGAAGTCTTGCGCGTTATGAAAAAATTCCATTGGAGAAAGTAGTAGGAACAATGGTAGTTGACAGATTAATGGACTTCCTTTGTTTAGGTGTTGTGATGGGGCTGGCATTTGCTTTCCAAGGTGGTACTCTATTACAATTTTTATCACAAAACACCACCGATACTACTGGAGATTCAATTACCCGAGATCAAATAATATATTGGCTGATTGGGGTTATTTCAATATTGCTTCTAAGTGTATGGCTTCTGCGGTTTAAGCTAATGAAAACCAAATTATTCATCATTTTTGAGGGACTCCTTTTGGGTTTCCGAGATGGATTAAGAAGTGTATTTCACCTTGAAAAACCTTGGTTGTTTATACTGTATTCTGTCGGAATATGGGTAATGTTTTACTTCCAATGTTATTGGAATCTTTTGGCCTTTCCCCCAACAGCCCAACTTGGGATGCAGGCGGCAATTATGGTTTTCGTATTTGGCACACTTGGTTTCGTAATTCCTTCTCCAGGGGGTATGGGAACCTTTCACGCCCTTACCATTGCTGGATTAGCACTATACGGAGTAAGTGGAAGTGATGGATTTTCTTACGCCAATATTGCTTTTTTCACAATTCAAATTTTTTATAATATTATCGGAGGGATAATTTCGTTAATTCTATTACCTATAATAAATAAGGTAAATGCCGATAAATAATTACAAAAAAGGGGAGCTTATCCACGAAATAGAAAAGCTCCCCCTTTTTTTATTCTTCAAATTCTGAGGAAAGGATTCGGATAACTTCGTCAACAGTTTCCTCCTCTAAATCGGTCCTTCTCAAAATTTCTTCCTTACTTAATTCGAGAATTTGCCTTGCCGTATCACAACCAATTGATTTAAACGCTTCAATTACCCACGGATCAATTGCATCTGAAAACTCCTCGAGTTCAACATCATCAATCTCAAATCCATTTTCCTGATTTCGATATACATCAATCTCGTATCCCGTAAGTTTAGACGCGAGTTTAATATTGGTACCACTTTTACCAATGGCCAAACTAACTTGATCGGGTTCTAAAAATACGCTAACCCGCATTTTTTCCTGATTGATATCCATATGGGATATTTTCGCAGGTGTAAGGGCACGCTGAATGTATAACTGAAGATTGTTCGTATAATTAATGATGTCTATATTCTCATTTCTAAGCTCACGAACTATACCATGAATACGACTGCCCTTCATACCCACACATGCACCAACCGGGTCAATTCGCTCATCGTGGCTTTCCACGGCAACCTTAGCACGCTCACCTGGAAGACGAACGATATTCTTAATTTCAATAATTCCATCTTCTATCTCAGGCACCTCTGCTTCCAAAAGTTTTGACAAAAATCCCGGATCAATTCTACTTACCATAACATAAGGTGTATTGTTGCGCATCTCTACCTTTTTAATGATTCCACGAACAACATCCCCTTTTCTATAATAATCGCCTTTAATCATCTCTGTCCTCGGTAACACCAACTCATTACCCGTTGCATCGTCCACAAGCAATAAGTCTTTCTTCATCACCTGGTTCACCTCTCCTATTACAACATCCCCAACCTTTTCTGAGTATCGACGGAAAATATCATCTTTTTCCAACTCCATAATCCGGGAGACTAAGGTTTGCCTAGCTGCCATGATAGCTCTCCGACCAAAATCTTCAATGGAAAGCTGCTCATAACACTCTTCCCCCACCGTTACGCTTTCATCAATAGTATGTGCTTCGCTTTCACTCACTTGTGAATGTTCATCTGTAACCTCACCATCTTGTACCACCTCCCGAACACGCCAGATCTCTAAGTCGCCATTGTCGGTATTAACAATAACATCAAAGTTTTCATCAGAACCATATTTCTTTTTAATCAACGTTCGAAATACGTCTTCGAGCACCCTAACCATGGTAGGACGATCAATATCCTTTCCTGTTTTAAATTCAGAAAATACTTCAACTAAATTAATCATAGTTTAAAATTCAATTTTGACTATTGCCTTTTCAATATTATCAAATGCAATCGATGTTTCGACCTGCTTTTTTACTTTTTTCTTACCATCTCGCTCAATAACTTCATTGACAAGAATAATTTGATCATCCTTAACCCCTTGAAGGGTTCCAGAAACTTTTGACTTATCACTATTCAATACAACTTCCATCTTTCTTCCGATATTCTTTACGTACTGCCGTTGAAACTTCAGTGGCCTGCTTATCCCTGGGCTACTTACCTCTAGTACGTACTTTTCACCCAACCAGCCACCTGCATCAATAAATCCCTCTAAATACCTGCTTAACTTTTGACATTTTTCAAAAGTCATTCCAGAATCACTATCTAAAAAGATATATAACTTGTTGGAGGGCTTCAATTCTATTTCTACAACAAAGCAATCTAAAAAAGCTTCATCTGTAGAAAATTTCTCTTCAAGGAGTTGATTTATTCTTTCTGTAAGTTCCATAATATATAAAAGAAAAGGGAGCCGATCGGGCTCCCTCACAATCCACATAATCTATTACCATGCAAAGGTAAGGCAATTGATCAAATTTACAAGTAACGCCAATAATTTGAACAAAAACAAAAACGTTTAAAATCTTGCTCTTTTTTAAAACAAATTGTTTTTATATTCTTATCTTTGTCTCTCTAATTATTTCACACATATTCTTTTTTCCTTAAAAGATTCATTACCAATAATTAAAACGTTGTTATATCACTCTAATTGTACTGACTATGAGCTTAGGAAAAACACTTTACGAAAACGAACAAGAAGGATTTATCAAACGTCCAAAAGAAATAAAAAAAACAAAACGCCCTACTAATAAAATAATTCAAGTTGCTTCTCAAAAGGATACAAATTCGACAGAATATTTACTTTCACAGCTTTGGTATAGAATTAGACCAAGTTGGACGAGTTTAAAATACTTCTGCTGTACGGTCTTCACAAAAGACAATATTCTACGATTGACAATTCTTACCAGTTTGGCTTACTTTGTTCTATTTTACAATCAGAAAGAAGATACACCTATTTTCGTAGAACGAAATGAAACTGCTTCGATCATAGAACTGGAAAAACCGAGTCTTAAAAAAGAAAAAAAAGTAATCAAAAAAGCAAAGAACGAAAATGCTCCTATTGATGGGAAAGAACTCGTGGCCTATGACGCTGAGAAATATATAAAAAGATTTTCAACGATTGCAAAAACAGAACAGAAAAAGCATGGGATTCCAGCCAGCATTTCGCTTGCACAAGGGCTGATTGAAAGCAGAGCAGGTACTAGTAAACTCGCTACTAAAAACAATAATCATTTTGGAATGAAATGCTTTTCTAAAAATTGTTCAAAAGGCCATTGCACTAATCATACAGATGATACCCACAAAGATTTTTTTAGAAAATATCAAGACCCTCTAGATAGCTGGAAAGACCATAGTCGAATGCTTTCTCAAGGGAGGTATTCCAAACTAAAAAAATATGGAAATGACTATAAAAAATGGGCTTACGGGTTAAAATCCATTGGTTATGCAACAGACAAGCAATACGCGGAAAAACTGATTGGGGTTATTGAAAAATATCAACTTAATAGGTTTGATCAATAAAATAGGGTCCGCTTGAATTATCAAGCGGACCCTAAACCTTTGATATTACATCTTTACAAACCTCTTGACTATAAACCTTCCCTCACCATCTTGAATTCTTAATAGGTACACTCCTGGATTAAACGCCGAAATATCAATTTCAAAATGATTATCCCCTTCATAAAATGACAAATCTTGTGCAGTAAAAACCTTTCTTCCATCCATCGTGACCACCTCAACGGTATACTCCCCACTTTTTTCCATAGTTAACCAAACGTTCGTGTAACTGGAGCTTGGGTTTGGTACAATTTCGACCGTTCCTAATCCTATCTGAGCCTCAACAGCTGATGAGATTACAACATCCACCGGTAAAGGAACAAATTGACTAGTATATAGCCGATACCCTCCAGCTGGTAACAATGGAATAGAAGTTGCACCGGTATTCACCACATTAACCGTAGATCCTGAATAATACTCATACCAAATCCCTGTTGAAGGAAAATTTACACTTGCAGTAGCACCAGTAACTCCAACGTTAGCGACCACTACAACATCAATATCTGAACCATCCAAGAAAATTGTCCTTATCTGACCATTACTGATATTAGTCGTATATACGTTTGTATGAAATACGTCATATTGATTTCTTAAATGCATCAATGCTCTTGTCACATTAAACAAACGATTTCTATATGGATCTTGTAAATAATCCCACCTGATTGGCTTTGGAGATGTGCGACAACCATTATTTATCGTTCCATTCTCACATAAATTTATATGAAAATCATAACCCATCTCTCCAAACTGCCATAACATCTTTGGACCAGGAATCGTATAGAATAAATTGCTAAGCATTTCAATTCTACTCAATGCAACAGGAGTTGTCTTAACATTATAACTAGTTGAGGTAAATCCATATGTTTTGCACTCATAGGCAATTCTATCCTCATCATGACTCTCCATATACCCAATAAGATGAGGCTTACTCCACTGCCGGTTTTTATAATTGATATTAGCTAAACTGGTGTTTATACCATTAGAATATCCCAGTGCAATATCTTTATAGGCTCCCCACATATTTCCCCAAAGCATCATACCATAATTTGAAAGCTCCTTTTCCTCCGAATTGTCAGCAAAATGTTCAAGAATTACATAAAATGTCGAATCAATAGCCCAAATATAATTGGCATAGTCTTTCCAAATAGCTATTCTGGTCGCATCATACTGTCCCCATTGACCCACATTGCTCCCTGAATTAACCTGCGTAAATCCTTTGGATAGGTCAAATCGAAAACCATCAATTCTAAATTCTTCAATCCAATACTTTACACAATTTTTGACATATTCTTTGGTTGCAAGACTTTGGTGATTAAAATCTTGGAATACACTAAATGGATGAGTTGCGATCGTATTCAGCCAAGGATTGTTAGAAGCAGGCCGATTATTAGCGGAATCCCAATATAGTCTTGCTAAAGGACTTGCATCCGTAGCTTGATTAAATACGACATCAATAATCACCGCGATATTCCTAGCATGACAGGCGTCAATGAACTGCTTAAAACTTATAGGATCGCCATAGTATTTATCAAGCGCCTTATGAAAAGCCGGATTATACCCCCAGCTATTATTGCCATCAAACTCACTCACTGGCATTAATTCAATAGCATTAATACCCAGTCGTTGTAGATAATCCAATGTGTCGATCATGGTTTGATAATCATGCCGCGCGATAAAGTCCCTCAGCAACAACTCATAAATAGTAAGTTTCGTTTGATCGGGTCTCTCATATTCCGTCGAAGTCCATGTATAAGAAGGTGGACTAGTTTGAAAAACACTTACAATACCTGTAGTCTTTCCCGCTGGATAAGATGGTAAATCTGGAAACGTGATGGAAGGAATGAACGAATCATTCCAAGGATCCAAGACCAATGTACTAAGTGGATCAGCAATTTTTAACACGCCATCTACTAGATATTGAAATTTGTAGATGGTATCCGGAGATAGATTTGAAAGGTCAAGCCACCACCTTTTACCATCTACACTTCTGTTCATTTGATATTGAATATTGGGCAACCAATCATTAAAATCTCCAATAACAAATACTGTTTGCTTTCCGGGAGCATAAAGACAAAACCGTACCGTACCCTCATTGATTAAATTAATTCCAAGTTCTGTTCCGATTGGTGGATCCTCAGTAACAATGGACCCTGGAACCAAATAAGTGAACTCAGACGTGTCTACTTGACCGTTTGATTCTGCAATAAACTGAACAGAATGATATCCGGAACCCGCTGATAAATTGGTATATAACTCTGTTCCCACACCCACCTCCATCACGACCCCATTATCCAAAATGGTCAAATTACTACTCGCAGATGCAATTGCCTTGACCTCAATTGATGATCCTTCTTGAGTCAAAAACCCTGATGTAGAAGGTTGAATAAACTTAGTTCTAAGCATTCCATCATTGGGATAAACATCATAGAAAATATCTGAACCATCCATAGAGCGCCCAACAATACTTCCGTTTTGATTTCGAAAAACAAATGCTAATTTCAACACCGTTTCATTAGTTGGAATTCCAAAAAACGTCCGAATGTTGAATGTTTTCGACCATAAATTTCCTCCAGCATTGACCATCAAACCTTTGGGATCAGCCACCCCCCACTGAGTCTGAACATATTTCCAATCATTTGGTCCTGTACTTAAGCTGGTAATGACGCCCATATGTGCATATATTGGTCCAGGAAAATTATTTAAAGCACCATTTCCTTCATCTGAATGGTAATAAATAGTTACGTCTGAGTCCGTTGAAGGAAATCCCGGCACACATGTCACTTGTGCTGCCAGCTCAACCCATCCAACAAATACAATTAAAATTAATAATAAAGGCCGGATCCTTTTTTTAAAATGAAGCATGATTTTTTATGTTTAACTTAAAATGGTGGTTATTTTAATTCACTTTTACTACGCGTGTCTGCCAAATTTTAGACGCTGTTTTAACCTGAAATAGATAGACTCCATTTTCTAATTGTTCAAGATCAATTAGGTTTCTACCCGAAACCAAATCTCTTTGTCCCCTCAAAACTCCTGCGTAATCAAATATATAAAGTGTACTAGGTCCCAGCCATTCCTCACAAGATAATTCAACCCATCCAGTTGTTGGATTCGGATGAATAAAAGCAACATTAGAATTCAAACTACCACTTGAGGAAGCAATCATATCAGCTGTAACTAAATTGTCTAAACAAAAGTACGCAGGGGTATTCATGCCAAAAATACCATTATCCGAAGAAGTCAAAGTAAATTTTAAGCTATCTAAATTGCCTAATTCAGATAATTGTATGAATTCCCAATCCTTAACGATGTAATCTTGACTATTATCAGTGAAGCGATAATCAGCTAAGAAAAAATCAACACTATCTGATTTTAATTCTCCATCCAAATACGCTTTAATGGTCAGCTTTAAAAAATCTGGATCGTTCCCCGTTTCCCCACCAAACCGTTTGGCAAATGCATCTCCATTTTTCATACTGAAATAGGTATACGTACTATTTGTTAGATACAAACCTGTAACAATTCCTCCCTTTGCATTACCAGTTAACCTGACGACACTTTCTGAATAGCAATAGGCAACAGAATATTTGGTTGAATTTTCCGCACCGGCTCCACTGATTGCACTATACTGATTTGTAAATCCTGGTGTCTGATTATCCGTTTCTTTTGAAATTGACCACCCTTCCCAATATTGGAATGGAACATTAAAATAATTAGGTAATTTAATATTCCCGCTTTCAAAGTGACCGAGTTGTCCCGCATTATTTAAGTAATTGGAGCTTGGTGGGATAACAATGTCCTCAAAATCAGCAGTCGTTTGTGCAATGGATGAACCTAAGTGAGTTAAAAAAATCAGCACCGTAAATAGAACCTTCATCATATTATTTATAATTTAAAGTTAAGACCTAATTGATAACTTCTTCCAGGCATAAACCTTCTTTCAATTACTTTGTATTGAGTATTCCATACATTATCAGATTGAAAGTATAAATCCATCGTAGGCCCCTTTCTATAAAATACATGGTCAAAATGATATTCTAATTGAAGCCATCCAAGTTGATAAGCAGATACGGACTCACTAATACCATACACTTTACCTGTGTATCGATGACGGTACACCCAATTAAATCTACCTTTTGATAAACCCACATGAATGGAGCCCTGATGAATTGGAACATAAACTAATTGCTCTCCAACAACAATTTTTGGCTTTTTTACAGAACGTTCGTTGATCGATCTGGTAAAATCATAAGCCAGTTGGATACTAAGCGCAACTTTTGAAAAAACAAATTGATATTTAATTCTTTGCTCAGATCCATAACTCCTAACTGCAGCAATATTATTGGAAGACCAAAAAGAATTACCCTCATTTACGCTCCAAAGAATCCAGTTATTGATTAAACGATGGTAAATATTGCTAGCCCAACGAAAATTTCGCTTGTTCCCGAAGGAAAACCCTATTTCTTGGCCCCATCCAGACTCTGGAATTAGGTCAATATTTCCCCCTGGGTGCCAAAATCGATCATTTAGTGTTGGTAATCGATAAAACCTTGTCCATTTAAAACGGGCTATCCAGTTATTAGATAAATGAAAATCGATTCCGAGGCTTGGAATAACAGGAACTGCCGTACCATCCTGCCATTCTTTTCTAATTCCTAATTGTCCATTTATTCGAGAGTTCTCAACCCTAAACCCAGAAAAAACAGATGAGATGTTTTCATTTACAGCATCACTATATCCATCTGCCTTAGCTACCCTTTTTGAATTAATTATGTTTGTTTGCCACTGTATCTTGTTTGTAAAAAATACAGAATACTCAAGCTCAGAGTGAAAAGTCTTAAACTTATTTTCTGCGTTCAGTAAAATCAATTCATCTTTGTAAATCATTGATTCCTCAAAATACCCTGCCTTCATTTGCACTACTTGCGTGTTGCCAACCCATCTCCAATGTGCTACCCAACGAGCAGCATAGTCATCCTGTGACGCTAAGCTTTTAGATTGAACAGATGTCGGAGGAATTTCCCTAATTTCCTTCTGTAACCACATACTGACAGAAAAAGTCTGATTAACAGAAGGCGTGTAGTACAATTCTTGTATAAATCCTTTTTGATTAAACGAAGCATTACTATTTTTCCCGAGTGGGGTCCTAAAATCATTAATAGCATTTGTAGAAACCAACCTAGTTATTGAGGAAAATTTATTTTTTCTAAAACTAATATTGGAATTAAAATTCTGAAATCCCCAACTCCCGATTGAAGATTGAAAAAGACCTTGGAATCCTTGTTTTTCGGGGATCTTAGTCCTGAGCGCTATAACACCCCCAATAGCTCCACTACCCCACGAAGCGCCAGTTCCCCCATAATTTACGATTAGTTCATCCATAAAACTTGTAGGTAATCTGGATAGGTCTAGTAGCCCAAGCATCGGACTTTGGAGTGGAATTCCATTCCACACTAATGCTGTCTGGCTTGCTCCCGAACCTCTTAGAGAAGAAGTTGCTAATGCACCTCTTCCATAACTTTTAATGTAAACACCAGAGTAACTGCTTAATAAATCCGCTACTGAAAAAGCTGAAAATGCACGCTTAGAAAAGGTATCTTGAATTTCGGTATAAGATCCAGGTTCATTGTAACGAAGTGGCGATGCATCCACTGTGGTTATTGGTAGGATCAAAGAATCAATTTGCCCAGATAATTCATTGACATGAATCACCAGCGATAAAACAATAATCAACAAAAAATGAAGAAATCGGAATAACATAGCACTCATTTACATCTAGGAAAGGAGAGTGCTCCAATGAAAGCAAGGTAAGCTTGAGCCAAGTAGCCCAGCAATCAGCCTAAACAATCATGGTCTTTCCTCCGAAAACCAAAATAATATTCACTCACAGCAGGTCTCCTGGCTTCTACCATCTCTAACGCCTTCCCGGATGAACAGTGGCTTTTGTTAGAAAATTATCCTTTCAATTATGAAAGAACAGGATAGTCACAGTAGCGGGGACTGCACAGGATTTTAACCTGTTTCCCTTTTAAGAAAAGTGTCCTTCCGTATTTAGTTGAACAACACTTTTCACTGTAAAGAATTATAAATATGAATTTAGTAAGTTGATAAACTTTATTTCGAATTTCGAATAATCAACTTTTCCCTCTCTGGACCAGTTGAAACAAGGGTAATTGGAACCTCTAAATACTCCTCGAGAAATTGAAGATATCTCTGTGTAGATTGAGGTAAATCTTCAAAGGTCTTAGCAGAATCAAGCGAGCAATTCCACCCTTCAAACGATTCATAAACTGGGTCAACCTCCATTTGACAAAGGTCAAAGGGCAACTCAGTCGATTCTATTCCATTATATTTATAACGAGTGGCAGCCTTGATAGCCTCAAATGAATTAAGAACATCAATCTTAGTTAGACAAATATCAGTAGCCCCAGTTAATAAAATAGTATACTTAAGTTGGGGGAGATCAATCCAACCACATCTTCTTGGCCGACCTGTTGTAGATCCAAATTCAAAACCTTCCTGCCTAAGCTTCTCTCCAGTATCATTATCTTCTTCTGTCGGAAATGGACCACCTCCAACCCTTGTGCAATATGCTTTAGTGATACCGATTACCCTTCCAATCATTTGAGGCGCAACTCCCAACCCTGTACAAACACCCGCAGTAATAGTATTCGAAGAGGTAACAAAAGGATATGTCCCAAAATCAACATCTAGCATAGCTCCTTGAGCTCCCTCCGCTAAGATCCGTTTGCCTGAATTTAAGGCATCACTGATATAATATTCACTATTTACAAATTTCAACTCACGCAAAGACGCCAAAGATTCAAACCAACGTTCTTCTTCTAAAGCAAGGTCAAAAGATACCTCAGGGTATATTTTAAGTAATTGAAGATGTTTAGCTTTCAAGGACTCATACAACTCCATAAAATTTGAAGAATCGAGATCTCCAATCCGAAGGCCATTTCTTCCTGTTTTATCCATATAAGTAGGACCTATCCCCTTAAGTGTGGATCCAATTTTAGCCTTACCCTTATGAGCCTCACTTGCAGCATCAAGCCATCTATGTGTGGGCAAAATAAGATGCGCTTTTCTGGAAATAAGTAGTCGATCTTTAAACGAAACAGAACTAGCCTCTAAGGACTTAAGTTCTTTGGAGAAAACAACAGGATCTAAAACAACACCATTACCAATGAGATTAATCAAGTGAGGTCTAAAAATCCCAGAAGGTACAGTATGTAGAATGTATTTATTTCCATCAAACTTCAACGTATGACCAGCGTTGGGACCACCTTGGAAACGAGCAACTATGTCATAATCGGTTGCCAAATAATCAACAATTTTCCCTTTACCCTCGTCCCCCCACTGTAACCCTAGAATAACATCAATTCGTGTATGCTTATTTGATTGCATTGTCCAAGCAATTTATTAGAAAGCGCAAAATTACTTCAATTAAATCCTACAACAGTTAATTATTTAATTTTTAATCGCTAATTATTTAAACCATCTTGATCCTTTTTAGTCAATCATTAAAAGTGAGAAAAAATAAATTTATCCAACACTAAACAACTAGAATCAACGTTTCACATTTTAAAGCTTTAACACTATGAAGAATGTATTATTGAGCGTTTGTACTGTATTGACAATAGGATTAATTTCTTACTCCTGTAGAAAAGATAATATATTAAATTTTGATAATGAACAAATTACATCTGAAGATATAACTGCACATCAAGACTTAACCGAGATAATTGAACAAGATGTCTCCGAATCAATTGATGAGTTTGGTTCCAATTCTTCTGAAGAACGCGATAACTGTCCGATCGTTACATTAGAACAGCCAAAAGGAATATGGCCAAATAAAATTACCCTAGACTATTCAGAAGCTGGTTGTACCAAAGCAGGAAGAACTTATAAAGGCATAGTAACGATTGATCAAACAGGACCTATGAATGAACTAGGTTCAATCCGCCAAATTACCTTTAATGAGTTCTTCGTGGAAGGAGTAAAAATTGAAGGAAGCAAGACGATAACAAATATAGAAAGTCCAAGCCCAGGTTTGACAACTTCTTATTTGATTCAAGTGGACCAAACACTGACCTACCCAAACGGCAGCAGCGCAACATTCCAATCGACTAGAACTAGAATATGGCTAACAGGCGAAAACACTGCACCAAGAATTGATGATAGTTGGCAAATTACAGGAGAGGCCATGGGAGTAAATCGAAATAATCAACCATATACCCTAACTATCACTACACCCCTAGTTAAAAAGTTTAGTTGTAATTGGATAAGCCAAGGTGAGGTTTTGTTAACTGTCAATAACAAAACAGCCACTATAAACTATGGTGATGGTACCTGCGACAGAGAGGCTCAAGTAACCTTTCCAAATGGTAATTCAAAAGAAATTAAGATTAGACACTATTGGTGGAGATAAGAATCAAAGAAAATAGAAATGCCCATCATCAATAAAAAATGTCTTGATGATGGGCATTTCTATTTTAGGCTGTTGGCTTGTCTGGTGCGGGTGCTGAAGCGTGAAAATCATTCCCAATTCGATTAGCATAATCATCCAATAGCTGAAGCACTCTTTCACGATTAGAGGATTGTACAATAAGCCCAATATGATGAGACTTTTCTCTCATTCTCCAAACAATTTCAAAATCAGTAAATACTTGATCATCCGGCCATTCCTGCCGTGTTAAAGACACGATAATTCCAGCATGATTCATCTGAATAGAAGGCAAAGAATAGGATTGATCGGACGCAACAGCATACTCAATGCGAGCCCACTCTCGCCACAAATTAACTCCAGAAGAGTATTCAACCATCTCGGCAATATGAGCACCTCCAACTCTGGATGCAGTCTCTAAAAAATAATACTTACCATCATCTTTTGATTTGATAAATTCAGTGTGACTAGCACTATACTGAAGACCAAAAGCATCCATAACCTGCTTATTTAACTTTTGAAGGCTAATGTCTTCGTCTTCACCAAATGGCACCGTAATAGATCTAAAAATACCACCACCATGAGCCACGTCGAAGGGTGTAGAAAGATATTTGGAAATGCGACAAAAGATAACTTCTCCATTAATTGTCAATGCATCAGCATGATACACATCTCCTGGCTTAAACTGCTCAATTAAATATTGATGTCTTTCTGAACCCAGGGATTCTAAATGCGGCCATAATTCACTCTCGTGGTATATTTTTTTCATACCCGTTGCAGAAGCCTGTCCCCTTGGTTTAATAATCCAAGGAGAAGGAACAGTGGATATAAACGTACTGATATTATGGTCGTTAAAAAGGCTAGAAAAGGCGGGGACCTCTATACCATGTTCTTTTGCCTTCATCCGCATTGCCAATTTATCCCGAAAATGACGGCAAGTAGTCTCTCCCATCCCTGGTATTCGAAAATGCTCCCGTAAATGTGCTGCTTTTTCAACATCAAAATCATCCAAAGCCACAATACGATCAATTTTTGTGGAACGCATTAACCAAGCAAGGCCATTTATCACATCGGGCATATTCCACTCATTTTCGGGCCCCTGTTGAACATAGAAAATATCATCTAAAGAATCCTTTGCCCATGGTTTATCTTCTAAATTTTTTGAAGTAACTAGATAGACAGTCGCACCAGTTGCTTTCATACTTCTTAGAAAATCATTGCCCTTAAAATAGCTGGATACACATAAAAAAGTAATTGGCATACCGATTGTCATTAATTTTGAAATCCTAAAAAGCAAAGATGCAACTTTCATTTCTAACAATGCAAGGATCAATCTGTTTTCTATATTTACACCGAATAAATTCTAAATTTCAATCTAAATAAAATGAACATTAAAAGAAATATAGTTGGAATACTATACTTGTTAATTTTTAATCTAAACTCCACTTGCCAGGATACTAAATGGATAATTGAAAAATTACCAGATTTTATTAATACAAATAGTGATGAAATAGCACCTGTACCAACAAGAGATGGTAAAAAATTATACTTTACGAGAGTTGGTTATCCAGAGTTTGAAAGAACCCTACTGATTGATTCAATTGAATATTCCTCTAAATTGAGCCCTGTTGAATACGAACAGTTGCTGTTGGATTTATTTAGCCAACTAGGAGATAAACGAAAAAAAATGCCTCATTTATGCTCCATTAACCAAGATATATGGATAGGCATAACAGAGACTCTTGGAAATTTTATCGAAACAGAACATCCAAAACATCCTTTAAACAATGGACTGACGAATAGTTTAGTAGCACTGACGCCAGATCCAAACTTATTTTATGTAGTCAATCAATTTCCACCGGAGGGAGGAATGCGAAAAGGTTTTTCGATAATTGGACAAGGAAAAGATGGTAGTTGGAATTTACCAAAACCCGTAGAGATAAAAGACTACTATACACTAAAATCAGATGTAAATCTAACAATGTCCTTTGATGGTAAAGTACTTATCCTTTCGGCTCAAAGATACGATTCAAGAGACCTAGATCTGTATATCTGCTTTAAAGAAGGCGAGAATCAATGGAGCGCCCCTATTCACTTAGGTAACTCTATAAATTCAACCAAAAGAGAAATGACCCCATATCTATCTGAAAACAATAATACGCTGTTTTTTGCATCAGACAGGGGAGATGGGTTAGGCGGACTTGATATTTATATGACGCGAAGAGAAGACAATAACTGGTTCAAATGGTCCTCCCCTATCCTTCTTATTAGCCCAATTAATTCAACACACGATGAATCACAACCCTACTTTAATATGACAACAGGGTACTTATATTTCACATCCAAACGAGAGGGAAGTAGTGATATTTATAGAACTCAAATTGCCCCACCTCAACCAACAGAAATAGAAATTAGAGGTAGAGTACTAAACAAAAAAACCAATGAACTTATTCAAAAAGCAGAAATTGAATATCAAATGGACGGTGAACCCCTTAGCAGAATATCAATTTCTGATGGTACCTTTTCTATGAAAATACCAAAGGGTGTACTGACAACAATAAAAGCTAAAAACAATAGCTACAATAGTATTTCAGACTCTTTATTCTTTAGACAAGATTATTACTATTTTAAGGATTATTACACAGTTGATCTATTTCTAGATCCCTTTGAAGTAGGAGCGAAAATCAATTTGAATAATATTTACTTTCAACAATCTAAGGCTCTATTAAAAGAGGAATCATACCCCGACTTATTATTTTTAACTGATGTTCTTCTTCAAAATCCATCCTTGCAAATATTAATTGAAGGTCATACCGATAACATAGGAAAAACCGAGGATTTGATTCAACTATCTTTTGAACGGGCTAATAGCATCAAATCCCATCTAATAAATCAAGGAATTAATGAGGCAAGAATTAAAACAGTCGGACTCGGCCCATCTAATCCATTAAATAATAACAACACAGAATTAGGTCGAAGTCAAAATAGACGAGTAGAAATAAAAATAATCAAATTATAAATTGTTCCACGTGGAACAATTTATGTAGTAATTTACATTAACAAAAAGAAAACATGTTCCACGTGGAACATAAAGAAAAAGATATAAATCACGAGTAAATTTGCGAAAAATATATCGTGATGAACTACCGTAATACTCCACTACTGAGAGTAGTGCTACCTTTTATATTAGGAATAGTAATAGCAGAAAACTATTCGATAAACGCATTAAACTATATTTATCTACTAGGGTATATCTTATATTTATCAAGTTTATTCTTTATAAACAACCCCAGCAGAAGTTATAAGAGAGTTATAACATACGGACCAATAACTCAAATATTATATTTAGTATTTGGGATAATTTATACATATAACCAAAATGAACTAAATAGCGCAATCCATTTTACCAAGATAAATTATAACACAGACGAAACAATAATCCAAGGTATCATAGTAGATGAACCAGTAAGTCAACAAAAAGTAAAAATAAAATTAAATGCAATTTTAGATGATAAACAAAAAATGACGGCCTGTACAGGCAATCTACTTATATATGTAAAACAAGATCAAGTGAACAACGACTATGACTATGGTGACGAACTCCTTATGAAATTACAAATAAAGGAAATAGCACAAAACTTGAATCCAGAAACGTTCAATTATAAAAAATACTTACACTATCAAAATATACATTTTATTGCTTACACAAATGACAGCAAAATCAAACTGATAAATAAAAATAAAGGTCATATAACATGGCGACTGGCATTTCAATTAAGAAGTAAGTTATTAAAAATTCTTAGCAAATACTTTCCAACAATAGATGAATATGCTGTTGCGACAGCTTTACTCCTAGGATACAAGGAGGATTTATCCGATGAACTGAAAGCAGCATATTCTGAAACAGGATCCATGCATGCCTTAGCAGTATCAGGTACCCACGTTGGACTATTATACAGCGGGATGGTAATTATCCTTGGTTATTTACCATTAAAAGGGAGAAAAGGAAGAGCATTAGAAACGTTAATTTCGATTGCAGTAATATGGGCATTCACATTTGTAACAGGTGCAAGCGCATCCGTATTAAGAGCCTCCATCATGTTCTCCATTTACCTAATCGGAAAGATGATATTCAGACAAGCAAATGTTTGGAACATATTAAGTGGATCAGCACTTATCCTTTTAGTATACAATCCCCTACTCCTTTTTGATGCAGGATTTCAACTATCCTATACCGCAGTTGCTGGTTTAGCCTATTTTTATCCTCTTTTATATAAGTCATCCCCAATAATTACAAATAGTTCAATTGATTCAGCCTATAAAGTATTATTAGTTGGAATTGCAGCTCAATTAGGTACACTACCATTATCGCTCTATTACTTTCATCAATTTCCAACTTATTTTTGGTTATCCGGATGGGTAGTAGTTTTGGGAGGAGCACTTTTCCTTTGGGCAGGTAGCATACTATTAATAATTGACGGTGTCATACCTAAAGTTGCTTCCTACCTTGGTGATGCACTCTATTATTTGACATGGGGAATAAATCAATCTATCCGTATCATTCAGGATCTGCCCGGTAGCTTAATTTCTGGATTATGGATAGAGCCATTAGCCGTATTATTGTTAGCAGCATTAATAATTTCGATAGGGATTTTGCTAAATAATAAAAGTAGTAAGTCTCTCATTATTTCGTTAGTATTACTGGTACTATTGACAGCAGTACAAATAAACCAATACTTTGAACAACTTCAAACTAGTAAAATATGTATTTATGCAATAAGAGGAAAAACACTTATTGACCTTATTCATCAAAGAAATAGATTAAGCGTAGCTAATCAATCTGAATCACGTGATGAGGAATATACTTGCAAAAATCACCGATGGTCGCTTGGAACAACTCACACGAATGGCGATATAACAAGCTGGAAGAATGATACAAGTCTACTAAACATGGGAATAAAGTCATCAATATTATACTGTGGACCCTTAAAACTAGCTATTTTAGATTCATCTACTTCAACAAAATACCACCAACAATCAGTAGATGCAGTATTGCTGGTTAACAATCCAAGCCAAGATATTCATGAAATCATAAAGACATACCCCGGTGCAACCATTATAGCAGATGGAAGCAATAATATACGGAACGTTACAAAATGGAAGGAAAAGTGTAGTAGACTTGGTATAACGCTTTTTTACACACAAGAACAAGGAGCTTGGATAAAACAGAGTACTAATCGGCAATAGTCTTTTTATCCAAGCTCCTCCTCATTCTATAGTTCAAACAAAGAAATTTCAAAGATTCAAAATTAGCTCCACCCTACCTTAACTTAAATTTAGCCCAAAGTATAGTAGAGAGAAGTAGAACTGCACCGGCCTGATGATAAACACCTAAATCAACAGGGATAGATCCTTTACAATTAATAATCGTTACAATACCCAATAATACTTGAACAGCTGTCATTCCACCCAACAAATACAAAGCAGTCAATACACCCTTTTCGGAATGTTTATGAAGCTTAAAAATAAACCATAAAATTAATGCTGTTAAAATATAAGCCGTGTTACGATGAAAAAATTGAATAAAGGTTGGCATGAAAGAATTAGCATCGTAGTTAATAAAACTACTTAAGTGCCATTGAGAAGAATCAAGTAATAAAGATGGAATAAATATGCCATTCATGTCTGGCCATGTAGGGTAACTTAAACCAGCTTTAGAGCCAGACATCATTGCACCCAAAGCAATTTGAATAAATGCAACAATCAAAATAATCCAACCTAAACGGCCCGTTGATTTGTACGAATTTGATACCTGAATTGGACCAACATTAAACGCGATAAAAGTAGTCCAAAGTAAATAGCTAAAGATAACCAAAGCCATACAAAGATGTAACGTCAAATTATACGCGTTCACCCAGGGTCGATTGATTAAGCCACTAGCAACCATAATCCACCCAAAAAAGCCTTCAAGCCCAGCTAGAACAACGACCCATAAAAGTCGAGGAACTAACTTTTTTGAAAACATCCCCTTAAACAAAAAGTAGGTGAAGCCAACTACAAAAACAATAAACATAAGACGAGCCCAAAGTCGGTGAAAATACTCCCAGAAGTAAATGAATTTGAATTCTTCAAGAGACATTCCCTTATTGATTTTTTGATATTGTGGCGTAGCTTTATACAGATCAAACTCTGATATCCAGGAAGCTTCATCCAAAGGAGGTACAGCACCTGTCACAATTTCCCAACGAGTTATACTTAAACCACTTCCGGTTAATCTAGTAATTCCTCCAATTACAATTTGAAAAAAAATCATTAACAAGCCAGCTATTAACCAAACCTTGACCCCCTTGGCAACAGCAGACTCTGATGTATAACTAATAAATCCCATATTAATATTTTAAATTATTTATTCAATTAATGAGCAAAAGTAGATTAAGTTTTACTTTTAATGGTTTTTCTTAACATCAGTAGTAATAATTATATTTTTTTTAAATTAGAAAATCCCCATTATTATTAGTGCTGTTAGTTTGTTGATAAAGATTTAGTCAACAATTAAATTGAGTTATTAACTGATAACAAACGAAAAATGAGGACTAATTGTAAATACAATAATTTGGTTTTTAATGAATTACCAGGTTATAAACACAATTGTTCATAACCTCCGTTAATTACTCTTTTGTAATTAACAACTGTATAAATTGTTGATTGCTGTTTATAGTTTTAAGTTATCCACTAAACTAACAATACTAACAGTTAATAAGTTGGCTTATTTTACTTTTTCTGAATTTAGATGTTCATAATGCGATACATTTAAACAGTTGTCGTTAGTAAACCGTTTTTTTAATCGTTTTATAAACTGTGTTTTATATATTTTATTTTTATTTAATGTTTGTAAAACATATTGAAGTTATCTATTGTGATAAACGGTTTACTACTTTTGTGAAATAAACCTTTACTATGGTAGAATTAGATGAGCTTTACTCATATTATAGAAAATATCCACAAATTTGTACGGACTCCCGTCAGGTAACAAAAGGGTGTTTATTTTTTGCTTTAAAAGGTGAGCGTTTTGATGGAAATCAATTTGCAAAACAAGTAGTAGATGATGGTGCTGCATTTTGTGTTGTGGACGATCCTGAGTTGGAAGGAAAGCCAGGAATGTTACTAGTGAAGAACACATTAAAATCATTGCAAGACTTGGCTACTCTTCATAGACGTACATTTCAGATACCAATTATCGCTATTGGTGGTTCAAACGGAAAAACAACCACTAAAGAATTAGTTTCTGCCGTTTTGAGTAGTCAGTATCCTTGTCACTATACAAAGGGAAATCTGAATAATCATATTGGTGTTCCATTGACATTATTATCAATGCCGGATAAGACTGAGGTTGCAGTGATTGAAATGGGGGCTAACCATATAGGAGAAATTGATGAGCTCTGCAAAATTGCCGAACCTACTCATGGCCTCCTTACTAATATAGGTAAGGAACATTTAGAAGGTTTTGGTTCTATTGAGGGTGTTAAGAAAGCAGAGGGTGAATTATATCGATACTTAAATCGAACTGGGGGGTGTGTTTTTGTGAATAAGACTGAGAAGTATCTTTCCAGTATGAGTAGAGGAAACCGCCGAAAAGTAATCTACGAAGCAACAGATAATATACATGAATCTGTAGATAATCTTATTAATATTTGTCCTAAGCATTACACTCCATTTGTTGAGGTATCTTTTTTGGATGAGTCTCAGGTAGAATGGTCTGTTAAAAGTCATTTATACGGCCAACATAATTTTCATAACATTGCCTCTGCAATTGCTTTAGGGGTTTATTTTAAAGTACCCGGAAATAAGATTAAAGAAGCCATTGAAAAATATATACCCTCAAATAATCGATCTCAGGTGATCAGTCGAGGAAATAGTACCATATTGTTGGATGCCTATAATGCCAATCCGAGTAGTATGGAGGTGGCGTTAAAGAGTCTGGTGGAGATGAAATCGACCAAAAGAATTGCGATATTAGGCGATATGTTAGAACTTGGAGAGCATAGTATTCAGGAACATAGAGCCATAATTCGGAAAGCGCAAAAAATGCCAGTTGATTTAATCGTTCTAGTGGGTCCGATCTTTGGATCAATTCGTATAAAAGATTCCCGAATTATTTATTTTGAAACAGCTAAGGAAGCAAAGACCTGGTTCAGTGATTATGATATGAACAATTCTGTTTTACTTATAAAGGGTTCGAGAGGTATTCAATTGGAAACAATTCTAGAAAAATGAATTTAGAAGAGTTAATTACTGGTAAAAAAGTGGTCTTGCTCGACTTTTATGCGACATGGTGTGGGCCATGTATGGCTATGATGCCGGTGTTGGACAGGTTGAAAATAGATTTTGGGGATAATTTGCATATAATAAAAATTGATGTAGATAAAAATTTAGATTTTGCAGTCGATCAAAAGGTAATGGGTGTTCCGATGTTTATACTTTTAGTTGATGGAAAGGAGGTTTGGAGAGAGGCGGGCACCTTTACAGCAACTTTTCTTTCCACCGTTATCGGTAAATTCCAACAATAATGTTCTCAACATTTGCCAAAGGTAAACTAATGCTAACCGGTGAGTATGTAGTACTCGATGGTGCGCTATCGCTTGCAGTACCAGTTAAGTTTGGACAGCATCTAAAAGTTGAAACTGTAAGTACGGGTGGAAAACTACAGTGGACCAGTAGAGATAAAGATGGAAACTGTTGGTTTTCTGCAGAGTTCTCCCTTGTTGATTTTACAATTATTCAAACTTCGGATTACTTGGTTGCAGAACGTCTGTACCAACTATTAAACGCTTGCAGGGGATTAAATCCTGATTTTTGTAGGACCGAAGAAGGGTATTTGTTAGAAATGAAAGCAAATTTTCCTCTCAACTGGGGAATTGGGTCAAGCAGTACTCTGATTGCAGCGTTAGCAAAGTGGGCTGACATCAATTCTTTTCAATTATCTGCTTTAACTTTTGGTGGATCTGGATATGATCTGGCTTGCGCATATTCACCAGGACCAATTATTTATCAGATAGATCCTAAGTTGCCTGCTGGACTTAGAGAAAAAATAAATACAGTACCTTTTGATCCCCCATTTAAAGATGAGTTATTCTTCTATTATTTGGGAAACAAACAGGACAGTAGGGAGGGTATCAAACATTATAAATCATTAGACATAGAAAATAGAAGCTGGCTTGTAGACCAGATCACTCAAATAACAAACGAAGTATTGTTATCATCAAATTTGTCTAGTTTTGAGGATCTCCTTCTTGAACATGAGCGCTTAATATCCAGCGTACTTGGTATACAAAGAGCACAAGATCTTTATTTTCCAAATTTTAAGGGCGTCATAAAAAGTTTAGGAGCCTGGGGAGGGGATTTTGTTTTATCCACTCGCCCAATTAACGAAGGAGGAATTCCATATTCAGAAATGGTTTACTAGGGTCTTAATTGATTTCAGTTATAGGTTCGGTGCTGGGGGAATTGTCTCCTATCGTACTCGTTTAAAATAATTGAATAAATCAGTCTAACTTTGTGACTCAAATAACGCAGGCAAGTAGGTCTGTATAACTTATTTTTCACAAACCGCCTGTACGATTTCGTGCTTGGCACCCGCCTTTCGTTTGGGTGGGTAAATTAAAATTTTTATGATTAAAGTAACTTTTCCCGATGGAAACGTACGAGAGTATGGTCCGGGTACTACGGCGATGGATGTTGCCAAATCTATTAGTGAAGGCTTGGCCCGCAGTGTACTTGCGGCCAAAATTGATGGCGAGGTTAGAGATTTATCCCGCCCTATTCAGCAGGACTGTTCCATCACGTTTCTTAAATGGGATGACAAAGAAGGTAAACAAACATTTTGGCATTCATCAGCACACCTTCTTGCTGAGGCAATTGAGTCTTTGTATCCAGGTACAAAGTTTGGGATCGGTCCGGCAATTGAAAATGGTTTTTACTATGATATTGATACCGGTGATCGTCCATTAACGGCAGCAGATTTACCCAAAATTGAACAAAAGGTACTTGAGTTAGCCAAAAATAAGAGTGTTTACACCAGAACTGAAGTATCAAAACAGGACGCCATTAAGTATTTTACAGAGAAGGGAGATGAGTATAAGCTCGAGCTGATAGAAGGTTTAGCAGATGGTCAAATTACTTTTTACCAACAGGGTAATTTTATTGATTTGTGCAAGGGTCCACATATTCCCTCAACTGAGCCAATCAAAGCTGTAAAAATTACGAATCTTGCGGGTGCTTATTGGCGCGGTGATGAAAAACGCAAACAGTTAACCAGGGTTTATGCAATTACATTTCCAAAGCAAAAGGAGCTGGAGGAGTATTTGCATATGATTGAAGAGGCCAAGAAACGGGACCATAGAAAATTAGGCCAAGAACTTGAACTGTTTATGTTTTCCGATAAAGTTGGTCAAGGCTTGCCAATGTGGTTACCGAAAGGAACTGCATTGCGATCCCGTCTTGAAGATTTTTTAAAGAAGGAACAACTAAAAAGAGGCTACCTACCTGTAATTACTCCTCATATTGGATCAAAGAAACTGTATGTAACCTCAGGGCACTGGGACAAATACGGTAAAGATTCATTTCAACCTATACACACTCCGGATGAGGATGAGGAGTTTTTGTTAAAACCAATGAACTGTCCTCACCACTGTGAAATTTATGGCTATCGCCCAAGATCATACAAAGAACTTCCCATCCGTATAGCAGAGTTTGGTACGGTATATCGTTATGAACAATCGGGTGAATTACATGGCTTGACCCGCGTTCGTTGCTTTACTCAAGATGATGCCCACCTCTTTTGTACAGAAGACCAGTTAAAGGATGAGTTTTTAGGTGTTTTAGAATTGACGAGATATGTCCTTGATAAATTAGGTTTTGACAAATTTACAGCCCAGATTTCTTTGAGAGATCCAGAAAATCCGGGAAAATATGTCGGAACAGATGAAAATTGGAGAAAGGCGGAACAGGCGATTATCGAAGCAGCAGCAGAAGCAGGACTTACAACAGTTACCGAACTTGGTGAAGCTGCTTTCTACGGTCCTAAACTTGATTTCATGGTAAAGGATGCATTAGGTAGATCCTGGCAATTAGGAACTATCCAAGTTGATTATAATTTGCCGATTCGATTTGATTTGAAATATATTGGTGCAGATAATCAAGAACACAGACCAGTTATGATTCACAGAGCACCTTTCGGATCCATGGAGCGCTTTACTGGTGTATTAATCGAACATTGCGCTGGAAAGTTTCCTCTTTGGTTATCTCCAGAGCAGTTTGCCATTTTACCAGTGTCTGATCGATTTATTGATTACGCTAAGAGCGTTCAAAATCAATTAGGAGTAGAAGAACTTCGTGGATTTGTGGATGATCGGAATGAGACAATTGGTAAAAAAATAAGGGATAATGAGTTAAAGCGGATTCCTTATTTACTGATTGTCGGTGAAAAGGAAGCAGAGACAGGAACGGTATCTGTACGTCGGCAAGGGGAGGGTGATCAAGGGGCAATGAGTATCGGAGACTTTGCCTCTCATATTAAGTCAATGCTTTAGATACAATTCTCCATTTCTGAATAGAGAAGGTCTTTCACCAACAGTCATAAAATATGATTTTAGCGGTGAGAGACCTTTTTTATGTGCTAGGTGATAAAATAAGGTTGTAATGGCTGAGAGTATGAGTCTGGACTGGATACTTTTTATTCTGTTTATTAGCTGTTCCTCAATACAGCTAATAATTTGGGTGTGTTTCCCAGGTCGGTTTCTTTTTTTTAGAAAGCGAGAAATCAAAAAGCTATCATTCAATCCACCAGTATCCGTTGTTATTTGTGCAAGAAATGAATCTGAAAATTTAAGAAAAAATTTGCCTTATGTGTTAGAACAAGAGTACGATGGGTTGTTTGAAGTTGTGGTAGTTGATGATGCATCCTTTGATTCTACGGAGTTGGTATTAGAAGGATTTTCAAAGAAGTACCCTACCTTAAGGGTCATTCGACTCGAAAGCAAGACGCATCCAGGAAAAAAGCAAGCTTTGTCCTTAGGTGTGTCGAGCGCGCGATACGATTGGATCGTTGTAACGGATGCTGATTGTCAGCCGTCTGGTACAAAATGGTTATCGGGAATTTTAAATGCAGCAGACGAAGATGGAATTGTGTTAGGATACGCTCCCCTACTCTATGAGCGCTCCAAATTTAATACATGGGCAAGGTATGAAACACTAATTACTGCTCTACAATATTTTTCTTTATCAAATGTTGGTTGGGCATTTATGGGGGTTGGTCGCAACATGGCTTGGCATCGCTCTACCTTTGAAAGGCTATCGCATTCACAGTTAAACTGGAATATTCCTGGGGGCGATGATGATTTACTTGTGAATCAAAATCAAGGAGTTTATCCAATCTATTGGACGATTCATCCATCAACTTTTGTATACTCTCCCGCGAAAGCCACACTTAGAGAGTGGGTTCAACAAAAACGACGACATCTATCATCTGGATTTTCTTACCGTCCTTTTCATCGACTGTTATTGGGGGGCCAAGCATTTACGCATTCTGGCCATTACGGGTTTGGTCTAATTCTTTTATTTGTTAACCCAAGTTACTGGATACCAATCACTTCAATGTACTTTATTCGCCTGGGTTTAGTTTATTTTCTGATTAGGAAGGCATGTAAATTGTTTAGGGAGCCTAAGATATGGGCCTGGACGGTATTATTAGATGGTTTGATGGCATTGTGGGTGGGATTATTTGCACCGATGATTTTGGTTTTAGGCCCAAAGCGAACGTGGTAGTTCTGACTCTTATGTTTAAGAACGTTTTTCTTTTGATTTTTCAACGATCAGTCCAACCGATGAAATTCCAGAAAGGGAGTCTGTACGCATAAATTGCTCGATTGTAATTTGATAAGATCCTACTTGGTTGAAGAAAGCATTTTCCTGAAGTACAACTTGTTGGGTATAAGTTTGTCCAGACTTATCACCTAATATTTTTCCTTCATTATCAAAAACCGGGATTGATTTTATGTATTCTAGTTGTTTCCCATCGGGAAAGGCGGTCCAGAGCTTTATATAAATATTTTCTGTGGCAAAAGAGTCTACAGCGGAAAGAGAAAGATGGATATTATAAAGTGCTGATGTATCTTGAATTGAGAATTGAAAACGCTTTAAATCTTGGTACGTCCAAATACTATTTTCAATTTTATCTTTTGAGTTGAACAGATATTCCTGTTTGCAACCGAAAAAAGAGAGTGGTAAAATGGCAAGACAAAGAATTCGAATCATAATGGTGCTAATTTTTGCAGGATTCAATCGAAAGAATAATTTACCCTACAATTTTCAAACTAAGGTCTAGAGGCTGAGCTGAATGAGTAAGAGCTCCGACGGAAATGTAATCCACACCGGAAAGTGCGTACTTACGGACGGAGCGAAGTGTGATTCCTCCTGATGCTTCTGTTTGGAATTGTTTATTGACGGTAGCGACTGCTTCAGCGAGGATAGGGATTTCAAAATTATCGAACATAATGCGAGTTACACCACCAATTTCAAGTACTTCGTGTAGTTCAACTAAATTCCGTACTTCAATAGTAATATCGAGCTGAAGGTTATTTTCTTGTTGGTATTGGTGGGCCCGGTCAATAGCTGGTTTTATTCCTCCAGCTGCTTCGATATGATTGTCTTTGATCATCATCCAATCATAAAGTCCCCAACGATAATTTTCGCATCCTCCAATTTTCACGGCCCATTTTTCTAAGAAGCGTAATAAGGGCGTTGTTTTTCTAGTGTCAAGGATTTTTACAGGAAGATCCCCAACTTCAAATGCGAATCGACTGGCCAGGGTAGAAATTCCGCTCATTCTTTGCATACTGTTGAGAACCAGCCGTTCTGCACGTAGTAATGCACGAGTATTTCCTTCTACTTCGAAGGCTGTCTGTCCAAAAAAAACATCCTCACCATCTTTTTTGTGGATTTTAATGGAGGATGTAGGATCCACATGTGCAAAGATTCGTTCCGCCAGTTCTATCCCGGCGATAATTCCATAATCTTTAATTTTTAGAATAGCTTTACTACGGCTGTTGGATGGAATACAAGCTTGGGAGGTGTGGTCTCCATCCCGTACATCCTCGTATAGTGCGGCAATGATAAAGTCGGTAACTTGTTGATCAGAAATTTGCGGGAGAAGCATAAATTTAATTATTTAGTTAGTTGGCGACCACTCTTTTTGTTTTCTATAAGCGACTCCTCTGAAGAAGGCGACATTTGATCCGTCTTGTTTAGTGATTTTCACGGCATAGTTGGAGAGTTGGTTGCCTAGGTGTTCTTCCTTTGCATGTGCTGTCAGAATATCGCCTTCAAATACGGGGGCGACATGCTCGACGGTACAGTGAATTGAGACGGCCTGCCTACCCTGCGAGTTACAGGCAAAAGCGAATGCGCTGTCAGCCAACGAGAATGAAATTCCTCCATGAGCTACACCAAAACCATTCAGCATTTCTTTTCGGACGGTTAATTCTAGAGTACAATATCCCAGCCCAATTTCAATTGGTTGAACTCCGAGCCATTTACTAAACGGATCGTTATCAAACATTTTATGAAGAATGTCTTTTGGATTCATGATTTGCAAAGGTACAGCAATGTTTTTACTTAATACTTTAGCTATTTACTTTTGGCTATTTCGATCATCCTTGATAGCTCTTCTACTAAACCATCAGGAGATCCAGAATAGCCAACACTTTTGAATCGAATTATTCCTTTTTTATCGACTACGTACTTGGTTGGAATTCCAGAGACGCCAAATTTAGAAACCACCTGGTTTTCATTATCCATCAATACTTGGAAGGAATATCCTTTCTCTTGGATAAATTTAGATGCATTTTTTTCTTTTTCTTCACCATTTTCCCAAGTATCTATGAATAGGAATGCTACTGAAGCGTCTTCTTTAAATTGATCTACTGCTTTTTGCATTCCAGGAAAGGAGGCTTTACACGGACCGCACCAAGTTGCCCAAAAATCAATAACAATAACTTTTCCTTTTAAACTTTCCATGGTTACTTCATTCCCGGAAAGATCTTTTAAACTAAATGAGGGTGCCTTTTTATCTAAAATTTGTTCTTTTAACCTATCAATTGCTGTTTTTACACCTTCGGCCTCGAGTTCTGCTAGCTTTTTAGCAGATTTATCGGCCCCATACTTTTCAGCATATAATTGGGTAAAAAGGTTCTTTACTTTTTCTGTAGCTTGATTGTTGCCGATTAGCGACTGAATCGTTTCCAGTAGTTTATTCGATTTATTGGATTGGAGAAGCAGCACAAAACGCTCGTTCATATCCTGGTCACTGTATTTATTAATTTCTACAGCGAGCTGTTGCAGTTCTAAAGACTTCGAAAGTTCCCCTTGTTTTTCAAGAATAAACGAGTAGGTGTCAGCACAAGCCGCTAGATTCATATCTAGCATTTGAACATAATTACTGAAAAAAGTGCTGTATAGTACCTCTTGAGAAGGGTTTTGTTTTTCTTTCTGTATGGCAGCTACAGCCATCCTAGCCATTCCAGAGGCCAGCTCTAGATTTTCCTCCTTTTCAACGAGTTTCCAGGCTGCTTGGTTTAGGGAGGAGGCTGCCATTGCTGGGGGTAACATATTTGAGTATTGAATGAGTTCGTCATAACGATCGGTCCCACTAAGAGTACGTAGAATACCTGCCCAAATTCGATCAAGATCCTCTTTTTCATCTGAAGTAGGACGAGAATATTTACCCTGATAGTCTAGAACCTGCTTTATTTTCTCATCTACATTTGCCTCTTGTTTAATTTTTAGGCGCAAGGCTTCCCTTGTAAACCATCCGTTTGGAAATTGACTAATTGCTTTTTGCCTGACGGTATTGGCTTTTTCTGATGCAGTTAGTCGGTCATAACTGGCGGTAATTGATTTGAGTTGGGCCTCGGAAAGAGTTGCTTGTTGACTTAATTCATCCAGTAAGTTTAATGCTACTTGTTTGCCAGCATCTCCTCGAATAGTTCCTAGGAGAACACGTATATAACTTTCAATAAAGTTGATTTTCTGATCTGGGTTTTCTTTGAACTCTTCTTCGTAAAGTTCATAAGTGTATCCAGCATTTCGGTCTAAGGCGAATCCCATACCATGATCCCGGTATAAGGTAGCTTGTGCCGCAGTTGAGCCAGGGATTTTTTTTCCAAATGGGTCGTAAAAAGGAACAAAATAACCCTCGCCGTTATTGTTATCCCAAGTTTCTCCAAATCGAATAGCGGCGGCGCTACATAAGGTGTTAGCAGCACTTGTATAGGTTGCTGTTAATACTCCCTTTTTTGAGGTAAAAGAAAGGACTATTGCTTTTGGGCGGTTATCCGTCCATTCTAATATACAAAGTTCTGCTGTTTTGGTATCCATTTTTTTTCCTGCTGGAGGGGTATAGGAAAACTGGATAGATGTTCCAGGAACTGGGTTAGAAGGCGACCAGCTTAGATTTCCTTTTTGACTTATGCCCCAACTAGTTGAAAAGAGAAGCAGTGCTAACAGAAATGGTAGTTTCATAGTGAAAAGCAGTTAGGATCATTGTTGATGAAAAAGGTGATATTGAACTAAGAACCTGTTGTTGTTTATTGATATCTTAAAAAATAATTAATAACCCTCCTCGTTTATAATTGCTAAAAACAGGTGTAACGAGTAGTTTTTGATATCATAGTTTTATTTTAGTTCATGAATTAGACGTTGAGCTTCTGTCTTCCGTGGTTCGGCAATTATTTCTAGAAGGGTATTTTTGCAAAGAGACCGTTGATGTTTTCGCAGGTAGCTAAGTGCCAGGAACCAACTTGTGTCCATCTGATAATTTAAAGATAGATTCATACTTTTCATTTCTTGAAAAGTAATGATTGCTTTATCCAATTGATTTAGTTCAAGAAGACAAATCCCAGAAAACAGCTGTTTTTCAGGAATAAATAAAGTAGAGCCGTCTTGTTCAAAAAGTGACAGGGCCTTACTGTAGTTTTTTGTGTTGAAAGCCAAACAAGCCTCTTTTAAAAGAGGAAAGAGCGTGTCTTGGCCAGCTAAAAAGTCTGCTTTCGGGATGTTTCGATATCGTGCGTACAATCGTTCGTCCATTTGAGGGCGGAGCATGTAAACTACTCCTACGATTAAAGAAAAGAAAAAACCAGTAACCAGCAGCCATTTACTCCAATGTGTTGTTGGAAATGTAAAGGGTGGTTCTTTCGAAAAAACAGCTTTTTTCATCGTTTTGCTTTAAAAAACGAGGTTAGTAATGCTGCACACTCAGCTTCCATAATTCCAAGCTCTAGTTTTGTTTTAGGATGTAATAAATCTTTCCCTCCATACAACATAAATCCGCGTTTTTCATCAGAAGCGCCAAAAACCACTCGACCCACTTGAGCCCATGAAAGCGCTCCTGCACACATAACACAAGGTTCTAGTGTCACAAATAAGGTGCAGTCATTGAGATATTTGCTCCCTAAATAATTGGAGGCCGCTGTCAATGCTAAAATTTCTGCATGTGCTGTTACATCCGTGAGTCGTTCTGTTTGATTATGTGCACGTGCAATAATTCTATTTTCACATACAAAGACGGCCCCGACAGGAACCTCTCCTAGTTCGTAGGCAAGTTTTGCTTGAGCAAGTGCTTGTTGCATGAAGTAAGTATCAGAGTGTACAGAAAGCATGTCGCAAAGGAATAAATAAAAAATGGAAATCGTTTGCTTAGACACATGAATCATACTTTTTTTAGACCTTTGTAAGCAGTGCTATCCATGAAGTTACATAGTCAACGTTGTAGGAATTTCTATATTCTTATCCTTCTGCTTTTTTTTTCGTCCCTACGGGTGAGCGCGCAGGTATTGGAGGAGGATTTGAATATCGACTTGTCGGAGATTGATGAAATGCTTGAGTTGGCAAGAAGGTCTGATTCTGACGTGGAAATAGAATTTTTAGCCAACAAATGCTTAGTTCGCTCAAAAAGTAACCGCTATGAGAGTGGGTTGGTTCGCTCCTATTTATTGCTTGGGGATGTAAGCGCTAGGACAGGGCGTTCTGAAAAAGCACTCAGACATTATTTGGAGGCAGAGGACAAAGCGAGCAGTAGCCATAATAGGCAGTTTCTTCCTTTAATTTACCGGTCGATGGGGGACTTGTTTTTTTCAAAAAAAATGTACCCAATTGCCTCAAAGTACTATCAGCTTTCTCTTAAAGAAAAGGAAGGCGATTTGTATATCCTGGAAAAGGCGGCTGATGCCTCCCTATTTGGTATGCAATACGATACTGCAGAGTTTTTTTATAAGAAATTAATTACCAAATATAAGGAAGATGGTAACTACGGTCATCTTGTTCATATTTACCAAAAGTTAGCAACGGCCTATTCGGAAACAGGTAATTCTGGAAAAACCTTATTGTACTACCTCAGAATTGAGGATATTATTACTCGGTTTGGACAGCCATATGAAAAAGGTCGACTATTTAATAATTTAGGAAAGGTATATGCGAAGCTTGGGGATTATAAAAAAGCACTGGATTATTTCAAGAAGACGGAATTACAATGTCAGTTTGCAGAGGCAGCAGGAGTACCCTGTTCGCTTCCTGAGCTTTTGTATGTGAATATGGGGATTGCTTTGCATAATACAAATTCTACCAAGGAGGGAATCAATTATTTGAAGGAAGCTCGGAAGGTATTAGTTGAGAGGGGTGATCAAATATCTCAGGCAAATGTAGAACATATTTTAGCTACCATTTACTCTAGTATTGGCGACCAATACAATGCGCTTTTACACAATGAAACAGCTATTCAGCTCGCCAATCAGACGGATCAAACAGACCTGCTTTCTAGATCCTACAGGACAGCTGCTGATATTTACCAAGATCTTTATGATTTTGAGAAAGCCTTTGATTCGTACTCGCGTTATTTAAGGTTATCTGACTCGCTTCGTTTAGAAGATCAGAAAAGGCAAATATTACTAGCAGAACGAAGCAGTGAGCTTCGGGCAGCCGAGGGAGAAATTCGTTATTTATTAGCTCAACAAGAAATAAGAGAGAGAGATTTACAGCAGGTTCGTATTGAACAAGAAAAGCTGGAACAATCTAATCGTGCCTTGGCATTAGCTGCAAAACAAAACGAACTAGAATTAGTATTACTACAAAAACAGCAGGAAATTGATCAGGCGACGTTGAGAGAAAAAACAGCAATCGCTCTTCAGACTCAACAGCAATTAAGGATTGCAGCACAACAACTTGATTCAGAAAAGCAAAACGCAGTCATAGCAAGTCTTCGGGAGCAGGAAGCTATTGAACGAGCAGAGCGTTTGGCGGGCGAACAGCAAGTGGAGCTGTTAAAAAAAGAAAAAGATATTGCAGACCTTAAAATACTATCAAATGCACAATTTGAGAAGAATACATACATTATCGGCGGGCTAGGAATTTTGATTTTATTTTTCCTTGGTTTTTCATGGTGGTTAGCAAGAAGATCAAGCCAACGATTACGGTTACAAAACAGCAAGATTGAAGCGCAAAAGAACCAAATTGACAATGAACGTAGTAAAAGTGATCAATTATTGAAGAATATTCTCCCGGATGAAGTAGCAGAGGAGTTGAAATTAAACGGTGTGGCCGCGCCTCGCTTGTACGACTCCGTAACAGTACTCTTTACTGACTTTGTTAATTTTACTAAACTTTCGTCTGGTGTTGACCCTCAAAGAATAATTAATGAGTTGAATGAATGTTTTTTGGCTTTTGATGAAATTATCGAAAAGTATCGTCTAGAGAAGATAAAAACGATAGGTGATGCGTTTATGTGCGCAGGAGGCTTGCCCAAAACAAATGATACTCATCCAGTAGATGCGGTATTGGCCGCATTAGAAATCTCGGATTGGCTTAAAAATCGAACAGAAAAAACACCGGGCGCTTTGTTTAGGGAGATGCGAATTGGAATACATACAGGTCCTGTAGTCGCAGGCGTGGTTGGTAAACACAAGTTTGCCTATGATATTTGGGGGGACGCAGTAAATTTAGCAGCCCGATTAGAGGAACAAGGTGAGCCGGGCAGGGTTAATATTTCTCAGGTCACCTATGAAGCAGTAAAAGAAACGTTTCATTGTATTCCACGAGGTTTGAAAGAAGTTCACAATAAAGGTCTTGTTAATATGTATTTTGTTGAATCCCTCAAAAAAGTAGAGAATGAGTAAAAAAATGGATATCCCAGCAGCGTATTTTAGCCAAGAAGAGGTAGAAACATTTCACTCATTTGCTGGGAAAGTGCTGACTTCAGTTAATTATTTCATCTGGGTCCAACCAGAAAACAAACAACAGCGCTTTCTTTATTGCATCGAATTATTATTCAACCTTGATGAGTCATTGCTAGTAATGGTTGATGAGGATGAATACAATTTGAAAATCGTTGGTGTAAATGAATTTATAGCAAAAGCCTCTTCTCTAAAAGATCAAAATGGCGGTATTGCTGTCCTTCAGCAAGCAGATCCCAGCGTTATTGAGCCATGGAAATCGGTCGTTGGATCTCTTTTGTTAGGTGTCAGACTTACTGCGGGAGACGAGGGATTATATACCAATGATGCGCTTTTACTTGATTTTGTGGATAAAGGGGTAATTGTAGCAATCAATGATAACGGGGGGATATTAGTTGTTGCTCGGTAAACTATTTCAAAAGAGTTCATATAAAAGCACGACAGAGAAGAATTTTTGAAATAGCAATCATAATCTTGAGAGTGCTTAATTCTAAATAATGACAATATCAGCGACTACGACAAGGATTTATTTAGTAATCTTGATTTCTTCCTGTTCGTTCTTCTATTTACGAGCACAAGATGTTCGGGCTTTTTGTGTTATAGATCAACAGCCTATACTAGTAGGCGATACTTTTGAGGTAATGGTTCATGTAATGGGGGTATTAAACCAGCCAGGAGTGGTTGATTTTTCATCTTGGAAAAAACAGATTCCGGAAGAGGATATATTAAGAAGGACATTATGGGAAAAAAAAGGAAACCAATGGGTACAAAGAGCGACCATTATTGCTTTGGATAGCATGGAAATAGCACTTCCACCATTGGCTATACCAGGGCCTAACGGCCTAGTTCTTCAAACTTCACCTACTGCCATAAAAATCGTTCCAACCATTTTGAAGCCAGGAGAGACTCTTGAGAACAACCGGTCAATCAAAAAAGAGCCCATTAGGTGGTCAGATTTATTCGCATCCTTAGTTGTTTTTTTTATTTTCGGAGGCGGCTTTTGGTATTATTACATTAAAAGAGAGAAAAAACGGGATATTGTTGTTATTGAGAATAATAGCCCAACTCCACGCTCTTTTGAAGAGGAGGCTATTCAACGTCTTCATCTGTTAGAAGAACAATCTATCTGGGAAAATGGAGAAATTAAGAAGTTCTATATAGAGTTAAGTCAAATTATTAAGGGGTATTTGGAGGCCAGGTATGAAATTCCAGCGTTGGAATCTACAACAGAGGAGTTAGACCGACTTTTAAGAGGGGCTAAAATGCAAGAAACATTAATAGTAGAAATTAAAAACGTGCTCATCGAGGCAGATTTAGCAAAGTATGCCCAACAGTATAGTTCTAGTCGAGATTTTCGACAGCTGTTGAGTCTTGTGGAGCGCTTAGTTATTCAATCCGGAAATTAGAAATAGCCATGGTTTTTGCGTCCCCGTACTGGTTGCTTTTGTTAATACTTCTTCCATTTTTGATTTATCACTATAAGGTATCAGAAAGGAATAGGCACATTTCATTGATGGTTTCCAGGGGAGAGGTTTTCGCCAGTACAAAAACATGGGTAGTATATGCTAGGGAGTGGCTTCAGTGGCTTAGATGGCTTGTTTTTAGTTTAATTATTATAGCGCTAGCTCGCCCACAAATAGTTTGGAGTGAGGTACAGTCAACACAGGAAGGCGTTGATATGATGTTGGTAGTAGATGTATCCCCAAGTATGCTATCAAAGGATGTTTTTCCGGATCGACTTTCTGCTGTTAAGAAAATGGCGAACGAGCTGATTGAACGTCGCAAACAGGATAGGATTGGCTTAACCATATTTGCTGGGGGTGCCTTTAATCAATGCCCACTAACATCAGACCACCGGATATTAAGTGCATTAATTAGCAATATACAAGTTGGTAGGTTGCCAGAGGGGACTGCCATTGGTACGGGCTTAGCTACTGCAATCAACCACTTGAAAGATAGTACAAGTTTAAGCAAAGTAATTGTATTGATAAGTGATGGCGATCAAAATATGGGGGAGATTGGACCACTAGAGGCGTCGTTGATTGCCCGGGCTTTAGGCATTAAAATATATATTATAGGTATTGGGAAAAATGGTTTGGCGGAGGTGCCCGCTTTTCGTCAAAGGGATGGCACTTATGGTTTTGGATCGATAAACATTAAAATAGACAAAGTAGGTCTTTCAAAAGTGGCTACTGCTGCGGGAGGTAAATTTTATTGGGCACAATCTACAGGAGAGTTACAAGCTATTTCCAAGGACATAGATCAGTTAGAAACAAGTGAGTTGAAGGTGACAAGTGTTCAAAGGGTAACGGACTTGTTTTTTTGGTTTTTGAATGCAGCATTGAGCTTGTTACTATTAGAGATAGTACTTCGGTGGGGCCCACTTCGCGTAATCACCGTATAATATGGAAAAAGTACATTTTGAAAATCCGGCACTTTTACACTTGTTATGGCTGCTTTTGTTGCAAGCCGGTTTATTGTGGTATTATTGGCGATGGAGGAGACAGACTCTTTACTCAATTGGTTCAAGACAATTAGAGCAACGGTTGTTATTGGGGTTTTCTTCGGATCGTTTTTGGTTGAAAAATGCACTTTTTTCACTACTATTTGCATTAACTGTACTTGCTATTGCCAATCCACAGCGGATAGAGCGAGCTACGCCCAGCCTTATTGGAACGTCTGATATTATTTTTGCGCTAGATGTATCGAGGAGTATGTTAGCAACTGACACTAATCCTAGCAGACTAAAAAAAGCACAGGATTATCTTAAGGATCTGATAAAGTCTCAAGGGGATAATCGATTGGGTTTAGTTTTTTTTGCCGGGGATGCGTTTCCTCAATCTCCATTAACAAATGATCCATCGGCTTTGCTTTTATTTTTATCCAATGCCTCACCAGATGCCGTAAATAATCAAGGTACTAGCTTAAGTGCTGCCATTTTGCAGGCCCTTCGGATGTTTCCAATGGATTCGACCATTGGAAAGGCAATTGTACTGATATCAGATGGAGAAAGCCACACAGAGGAAGATCTTAATGCCGCAAATGTAGCGCGCAAAGAGGGCGTGGTCATTCATACTGTTTCAGTAGGATCTACTGCAGGCTCTAGTATACCCGTTTCTGCAGGAAAGATGCTTAAAGATTTTGAGGGTAATCTTGTCAGAACAAAGCTTCATGAGCAATCATTACAAGCCATTGCTGCTAAAACAAACGGTATCTATACAAAAATAGAAGATCAAAAAGGGATCCAACTGGTAGAAGAAGCATTAAACAACCTTAGAAAGGTTAAAATAGAACAGCAGGCAGGGTTTGTTTATAAAACCTATTATCAATGGTTTTTAGCTCCTGCTATCTTTATATTATTGATTGATCAACTACTTTTTTGGAGAAGGAAGCCTGTTTTCTAGTATTCCAAGTCCGAAAAGAGCAAAGTCAAATTTAACAGGATCTTTTGGGTCCAATAGGCGCAGCTGTTCCGTCAATTCAAGTACAGCCTTCCAGTCTGTTTGTGGTCGTTGGAGCAATCCCAGTTTTCTTGCAATTTTTTCAACGTGCACATCCAGCGGTATTAGTAATTGGCTGGGTTGGATGGTCGTCCAAACACCAAAGTCTACCCCTCTATTATCACGTCGGACCATCCAACGTAGAAACATATTTAGTCGTTTGCAGGTAGAATTCCGATTTGGTGTAGGTACGTGTTTTTTAGTTCTATTTGGAGCGAATGGTAAGCTAAAAAAATCGGAATGAAATCCAGAGAGGGCTTTTTCTGTCGTTATATCATTCGGGGAAAGGTGTCTAGAAAAAGCTGTTTCCAAGCTTTTATTGTTTTTGTAATAGTTTTGAAAAAACTCTAAGAAATAAAGGCTATCAATTGCTTGGAATGTTCGGTGCTTAAAATCATTGAACCGAGAGCGGTCTTTTTCTTCGTGGTTAAGTACAAAGTCGTGTGGTGCGCCATCCATTAGTTCAACGAGTTTAGAAGCACTTTGAATAATGGTTTTTCGCTGCCCCCAGGCCAAGATAGCCGCCCAAAATCCAATAATTTCCTGGTCTTGCAGTTTATTAAACTGATGTGGGACCGAAATTGGATCGCCAGGGATGAATTCGGGTCGGTTGTACTGGTTGGCAGCAGCATTTAAGAGTTCAGCAATGGAATTATTCAAAGATCTTAGGGTTTAACGAGTGGCTGTTTGAGAGAGACAAGATTAGCAAAAAGCCTGTAAGCACCCGGAACGCCAGCAGGCAGCTCTCTAAAAAAGGAGAAAGATGTATATGCGAAAACCCCTTTTCCCCAAGGTGCGACTAATAATCCTCCATCTGCTGGTTTTTCTCCTGGATCGTTACAGGATAAAGGTGCCGAGTATGCGCTATCCCATTCCCCAGGGAAGTAGAGTCCGCGTTCTTGGACCCAGTCATTAAAATCAGCGTTGGTTAATTTATTGGGGTGGTTTAAAACAGAGTGTTCCGGAATCAGGAAACGCATTTCTGCAGTTTCGTCTGTTACCCGTGTTCTGGATAATTTTAAGGGAATTGGGGCGAGAAGCCCTGCTGTATAATCAAAGTTATTGTTGTATTGTGTAATTAAAGTGCCACCGTTATTTACGTATTCAAACAGTTCATTGTTTTTAATGGCGAGTGCATTTTTTGTGTTGTACGCTCTAATGCCGATAACAACGGCTTCGTATTGAGCAAGGTTTTTTGCATCAAGGTCCTTATCCTCGAGCAGGGTTACCTGACAGCCCATGAGACGAAGTGCGTTAGGCACATCGTCGCCGGCACCCATATAATATCCAATTTTTTGTGCGGCAACAGTTAAATCGAGTTTCGAGATTTTTACTTGTGCAGGGAGTAGGACGTTTTGGGCAGGGATATGTTCATATTCAATGGTTGATAATTGCATAGAATAATTTCGGCCGCCAACGGTAAGAATAGCTTTTGCGTCTGCGTTTTCTGGTGACACAGGAGGTGTAACCAGAAATGTAATGAGCGTTTCTTGTCCTTTATTGGGTAAGAAAAATGGGGCGTTTCCTGTTGCTGATTTCCAACTCCAATTAGTTGGTAGAACCAAATCAGCCGTGCCAGAGACGCTGTCCCTAAGTGCTTTAATACGTACGGTAATCTCTTTTGGTCCGCTAGTAAAAAGATAAGCACTTTGTTCGAAGGAAATAACGGCTGGAGGAAGAATATCAAAGGGTTTCCATACCTCTCCCTTTGCTGGCTCCTCTGTTTTGTAAGCGACGTCAGTAGTATATGAAACAGGAATGTTATTAATAAGGAATGACCAGGTTATGGTGAGGAACCTGGGCGTTTCAGCCAAGTTGCGCATTTTTTGATCAGGTACCGTATACATCCCAGTTGTACCAGCCGATTGTAGCCAAAAGGGGGAAGTAAAGGAAGCGACAGGTGGAATTTGTATGTTTTTTGACCAAGTCCAATCAAAGTTGTTAGGAAGTACCCAGTTAAGAGTTGTATCAAAGATTCCATTTGAGAATGAAATCGAATTAAGTTTTAGGTGGGCAGTACTTCGTTGAATAGCTTCTAGGTTGATCTCTACGGTTGCTCCTGGGGTTCCAATGGCTTGATCTGCAACAGCTTCAAGGTAAAGGCCCATACATCCCTTAATCACCTCTTTAGTTTCTTTTTGTTTGACTCGTTTCCAGTGTCCATCAGGAAGCGCTTCAATCATCTGGAGCACAGTTAACAAATCTGGTATAGATGCGGCAGGGTTATCAGAGCGAAACGATTGATCTATTTTTGATAATAAGGAACCAATTTTTTCTCCTCCTGGCACGCGGCTCCAAGAGGTATTGATACCTTCGAATAGGTCTTTATTGGCGGGTTTTTCTCCTTTTACGAAGTCTAGGTATTCTAAATTTTCCCCGCGCTTTGTTATTTCGCCAAAGCCTTGACAGCGGTGCATAGATCTAGCTTCTGCAGAAATTTCGTTATTGCTTTTTCCTTTTAATGGTAAGAAAACGCCCAAGTCAAGTTCAAACATGTTTGATTTGTCGGCAGCATTGAATTTTTCTTTGCTTCCAAAAAACCACCAAGAGGTGTTAAAAAACAGGCGCTTAGGTTGCCAAGTGGAGGTGTAAGATAGTTGTTCGGGATAAGCTTCAGGGCTATTAGCCAAATCGAATGCTTCCAAGGAAAGCATGGCAGACGTAGTATGGTGTCCGTGGTTTGGGAATTTTTTATCGTGATGAAAGCGATTAAAAATTATGTCGGGTTGAGTTTCTCTGATGGCCCAAACAACATCTGAAAGAACTTCGTCTCGATTCCAAATTGAGGTGGTTTCTTCTGGGTTTTTGGAGTAGCCGAAATCATTGGCACGAGTAAACCGTTGTTTGCCACCATCAATTGAACGAGCCATCAGGAGCTCTTGGGTTCGGAGCACACCAAGCAGTTCTCTAAGTTCTGGTCCAATAAGATTTTGTCCACCATCTCCTCTGGTGAGGGAGAGGTAGGTGACGTCATAAAGTTTATGATTGGCACAATAACTGATTAAACGCTGGTTTTCATCGTCGGGGTGTGCCGCTACGTATAATACAGACCCAAGAACATTCAATTTTTTGATTGCCTGATGTAAGTCTGCAGGAGTGGGTTTTGTTGGTTTTTGAGTAAATATTGGTGATTGACTGAAAAATAGCAGTACAAAAGAGATTAAGAGTCGCATATTAGGACAGTTAGTAAAGTAAAGCATTTGCAACAATTATTTTTCCAGCTTGCCAAAAAGAGCGAAATATTGGGTGGTCGACCAAATAAACAACAGAGCCATTACCGATGGGTTGCGCGGCTACAACAGGTGAATTTTTTATTTGTTTTTTTACCCGGCTTCCTATGAAACCATAACTTTCGAGCGCATCTCCAATCCAGATTGCATTTTGGAGTTTGTGGTTGATTTGATATGCAGCTGCACTTGTTTTCAGGGTAAAATAGGTGGATCCCAGTCCATAGGCCAGAGGGTGTGTTGGGTCGATTTTAGTTTTTATAATGGCACCAGGGAGTTGGTCACTGATTTGTTGCCTTTCTGTTAACTGATATGGTTTTGGGGTGGTATAGGTAGTGTCTTCTGGAGGATTTTTTTTAGAGATAATATCAAATCCAGAGTTGTCAGCTAAAGCTCTTACACCTCCATCAATTGCGATAATTTTTCCACCATCACCAACCCAGTCTCTAAGCAATGTAAGCGTTTTTTCTTCGAAGCGGTAAGATCCATTGGGAATGATAAGCGTGTTGATGCCGGAAAGGGCAGCGGCGCTGATTTTATCTGATCTTACCATATTTATCGGGTAATTAAGCTCTTGTTCAAAATAGTGCCAGAAATGTCCAAAAGTATTTTCGTCCACGTCGTCTCCATAGAGCATTGCAACAGATGGATTTTTGACTAATTTGAATTTTGAAGAGCCGAAATCCGCTCCTTTTCCGATAAAGCCAGTGTAGGCTGGATATAATGCGGTGTTGGTTTTGAGTGCAGTTTCTTTAATTAATTTCTCAAGTTCGGGATCGTTGATTCTATTATCAGCACGGTTGATTACAAAAGCGCCTGGCTCAAAATGTTGGTCACTCAAGTCAAAGGCCTCGGTAGCATACCTTATTTTTATCCCTTTGTTTAAGAGGTGTGCTACGAAGCTACAGTCGGAGAGCGATTTACGGTGTAAGCACCAAGCATAGGTTGGGGCTATCGCTGTGGGCGATGGAGCAATGTAAGGAACAAAAGATTTTTGTGGTTCGAGCTTTTGCTTAGTTGCAAATGCTTGAAGTCCATGAGCAAATGGTAGGGCCCAGGCTGTGATATCATAGGTTAGCGAGTCACTAAGGAATACATTTGGTTCAAAAAGAACCTGGGTCAAAACAGATTTAGGCTGATAGGCACTGATGACGAGGTCATTAGATTCAACGGTAAGGGGGTCTTCTTTGCCCGTGAAATAGTTAAATGCTTTGGGGACATCGAATGTTTTGCCTGCTTTGCCGTACTGAATTTTATGTAAATCCAAAAATTTACAGAGTGTATTTAGTTTATTTGGATCATTGGAACCTTTAATGATGAAGGATTTGTATTCACCCGGAGGGTTTTTTGAGGTGGTTTTAAAGTAGTTTTGAAAGTTTTCAACAATTTTGGGTGTGTTTTTGCTAGCAATTTCAATTGTAGAGCGGCAGGCAGTGAGGTGATGTTCGATTCTCGTAGTTAGTGTAAGTGTATCACCATTAGAGGTCTTTATTGCTCTTCCCGCTTTGCCATGGCCTGCTTGTTCATATGTCATCCCAATGGCTCCGTTGAACATAGGATAGGTATCGCCGTAGGAGGGATAGAGCAAATCGAATATTTCATTGGTAAAGTATAACCAGCCCCTTTTATCAAAGTGTTTGGCGTGATTGGTGCCTATTTCAGTTTGAAAAGAGCGTTGCCAGCTACTGAGGTAGGCATGCATTGGCTCTGCGGCTGGTGCGAAGTAATATGGATCGTCAATAAATTGCTCGTGGACATCGGCCAAAACATGTGGAAGCCAGGATTGAAAAAAAGCCAAGCGCTGTTGCGTTTCTTTTTGGGTTGCCCATGCCCAATCTCTATTTAAGTCAAAATAGTAGTGGTTGGGTCGGCCTCCGGGCCATGGCTCTTGGTGTTCGCGGGTATGATGATTGGGGTTTTTTAGTTTGTTTGAAACGCCTCTATACCAATTGGTATATCGGTCATACCCATCAGGATTTGCTGCGGGATCAATGATTACGATTGTGTTTTGTAGCCATAACTTAATGGAGTCGTTCGTCTGCTGCGAAAGCTCCCATGCAAGTTGCATACTGCCTTCTGCGCCGGAGGGTTCATTTCCATGCACGCTCATGTTTAACCATACGATTGATGGCATTCCAGAAATGACTCCCTCTTTTTGATCCGGTCCTAGTTGGGCAAGTCGAAGATTGTTTATTCTATGCTGTTCTAGCTTAGCAATATTTGCTGGCGACGAAAAAATAGCCACTAGCAGTGGGCGGTCTTCTGAGGTTGTACCGTACTCCACGAGGGACATCGTCATTGGACTTTCTTTGACCAAGTACTGAAAATAATCCACCAGTAGATGGTGTGGGGTAAATTGCTCGCCAAGTTGATGTGGTAAAAAGTCGTTTGGCGATTTAACTTGGGCGTGCCCGTTGGAGAGAAAGGAGAACGGTGACAGTGCCAAGAGAAGGAGGCGGTAATATTTTTTTAGCATGAGCATATCTGACGAAAGCCCAAAGTTACATATAACGCTCCTTATAAATAGCTAAATGATGTAGGTGGTGTCCGGCAATAATGTAGAAATAAGCACGTACGCTGAATTTGAATCCGCTTGCGTTTCCTGTTTGCATTGATTGCTCCTCAGTGCAATGGTTTAAGAGAAATAAAGTATGTTCTCTCACCAGTTTCCATTCTTTTAAGAGGCTTTTAATGGTTCTATTCGAGACGTCCGCATATTCCATCCAGAAATCCTGATTGAATCCGGGGAGTGAGGCTCGATCACCTCTTATAAACCACAAAATTCTAAACGCAAATACACGTTCGGTATCAATCATGTGTATTAAAAGTTGTTTAATACTCCATTTATTGGGTTCATAACGGTAGTCACCCATTTCTTCGGGAAGACTCCCAAATAGTTGAAGTGTTTCTTTCCAGGTTTGGCTTAAAAGCTTTTTTGCTGAAATCCTTGGAGGAAGAATTTTAATATAGGTTGAATGAAAGGGGGCGTATTCGTCAGCGCGCGGTCGTTTCATGTTAACACTAAGATTGACGAGCTAATTTAGTCATAAACCAAACCTCGAAAATGGTGTAGACCAAGTAAGAGAATAGGAAAATAGCGACAAACCATTCATTATCGGGTCTCCAAATACGTTGATATATATACAGTAGTCCTACAGCAAGTACCATTTTTCCAAATACTGAGCCGAGGATTAAACCATTGAATGCGCCTTTGTTTGTACTATTGACGGTTGCAGATCCAGACCAGAAAAGTCCTAGACAAAGAAGGACAAATGCACTTAGAGTAATAATGGTAAGTGGCCAGTGTTGGCGAATGGGTATAAATACCGGGTATAGCAAACCAAAAAGTGCAAAGCAACCTAGTGTGATATAGGCAAGGTATCTATAGAAAATCGCTGCTGTCATTAATCTTGAGTAGTTAAGGGTTGTCAGGGGATGAGGAATCGTCCTGAAGTAACTGTTTATAAAGCGCGTAAAGGGAAGCAACCATAAAGAGCACCGTTAACAGAACAGCCCAAAGCGGCCTTTCAAGCTGCATTTTTGCATCCAACCATTTTCCAATGAAAGCACCCGCCAAGCATGCTGCAAAAAGCTGAAATCCCATTCCGCTGTATTTTGCCAGGATTTTAATGGAATTTTTGCGGTTGGTGCTCTTTCTTTTTTGAGGATCGGAAGGCATAAAGACGTTTATTTGGTGCTATCGGTCATTTTACAGGCTACGTTAAATTTGGCTCCACTTTGAACAATGAGCTTACCTGTTGATATGGTGCCATCTATTTCAGCTGTTTCCCGGATATTCAGTAAATCTGTTACTGTTAATATTCCTTTAATCGTACCCTCGACAACAGCATTTTGACAAGTTATTTCTCCTTCAACGAATCCGGTGGGACCAATGATCACCTTTGCCTTACAAATCAAGTCACCCTTAATGGTACCATCTATTCGGATATCACTTTCACATTTTACCGTACCCTCGATACTTGTCCCTTTAACAAGAGCATTCAGACCGCCAGAAGATTGGGCTGTTGTACTTTTCACGTCGTCGGTGTTCTTTGAATTTGCAAACATAATGTAGAGCTTTTACTATTTACAGATTACTAAGTGGTGGAGCTTACCAATTAAATCCAAGAATATTTAAACGCAACTCGTTTATATCAATAAAATAAGGTCGCATTTGGTAGGTTTTGAGTGAATAAGGCTTTGAAAACAGGTGCCATTAAATCATAAAATACAAAGTTAGTTCTGTCTGTTTGTATTTAGTATCATAACAGAGTAAAAACTTAATAAAACCATGTGTTGAGCTGTAAATAAATGGTATTAATTACTGAACCGCAAAAAAAAAGTTTCCAACGAACTACCCCGTTGGAAACTTTTTAGTCCTTCTATCGGACGTGAAGTCAATGAAAGGAATTAGAAGTTTGGACAGTATACACCACGGCGTTCAGGACCACATACTTTGTAAAGTAAGGAGAATTCAAATGCGCCATTACCGTTGGTTGCTGTTCTAAGACTAGAGGTGTTGATATCGTAGCTAAAACCTAAGGTAAACTGCTCATAGTCAAACCGAGTACTCAGGATAAGTGCATCCATCAATTTACCCTGATTCAAACGGTTAGAAACACGCGCCCAAGCACCCAACTGAAATGCTTGGTGGTAGCGACGGCTATTTCCGAGTAAGAATTTGAAAGAATTACCAACATTCACCTGGAAAGAGGGGCCCTGGAAGAAGGTAACCACCCCTGGTAAAAGGCTTAAGCGCTGTGCTGCTACAAACTCACCACCGAAGTGAGCGGTAAGCTTGCCATACAGAGGAATATTCTGTTGCTGGAAAGAGACATTAGCGCGATTTAGGTGACTAAAGGCAGCCCCGAAATACAAATTGTTGAATTCATCAAATACGCTGAACCAAAGCAAACCGGCTGACATGTCGACGAACATGAAGCTGTAGTCCTGCAAAACACCACCAGGCAAGGTGCCGTCAAATGTACCACCATTGTTTTGAGATGGCCACTGTAACTGTTGGCTGTTGATGGAACGATTGCTTACTCCGAAGTCTGCACCAACTACCAAGTAGTGTGCTTTTCTGCGATAGCCGCCCATTTTTTTTGCGTAGGAACCAGAAAGTCGAGCTTGAATAGTAGCAAACTCGGATGATCCAGCCTTATCTCCCCAGAAGGTACCCCCTACACCGAAGTAGTCATAACGACCTACTGGCATTTTTTGGTCGTACCCTACAGAGTAGGTATTATATGCGTTTTGTTTTAGGATAGATGCCCACTGATTGCGGTAATTAGCTGTCAATCGGTGGTTACAGTTCATAACACCCGTCATTGCCGGATTGAGGTTGAGCGGACTCATGTAGAACTGAGAGAAGTGAATGTCTTGAGCGCTACCTGAAAAGGCAGTTAGCAGCACCAAAGCAAGCACCGGAACAAGGCGTAGCGTAGTTTTTTTCATAAATCGGCAAACGGTAATTGTTTGAGCAATGACTAATGTAATAAGGATAAAAGAATAATGCAGATCCCTTTGCATTGGCAAAAGTAGGTTGTAATTTGTTTTTATAAAAATTTAAAGGCGAATTTTAACAGAAATACTGAGACCTATTGTGAAATAAAAGTTGTTTACAGGGTTTTTATTCCCAAACGATGCTGGTTCTCTTAGGGTTTTTAGCCTAGATTATTGTGGATTGTTTGTTTTTCAGAACCAATTGCTAATTAGTTTAGTTCGTTTTTTTCAAAAAACATTTGATCTAGTAATGCAATCCACTCCGGCATATTTTGTTTGAAGGATTCATAAAAAGTAAAATAATGGGAAAGTATTACAGCCTTTACATCTAGGGTGTCTTCTCCTAAGGATGTTTTTAAGAAATCCATATTCCAGCCGCTAATAGCGTCCATTTTACTTAAAAAGGTCTTTTCTAGATCTGCCGGTATGTTAATTTCTGGTCTTGCACCCAAGCTGATTTTTGCATACAAGTATAGAGCTAAATTAAAGTGTTTTTCAGGTTGAAGGAATGCACTCATGACCGCTGCTGCATTTAGTAGGATACAATTTTCAGGCAGATAACTTTCAGCAGAGTGAAAAACGGGATATTCTGGCGATAGGAATGGGCCCGGCATTAGGATTACCTTTTCATAATCCTTGATCAAGAATTCTTTTTGGTTCCAGGTACAGATTACAGACTGCACGGCTACAGCGGTTTGCATATCAGGGGGTATGAGGTCCTCTGGAAGGTCTTTTGCGGTCCAGTCTGTTGCGAGTCGAGTGAGTGCCACTCGGTTGTAAAAAAGAGATAGCTCTTCAGGGGAAAGTCTTTCGGTAAAAGGCGTGAATTTACGGATGGCAAGTGCTACTTCGGGTTCTAATTGGGGTGGGTTAGACTTATACCACCACCAATTTATTTGTGGTGAAAAGACCCAGATAAACGATAACGCTAACAAGAAGGGTGCTATCCAGACTGCTATCCCCTCAGTACCTTTCCAAGCTAAGTAAAGTATTGACAGGGTTGCCAAAAGAAATGGAATAGAAATATAATAGGCAAAAACAATGCGCATTTGTTATTGAATTAAAAAAACCTAGAAAGAATTTCACGAATGTAAATAACTTCACGGTAATATATCAATAGGCTCCTTTATTATTATAGAAAAAACACCCTTATTGGTAGTTTGATTTTGAAAATGTACACACGCATTATCTTACTCTTATTGCTATCCTTGCAAGCACTTTTATTAACTAGCCAAGGTGTAGTGGAGCAAGTGTTTATTCCGGGAACGGAACAGAGTTTTAAAATGGTCTTAATACCCGGGGGAAGTTTTTCGATGGGTAGTAGGCCATCGGAACTAGGTAGAAAGCCAAATGAGGGTTACCAAACTATAAAGTTGGATAGTTTTTGGATAGGGATGTACGAAGTTACTTTTGATGAGTTTTTTTGCTTTCAGTTTATTCAATTTGATTCGGACACAGCATCTACTCCGGGTTTCGAGGCAGATGCTATTTCAAGGCCTTCTCCACCCTATTTTGATTTTACTTATGGAAGGGGTAAAGCAGGAGGATACCCTGCCGCAACTATGACACAGCAAGCGGCATTAAGGTATTGCCAATGGTTATCTGATAAAACGGGAATGTTTTTTAGATTACCGACAGAGGCTGAATGGGAGTATGCCTGTCGTGCTGGTACCCAAACGGTGTTTTCTTGGGGGGACGATGAAGCGTTGGCGTCTGAATATTCATGGCTGTATAGCAATAGTTCGGGATCTTATCAGCGGGTTGGCCAAAAGAAGCCTAATCCTTGGGGGCTACATGACATGCATGGCAATGTGATGGAATGGTGCCTCGATTTTTATGTAGAAGATTATTTTAACCAAATAGACCCCAGTGCAATTAACCCGTTTATTACTCCTACCAAAAAACATTCAAGAACCCTTAGAGGTGGTTGTTTTGAGGATGATGTTGATCAGCTAAGGTGTGCAGCGAGGAAAAAGAGCGAGCCAAAGTGGCAAGCAAGAGACCCACAGATTCCAAAAAGTCGATGGTGGAATCCGGATGCTCCATTTGTGGGTTTCCGGTTGGTTCGATCTACCCGAAATATTACCAAGGAAGAGCGAGATGCATTTTTTAACAAGGTAATAAAAGATTAAACGCATGAAAAAAACGAACAGACGCAACTTTTTAAAAACGTCGACGGTGTTAACCGGGGGAAGCATGTTAGGCGGTCTTCCGTTAGCGCAAGCGGCACAGAGTTTGGTTGATGACACTATTAAAGTAGCCTTGATTGGGTGTGGTGGAAGGGGAACAGGTGCTGCTGTTCAGGCCTTGTTGAGCCACCAGCGGGTGCAGCTAGTCGCTATGGCGGATGCCTTTCGCCATCGAATTGATGATGCATATAAAAATATTACAGCAGAGGATTTGAGCGATGTGATTGGAGTAGAAGGGACAGTCAAAAACCGAGTAAACGTTCCGGAAGAACATAAATACGTAGGGTTTGATGCGTATAAAAAAGCAATTCGACATGCTGATGTAGTGATTTTAACAACGCCACCAGGATTTCGTCCGGAACACTTTAAAGAGGCAGTTGCACAAGGGAAGCATGTATTTATGGAAAAGCCAGTTGCTACAGATGCTCCGGGGATTCGAAAAGTCTTAGAAGCGGCAGCTCTTGCGAAGCAGAAACGACTAAATGTAGTTGTAGGATTGCAACGTCATTACCAAAAGATTTACAGAGAGTGGGTAGATCGGCTTCAGAATGGGGTTATAGGTGATGTTATTGCTTCTCGAGTTTATTGGAACATGGGAGGCTTGTGGGTGAAGGAACGTAAGCCCGACATGTCTGAAATGCAATATCAGATGGAAAACTGGTATTACTTTAATTGGCTTTGTGGCGACCATATTGTAGAGCAGCATGTTCACAATTTAGATGTTTCCAACTGGGTTAAGCAGGCATATCCAATAAGGGCGTTTGGTAGCGGAGGTAGGCAGGTGCGTGTGGGAAGTCAATATGGTGAAATTTTTGATCACCATGTGGTGGAGTTTGAGTATGCCGATGGTTCGAGAATGTTTAGTCAGTGCAGGCAAATGCCGGGCACTAAAGAGGATGTAACGGAGGGGTTTCATGGCACCAACGGTGTGGCACCGCTCCCTGGATTGGTTCAAACCCGAAGTGGATATTCTATTTTGAATTATGATGCAAAAAATGACCCTAATCCGTACCAAGTAGAGCACGATGAGTTATTTGAAGCCATAGCAAAGTCGGAATATAAGTTCGCGGATGCCGAAAATGCAGCTAAGAGCACAATGACAGCGATTATGGGCCGGATGGCCACGTATTCGGGGCAAGTAATTGAGTGGGATGCGGCTTTAAAATCAGAAATTGATCTTATGCCTGTCCGATTAGACTGGGATGCATTGCCGAAGGTATTGCCTGGAGAAGATGGGATGTATCCTTGTGCGATACCGGGCGTGACAAAAGTAATTTAATTAGAGATAAGCTCCTTCGCTGTAACAAGTGCTGCATCACTAGGTGGATTGCCGCTGAGCATTACAGCGATGGAGCGAACTCGTTCTTCTTCGTTGAGTGGTCGAACGTTGGTAAGTGTACGGTCTTCCTGTATCTTTTTATAGACAAAATAGTGTTTGTCTGCCTTTGCAGCGACTTGAGGTGTATGCGTTATGCAAATCACTTGGTGTCTTCTAGATAGTTCTTTTAGAATTTGTCCCATTTTCATTGAAACATCTCCGCTGACGCCTGCATCAATTTCGTCAAATATAAGGGTTGGTAAAGGGATAGCATCAGCAACGATACTTTTGGCACAAAGATTAAGCCTTGAGAGTTCACCGCCAGATGCAACGTCCTTGATTGGTAGAAACCGGCTACCAATATTGGTTGCAAATAAGAATTGTACGTCATCCAAGCCAGTATTGTTCAGCGTTGAGGTAGCGTTGATACTAACCTGCAGTCTGGCATGTGGCATAGAGAGCAGGGCCAACATCTCTTGTACTTTTTGCTCAAAGGAAGGGGCTACGGAGCGGCGGCGGCTACTTAATTGTTCGGCTTCCTTTTTAAGCTGGATTTCTTGTTGGGCGATGCTCTGTTCAAGGTCTGCAATAGCAGCGCTAAGATCAGTGAATCCAGAAGTTTGTCGCTCCAAGTCTTCCTGTAACTGAATCAGAGCACGAACATCGTTTAAAGCGTGTTTTTTTTGTAATTTGTAAAGGGTGTTAAGCCGCTCGTGAATTTCGTTAATGCGTTGAGGTTCGTATTCTGTTCGCTCTGCAATCCGGTCACACTCTTTTGCAAACGCTTGAACCTCCTCTAATATCCCGTCTAATTGTGCGCTGAGGCTTGATAGCTCCGGTGACAACTTTTTTACCGTGTTGATCGATCGACTAAGTTCAAGCAGTTGATTTGTGATATTAACTTCTGACTCTGCAAGAAGGTTGTAAGCCGCTCCAAAAGTTCGCTTGATTCCCTCAGCATTTGTTAGTCTATTTAGTTCATTTTCAAGCAGCTCTTGTTCTCCATCCGTTAATGCCGCCTGGTATAACTCTTCCAGTTGAAACCGCATGAACTCCATTTCTTTTGCGCCATTAGCGCTTCGCGAAATCATGTCCTCCAGTCTACGTCGATCTGAAGAGTACTGTCTATATCCTTGTTGGTAGTTTTTCAGCAGGGGGCCATTGTTAGCAAGTGCGTCAATCATTCTAAGTTGAAAGTTGACACTGTGAATATCCAATGTATCGAACTGTTGATGGAGATCAATCAAGCTTTCGGTGAGCCGTTGCAGTAGTTGGTTGTTGACAGGGGTATCGTTGATGAAGGCACGGCTCTTCCCTGCTGGGGACAACTCCCTTCGAATAACCACCTCATCATCGTAGTCGAGCTCATGAGCACTGAAGAAGCCTTTTAGATCGTAGGAGGATACGTCAAAGAATCCCTCTACAACACACTTTTCATGTCCGTTATAAAAAATTTTGCTATCAGCTCGTTCCCCCATGATTAGCCCTAAAGCACCTAATAGGATGGATTTTCCTGCACCCGTTTCACCCGTTATAATGGTAAGATGATCGGAGCAATTAATAGTGAGCTCGTCGATCAGTGCGTAATTTCGGATAAAAAGCCTTTTTAGCATGGGTTAGATTGACTGTTTAGCAGGATACGCCTTGTAGTTAAAGTCCTGCAAAAATAGGTAGAATTACAATAAAAAAATCCCTGTTACATATTTACTACTGAACAGGGACAAAACAAAAAAACAAACACTATGAACAAACATTTGAAAAAAATGTATTAAGTCCATTCTAGAATGCAAAAGTACGTTTTGGGGGTCAACTTTTTAAAGAAACTATTCAATATTATGAAATTATCAACTTTTCTAACATTGACAATGTTCGCCTTGTCCTGCACCTCTGCTTCTGAGGAAATTGAGAAGCAAGCGATGGCGGCGAGGACAAAAGGGGGATCATCTAGTACATTGGTAGATGGTATGGCTATCTACAGAAAGAACTGTATAACATGCCATGGCGCTGATGGGAAATTAGGCTTAAATGGTGCAAAAGATTTGTCTGCATCCATATTACCCCTACACGACCGCATTCAGATTATTACCAATGGTAAGAATCTAATGACACCTTTCAAGTCAATTTTATCAGAAGAGGAAATAAAAGCAGTGGCAGAGTATTCTGTTGGTCTGAGTCGTCAAAGTGATAAATAGGGTTTCGTTTTTTCGAACCAAATTGTGTTAAGCGTGGGAATTTTTAGGAGATCTTCTATCCTTTCAAATTTGCCATGTTGTTGTCTATAAGCAATGATCCATTTTGTTTGTTGAGCATTTATGTATGGATGTTGATTGAGTTGATCAAAAGAGGCGGAGTTTAATGGTATTGTAGATGGTTTTGTTTCCTGAAGAGTTAAAAAGGGTATAATTAACTGGTAAACACTGTCCGGCAGTCCAAGGGTTTCTGCAACTTGAGTAACTTGGGTGAAGCCTCCTAGTTTTTCTTTGAAGCGCATAATTTTTCCTGCCCAGGTTCTTCCAATACCCGGCAGGGAAACCCATTGTTCGTATGTTGCGGTGTTTATTTCAATGGGCTCGACGGATGGTTTTGAGGTCTTATTAACCTCTTTGGGTGGAATATATAAATGAGGAAATATTTTCGAATAGTCGGCATCGGTTAACGAGTAAAGCTTTTTGATCTCTTCTGTTCTCCTGAAAGAACCTCCCTTGGCTAAGTAGTTGATCCATGCTCTTCTGGCTTGGGTGGAGACTCCAACTTGTTTAAGTTGTTCTTCCGTAGCGGTGTTGGGGTTAATAGGATGAATTGTAACTGTGTCCTTTTGGGGGGTATATGTTTCCCTACTTTTTGCTTGGCTATCGTTGGATGGAAAATGGATCCATGGGTAGAGCCTTAGATAGTCCTCCTCTTTCAGATTATAGATGCGCGCGAGGTCTTCCTTTTTTTTAAAAACGCCTCCTTTTTGTCTGTATTTTATGATGCTGGACACCGTTTTGGGTGGGATGCCTAGGTGAAGGAGCTCGGATTCTGTAGCGGTGTTTGGATCAAAGAAGAAAAGACGTTCGCCTTTAGCTTTGGTTTGTTGCGGTATATCAAATCCCACAACAGGGTCGTCGTATGGTTTTTCCTGTTCTTTAGGCTGGATGATCCACCTATACAATGAAGGAGAAAGTAATAGTAGAAACAGCACGGTTGACAAGACAAGGATACCAAGGCGTTCTGTTTTAGTAAAATAAAAATAATCTCTCAGAGAGGGTTTAATTTTCATGGTAGGAAATAATTACGGTGAATGAAGAAGAATAAGACAAAGGTACAAGTAGGATTATGACTAAAAAAATAAATTTAGGTTCAGATTATAGACCTTTGTGTTCTATTATTCTATGGCAACTATTTTACAAATTGAAACTGCGACGGAGGTTTGCAGTGTGGCGGTTAGTATAGATGGGAAGATGGTTTCTTTTAGAGAGGAGCCTGATTGCCGTCAGCATATTGCTTATATTACAATACTAATGGAAGCGTGCTTAGGTGATGCCGGTATTGCAATCGGTCAATTGGACGCGGTGGCTGTCAGTGCGGGTCCGGGAGCTTATACCTCTTTGCGAACAGGTATTTCGACCGCAAAAGGGCTGTGTTATGCCTTAGACATCCCATTAATTTCGATTGATACGTTAGCAGCATTGGCTGCAGGGGCGTTTGAACAGGTCGGGCAGCCTGATGATGTACTTTGTGTTTCTATGCTAGATGCTAGAAGAAACGAAGTTTGGTTGTCCGCTTTCAGGAATGACTTGAACGCACTTGTGCCTGCACAACCGTTGATTCTGGATAACGGAGCCTTAGAGGGTTGGATTCAGGGTTTAAACCAAGGTAGGATTGAGGCAACGCTGCTTGCTGGGAACGGTCAGGATAAAATTAATAGTAGTAGTTTTGGAAATAACACCTATATTCGCACTGCTAAAAGCTGTTCTGCGCGTTTTTTAACGCAAATTGCGGAAAAAAAGTATAGAAACAAGGAGTTTGAGCTTTTAGCAACCTTTGAACCATTTTATATGAAGCCGCCTAATATTACTCAGCCGGCGAAGATTAATCCTTAAAGTATTCACTTGTTTATTTAATCTTACTTGTTTTTTTGCCTCCGGTACTTGTTGTTTAGGCAGTAAAGCGTTACATGGTAGATGTTTCGATTCATCGCATGGTTTTACTGTTCTGGTTGTATTTAAAATCCAAATTTTATGGCAAAGTCAAAAAACGAAACGTCTCAATCGGCACAAGATCAAAATTTCCAAATTGATTATAGTGAATTACGAAAAGCTGTGCTTGTTCTTCGTGCGTTAAACCATAAGTTGCGGCAAAAAATGCTGGAGCTTATAGATCAAGGAGCTCGCCTAACGGTTTCTGAAATTTATATTAAGCTTCGCATCGAGCAGAGTGTAGCTAGCCAGCACCTTGCCATTCTTCGGCGCGCGGGGGTAGTTAAAACGGAGCGAAGCGGAAAGTTTATTTATTATTCGATTGACAAACAGCGCATCAAGCAGATATCATCTTTGGCTGCTGAGTTGGTTGCTTAAGGTCGGTTCCTATTTTAGATTGAAACGTGAATAGCTGTGGCTGTGACTATAATATTTTAGATGGCTCTTCAATATTTTAGTTCAACTATGTAATTTTACCCAGGTATAAACACGAATGGATGAAACTACTTAAAAAAGCCACCTTTTCTGCGTTATTAATTTTACCTGTTTTTTCTATACATAGCCCGGGTAAAGAACGTACCCCAAAAGATCCAATTGCTGTGGTTGCAGCATATCCGAAGGATTTTTTTATCTCTCCAGTAGATAATCCTTTATTGGTTTCTGGGACATTTGGAGAGCTTAGGAACAACCATTTTCATGCTGGTTTGGATTTAAAGAGTAAAACGGGGGGCGTTGGTCAAGCGGTCTATGCCGCTGCCGCGGGTTATATTGATCAGATAAAGGTTCAAAGCAGTGGTTACGGTAATGTGTTGTACATTAAGCATCCGAATGGTTATTCCACAGTTTATGCTCATTTAGAAAAATTTAGTCCACATTTAGCCAGTTTAGTAAAGGAGGTCCAGTATAAACGGGAGAAATTTGAGGTAACTATTGATTTGCCCAAGGACAAGTACCCGGTTCGAAAGGGAGAGGAGATTGGAAAAATGGGAAACTCGGGAGGAAGTACAGGTCCACACCTACACTTTGAGGTTAGGGCAGCTGGCAAGGCTATTAACCCTTTATTGTTTGGAATTCCTGTTGGGGATAACCGACCTCCAGAGGTTCGGGAGATGAAAGTATATTTGTTGAATGAGCGCCGGGAGGTAATAAGCTCTTTACCATTGCCGGTAGAGAGGCGAAAAGAAGGCGTTTATGGTTTGAAGGGTGGTCAGGAGGAGAAGCGGATTGGTGCATGGAGAATTGGTTTGGGTATTAAGGTATATGATAAGAGTAACGCAACAAGTAACAATAATGGGGTGTATGCTCTAAGTGTTTTTGCTAACGGGGTATTAGTATACAGCTGGACGGCAGAGACCTTTCACATTGAGGAAACTAGGTATTTGAATGCGCACTGTGATTACTCAGCACAAAAGAAATTTGGTGCCTGGTTTCATCGGTTGTTTGTACTACCAGGAGACAAATTATCCATGTATGAACGTACAGAGAAAATGGGCTCAATTGCGCTTAGTGCTACTCAGCCAACCGAAGTAACCGTTGTTGCGATGGATGCTGCAGGAAATAAATCAAATGTTAAGTTTACGTTATTCAGAGATACCAATATGTTGCCACTAGAACCTGTGGCTTATCAATATCTGTTTCCAGTTGAGCAGGAGAACAACCTGCAGTTGGCGGAGTTTAACTTATCGATGCCTAAGGGGTCTTTATATGAGGATTTAAAGTTGAAATATTATTCAGAATTAAGTAACAGAGCAGATGTATATTCTTCTCTGCACCGCCTTCACGAATACACTACTCCTGTTCACCGATTCTTTGATATGGGTATTTTACCAACAACGCTCCCTATGGAGCTTCGCAAGAAGGCTTTCGTTGCTCGAATTGGAGGGAGAAAACCAGATAATTGTGGAGGGGTTTGGAAAAATGGCTTTTTAACAACACAAGTCCGCTCTTTTGGAACTTATTGCATTATGGTTGATGAAACGCCCCCTACCATATCAGCAGTGGTATTTGATTCCGATATGCGCAACAAGGCTGCTATGTCTTTTCGAATTACAGATAATGTCGATGTAACGGATAAGGCAGATGCACTTAATTGGAGAGGAACCATTGACGGCAATTGGGTTTTGTTTGAATATGACAAAAAGCGGGATCGGTTAACGCACTGGTTTGATAGCCAATTACAGCCGGGCCTACACAAATTATCGTTGGAGGTAACCGATGATCGAGGTAATCGATCTGTTTTTGAGCGTTCTTTCAAGCGTTAGAGCCCCAAGTGCCTCCACCCTAGTTAGCATTCTAGTAAACAGAAGGATCTAATTTGTTTTTTCCAAAAAAGAGGACTTGTTCTTTTCCTTGGTGCTCCATTTTTACTTTCAAGGAGTCGGATGACTGATAAATAACCTTAATTAATTTTTGTGTTGCTTCTGGGTTGGTCGTATCTGTTAAGGACAGGTAGTTTGCCGTGGATTCCCAGTGTCCCGCTTCCGAGTACATACCGATGGATTTAAAGTGGTACTTATTGGAAGACCAGAGCCTGAGTTGTACGGAGTCAAGAGGGATTTCAATGGGTTTTCCATCTTCAAAAAAGGCCACAGCCTGCCAACTACCACAAATTTCTTGTTCATCAAGAGAGCAGGCGGTGGTGTTAACCAAAAGCAGCAGAAAAATAAAGAGGCGAACCATGGTAGTCATGTTTTGATTATTTCACAAAATTAAGTGAAGCACATGCGTTTACCTAGTGGGGCACTAATATTTGACGAATTTTCCTCTTGTCTCCGCATAATTTCATTGGTTTAGCGTTTCTTTGTCTCGGCTTACATGAATATCTACCAAAAAAAAACATATTGGAAGTGGTACTTGGCTGCGGCTGCGGTCTTTATAGTCAGTATTACTCTTTGGTACACCAAAAGTCTAGCAGATAGGCTTTCGGCAAGAGAAGATCAACAAGCGCAGCAATTTGCTGAGGCATTACGTAATCTTGCAAAGACCAGTATGGATGAAGGGCAGCAAGGTTGTGAGTGTGATGTGGAGTTACATCGATTAGTTATTACACAGAACACTACGGTTCCAGCTGTACTATTGGATGAGGGCTGGAACATTATAGAATACCGCAACATTGGAGATCCATCTAGTGTCTTGGATACTAGTTTAATAAGAAAAGAACTTGGGCGAATGGCTGCGGTTTGGAGTGATACTATAGAGGTTTCTGTTCCACCGTATTTCAGAAATTATTTAGTTTATTCAAGGTCTAATTTGTTGACTTGGTTAAAGTGGTACCCGTATATTCAACTACTTTTAATAGGAGCGTTCATTTCTGTAGGCTATATTGGATTTAGTGCCTCTCGTAAAGCACAAGAAAATAGAGTTTGGCTTGGGATGGCAAAGGAGACAGCTCACCAGCTCGGAACCCCAATTACAGCAATAATGGGTTGGATAGAGGCGATTAAAGCTACTAATGAAGCAGATGCAACTACGCTTGAAATGCTGGATGAGTTAAACAAGGATGTGTTAAGGCTCGAGTTAGTATCGGATCGATTTTCCAAGATTGGCTCCCAACCCGAACTGACACCTGAGAATCTTTATTTAGCCTTGGAGCGAAATCGCGAGTACATGCAGCGTCGTTCCCCTAGAAAAGTGATCTATCATTTTCCCAATCCAGCTCAAGAACCTGCTATTCATGTATTGACCAACGCGCACTTATTTGACTGGGTAATCGAGAACTTAATTCGAAATTCAATTGATGCAATGGAGAGCGGTGTCGGTGAAATCAGGGCAGATGTGATGCAAGACGGTAAGTACGCAATTATCGAAATAACGGACACAGGGAAAGGGATTCCGAGTGGAAAGCATAAAACTATTTTTAAGCCGGGCTATTCAACTAAGACACGCGGTTGGGGTCTTGGCCTATCTCTTTCGAAGCGTATTGTCGAGCAATACCATAATGGGAAGATTGCGGTAAAGCGTTCTGAGCCAGGTAAAGGTGCCACCTTTTCAATTCGTTTACCGTTGGCCTCAGAAAAAGGATAGCAAAGCGATAAAACAAGTTGGAACAATCATGATCTTAATTACTGGAGCGAATGGTCAACTAGGCCAGTGTTTTAGGCAGCTCGCTGAAGAGAGAGGTGTAAGAAATATCCTTTTTTGTGATTCCTCCACGCTTGATATCTCTGACGGGAAAGCCGTTCATTCGTATTTTAGGGAACACTCCATTCGGTGGTGTATTAATTGTGCAGCCTATACTATGGTCGACAGAGCAGAGTTGGAGATGTCGGCAGCCTATAGAGTCAATGTTACGGGTGTTAGGAATCTCGCTAATGCATGTGCTCAAAACAATGCAGGACTTATCCATTTTTCAACGGATTATGTCTATCAGACTCAACAGAACAGACCGTACGAAGAGACAGACAGAACACGTCCTGTTGGGGTATATGCAAAAACAAAACTGGCGGGGGAACGTGCAGCTTTGAAAATAAATCCGCTGGGTACGATGGTGATCCGGACATCTTGGGTATACGCAGCGCATGGACACAATTTTGTTAATACCATGTTGCGTCTTGGGTTGGAAAAAGAAGAAATTGGAGTGGTTTTTGATCAAATCGGTACTCCCACTTACGCACCTGACCTTGCTTTAGCTGTTTGGGAACTATTAGAACGGTCAAATACGGAGGTTAATTTGAAACACCAAATGGCAGGTATCTGGCACTATTCCAATGAAGGTGTTGCGAGCTGGTATGATTTTGCCGTTGCAATAATGGAACTAGGTGGAAGAACTTGTGTGGTCAGGCCAATTGAAAGCCGCCAATACCCCACTCCAGCATCCCGACCATTTTTTAGTGTATTAAATAAGAGAAAGATAAAAGAGGCCTTTGGTCTTACTATCCCACATTGGCGAACCAGTCTTCAGCGGTGTATAGAGATAAAGCTGGACAAGTCGATTTGAATTTGTTTGTAAAAAAACAAAACAAAATGTAGCAAACCCATAACTTTGCTGCATGGACGTATATGTAATTGTTGCAATGGGATTCGTGGGTATACTCCTCGTATTGTATTATTTTCGAGGATTGGCACCAGTATCAAAAGAAGAGGTGGTTCCAAAGGTGCTCTATGATCAAGTTTTACTTCAGCAAGCACAGTTGAAGTCGGATTTAGTGGTTTGTGAGCAGAAAATTAGGGACTTGTTAATACAAGTAGCTACTCGTGATCAGCAGATTATACACTTGAAAACCCAACAAGAAGAAGCCGCCCAAGCAGAAGTGCGTTTAAAGGCTTCTTTTGAGAATTTGGCAAACCGACTTTTGGACCAAAAAGGGGAACAAATAACAAGGCTTAATGCCCAGCAACTTCAGCTGATTCTTCAGCCATTGCGCGAAAAAATCAAGGATTTTGAAGAGCATATTGACCGTAAATTTACGGAAGAGACCCGTGAAAAATCATCCCTTAAAAAGGAAATAGAGCAATTAAGAGATATGAATCTCCAACTTAGTCAAGATGCTCATAACTTGACTAATGCATTAAAGGGACAAAGTAAAGTTCAGGGAGATTGGGGTGAGTTCCAGCTGGAGGTACTATTAGAAAAAGCTGGTTTACAGCGTGGGGTACACTTTATTGTTCAGTCAAGCTTCCGAGATGATGAGGGATCTCTTAAGCGCCCGGATTTCATAATTCACCTGCCGGATGACAAGCATCTTATTGTTGATTCTAAGGTCTCCCTAACTGCATATGAACGCTATTATAACGATCCAGATCCCAGTCAAAAAGATAAATACTTAAAGGCACATATAGATAGTATTAGGGCCCATGTAGAGGATTTAAGTAAGAAAAACTATCAATCCTTATCAGGAATACATTCACCTGATTACCTTTTAATGTTTATTCCATTGGATGCTGCGCTGACTACAGCGACACATGCGGACCCCAAGTTGTTTACAGATGCGTTGGATCGAAATATTGTTTTGGTAACAGCTGGCAGCTTACTAGCAACCATGCGCACCGTTTCGCACTTGTGGCGTCAGGAGAAACAAAGTAAATCAGTACAAGAAATAGCGCGACAAAGTGGTTTGTTATATGATAAGTTCGTAGCCTTTGTGGAGGATTTACGATTAATTGGTACGAGATTGGATCAAGCACGGCAGTCGTATGATGATGCTATGAATAAATTGTCGTCTGCAAGCCGACCTGGAGATACGTTAATTGGGAAGGCAGAACGAATTCGGGAATTAGGTGCCAAGACCACGAAGAGCCTTCCACTAGATTTATAGTTTTTTACCAGGGGTGAATGAGGAGAGTTGCCAGTACTTGAACACTAAATAGAACGGTTAGAACAATTATGGTTGTTTTTTTAAAGAAATAAAGGCCATAGACAACAAAGCGGTCCCAAGCTGGAAAGGCTAGCAGTAAAAGAGTGACCCATAAAGGTAGCAGTAGGAAATTAGATAAATGCGGAAGGCCATTCAGCCAAGTTAAGTATAGGATAATACCTGCAAGAAGTGCTTTTTTTTCAGGCAGGTAAAGATCTGTTTTTTTGGCGAGCATAATAAGGAGAGGCAAGGCCACCGAAAAATGTGGATTGATGAGGACTAACGCAGTAAAGAATAGGTTAGATATTGGATAACCAAACAAAGTGTTATAGGATTCAAGGTAATGATTAATCGACCAATCTTGGCAGTTTAGTGTTAAAGCCCCCTGTATGCAGAGTGCAGACAAGCAAGCAAGCATTATACATTTATTTATTATCTTCCTGTTCAAATTAGACATTGAAAGGAGTAGAAGTGGAATTAACAGCAACGCAAGACCGGGTAACAATAACATGCTCAAGGATATAATTATAACGGCTATAATTACACGTTTTGCTTCTTTTCTCTCGGCGGCTTCGATACTTTGCCGAGTAGCAAAGACCAACAGTGCCAGGGCTATAGTAAGAGAAAGATCATGGTAAACTGATATAGAGTATATCGGGGCACTAACCATAAAACCTGCATACAATAACTTGCTAATTAAATGAGCACCGGGTGTCAATAGCTGGATGCAACGTATAAAATAAAAAAAAGTTAATCCTGCAGAAATGGAGGTTACTATCAGATTGTAAGTTGCTTGGTATTGGGAAATATGATGGTAGAGCTCTATTATCCAACTAGTGGAGAGTGGAAGTGTCAGGACAATCTGATTAAAATTTTCCGAAAAGAAAAAGCCATTTGTCGAATAGCTATTTTGATTAGTGATAATACCAATTAGTAGGAAGGTGATACTTACCGTTAGAGTCAACGCCAATGTTGTAGAATGCCTCATACTAAATTAAGAACACACCGTTTTGGTAGATGGTGACGTTATCAGCAGAAATTACACCGCCTTTAGTCATATCTGTAATCATGTCCCAGTGGACTGTTGACTGGTTTTTCCCACCTGTTTGGAGGTAGCTTTGACCAATTGCTAAGTGAACGGAGCCTCCGATCTTCTCATCAAACAATATATTTTTTGTCATTTTTTGGATGCCGTAATTAGTTCCGATGGCTGCTTCGCCAAAGCGACGAGTACCTGGAAGTTCAAAAATTTGATCTAAGAAAGAAAGCCCTCTTTTGGCCTCCCATTTTTCAATCCAACCATTTTTTACCCAGAGTGTAACTTCTTCGACCTCATGTCCTTGGTAGATACATGGATATGAAAAATGAACTACACCATTTACGCTATCCTCAACAGGGCTTGTATATACTTCTCCAGAGGGCATGTTGGTTTGGCCGTCAGAATTAATCCATTTTCTCCCTTCGCAAGAGAAGGTAAGATCGGTGCCTTGTTCGGTGAAGTATCGAATCGTTTTAGCGTTATTGAGGTAGTTAACGATTCTTTGTTGATTTTCACGGACTTGAATCCAGGCTTCCTGTGGGTTGGGTTCAAATAATTTACAAGCAGAAAATACAAAATGCTCGTATTCACTCAGCGACATACCCGCTTCTTGAGCGGAGGCATCGGTTGGCCACTGGCATAAATTTCGCCGTAAGCGACGGTCTGCGGTTCTTTCGAAATAGTATTGATTTTGTTTTTCAAGGGCTTTCTGCCTCATTTTCTGTTGTTCAGCAGGAGCATTTTGCATTTCTTTAAGGTTGAAAGGTGCTCTTATTGCCAGGTAGCAGTCGAAGGTTTCCATAGCAATACTGCTGAGTAGTCCTGGTGTGTTTAGTGCTTGCTCGCTTGCGTGTTTAAGAAAAAGGCGTTCTCGTTCACGAAAAGCCATATCTATTTCCACTAAGGCGGCACCGGCTTGTAATGCTGCTTGATAAAACGCACTTACGAGGGGTTCTGCCAGTGTTGTAGTACTTACAAATACGCGGTCACCTGGGCGTATTTCGAGGCAGTAGTTGGCTAACAAGCTGGCATACTTATGTATTAGTTGCATAATTGTAGTGTTTATTGAAAAGTATTTTTAGAAGGATTAGATCTGTTATCTAGTGGTGTGTTGTGTGCGTATTGAATCGAACAGAAATGGATGTGTTTATTGCGCCGTTCATATGATAATTAGTTGAGGTGAAAATTGGCTCCCGGCTATAGAAGCCGCGTAATTCTAGCCTCCAGAGGGCCAAATCGGTAATTTCCCAGTCGATATTTGTTGATAATCCAGTGGTATGAAAGCCGTTTGGTGTTAAGGTTTTTACAATCACCTGTGATTTATCAGAGTATAGCTCTCCTCTTAAAGAAATGGCCCACTTTTTCTTTGGTATATATTTAATAATAACAATTGGTGCATACCAGAAATGATAGGAAGTACTACGTTTAGCAGTTTGCTCGGCACCAATGTCAATACCAGAAGTTAGGTACAGTTTATTTCTTATGCGTAATTGGCTATAAAAATTATGAAAGTAGCGCATTTTTCTAGAGGTACTTGGGTAATCATTTCCGACAAATGAGCTGCTGTTAAATACAAGATGTTCGGATGGTTGGTAGGTAAGTTGGTGGCCTAAGGCAGGAGTATAACTACCCGGTGGCCGGCTAATCCGTTGCCATCCATTTAGAAGAAGTATCTTGGTAATCCACTTTTGGTTTTGGCTTGTATAGGTCATTTTTATTCCGGATTCAAAGTAGGGAGAGTTGTCCGCAGCGATGCTTCTAGTCAAGTTCCAACAATCTTTTCCGACAGCACTTTCAAAACCTATGTGAGAGGGGAATACCCCTACATCCATCCAGAGCTCCTTACTTCGCAGTAGTTTTATGCCGACTGCTGCCTCCATTATATTTTTTAATAATCCGGGTTCATTAATCATATTTGCATTGGCATAGGTTCCTGCCATAAAGGCTAGGCTTGCTCGGGTATTGGAGTCCACATAAGAGACTTTTAGATACGCTAAATTAATGTTGACCTCATTCTGTTTGTTGTATGAATAAAGGAAATTAGGTCGTTGGTCTGATGCTGGTTGACTAAGATCAACGATGAGGTACGGCTCTAAATAGCCTTCAAAAGAAGTGGAAGGTGCCAGGTTTTGACTAATTATCCGATTAGTTATAGTCAAGTATATGAATAGTAAAATGATTAAACGCATGATGACTTTATGAATGAAAAAACAGCAGGATAATTGACACACAAAAGTAAGGTAAATTTACAAACCACTGTTTAGCCTCTATAAAAAACGGGTGATTAGGGTTCTTTGGTAGTTTTGGGCGTGTTTTCTTTATATGAGTAATAGATACCTCTTTATCTTTACGGACAATCTATTAAGTGGCATTTTACCTGTTTATTATTTAGGCTTTAGTTATGGAACAGTATGGAAAAATTTTAGTCTTCGCAATGCCGTTATTTTTGGTAATGGTCTTGTTTGAGCGTTGGTATGGATGGAAAAGAGGTAAAGATACCTATCAGAGTATGGATATGATTTCCAGTTTAAGCTCAGGAATAACAAACGTGGTGAAAGATGTATTGGGGCTCAGTGTGTCATTAATCGCGTACGGTTGGTTTGTAGATCGAGTGTCCATTTTTCATGTAGAATCATCCATTTGGACCTATTGTATTGCTTTTGTAGCTTTTGATTTCTCCGGTTATTGGGTTCACCGTTTAAGTCACGAGGTGAATTTTTTTTGGAATAAGCATGCCATTCATCATAGTAGTGAATCGTTTAATTTAGCTTGTGCTCTTCGGCAGAGTGTTTCTTCTTTTGTTAATTTATTCACTGTTTTTTTACTTCCTGCGGCGCTTTTAGGGGTTCCTGAGTCGGTGATGGGTGTAGTTGCCCCCATTCATTTGTTTGCACAATTTTGGTATCATACCCAGCATATTAATCGTATGGGCTGGTTGGAATATATATTGGTTACACCATCGCACCACAGGGTTCACCATGCTATCAATCCGGAGTATATGGATAAGAACCATGGTCAGATATTTATTTTTTGGGATAAGCTATTTGGCACTTTTCAGGAGGAGCTGGCCTCTGTTCCTCCTGTGTACGGCATAACCCGACCTGCCAGAACATGGAATCCGATTAAGATCAATTTTCAACATTTACTATTGTTGATAAAAGATGCTTGGCGGACGGCAAGTTGGTCGGACAAGTTGCGAATTTGGTTTATGCCAACGGGTTGGCGTCCAGAAGATGTTTCGAATCATTTCCCGGTTGCCAAAATTGAAGATCCGTATAATTTTGAGGCATACACCACAGAATTGGATATCCGATCAAAGACTTGGGCTCATATTCAGCTCATATGGGTGTTTTTAATTACACTTTATTTTTTCAGCAATCTGGTAGAAATTGGTGTTCCAGCCATTTTTGTATACGGAATTTTTATTTTTATTTCGGTATATTCCTACACGGAACAAATGGATTTGAATCCACGTGGGTGGTTATGGGAGCTTTTCAAAAACAGTATGGGTTTGTTGATATTAATTACGACGGGGGATTGGTTTAGTTTGTCAAATGTATTTTGGTTTGGACCTCATATCGTTGGTTTCTATTTAATCGCTTCAACGATTCTTTCTTGGCATTTAAGAAGCAAAGCTTATTCCGGCGGGGAATCGGTAGTGCAAGAGGCTTAGTTGTTGTTTTTAGACATTATATAGGAACTTTTTTTACGATGATCTTGTTCGCTTTGAGTCCCGCGGCTGTGATTTGGCGTTGATAGTCCTCTGCCATAAATTTTGCGATTTTATCTGAGTATTGGTTAAAGTCAAGGCGCACGACCCATCCTGGTTCACCTAAGCAAGTACTGTTAAATGCGTCTGCTTTAAAGCCCTTGTTTTGCAGTTCGGTAACACGTTTATTGGCCGCGGAAGCAGAGTTAAACTTGCTATCTTGCAAATACCAGCCCCCACTTTGTTTTATTTGTTGGCAAAATTCAGTAGCGGTGGAGCTACTCTGCGTGGAGGTGGGAGGCTCATTTTGGGGAGCCGTTATTGTTTGTGGTTCCTGTTTGGGAAGTCCTTTTTCTCCAGTTGAGTATGTTTTTCCGTACGTGATTGGCTTTTCTGTTTCGTTCAATACAAAGCCATCTTTGTGTTCGGGTGAGTTGCTATTGATATTTTCGGGCTGATAAATTTGAGTTGGCTTTTCTGCATAAACGACCTCTTTTTTGCTGTCTGCATGGTAATAAAGGGCTCCAATAATGAGGATTAATAAAAGAGCGACTACTTTTTGGATTCGGTATGATTTTGAAAATTGAGTAAGCATACTGGAAGAAGGATTTACATTTTTGCTAAGCGCTTTAAAAAGAGGAGATAATAGATATTGATTAACAACTGTGGTTAGTCTAGCAATAGGGGTAGACAGGGGCGTTTGATACGCTGCTGCCGCTTTTGCGTTCGAGGATAAGGACTGATAAAGGTCGGTGTCTGTTATCCAGTTTACCATTTTCCGATTTTTATGAATTGGGCCTAAACTAGATGGAGCGTTTATTAGTCGTACAGGTTGGTCTGAGTACACGATTGCAAGACCTATGCCATTATAGACGCATTGATCTTTTAGTTCCAACAGATATGGGTGTAAAGGGGAGGGAAATACATCTTCGGCTAGGGCAATCCACTGATCGTCTGCATAGTATTGCTTAAACTGTTCGATGGCATAAATTGATCTATACTTTTTCTTGTTTTCAGCTAGGAAGTACCAAGTGAAGAATCCGATTAAGATGAGCCCAGCGGTTAGACCTATTTTAGCAAATAAGGTTAGACCAGCTAGCCAAACGGGGTTTGCAATAAACAGAGTTGAGAGCAAAAATGCGGATAGTAACAAGCCACTAGTGATGCAATCCCAGAGAAAGTGTGTGCGGTTTTGGGTGAAAGTGACTTCCTCTTTAGTTTCCTTGGAAGAGGCCTCAAAGGTGCAAGTGAATGTGCTGTTGTCTTGTTTTTGAAATTGGAGTAATCCATCTGCTATATATCCATCTCTGGATACGTTATTTAAGGAGGATTTTGCGGTTAATGGATTGTATTCATATCGAAACCGATAGAATTCGCGTAAAAAAGGCAGAAAGGCTGATTTTACATCGTTTTCGTTAAGAATTGCCATGTTAGATAAGGGTCAAATGGACTTATTAAAAACAATCGAGGCTTAATGATTACGACAGTATAGGTATCGCATATTGATTAAGCAATTTGTACAGATGGTTTTTGGGGTTTTGGAGTTGATGATGCTTATTTTATTTTTGAGTTAATAAGTTGGAGCAGTGCTGCCTCTTCCTTGTCAGCGATATCGGCGAGTGTTTGACATTCTGCTAGAATGGTTTCTGCGAAGCTTTTATCCTCTAATCCTGTTATATTTATTTTTACATTCAGGAGGGCGCCATGAATGGCTGCTCGAATGCAGAGGGCTCCAACACCGGCATCTGTGATGGAATTAGGGTTGCCGGATTCAACCATTTGCCTGACTAGTGGCATTGTTTCTGCGGCCAATCGGAGTATTTTTGCAGGTACTTCGATTGCAATTTTTGTTGCATCTTGTATTGCCTTTTTTCTAGCTGTTTTTTCTTCTGGTGAAGAGTTAGGGAGGGAAAATGCGGCCATAATTGCATTAAATGCGGCAGTATCCTCATCTACGGCCTGCAGAAGTGCGTCTTTTAGATATTGCCCACGCTCAGCAGCATCGCTAAATGTTTTCCACTGGTCATCCCAGCCGCGCTTATGGCTACTTAAATTAGCAACCATCGTTGCTAAAGAAGCGCCGAGGGCGGCTACGTAGGCACTAATTGAACCTCCTCCTGGAGCCGGGCTTTCGGAGGCAGTTTCATTGGCGAAGGCTCTAAGGTTCTTAGACACTAAGGGCCCCAATTTTCCTCCGTTTTTAGAGGCGATATTGTATTCAATAATTTTTTTATTCGGGTCAAATGGAGATAGCTCATCAAGTCCCATGCTTTTAATCGCTATCTTAATAATTTCTTCCTCATTAACACCTAAGCTTCTTTTTTGCTTATTTAAAAAGTGCTTTCCAGCTTCGAGGAGAACATTTAGTGGAACCAACCCAACTAGTTCAGACCCAGTGACCCGCATTCCGCGTTGTTCTGCACTTTTGCAGCAAGCTTCGAATGCTTCTTGCAGAGAGGTTTGGGAGGTGTCTGTTATATTCATAGACACCTGAGCGATCCCATACTCTTCAATAAACCAGCCAATTCCTTTAACGCCTTTTAGCCAGCCAGCCTGTCGAATAGGTTCGCCTGTTTCATCTTTCATTGGTTTGCCAGTGAGTGGGTCGTTGACTACCCTACCCTTTTCTCTAATATCAAATGCAACGGAATTTGCTCTTCTGACAGAGGTAGTATTTAGGTTGACATTATAAGCGATAAGGAAGTCACGTGCTCCGATTACCGTTGCTCCACTTTTGGCATTAAAGGTTGCTGGCCCGAAATCAGGCTTCCATGTTGGTTGGATAATTTTTTCGGGGAGCCCTTCGTACTCTCCTGCTCGAATAGTTGCAAGGTTTTTTCTTTCAGGTGTAGAGGCTGCAGCTTCGTAGAGATAGGTTGGTAGATTTAGTTCTTCCCCTACACGTTTTGCTAGCTTGATGGCCCAGTCCGCCGTTTCCTCCATTGTTATACCTGAGACCGGAACCAGTGGGCATACATCGGTAGCTCCCATTCTTGGATGCTCTCCTTTGTGCTGACGCATATCAATCAGGTCACAAGCCTTTTTAATTGCTAAAAACGCTGCTTCTACAACGGCTGCTGGTTCACCGACAAAGGTTACCACGGTTCTGTTTGTAGCCTTTCCTGGATCTACATCCAATAAGTGTACACCGTCGACGCTTTCAATAGCATCCGTGATCTGTCGGATTATGGTCATATCTTGACCTTCCGAAAAGTTTGGAACACATTCAATTAATTGCATGGTGCGAAGATATGGAATGCACAAGTTTACAAGGTGGGTGGATGGTTTAGAAAAAATATATTTCTATAGAATTGGGGTAAAAAACGACAGCCCAACAGGGTTTTAGGCTGTTGGGCTGTGTAGTTGTTCTAGTATTTAAGTCAGTGGTTAGCCTTTTCCTCCGGCAGGGGGTGGCTGGGTGTTTAACCGGCTTTGAAGTTCTGTTGCTGTCTGATTGGTTGGATCCAGACTCAAGAGCAAATTGATATTTTCTTTTGCGTTTTCATCTTCTTTTCTAATGAAATGGTAGAAGACAGTATACTCGAGCGCCGTGATGAGGTCTTTTTTGTTTTTAGCAGTATCTGCCTTTGCAATTTCTACAAATTTACTGAAGAAAGGAAATGCCTTTCCGAACGAAGCGACTGCAGCAGCGGAAGTATCAACAGTAATATCAACATCTAATCGAGCGGCTGCTTTGCCGGCCCACAACCAGCCAATACCAGCATTGGGCATAAGTTGTGTAACTTTTTCGAAAGAGGACAATGCACTTTGATATCGAAGGGTGTCTTCTTTACAATAGAATTGGCAGATACCTAGGCGGTAGATATCGATTGCCTTTGCTTCTGACTTAAGAGAATCTAACCATATTCCATAGCAATTAGCAGCATTACAATAGTCTTTACTAGTGTAGTAGAGGTTTCCTATTTCTTGATATAAACCCCACTCCGCTGTATCTTTATTTATTGCTTTACGAAGGTAGGAGATGGCGGTGGCAGTATCTTGCTTTGCTTTCAGCTGGAGTCGTCCTTGGTAAATATAATCGCTGGCAACAATTTTTTCGGGTTCAACCATTTTGAAGTATTCATCCATGATGGCTTGGCCTTTTGAATAGTCACCATTTTCATAATAGCTGTAACCAAGTAAGCGTCGGAGATAGTTCTTTGAGCCATCCTTGGCGATGATTTTTTCCACCATTTCTGTGCATGCTTGGTAATCTTTCACTAAAAAGAGAGTGTTTGCATACTGCATTTCATCTTCGATTACCAAGTTTGCACCTTTTTCAAGAAGGGTGCTGTATGCTTCTTTAGCCTGCTCCCACTTTCTAGTGAAATAATAATGGTCTGCAATTGCCCGGAGCGCGGGGGTGTAAGAGTTATCGAGGGAGATGGCGGACTCCATGTTTTGAACAAAGCGGTCATTGAGTTTACCGGCTTTATACACAGTACCTAACATGTAAAAAGGAAGCGGGCTTTTGGGTTTGAAATTGGAGGCATATTCAAACTGGCGAGCAGCTTCTCCCCCATTTCCCTGTTCTCGGTAGGCGTATCCGCAGTTCATAAGCGTTTCGAAGTCTTTTGGGTTGATTTCGATTGCTTGTTTGAAGAGATCTACGGCTTTACTAAGGTTAGGTTTGCGTTCGTTAGGAGCGGTATAAAAAAGGTATGATTCACCATGCTGACGAATAGCAGCCATATCTTTTTTAGCTTTTTTAATGGCTTTCTGGAACTGTTCGTCGGATTCGGTAGTACGGTTTTGTAGCAAGAGTTGACGACCATTAATCATCATTGCATAAACCCCTTCTGGGTTAGCATTGAAGCCTGAATTAAGGGCTTCTAATGCTTTTTCTTTATTTCCTTTCGCCAACCAGGCATTACTAAGTGATAACCAGGCCAACTGGTCTGCGTTGTTGGATTTGGTTAGGGATGAATACACATCAATTGCCTTGTCCCATTTTTCCATCATCATGGCTTCAAAACCTTGTTCATGGGTTTGGCCTATAGCTGATTGATGAAAAAGTGCAGTAACAAATAATAACTGAAGGACTCCTCTCATTAATTTTGTCATTGTTCTTAATTGATAGTTGTTGACGAAAGTTAGAAATGGCTGTTGACGCAAATTTTATACTTTTGAAGGTTATAACGGCAAAAAATTTAAAAAAACGTCATTATTAATTAAAAATTAACTAAATAACAGCTTGTACAATGGTTTTTACGGTGTTGTTATCTCCCATGGTGTAGTAGTGGAGGCAGGGTACACCTGCTGCTTTTAGCTCTTTGGATTGCTCTATACTCCATTCGACACCTATTTGACGGACCGCTTGGTCGTCTTTAGCTTTCATGATTTCGGATACTAGTGTATCCGGGAAATCAATAAAAAACTTTCTTGGGATTGCGTTCAGTTGTGATTTTTTGGTGATTGGCTTTAGTCCGGGCACGATTGGAACATTAATACCTGCCTCTCGGCAGTCGGCTACAAACTTAAAGTATTTTTTATTGTCGAAAAACATTTGGGTTACGATGTAGTGAGCACCTGCATCTACTTTTGCCTTAGTGAACTGCAGATCTGCAGCTAGATTTGGAGATTCAAAATGTTTTTCAGGGTAGCCAGCAACGCCAATGCAGAAATCTGTGGGCTCTCCATTGGTAATGCTAGCATCTAGGTATTTTCCGTTGTTCATTTCTTCGATCTGGCGGACAAGATCAATGGCGTGGTGATGCCCGTTATCTTCTGGAACAAATCGGTCTTCAAATTGTCGGGCATCGCCTCTAAGGGCCAAAACATTATTAATTCCTAAAAAATTAAGATCAATTAGGGCGTTTTCAGTTTCTTCTATGGAGAACCCCCCACAAATTAAGTGTGGGACTGCATCCACGCCATAGCGATGCATGATAGCGGCACAGATACCTACGGTGCCAGGCCGTTTTCGGATAGCCGTTTTTTCGTAATAGCCAGACGGCCTTTTTTTGTAAAGAAATTCTTCTCGGTGATAAGTTACATCTACAAACGGTGGTTTGAACTCCATCAAGGAGTCCAGTGTATTAAAAATTGCTTGCATGCCACCACCTTTCAGGGGCGGTAATATTTCAAACGAAATGAGCGTTTCCCCTTTTGCTTTTTCAAAGTGCTCTGTAACTTTCACGATTTGTTATTGTCTTAAGTAAGATGCAATGAGTACCAATAAGGTAGGTATTCTGGTGCATTAATTGTAAATAATTTAGCTATTTTTCATTTTGATCTATCACCTCCATAACGGTCCGGAATACGGCATATTTTCCTTCGAATAATTTTTTATGCTCTGCCTGGAGCGTTGATGCGAACTCATCTAGGTATTTTTGAAGGTGTAATATGTCTTTTGTCAGGTACTGAATCGTGTATATTTCGGAATCGGTATGATCATGGCTTAGTAGGCGGCTCATACGATAAGAAAGGAACATTCCGGTGACCATTACGTCTGGTATATGCGTTTCTTTCATCCATTTGACCCACTGAGACTCAATTTCGCGGTCTATTGTGACAGTAACGTTATAAATGAGCATGAGCAGCTAGAGTAATTTAGAAAGAAGGTGCAAAAGTCGTAAAAAAGTAGAAACTCAGGCTTAGGAAACAGGGTTGCATTCGATTTTTTAGATTTTTAGCCTTTACTTGACAAATAAAAGTGCCAAAGCATTCTCGTTCCAACACTCCGCCAGGGTTGCCAGTGCAATGTGCCAGAAACGAACTGCTCATGATTTGGCCTCTTTTCCAGGTTTTTTAGTCGTTTGAATGCCTCTAACATGGCAACATCTCCTCTAGGCAAGATATCTGCTCTAAGCAAGCATTCTGAAAGGAAGATATCTGCGGTCCAATCACCTATTCCTTTCAATTTTTTTAGTTCCTGTTTAACTTGTTCATCGGATAATTTTGCAAGATCTTCCAATACAAGTTTTTGGCTTACAATTTGGGCGGCTAAGTTTTGTGCATATTGTATTTTTTGTCTGCTAAATCCTATGTTCCTAAGTTCATCTTCCGTTAGTGCTAACAAGTTTTTTGGAGTAATTTGTTGATGGAGGAGGTTATTGAGCTTGCTGAAGGTAGCGTTGGCGGAAGCGAGGGACACCTGTTGTTCCAGTATTATATGTACCAGTGTTGAGAACGACGGTGTTCTATTCCAGAGGGGGGGATACCCGTATTTTGAAATAACCTGGGCCAGTTGTTGATCTCGTTCAGCAATATAATTTGCACCAATGATCAAATTTTCTTCGTTCAAGCATATAAGCTCTTGAGTGTTCGGGTAATTTATCATTTAGATAAAAGTGTACATTTGTGCCAAATTTTAAGATATGGCAAAGAAAATTCAGTCGAAACAAAAAGATGCTAAATCATCTGTTACGAACAATCCAAGATCGGTAGCCGTGAAATCTGGCGTTGGGAGCCCCTGGTGGATGGTTCTTCTTGCCATGGCAATAACTGCCATTTGTTATTGGCCATCTTTAAAAAATGATTTGGTGAATTGGGATGATGACCCCAACATTGTTGAGAATGTGAACCTTGCACAGGTTGGTAAACAACAAACGGTGAGGGATGTTTTACCGGCCATATTTGATTTGGAGAAAGGGAATGTGATTGGTAACTATAATCCACTTCCAATTGCCACGTTTGCGGTTGAAAAGGCGATGACAGGTGGAGAGTTTGACGCCTCTTTTATACGACAGGTTCACCTTGATAATTTGATTTTACATCTTTTGGTGGTATTGTTTTCGTTTAGGGTATTCAGCCTGTTAGGGATGGGGCCACTTGGTTCATTTGTGGGAGCACTGTTGATGGGCATACATCCTATGCGCGTTGAATCGGTCGCTTGGGCAACAGAGAGAAAGGACGTTCTTTTTGCTTTTTTTTACTTTGCGTCACTGGAATTCTATATTCGATATGTGAAAGACCAACATGCGTCAAGTCGTACCTGGATGTTTGTTTTATCAATGGCGCTGGCAGTTTTTTCTTTATTTTCAAAAGTTCAGGCGGTAACATTGGTTGTTTCAATGTTAGTGGTAGATTACTGGTTAGGAAGGAAGTGGACCATGACTTGGATTTGGGAAAAAGTTCCGCTGTTTATTGCGTCCTTGGCGATGGGTTTAGCAAATATCTACACCCTTAATGTTCAAGGTTCAACAAACGATGATTTGACTGGCTTTAATTTAGTTGACAGGGCATGTGTCGCAACTTGGTCGTTTAGTGTTTATCTGTATAAGCTCTTTATTTCTTACCCAATGTCCCCTTTATATCCATATCCCAAGCCATTGCCTTGGTATATTTATGCATCTCCGGTGGTCTTTATAGCTGTCTGGTATGGGGTATATAGGCTTTGGAAGGCGGATTTAAAGATTTGGGTCTTTGGATTTCTATTTTTCTTTCTGAATGTTGCGCCAGTACTGCAGTTTTTTGGGGCAGGACAGGGCTATTTAGCAGACCGATTTACCTATGTTCCCTATTTTGGTTTATTTGCTATTATTGCTTGGTATTATCAGCAGAAAGAACAAAAGAGGGTGGTTTGGAATGCTGTTTTAGGTTTGTTTATGGTAGCTGCAGCCTATCAGACTGTACGTCAAATTGGGGTTTGGAAAAATGGAGAAACGTTGTGGACTCATGTAATGAAATATGAGTATGACGAAAAGACACAAAAATATACGAATGCATTGCCGTTTTGGAATCGTGGGCAGTACCGTAGGAAGCAAGGAGACTATGAGCGGGCGTTAAGTGACTACACGCAGGCTGTTGCGATAGACCCGAAGAATCCTGAATTGTTTAATAGTCGGGGTAAAACCTATTTTGACATGGCTGCAGGGGGTAAGTTGTCGCCTCAGAAGGCGTCGGAATACCTTCAGAAGGCGTTGGAGGATTACAACTCTGCGGTTGAGCTATCTTCTAGCAAACCACAAACACAAGCTGAGGCATACGTTAATCGTGGGGCTGCCTATGGGATGTCTGGTCAATACGAAAAAGCTTTGTCAGATTTAAACAGGGGTGTATCTATTAACCCAGATAATAAAAACGCCTATTTTAACAGGTCTATTGTCTATTTTAATACAGGGCAATATGATGCGGCCGTTGGTGACTATACGAAGTACCTTGAGTTTGCTCCATATGATGCAAACATCTTATATGAGCGGGGGATGCTACGTCGAGCAATGAAGAAACCTGCTGAGGCAATCCCTGATTTGACCCGAGCGATTTCTATTAAGTCCGACTTTGGATTGGCCTATTTAGAGCGTGCGCGAGCGAACGCAATGCTTGGCAACAAGTCTGCTGCTCAAGCTGACTATCAACGGGCTGCCCAGTTTGGCAACAATATGCAGGAAATGGATCGGCAGTTGATGGCGCAGTGAACTTATTAAGGCTTCGATAAGTTAGTACACAGTTGTCGGGTAATTCCGGCCTATATTTTTTAATTATTTAGGAGCCTATTCAAGGGTGAGATATTTATGAAAGCATATATATTGACGATTGGAGATGAGATTTTAATTGGGCAAATTGTTGACACAAATTCATCTTGGATGAGTCGAGAGCTAAATTTAAATGGGATAGAGGTAGTTGGGAAAGGAAGTGTTGGGGATAATGCTAGGGCTATCGTAGAAGGCATAGAGCGGGCGAGCGCGGTAGCGGATGTAGTGATAATGACAGGAGGTTTAGGCCCAACTAAGGATGATGTTACGAAGAAAACGCTTGCCTCCTATTTCAATTCGGAAATGGGCTTTGATGAAGGCACTTATGCACTAATTGAGCAATATTTTAACAAAATTGGACGGGCCATTCCAGATTCGATGCGCGACCAAGCCACCTTGCCTGTTCGTGCCCGAATCTTAGTGAATAAGGTTGGTAGTGCACCTGGGATGTGGTTTGAGGAGAAGAATAAAATATATATTTCTTTACCGGGCGTGCCCTTTGAGATGGAGTATTTAATGCGCTCTGAGGTGATACCTAGATTACTTACGTGTTTTGAAAGAAGGCCGATTGTGCATCGAACCATACTGACGGCATGTGAAGGAGAGAGTGCGATCGCTAAGCGGTTAGAGGCTTTTGAGGATAGTTTGCCTGAGCACATAAAACTTGCCTATTTACCGGGTATTGGGCAAGTCCGTTTGCGACTTACAGGTGTTTGGCATGGAACTGTTATGGAGGAGACTAGTAATCAATTGGAGAAAGAGGTGGAGCAGAAAAAAATGGAATTGGTCTCTCTTATTCCGGAAATAGTGTACGGCTTTGAAGAAGAGAGTTTGCCAGTGGTTGTAGGAAGGATATTGTTGGAGAAGGGCCTAATGCTAGGAACCGCAGAGAGTTGTACTGGGGGGTATATAGCTAGTCAGATCACGGAGGTTGCTGGGGCCTCTGCTTATTTTAATGGTTCAGCGGTTGCGTACTCCTATGACTTAAAAGAAAAAATATTGGGTGTTCAATCTGCCACGTTGTCTACGTATGGTGCTGTGAGCGAGGAGTGTGTACGCGAGATGGCAGAGGGGGCTTTAGACGCTCTGGGAGTTGATGTGGCAATTGCTGTTTCTGGAATTGCAGGACCTGGAGGTGGCACAACAGATAAGCCGGTTGGTACAGTATGGATGGCTGTTGCTGATCGAACCAAGACCTACTCAAAGAGGGTTGTTTTTGGGAGAGATCGGGTGAAAAACATACAACTCACCTCTACCTATGCCCTAAGTATGTTGCGTCAATTTCTATTAGATTAATTTGGGGGACACTTTTTGTTTAGAAGCTCCTTTGCACTTAGGAGTAGCGCCTGATATTTCTTTTGAGCTTGGGGGCTATCGTTTTGTTGGCAAATGGGGGCTAGGTATTCCCAGCCTTTTTCTTGTAGGATGGTTTCAACAATGCAATTACATCGGCCATTATTACTTTGGGGATGGCTGTATCTTTCTGTTTCAATAGCAGCAAGGATGTAGTTTCGGATAGTGTTTGGGTGGGGTGTCCTAAAGTCTATTATATGTACCAGTGGGTTATCCGGGAGGTAGATGACCTCAAATGCATCCTGGTCATTAAGGCGAAATCCACTTGGTAATTGTAGTGGTTGGTTTGAGTTTGCACTTATGGACGCACTTACTTGCGTTTGAGAGATAGTTTGAAAAGCATAAATTATTTTAGGGGATCCTGGGGTTACATAGAATCGAGCCAATCCTTTTTTTCCTGATGTATAGAGCAGAGCAAGTTGGTCTCTGGTAATGCTGGAAGGATAGGTTGCGTAGTAACTATTTTCAGGTTTTTTTTGATTTTTTTGATAGTGGTGGAAGAGTAGTAGGCCTATGACAAAGCAGAGCAAGGCCAGTCCAAATAGTGCGAGCTGTTTGTATTCGAGTTGTTGGATTCGTTTTCTTTCCTTGTTTTTTGGTGTGTTTACAACCTTATTTACCTTGAATTCGTAGTAAAAAACATCGTTTTTTTGCTTAATAAGGTGTATTTCGCACAATTCGTCTTCAATGAAAAAAGAGTAAATCTCGTTTGTTTTAACGCCAAAGTCTATTTGGATTATTTTTTTATCGCAATAGATTGCGACATGTCCATCTATATTTCCATGGTAAAGTCCGATGGTGTGGTTAATGCCCGAGCCATCTGCATAAATCCAGGTAGTGTGTGCCATAAGGAGAAAACGAACCGCCAAAATAAACTATTTTGATGGTGGTTTTTTTTATTTTCCTTAAAAACTCTGCCAATGTGGCATCTTTTTGCTGGGGGAATGATTGTTGACAGTGGTCAAAGGCGTAACTTTGCGATCTTTAATTCAAGAACTGAACCATGCTTGGTATATTTAAAAAAATCTTTGGCACTAAACAAGATCGGGATCTGGTTAAATACCAGAACTTGGTAATTGAAATAAATCAACATTTTGATTCTTATCAGGCGTTATCCAACGATGAGCTGAGGTCAAAAACGCTTGATTTTCGAGAAAGAATTCAGGCTTACTTAAGCGATATAGATGCTGAGCTGGATCAGATTAGCCAGCAGGCCTTGGCTACTGAGGATATTGGTCTGAAAGAAGACTTATTCAAGGAGGAAGATGAGTTGAAGAAGCGTCGGGATAAGGCGCTTGAGGAAATATTGCAAGAGATTTTACCGGAAGCTTTTGCTGTCGTGAAAGAAACTGCTCGTCGTTTTTCGTCGAATCAAGTTATTGAGGTTCAAGCGACCGATCATGATCGTTTATTGGCATCCAAATCGGGAAAGACCTATGTACGGGTAGAGGGGGACCGGGCTTTTTGGAAGAATACGTGGATGGCTGCTGGAGGAGAAATTATTTGGAATATGGTTCACTATGATGTTCAGCTGATTGGTGGCATGGTGCTTCACGATGGGAAGATTGCTGAAATGACCACTGGTGAGGGAAAGACATTGGTGGCCACATTGCCGGCGTACTTAAACGGTGTTGCTGGTTCGGGGGTACACATGGTGACTGTGAATGATTACCTCGCTCGTCGTGATAGTGAATGGGTTGGGCCTATCTATGAGTTTTTACTATTAACCGTTGACTGTATTGATAAGTATCGTCCACATTCACCTGAACGGATTGCAGCGTATCGCTGTGATATTACTTTCGGTACGAATGCGGAGTTTGGTTTTGATTACCTGCGGGATAATATGGTCATTAGTCCTGAAGAGCTGGTTCAGCGCAAGCATCATTTTGCTATTGTGGATGAGGTGGATTCTGTATTAATTGACGATGCGAGGACGCCATTGATTATATCTGGTCCTGTTACTCGTGGAGCAGAGGATCAGGAATACTTTGATTTAAACCCCACGGTAAAGCGCTTATATGAGGAGCAATCCAAGCTGGCGACGCAGTTTTTAAATGAGGCAAAAAAATTGTTTGCAGAGGGTAAGTTGGGAACAGAGGAAGGTCAAGCTGGGTTCGCGTTACTTAGGGCGCACCGGGCGCTCCCAAAATCTCGACCGCTCATCAAGTTTCTAAGCGAGGAGGGGATGAAGGTTCTGCTACAGAAAACGGAAGGGATTTACATGCAAGAGAACAATAAGCGGATGCCAGAGGTAGACCGCGCATTGTTGTTTCATATCGATGAAAAAAACCGTTCTGTTGAACTTACAGACAATGGTGTTGAGTATCTTTCTAAGTTCAATAATGATCCGCTTTTCTTTATCCTTCCAGATATTGCCACTGAGCTGGTCCAAATTGATCGGGATGTAGCTTTGGACGGACCGTCAAAGGCAGAGGCAAAGGAGCGCCTGTCACAGGATTACGGTATAAAGAGCCGTCGAATTCACGCGATCCAGCAATTGTTGAAGGCGTATGCTCTTTTTGAAAATGACAATGAGTATATTGTTACGCCAGAAGGCGAAGTTAAGATTGTAGACGAGCAGACGGGGCGTGTAATGGAGGGTCGTAGGTATTCTGATGGATTACATCAGGCAATCGAGGCAAAAGAGAATGTAAAAATTGGAGAAATTACTCAAACGTACGCTACGATTACCCTACAAAATTATTTCAGGATGTACCACAAGTTAGGGGGTATGACTGGAACTGCCGAGACGGAGGCAAAAGAGTTATGGGATATTTATAAACTGGATGTAGTGGTGATTCCGACGAATCGTCCAATTGTCAGGAATGATCAAGAGGATTTAGTTTTTAAAACGGCACGGGAAAAGTACAACGCGGTTATTGAAGAGATTAATCGCTTAAGAGCAGAAGGTCGTCCGGTACTCGTAGGAACTACTTCAGTAGAAATTTCAGAGTTGCTTTCGCGACTGTTGAAGCTTCGGGGGATTGACCATAATGTATTAAATGCAAAGCAGCACCAGAGGGAGGCGGAGATTGTTGCAGAAGCTGGTCATCCAGGAAAGGTTACTATTGCTACAAATATGGCTGGTCGAGGAACGGATATTAAGCTCGGGCCAGGAGTTAAAGAGGCGGGTGGTTTGGCAATCATTGGTACCGAACGGCACGACTCTCGTCGTGTAGATCGACAGTTAAGGGGTCGTGCGGGCCGTCAAGGAGATCCTGGATCTTCGCAGTTTTACGTTTCATTGGAGGATCCACTCATGCGATTGTTTCAAAGTGATCGGATTGCTGGTCTGATGGATAAAATGGGGCATAAAGAGGGGGATGTAATTCAGCATTCAATGGTCACCAAGTCCATAGAGCGTGCACAGGTTAAGGTTGAAGAAAACAATTTTGGGATTCGTAAACGGTTGCTTGAGTACGATGATGTTATGAATATACAACGAGAGGCCATTTATAAAAAACGCCATAATGCGTTGTTTGGAGATCGCTTGTCCGTTGATATTAATAATGCGTTTATTTCCATAACACATGAGTTGGTAGATGCGCATCGTCAGAATGGCGACTTCGACTCATTCCGTATGGACTCCATTCGAGTGGTTGGGATTGACCCGCAAATAGATCCGATTAGGTTCAAATCAGCCCCCACTCATGAAGTACTGGAAGCTTACCAGGCTCAGGTTTTTGAGCAATACGAGCGTAAGCGCCAGTTTGTCGCAGACCGGCTACTCCCAATCATCAAAGATGTTCATTCAAAAGAATCCCATCGGTATAAGCGTATAGTTGTACCTTTTACAGACGGAAGTTTAGGTTTGAATATTAGTGCAGATATGGAGACCGCTATCCAGACGGAGGGTAAGAGTATCATGCATGATGTAGAAAAAGTTGCTACACTGGCACTGATAGATGATGCTTGGAAGGAGCACTTAAGAAATGTGGATGATTTAAAAGAGTCTGTACAAGGGGCCTCTTTCGAACAGAAGGATCCATTGGTTATTTATAAAATGGAGGCCTATAACTTATTTGAGTCCTTAATCGGTCATATTAATGCCAATGTTACCTCTTTTTTACTTCGAGGCACTTTAGTTATGCCTGATGGAGAGGCTCAACAGCCTTCGGCATCACGCCCTGAGAATAATATGCGTCGTGCACAGGCAAATCGCCTTCGCACATCCGGTGGGGGGCAAGAAATGACGGAGACACAACAAGCTGCTCAGCGCGCTGCTCAATCTGCAGGTGGTGGCGGTGCTGGGGCAAGGTCTCAACCAGTAGTTAAACAGGCGCTGGTTGGACGCAATGAGCCTTGTCCGTGTGGGAGTGGCAAGAAGTATAAACACTGCCATGGTGCATCCTAACTAGCTATGGGGATTACGAAACTGGAGGTAAAGGATTTTTTATTGGAGGTTCGGAATCGCCCATTCCTAGATGTGCGTTCACCTGGAGAGTACTTACAGGGGCATATTCCTGGCTCAATTTCGTTCCCACTTTTTTCAAATGAGGAGCGTGCAAAAGTCGGGACTAGATATAAACAGGTTGGTAAAGAATCTGCTTTTCTTTTGGGGCTCAAGATAGTAGGCCCCAAAATGGCTGATTTTGTAAAAAAAGCAATCAGATTAGCTCCTGATCGAGAAATCGCAGTGCACTGTTGGCGTGGAGGTCAACGAAGCGGAAGTATAGCCTGGTTGCTTCAGCAGGCCGGTTTTGATGTGGTTGTTTTAAGTGGTGGGTATAAGGCTTATCGCCAATATATACTTGATTCTTTGTCTACCATTGCTTTTCAAATCAATGTTGTTGGAGGGAAGACTGGAGTGGGAAAGACAAGGATATTGAATGCATTAAGTGATTTAGGGGAGCAAGTTCTAGACTTAGAATTTATAGCCAATCACAAGGGCTCTGCCTTTGGGTTTATTGGGGAGCTTCCTCAGCCCACTCCCGAACAGTTTGAAAATATTTTATGGGATAATCTATCCTCTATGGACCGAAGTAGGCGTCTTTGGGTAGAAAACGAAAGCCGAAGCATTGGTAGGGTGTATATTCCAGAGGGTTTTTGGAAACAGATGAAATTGTCTCCTCTTTTTCACATTGAAATTCCTCAAGAAGACCGGATCAATAATTTGTTAAAAGATTATGTTTTGGAAGATACTCCTGCTCTAAAAATTGCATTTGAGAAGATAGCTTCCAAATTGGGTGGTCTTCGTTTTAAGCAGGCCATAGAAGCACTTGACGCTGGTCATTTTTCTCTAGCCGCGTCTTTGGCTTTGGAGTATTACGATAAAACATATCAACATTGTCTCGATCATAATATTTCTCCACAGATTCATAGATTGGATTTTAGTCATGGAGACCCGCATCAAATAGCCCTAATGTTAAGTCAATTGTAATACCACAAGGTAATTAGGAACATGAATTTACTTGAAACAATTAAAGCATCCATTACAGATGCTGTCAAGGAGCTTTACGGAGAGTCTGTGAGCGCCGAAAAAGTTCAGATTAATCCGACTCCAGTGGAGTTTACAGGGGATTACACGGTAGTAATATTTCCATTTGTAAAAATGGCAAAAAAAGCTCCTGACGCTGTTGGCGCAGAGCTTGGGGCCTATTTGGTAGATCAGGTGGAAGCTATTGCTGGGTTTAATGTGATAAAAGGATTTCTCAACTTAGAAATTAGCAATGAGTGGTGGCATGTATTTTTAAGGGAGGTGGTGTCAAACCCTAATTTTGGTAAAAAGCCTAGGAATAATCGAACCGTATTATTGGAGTATTCTTCCCCTAATACTAATAAGCCCTTGCATTTAGGTCACGTTCGGAACTGTCTTCTTGGTTGGTCTTGTAGCCAGATATTGGATGCTGTGGGGTATGATGTAAAGAAGGTCCAAATAATTAATGATCGTGGAGTTGCTATTTGCAAGAGTATGTTAGCCTGGCAAAAATATGGACTGGGTAGAACACCCGCATCTGAGGGGGTTAAAAGTGATCATTTTGTTGGTGATTATTATGTTTTATTTGAACAGAAGACCAAGGAAGAGTATGAAGTGTGGCAGCAAACCAGTGTAGCAAGAGCTATTTTTGAGGAGAAGCATAAGCCCGAGCAAGGGGAAAAAGAGTTTTTCAAGGAATATAAAAACCAATGGTTCAACACGGCCTCTGTGCTTGGTGCAGAAGTGCGTGAGATGCTTCTAAATTGGGAGTCTGGTGACCAAGCTACATTATCGCTTTGGAAGCAAATGAACAGTTGGGTATATGCTGGCTTTGAGGATACATATGAGCGGATGGGGGTTTCATTTGATAAGCTTTATTATGAAAGTGATACCTATTTATTGGGCAAGGATCTGGTAGAGGAGGGATTGGCAAAAGGCATTTTTTATAAGAAAGAGGATGGGTCTGTATGGATTGATCTTTCTGACGTTGGATATGATCAAAAAGTGTTATTGCGCTCAGATGGCACTTCGGTGTATATTACTCAAGATATAGGAACTGCTCGAAAGCGTTACCAAGATTTCGGTGCAGAAAGTGTGATATATACAGTTGCAGACGAGCAAAACTATCATTTTGCTGTTCTTTTTGAAGTGTTAAAGCGTTTAGGAGAACCGTATGCAAATGGGCTATATCACCTTTCGTACGGATTAGTAGAGCTTCCAACCGGTAGAATGAAGACAAGAGAAGGTACTGTAGTAGATGCAGATGATTTAATGGATGAGGTGATTCGAGTTGCACGGGTGGAAAGTGAAAAACGAGGTGAGCTTACTGGTATAAGTGAAGAAGGTCGGGAGACTATTTTAAAACGAGTCGGTTTAGGTGCACTTAAGTTTTTTATGCTTAGAGTGAACCCTAGAAAGAAAATGATCTTTAACCCTGAAGAGTCGGTTGACTTGCACGGCCAAACGGGCCCATTTATACAATATTCATTTGTGCGAACAAATGGGTTGCTTCAACGCGTTAGGACAGAGGGTATTGATATGAGTTCTTTTGCGGGCTATATGGACTTACAACCTTGTGAAAAGGAACTTCTCAAAGCTATACACGAATACCCAGACGTCGTTCAGCAGGCTGCAGCTGAATATGATCCCTCCCACCTTGCCAACTACTGTTATAATCTTGCAAAATCTTATAATCGTTTTTGGCATGAGGTTAAGATCTTAGGTGCAGAAAGTATTGCTGCAAGATCATTCCGACTACAGTTAAGTCAGGCTACTGGTAGTGTTTTAAAGTCTGGAATGCAATTATTAGGCATTGAAATGCCGGAAAGAATGTAAGCGCGAATCAAACCATGATAATATTACGGAAGTTAAAGTCGAAGTTTTACAAATGGACAGAGCGAAAAATTGGGATTGAATTAGATCGAATGATTCCGGTAATTCGCCCAGGAACGGAGTATGGTGGTTGGATTATTCCTGCAAACTTACTAACAAGTGAGTCAGCCGTGTATTTGGTTGGTGCAGGGGAAGATGTTTCTTTTGATTTGGCGATCGCAGATCAGTTTGGGTGCACAGTAGAAATTATCGATCCGACACCGCGATCAAAGGAGCACGTTACATTGCTTAAGGAAAATATAAGAGCGGGTAAAGAAATGCCGTTATCGACTGCGCCGGGTGGTAAGTATGCGATTGTTCGATCTAATGTTGCCTCGCTTCTACGCTTTCATCCAATTGGATTGTGGAGCGAGGAAAGCACGTTAAGATTTTACAAGCCTAAAAACGAAACTCACGTTTCGCATTCTCTTGTGAATCTTCAAAAGACAGATCAGTATATTGAGGTGCCTGTATGCCGCTTATCATCTCTGATGCAACAACTTGGACACACTAAAGTCGATCTTCTTAAGCTTGATATTGAGGGGGCTGAATACACCGTTCTTAAAACCATTTTAGAGGATCAACTTGATATCAGGGTTATTTGTGTGGAATATGATGAAACGGCTTCCAATCACATTGATGGTAACTATTTAAATAGAATAGAGGAATCTATTCAGGAGTTACGAAATTCTGGTTATTTATTGGTTGCAAAAGAGCCTGCTTGCCGCAACTATACGTTTGTCCATCAGCGTTATTTTAGCGAATTAGAGTGACATCACCATAGTAGGTAGCTTTTTTGCCGTCGAGGAAAGCTATTTGTGCTACCCAGACATATACACCTGGGAGGGCTGGTTGGTTTCTGAAAGACCCATCCCATCCGGAGAAGGGGTCGTTCAGTCTGCTGTTTCTGGATTCAAACATTTTTTCCCCCCACCTTGAATAAATAGTTAGAGATTCGACCACGATATAGTCGTCACCAAATCCGTAAAAAAAGTTATTGAAAGAGTCGGCGAAGTAATCTGGTGAAAATACATTTGGAAAATAGACGGATCGGTTTTTATTTACTGTTATTTGGACCGAAGCAGAGTCTGAGCATCCTAGATCATTGGATGCGAAAACGGTATAAGTCAAATCGTTGAATGGCCTTGCTGCTGTTTCAGCGCAGTTTAGGCATGTGATGGAGCCTGGCTGTGGATCAAGCCATTGAAAGAAAGTTATTGGTTCACTGTTAATTGCGACGGATTGTAATTTAATACTATCTCCAAGGTCAACCACAAACGCATCTTGTAGCACATCGACGACAATAGAAGAGTAATTAACCTGAAAAATGACAATGGCGGTATCGCATCCAGCTATCACTGTTGCCTCATATTGTCCTGGGGCGGACACTTCTAAAACTGGTCCAAACCCTCCGTTGCTCCATTGGTAGGATGCGCTGGATTGTGTTTGTCCAATGGATTGGGCGGCATTTAATTCGATTGATGTTGTCCCTGAGCAAAGGGTTTTTTGCAAGGCTATAGTATCGAAGTTAAAGCGAGAAATGGTTATTGCGGTACTATCATCGATAGCAAGCGTTTCTAGGTTGTCAGACAATCGCCTATTACCTAATGAGGCTGGCAAGTTTTTTAATACTGCTTGGTTTTTGTAGATGCCAGCAGCAACATTTCCTGTATTGACGATTATTTTGACTTCCGATGTTCCCGGTGGGAGAATGAAATCATCCAGGATAAATGAGGTACCTCCTTGAGGAGACAGCAATGTGCAACCAACTGGGTTTGCTGAGACAGATACAAATGTAAAGCCGGGAGGAAGATTGTCTTCCAAGCGTACTCCAGATTGTATTTGCCGGGAAGAGTTAACCATAGTAAAGGTATACTCAACCTCTGTACAGGGTTGAGTGATTTCCGGCAGGACACTTTTACTTAGTTCGATGGTATAGGGGCAAGAGCATCCATCGGACGAAGTTGCCGTTTGGCCTCGCGTAAGTAAGGTTGAGGTGCCTGTAGCTGGATCGATCTTGTATAAGCTGTTTTGATCTTGGATGGCTGTTGGGCTTCCATAGGCAAATAGGTTTCCGTAAGCGTCGAAAAATAAGCTTCCTGTTACGACTGGCACATTTGAAGCAGGGACAGGATACGTGATATCTCCGAAAATATAATCGATTCGAACGAGTCTTTGAGTGAAGGAGTCGTATCCATAAAGCACATCTGTCTCTGGATGAAAAGCAATATCGAAAATTTGTGCTAGTACGTTAATATTAACGGTAGTTACCGGGTAGCCAGGCGTTTCTAGATCAACTCGCACGATTTCGGTTGCTAATGCTGATCCATTTGCGTAGAATTGGGTGCCAACAATAACTAGGAATTTACCATCTGGGGTTACGTCTCCTGCGAAGTAAGATACTGTTGAGCTAAGTGGTAAGAAAGCAAGAATGGTAGGTCCGCCATTGGCGTCTAATCGGATTAAGGCTCTAGTGCTTGGATCAATGCAGTAAATAAAATTATCAGTAGATCGGTATCCTGCAGCATTAATGGATAAAAGAATACTGTTGTTGATACTACTAAAGACTACGCTTCCCGTTTGGGGATCTATCAAGACTTCATTGAGCGAGGAGGGTGCTTCTGAACCAAGTGTTAAAAAAAACTGATTTTCGCAGGTAAAAGGAGTTTGGGCTGTGCTGGATACGGGTAACAGAAAGGCCAAACCCAGTAGGAGCTCAAAAAAATTCCTTTTACAGGCGGAACAGGAGTTAAATGGATTTGGCATAGCAGGAACCAATTTTTGACCGCGGATTTGGATTATTTTCTAAGAAATGAATTACCCAGAACAAGGTAAGTGGTTCTTTGTACTTCCTACCTATTAACGATTATTTTCGTCAAATAGTTTACTAAATTTAAAGGAAGGAGGATTGAATTAGAGTAAAATGGTGGGAAGACAACTTACATTCTTGTTGTTGCACATTAGTTGCATATAGGAGTTTGGTTGTGGCTAGCTGTTGATCAATTTAGTTAAATGGAGGCAAAAAATTAAAGCAAGTTGATGTGTGTATCTTTGATCCTATTGGTATTTACAAATAAAATGGTCTCAATTACTTTGGTGCTGGTTTTTCAGCAGTAACTGTTTGGAGGGTGTTTTCATAGTGGTAAAGGTCCTTAAATTAGCAATCAAGGATTCCTGTTTTGTTGTTTGTAGAATTGAGTTGACAGAAGCTTGATGTATAGTTATGAAAAGTAGTTTATGAGCTAATTAGGATGCGATGGAAAATAAAGACGAATCTATTAGAGATCGGCAAGGGGTATTCAGCTATAGAGTGGAACAATAAAAAAGCACCGGGGTGGGCTATCCCGGTGCTTTTGAGAGTCAAGACAAGCATTAATACTTAGCCTTTCGACCAAGATGCGCCCTCCTTGCCATCTTTGACAGCGATTCCAATTTCGGTAAGGGCATCGCGAATCTTGTCGCTGGTGGGCCAATCTTTATTTGCTCTTGCGGATGCGCGCAGTTCGAGAATGAGGCCCATTAATCCGTCAATGGTATTG
>JBKDAM010000168.1:0-33426 GCA_046316495.1 Chitinophagales bacterium
ACTGTACGTTGTTGTACACAGGGAATGGGTAACCTGGAGCGTTGTTGCTGTTCACAACGGTCTCCATAGAACCATTTCCATCCAGATCTAAGAACAACAGGTACTTGAAGCGGATGTTTGCACCTGAGCAAGCGTCGGTCGCTGTCAGCTCAATGTTCGCATCGCCCTCGCACAAGTCGTGGCTGTTGATCGTGTTGTCGTACCAGTACATCGCATTCCACATATTCGCATCGTTCGTGCTGTAGTCGCAGTATTCTGCTGCACTTGGTGTCACTACCGATGGATCCTGGGTATCAATTACCTTGATGATCTGCTTGTACTTGTAGCAGTTCGCCTCTTTGTTCCAGAAGCTGCTGAAGTTCGTCGCTGGAGCACCTGGTGTCAGGGCCCGTACCGTTGGTTCCCATCCAGGAACCGTTGTGCCAGGAGCAGATACTGTTACGCCCAAGCGGTTCTGCGCATTGTTCGTAATTGCGTTTGGTTCCGGATTTGGAACCTCGATGCAAGCTCCGTTCGGGTTGTACTGGCACCAGTTCAATACCGTCCAGGTACGCTCGATCTTGAAGCAAGCATCCGGAATTACTGTAAACAGTTCATCCGTGTACGATACCGCCATCAATTCGCAGTCTTGTGCTCCGTAGAACTCTGGTTGTCCGTAGTTGCCCGTTCCGTCACAGGTCGTGATCAGACGGTCATCCGGGAACTTCACGTAGTAGTTCTGGTTGTACGTCACCACAATCCGCTGTGAGCAAGATGCTGTATTGCCACCTGCATCTACAGCCGTCCAACGGCGCGTGATCGTGCCTTTGTTGCACAAGCTGTCAAACTGGTTGTAGGCTACTGTACCAGTGATAGTTGGGTTAGAGCAGTTGTCAGTAGCAGTTGCCTGACCATATGCCCACAAGCTAGCATCAAATGCTTCGCAAGAAACAGTTACGTTTGCAGGAGCTTGACAAACTGGCTTGATCTTGTCTTCTACCAATACGTTGATCATGCAGTCATTGTAGTGGCCTTCCAACGCTTCGATAGAAACGTCACCAGCACCTGGATCTACATCATATACACGCAAGATAACCTGGATAGTCTGACCAATGTCAGAGCAGCAGAATTTAGCCTGGTTGCGGAATGCATTGTTAGACTGGCATGGGCTGTTGTCCATGCGGCGAACTTTGAAGTAAACCTGGCTGCAGTTGTCGTAAGAACCGTCGTCAAATGTAAGAGCATTTACTTGAGCAGTTCCGTCGATACCCAAAGCAACCTGTGTGAACTCATCACACACCGCTGTTGGAGGAGTCTGGTCTTCTACAGTAAGGTCAAACTGGCAAGAGTTTGAATTACCGCAGTCATCGTATGCAGAATAAGTAACTTTATGGTTACCAACTGGCAAACATGGGGTCAAACCGTAGTTAGCCATTGTGTCACGGTCCCAAAGGTTGTTACCTGGGAAAGTAGACAATGAACCATTCAAGTCATGTGTAGCGATCAAATCACCAGTGTACTGGTCATAAACCTCAACGCGAGCAGTCACGCGGTTAATGCGAGAGCAGTTCTCGTTCATTACTACGTTTGGAAGATCAACTGTAGCACAGCAAGTGTATGCATCAGTAGAAACAGTCATATCTTCTGGGCAAGTCCAAGTTGGACCAGCGTTGTCAACAACTTTGATCAGCTGGATGTAGTACTGTGGGTTCTGGCTTGGAGGGAATGGTGATGTTGGTGTACACCAGTCATAAACCGTCCAAGTACGAAGAATCTTGTACGTTCCGTCGCAAACTGGAAGAATCTGGTCAGCATAAGTAGCCTGCAGTTCGCAGAAAGCTGGACTTGGGTAGATAGTGAAATCTACGTTGTTGAACGTAACGTAAGGAGCACCAGTAGCAGCAGGAGAAGTTACTGGGTTAGAGCAGCTAACTTCAACGTCTTCTGGGAACTCAACGTCACCAACGTGTGAGCGCTCCAAGTAAACGAACTGAGTGCAAGAGTTGGTGTTACCCTGAGCATCCGCTACTGTCCATACGCGACGAACATAACCGCTCAAGTCACCCTGTGGAACCGTTCCGCAAGGAAGGTCAAACCAAGTGTCAACGAAAGTGCGTGTTACACCTGAGCAGTTGTCAGATGCAGTAGGGAAAGCTTCGCTGATTCCCAATGTGTTCGCCAAGAAAGATGGAGAATAGTTAGAAGAAGCACATGTCGTGTAGATGTCTTCGCACTCGATCTCAGGAACGAGTTTGTCTTCTACAAGAATGTAGCCCCAGCACATGTTACCAGAATTCAGGTCGCGAACGCGAACAGAAATGGTCTGGCCAATGTGTGCGCTAGTAGCAACAAAGTTACCAGAAGCTGGTACCCATACGTTGTTGATCTTAGCCTGCACCTGGAAATTGCCGTTCGGGCAATACTGGTTGTAGGTCCCCTCTAGAATCATATCCTCGTTCAAAGTAACGGAACAATCTTCGTCAAGAGAGATCTGCACGAGGTTGTTGCAGGTCAAGGAACACTGAGCAGAGGCATTAAAGCCTGCAAACGCAGTGAGCGCTAGCACCATCAACCAACCCCAGAAATTCTGAGCGAGAGTAGAATTCGCTTTTCTCATGAGATTAGAAAAATTTAAATAGTTAAATGAAAACGTTAAGTTAAGGAAATAAAAAAAATGTAATTTATATGAAAACAGCTCTGGAGTGGGTTAGAACCCTCACAGAGCAACAATCAAATCCACTAAAATTAGAACCATTTTGGGTCCCATTAAAATTGAGCAACATGACCTGAGGCGCGGGTGCAGTTTTTAAACAATCTAGATTAGACATTAAAACAACGCGATGATTAAACAAACTAGATGGCAAAGGTAATTCAAAGATTTTAACAGACAATGTATAGATAGATTAATTTTTTTAAGTAATAAATGTATAACAAAATTATGCCAAGCATTGTTGCGCTTATACCCCTTTTAGGGTAGTTTATCTGGCGCCTATAATTAATTGGTTGTCATACACCATCTTCACCAAACTTGCCGTGCTGTTCACTTTGAGCTTCCGCATGATGTTCTTCCGATGTACACTCACCGTTTGATCACTTATATACAATTTATCGGCAATCTCCTTATTACTCATCGCCTGACCAATGTAACGCACTATTTCAACCTCCCTCTTAGTCAATCCAAATCGCTGAGCAAACCGGTACTCATAGTCCGCAACCGCATTTTTACCCGCTTTCACTCCAGTATCACTAGATGAAACCCCTCTGCCCAAGTATTGGCGACCTTCACTTATCTCAGAAATTGCCCTACGAAGCTCATCCTTTGAAGCGGTTTTTAATAAATAACCGTCCGCGCCCTCTCCCATTACCTCCGAAATAACCACTGGATCATTCTGTTCAGAAAATAACAGCACCCTCAAGCCTCCGAACCGTTTCTTAATGCCCAAAAGCCAATCCTTCCGCTCGTGATTCGGCAAACTGGGATCCAAAAGCAGTAAATCGGTAGGCGCTTCTGCTAAATAACCTTCTACCTGCTCTGTCGTACGGGCAATAGCCGTTACGGTGAACAACATTTGATTGGCAGGTACAGATAATACGGTGCGAATCCCCTCCGCAAACAGCGGGTGATGGTCAGCGACCAATACTCGAAATGATCTCATAAATGACTAGGCAGCTATTAAACCGACTGATAGGGGGGAGGGACTTTCCTACTAGCAATTTTCGTGCCACACTACTCTTTCAACAAAACAAAGAACAAAAAGAAAAGCGACTGAACCAATTAAGGATCAATCGCTTCTGTTAGAGGTTTCCAGCGGATTCGAACCGCTGTAGCAGGTTTTGCAGACCTGTGCCTAACCGCTCGGCCAGGAAACCCTTAAACGGGCGGCAAAGATACATGCACCTCTTTCAAATTCGCAACATCTTCAGGAAAAGTTTTTTAAAAAAAATAATTTTATACACTCCAACAGCCAATTAATCCAAAGGCGCATCTAACTTTGGCGTTTGATCATCCAATAAAGTATTTTGGATATTCCTTATCCTTCAAAATAGAACGTATGCGCCTGTCTACTCAAGATTACATTGTATTCTTACTATATTTTATAGTGGTATCCAGCTACGGTTACTGGATCTATAAACGTAAAAAATCCAGCGAATCCACTGCAACTGACTTCTTTCTAGCAGAGGGCTCTCTCACTTGGTGGGCAATCGGAGCTTCTCTCATCGCATCCAATATCTCAGCCGAACAATTTATCGGCATGTCAGGCTCCGGGTTCGCAATGGGCTTAGCTATTGCCTCCTATGAATGGATGGCCGCCGCTACACTCATCGTCGTAGCCATCTTCTTCATGCCCGGATATATCCTGAATAAAATTTATACCATGCCCCAGTTTCTTGAAAAAAGATACAGCAAACTGGTGGCAACCATGATGGCCGTGTTCTGGCTACTGGTTTATGTGTTTGTTAACTTAACCTCAATCCTGTACCTGGGAGCCATCGCTGTCTCCACGATCTCAGGTTTTGACTTTTTCTATTGTACCGCTTTCTTGGCTTTATTCGCCATCGTCATTACCCTCGGCGGGATGAAGGTAATCGGCTACACCGATGTAATTCAAGTAGCCGTACTCGTTTTAGGGGGGTTGGTCACAACCTACTTAGCGCTAGAACTAGTTGCAAATCAATTTGGAACATCCGGAATGCTCGCAGGTTTAAACAAAATTACCGAGCAGGCACCTACCCACTTTCATATGATTTTTGATGAGTCCAACCCTCATTATAAAGACCTGCCAGGATTAACCGTCTTGTTTGGGGCAATGTGGGTGGCTAACCTCAACTACTGGGGCTGTAACCAATATATCACCCAGCGTGCTCTCGGCGCCAGCTTACCCACCGCCCGAAATGGCCTTCTTTTTGCCGCATTCCTAAAAATGCTAATGCCTATTATTGTAGTACTCCCAGGTATCGCTGCCTACGTCCTACATCAACAAGGTATGTTTCAAGCTGAAATGGTTGACAGCGCCGGCACCGTAAAACCTGACAAGGCCTACCCCGTACTACTTAATTTACTCGGCCCAGGTCTAAAAGGGCTCTCTTTTGCAGCCCTTACCGCCGCAATCGTGGCATCACTAGCCGGTAAAGCCAATTCAATCGCTACCATCTTTACGCTAGATATCTACAATAAATACGTCGACCAATCCGCAGGAGAAGAAAAACAAGTCCGAATCGGACGTTGGGCAATCATCCTGTCCATGGTGGTTGCGGTACTAGTCGCACCTCAACTACAACGGTTGGAACAGGGCTTCCAGTTTATTCAAGAATTCACTGGACTGATCTCTCCTGGTGTAGTTGCCATTTTCCTACTCGGCTTCTTCTGGAAAAGGGCTACGGCAAACGCCGCACTAGTTGCTGCCCTAGCAACCATTCCACTGGGATTTGGCATGAAGGCGTTCTTGCCTGATATCCCTTTCCTCGACCGAATGGGCTGGGCTTTCCTCTTGTTAGTCGCCATGATGGTTGTCATTAGCCTACTAGATCCCAAGAGTAAAAACAACCCAAAAGCCTTGGAAGTCAATCCAAGTCTTTTCAAAACAACCCCTTTCTTTACAATCGGAGCCCTGCTAATTCTCGGTGTGCTTGCAGCACTTTACATTGTTTTCTGGTAAACGAATGAGGGTTATCCCTGAATTAGGCGTGGAAAAAAGAGAAGAATTGAAAGTTTTAAAAAATAGATTTGTTTGTATCCACGGGCACTTTTACCAGCCCCCAAGAGAAAATGCTTGGCTGGAGGCTGTAGAAGAACAAGAAAGTGCCCACCCTTGGCATGATTGGAACGCACGCATCAATTTCGAATGCTACGCACCCAACGCTGCTGCCCGTATCCTGGACAATACAGGCGCCATTAGTAAAATCCGAAATAATTACAATCGGATTTCTTTCAACTTTGGCCCAACCTTGTTGTCCTGGATGCAGGAAAACGACCCGGAGGCATACGCATTACTCCTGGCCGCCGATCAGAAAAGCAGTATCCGGTTCAATGGCCATGGATCCGCGCTCGCGCAGGTCTATAGTCACCTCATTATGCCATTAGCTAGCTACCGAGACAAGGTAACTCAGGTCATCTGGGGAATTCAAGATTTCCAACACCGCTTCAAACGGGCGCCAGAAGGAATGTGGCTAGCAGAAACAGCGGTCGATACCGAAACCTTGGAAGTTCTGGCAGCGAACGATATCCAATTCACTATCCTGGCCCCACGACAAGCAGAAGCAGTAAAAAAGATAGGAGCTGAAGATTGGATACCGGTTTCCGCAGAATCCATTGATACCAGACGCCCCTACTGGTGTCATTTGCCCAGTGGTCGAAAAATAGCTATCTTTTTTTACCATGGAGGCGTTTCTCAAGCCGTGGCCTTCGAGCGATTGCTCAATAATGGTAAAAACTTCGCCGAGAGAATTCTTTCAATCCTTGATCGTGAAAGCTCAGAACCCCAACTCGCACACATCGCTACCGACGGGGAAAGTTATGGCCACCACCACCGATTTGGCGAAATGGCCCTGGCTGATGCCTTAAATCATATTGAAGATAAAGAACTCGCCATACTTACTAATTACGCTGAATTTCTTCATCGTTTCCCTCCCACTTGGGAAGTCGCCATCCACGAAAACTCCTCCTGGAGCTGTGTCCATGGTGTAGAGCGGTGGAAAAATGACTGTGGATGCAACTCAGGAAGAGCAGGGTGGCACCAAAAATGGAGAAAACCGCTCCGAAATGCCCTCGATAACCTCCGAGATAAACTAATCCCAATCTACGAAAAAGAATCAGCGAGACTCCTAAGAGACCCTTGGGCCGCTAGGAATGACTATATAAAAGTCGTTCTCAATCAGCACAACGAATCTAGTATCCGCGCTTTTATCGACCAGCATGCTCGAAGAAGCCTGAGTGAAGAAGAACGAACGCATGTACTTCGTTTGCTTGAAATGCAACGCCATGCCCTACTCATGTACACCAGCTGCGGATGGTTCTTCGATGAAATATCCGGTATAGAAACCAACCAAATCCTCCAATACGCGCTCCGAGCAATGGATTACGCCCAAGATATCTGTGGTGTTAAACTCCATGAATCGTTCGAACAACTACTAGCAGAAGCCCCTAGCAATGTATTCACCAATGGGGTGGAAAGCTACCTTCAACAAGTGGTCCCCTCCAGGGTAACCTTAGAGCGAGTCGCTATGCACTTCGCTGTAGCCTCCCTTTTTGAAGAACATCCAGAAAAACTGAACCTGTTTAACTACACTAATACTGTCCTATTCTTTGAGAAAATTGAAGCAGGAACTCCAAGCTTGGCAGGTGGAAGACTACAAATCCGGTCAAAATTGACTGGCTATGAACGAACCTTTTCCTTCGCTGTCCTTTACCTTGGCCAGCAACATATCATTGGAAGCATCAGCGAAACCATGAATGCCTCCACCTTTGATCAAATGTGGGACTTGACCGCACGGTATTTCAGAAAAGCAAGCCTGGGAGAAACCATCAGTGCACTCCAAAAATACTTTGGACCTGAAAAGTTTACCCTCTCCAGCCTTTTCAAAGATGAAAAAATAAAAATTATTCGGGAAATAACCGACGCAAGTATGACCGTAGCCGATGCAGGCTTTAAAGATGTATACAAGGATAACTACCAACTTATCACCGGGCTCGAAGAGGAAGGACTGCCTGTCCCAGATACTTGGCGCAACGTCGCTGCTTATGTGCTCAATAGTGACTTACTTCAATTCTTTCAATCACAAGAAACCCTAGACCCTAGACGACTTAAACGAATCGCCCAGGATATAAAAAGATGGGAAATTAAACTAACAGACCAAGATGCTGTTCAACATGCAATCAGCACCAGAATCTACTCCGAAATCTCGAAACTAAGCTTCGAACCAACTTCACTCCCCCGAGTAAAATGGCTCATAGAAGTTATATCCACCATCCAACAACACACCAACCTTCAACCTGATATCTGGCGCTCGCAAAATGTCTTTTACCTGTTCACTAAAGGATACAGAAAAGGACTCTGGAACTTTGCTAACGAAGATTGGCGAATTACCTTCGAACAATTGGCAACACTCCTGAAGGTACAACTTAAATAAATAATGTCTAATTATTGATCATTAACCCTTTTCTATGAAAAATAGCTTAAAAATTGCACTATTCGCAATAGCATTCCCCATTTTATCTCAAGCGCAATCACTTGAAATATCCGAAAAAAACCTGAATAAACATGTTTACTACCTCGCTTCCGACAAACTTAAGGGTAGAGGAACCGGAACTCCAGAAGAAGCAAAGGCAGCAAAATACATCGCAAAACAATTCAAAAAAGCAGGACTTAGCCCAAAAGGCAATAATGGCTGGGAACATACCTTCACCCATAAAAAATCATCCGACCCACACGGAATGATGCAGGATGGCCCCAAACTAGAATGCCGGAATGTAGTAGGATACCTAGATAACGGAGCTCCTTATACCATCGTAATTGGTGCCCACTACGATCACCTCGGACTAGGACATGACCACAACTCACTCGATGCCAACCCAGTTGGAAAAATTCACAACGGCGCAGACGATAATGCATCCGGAACTGCAGGAGTGATCGAAATGGCTAATTACTTCGCAAATAATGGCGTAAATGAACAACATAACTTTCTCTTCATCTGCTTCTCAGGTGAAGAATTAGGCCTCGTCGGATCTAAGAAATATACCGAAAATCCAACCATCGACCTTGAAAAAGTCAGCTTTATGATTAATATGGATATGATTGGCCGACTAAATGAAGAAAAGAGACTAGTAATTGGCGGCGTAGGAACATCTCCCTCTTTTGTCCCTGCCATCGATGGCCTTCAAACAACTATTGGAATTAAAAAAGATAGCGCAGGAATCGGCCCTAGCGACCACACCTCCTTCTATCTCAAAAACATCCCAGTCTTATTCGCTTTCACTGGCCAACACTCCGACTACCATAAACCCTCTGACGATGCCGACAAGGTCAACTATGCAGGCCTAAAAGAGGTAATTACTCTAGTAAAGTCAATCATTGAAGTCCTTGATAAAGAACCTAAACTCACCTTTCAAGCCACCAAATCAAAAGAGTCAGATACTCCACGATTTAAGGTCACCATGGGAATCATGCCTGACTACACCTTCAGCGATCTAGGTGTAAAAGTGGATGGAGTCACCGAAGGTAAACCAGCTTCAAAAGCAGGACTCCAACAAGGGGATATTATCCTAGAACTCGGTGAATTCCAAATCACCGATATGCAGGCGTATATGAAAGCCCTAGCAGCCCATAAAAAAGGGGATACTGTAAAAGTAAAAGTAAAAAGAGGCGCTGAATCAAAAGTAATGGAGGTTACTTTTTAAACAGCAAGCAAACTAAAGCGTTCTATAAGAATGATATCTACAATTCTTATCGCGGGAGGAACAGGCCTGGTCGGCCGAAGACTCACAGAACTGCTTGAACAACAAGGGAAAACCGTCCGCCTGCTCACCAGATCGCCAAAAGGCAAGAACCAGTTTGCTTGGGATCCTGCAAAAGGCACTATCGATGAGCAGGCCGTATTCGGTGCCGATGCTGTCATTAACTTAGCGGGCGCTGGCATCGCAGATGCCAGGTGGACAACAGCCCGAAAAAAATTACTCATCGACAGCAGGGTACAAAGCACTAACCTCCTTCACCAAACGTTCGTCAAAACAGGATCTAAACCCTCCGTCTACCTGTCCGCGTCTGCGATAGGAATTTATGGGAACTCAGGAGAGGAGATCCAAACCGAAAACCAACCAATTGACCAACAGCCTAATAGGCCTTTTATGGTAGATTGCTGCGACCAGTGGGAAAAAGCTGCAATGGATATCGAACAAGAAGGTATCCGAACCGGACTGTTCCGAATTGGGATTGTCTTGGATAAAAACGGAGGCGCATTAGCAGAAATAAGCAAGCCCATCCACTTCGGTTTAGCCGCCTATTTCGGCGATGGCAAAGCTTGGTACTCTTGGATTCATAATGACGATTTGTGCAGCCTGCTAATCTGGGCAGTACAAAATCCTGACATCAAAGGTATCTACAATGCAGTAGCGCCTAACCCCGTCCGAAACCTTGAGTTTGTAAAAACCACCGCATTCGCAATGAAAAAATGGGCGGTTCCCGTCCCAGCCCCCTCTTTCGCCCTCCAACTTCTAATGGGGGAAATGGCTGCAGTGGTCCTTAATAGCAATCGAGTGAGTGCTAATAAACTACTTTCAGCAGGATTTCATTTCGAGTATCCAACCCTAAAAGAAGCCTTAGTTAATGTGTACAAATAAAACCCACCACCACCCTGCATGAATCGCATCAGTGTCTTCGATATTTTTAAAATTGGTATCGGTCCCTCTAGCTCCCATACCATGGGACCTTGGCGAGCCGCTCAACGCTTTACCAGAGAGATCCAACTAGATCGAGTGGCCGCCATTCGTGTCGACCTCTATGGCTCCCTCGCAAAAACAGGAAAAGGACACGGCACAGACTTGGCTGTCCTCCTGGGATTAAACGGCGACGACCCCGTTACCATCCCTGTTGAAAAAGTTCAGCCAACCATCGATCAAATTAACCAATCAAAAAATATCCAGCTCGGCGGCAAAAAAACAATTCAATTCAATCCTGAATTAGATATTGTCTTTCATTTAGATCAAAGCCTACCCTACCACGCAAATGGGCTAACCTTCACCGCGTTTTATGATCAGGATGAAGGACTCAGCCAAACGTACTTCAGCGTCGGAGGAGGATTCGTAGTTAAAGAAGGGGAAGAAAACGCCACTTCAGATGTAACACTTCCCTACCCCATCGATCATGGAAAAGACCTTGAACGTTGGTGCCAACTTACCCAAAAACCAATTTCGGCAGTCGTCTGGGAAAATGAACTCACTTGGCGGTCCTCCAACCACATTAAGGCAGACTTACTTCATATCTGGGAGGTAATGAAACAATGTATCTACAATGGATGCCATACAGAAGGTATACTGCCCGGAGGATTGAACGTCATCAGACGAGCTAAACCCCTCGCCCAAACCTTGATCAAAGGCCGCGTTTACAACAATGCAGATGAATGGATCCGACAAATTTGCCGAGGAGGACACACTTTTCAAGAAACCCTCAAATGGGTAAGCTGCTTCGCACTCGCCGTTAATGAAGAAAATGCCGCCTTCAGCCGAGTAGTCACCGCTCCCACCAACGGAGCTGCCGGAGTAATCCCCGCTGTCTTAATGTACCATGTGTGCTTTAGTGATAATTTTAACGAAGAAGATATTGTTCGATTCCTACTCACCGCAGCTGAAATGGGGAGCATCTTTAAAAAGGGTGCAACTATATCCGCTGCCATGGGCGGATGTCAAGCCGAAATAGGAGTCTCCTCCGCCATGGCAGCCGCCGGATTAACCGAATGTCTGGGCGGATCTCCCGATCAAGCCATCATGGCAGCTGAAATCGCCATGGAGCACCACCTCGGCCTTACCTGCGACCCCATCGGCGGCCTGGTCCAAATCCCCTGCATCGAAAGGAATACCATGGGAGCCATTAAGGCCATTACCGCCGCTCAAATCGCACTAGAAAGCGATCCTACTAAAGCAAAAGTAAGCCTGGATGCCGTCATCAAAACGATGAAAGAAACAGCCGAAGACATGAACTCCAAATACAAAGAAACTTCTGACGGCGGCCTGGCGCTCAACATCCCCGTCAATGTTGTAGAATGCTAACCATTATTTTCCAATTCTATGTACCTAAAACTCATCTCCACCCTTCTACTCACCAGCCTCCTGCTGGCATGCAACGACCGTAAAGAAGTCACCGCTCTGCAAACTGAAACCGAATATATCCACGACGAAGCAATGAAGCTGATGGGGCCAATGAACGCACTCGTCCGAGACCTAAAAAAAGAGCTCGCCGAAATCGATTCTACCTCCGCACGATTCGACACTATACAGCAAACCATCCTGTTCGCTAAACAGGCAGAGTCCGATATGATGGAATGGATGAAAAACTATAAAGCACCAACAGAATCAGTATCCAAAGAGGAAGCTATAAGCTACCTAAACCAACAAAAAACGGCTATCGAAAAAAATGCTCAAGACTTGCAAGAGGCAACCAATCGAGCCAAATCACTTATTGAAATAAGATAATTCGCCCATCATCCCGTAAATATCCCAAGCAAAACGAACCAAAACCCCAAAAATTACCAATAAAAAAAGTCCCCGAATAAACGTGTTCCCCCTTAAAACAGCCATCCGACTGCCTACATAAGAACCTGCCACATTACAGACCATCATCGGTATAGCTAAATGGTATAAAACATATCCACTCGAAATGAAAAACACCAAAGAAGAAGCGTCCGCAACCACATTTACGATCTTCGAAATCGCAGAAGCACGTAAAAAGCTGTAGCCCAACACACTCACAAAACCAAAAACCAACAAACTACCAGTACCCGGACCAATCAATCCGTTATACAAACCCAAGACCCCACCAATCGCAGCCCCAGCCCAAGGCTCCATTCCAATACCATATTTCAACTGCTCCTTGTCTCCAAACTGTTTGTTGGTATACGTATAAACCGCAATTAATATTATCAAAATAAAAATAACCGGCTTCATGACCCATGTCGGAATCTGACTCTGTACTAAAGCTCCCGAATACGAACAAACTGCCGCTGAAATTGCCGCATACATCACAGTAGTCCATGGTAACCGGACCGATCGAAGGTAGTTAAACGCTGCTACAGAAGTTCCTACAGCAGAAGCTAACCGATTGGTACCAATAATATTTGGTACACTTAAATGCGGAAAAAGAACAAAAAAAGCCGGAATCTGCACCAAACCACCTCCACCCACTACACTATCAATAAAACCCGCTAAAAAGGCAAACAAACAAAGAATAAGCAGACTATCCAGCGAATCGTAAAACAAAACTGCATCCATGAACTCATTTTTTGCAAATGTAACCTCAATAGTGTGCCAAATTCCGTTTTTCGAATAAAAACAACCGTTAACAGCCCCTTAGGCCTCCTATATCTATAGAAAACAGGTAATTCTACCCTTAGCTGTACATTTATGCTATCAATGCAACGAACACAACATGCTTGCCTATATCCCTGCTCAGTAGTTATTCGTTTGCTCAACTTTCACTTCATCAAGTAACACAACACTTGTCAACTCGTATGCAGCTTTTTACCAAAACAACGGCAATCCTCGCTCTAGTGATGGCCAACCTGCCATCCATCGCCCAAGGTGGCTACTTCCAACAAAAAGTTAATTACACCATTAACGTAACCCTGGATGATAAAAACCATCAAGTCAATGGCGATATAACCATCGATTACACCAACAACGCACCGCAAGAATTGTCCGAAATCTGGATGCACATCTGGCCAAACGCTTTCAAAAATACCCATACCGCCTACTGCCATCAAACACTTCGCCAAGGATCCGAAAAATTCTACTTCTCCCCTAAATCCGATCGTGGAGAGTGTAAAATGCTCGACTTCTCCGTAAATGGTACAAAAGCAAGCTGGCACTATGACCCCAAGCACCCCGATATAGCACGGATCAAATTGTCCCAACCGCTCAAAACAGGTCAGACCATCCAAATCCAAACACCATTTATGGTGCAAATCCCAGCCTCCTTTTCCAGACTGGGACATGTTGAAACTTCTTACCAAATGACACAATGGTTCCCAAAACCAGCTGTTTTTGACCAATACGGTTGGCACCCAATGCCCTACCTCAATCAAGGTGAGTTCTTCTCCGAATTCGGCAACTTCGATGTAAAAATAACCCTGCCAGAAAATTATGTAGTAGGTGCCACCGGCTCTTTAATGACCAGCACCGAACAGGAGTTCCTAACTACGAAAACAATTGAAACACAAAAAAAACTCCAAGACCTCGAAAACCAACCCAAACAAACAATAAATAAACGAAAAAAAACCACCGAGGACCCCTTCCCAGTCTCCTCTACGACGTTCAAAACACTCCACTACCATGCCGAAAATGTACATGACTTCGCCTGGTTCGCCGATAAACGATTCCTGGTAGTCAAGGACACCGCACGTCTAGCCTCCGGCAAAACCGTCGAATGCTGGGCAATGTTCACCCAAAGTGATGTAAAACACTGGAAAAAAGGCGCATTCTACGTCAAAAGAGCCATCGAATTCTACTCCGAACACGTTGGAGACTACCCTTGGCCCCAAGCTACCGCAGTACACTCCGCCCTAAGTGCTGGAGGAGGAATGGAATACCCAATGGTGACAGTGATAGGAAACACAGACTCCGACTATAGCCTCGACCAGGTTATAACACATGAGGTGGGTCACAACTGGTTCTATGGTATCCTTGCCTCCAATGAACGCGACCACCCCTGGATGGACGAAGGCCTCAACTCCTACTACGAACAACGATACCTCCGAACCTATTACGGGGATGCAAATCGGAGTATCAGCCTTCCTAAAACACTTTATGACCCCCAAAAGCACGGAGACCTCATGGAGACTGGCATTCTGCTACTCGCCCGCATCGGCGAAAACACCCCTCCAGACCTGAATTCCGACCAGATGACCAACGCTGCCTACGGCCTTCAAGTGTACATGAAAACAGCCCACTGCTTACGCTGGCTCGAAAACGCCGTCGGCACAAACCAATTTGATGCCGCCATGAAAAATTATTTTCAAAAATGGAGGTTCAAACATCCTTACCCCATCGACTTTGAACAAGCCCTAAAAGCGAATGGAATCGAAGCAGACTGGTTTATGAAAACCATGACGACTCGGCAAAATGCAGACCCTGCAATCGTTCGTGCCACTCAAAATGAGGATAAGAGCTATCATATAACCGTTCGCCAACGCGGAAAGCTAACCGCCCCATTCAGCATCACAGCACTAAAAAATGGTAAAGAGGTAACTACCCGCTGGTTCTCCCCAACCGAAAACCAATCCACTTTCCTATTCCCAACAGTCGACGCGGATGCCTTCGAACTGAATCGCCAACATTTGGCACTTGACCTCCACCACCATAATAACCACCTCAAAACAAATGGTGCCTTCAAAAAAAGCGAACCACTTGAGGTTAAATTGGTCGCCCCAGTCGAAAACCAACAGAAAAAAACCCTAGGCATTTTGCCCTGGATTGGTGGCAACCAGTACGACGGATTTATGCTAGGAACACTACTCTATAATCCAATATTACCCGGCCAACGCCTCCAATACTACTTGGCTCCTGGCTTTGCTTTTAATTCAAAAAATTGGGTAGGCGGCGCTGACCTCCGATACCGAATCATCCCTTCAAAAGGACAAATTAAAAGGATAACCATCGGCTTAAATGCCCGCTCTTTCTCAGATGACCACCGCGTATCACCTAATGATCAGTTCGGAGACCGGTTCTACCGAATCAGCCCATGGCTTAAAACAGAATTAAGGTCTTCTAATACCGCCCTTCGCCAATCCGCGCTATTGCGCTGGAACCATATTGGTCAAGAGGCCGGAATAGACGCCAAAGGTATTTTACAAGAAACATTCACCAGTAATATTTGGGAAACCCAGTACCAACTTAGCAATCTGGCGCTCCCCAACCCTTTCGACTTCACCTTTGCACTAGAAGGCCAAAACTGGCACCAAGAGGCCAGCCACCAACGCTATGTGCGGTTATCTGCAGAGTGGAAGCAAGCCTTTTTCTACCAATCAAAGAGAAGCCTACAGCTTCGACTGTTTGGAGGCTATTTCCTACAAAATACGCAACGAAATAGTGAATTAGTTGGATTTTCTGCTAGCCAACAAAGTACAAGAGCTGCGCTCTCACTGGCACAAAACGGATACTCTGACTATAAATACGATGCAATTTTTATCGGCCGCAATGAATTGTCTGGCCTGGGTGGACGGCAGGTTAACTTAGCAGAAGGAGGATTCAAATACGCTTTTGGACTTCCCTACAGCGCTAGCGGCAATGTCGGCCACAGCAACAACCTTCTCTTTGCAGTCAATCTATCGGCAGATTTGCCGTTTAAAATTCCAGGCCTGCCCATTAAGCCCTACTACGATGCCGGCTTTGCAGATCTTGGATTCCTGACGAACACAAATACCGCCTCTAATTGGTTTTGGAGCAGTGGCCTTACCCTCGCATTCTTAAAGGGCAACCTAAACGTACACTTACCTTTAATCAACTCTTCCAACCTGGAAACACTATACAAACAAACCAGCAACGGAAACTATTTCAACAGAATAACATGGAGCGTTAAACTCAATAACCTGGAACCATTGGAAATAGCGGATCGCTTCCTAAAATAGTACAAGGAGAGTACACCATAATAGCAAAAAGCGGCCCCCAAGTTGATCCTGAGGGCCGCTTTTTAACTAGCTAAGCAACTATAATCTTATTTTTTATCCTGCTTGGCAAATACCTTCCTTAACAACTCACTGTTCCGTAAACTTACATTTGAACGGATCCCTTTCTCTTTTTCTTCAACCAAGCCAAAAAGTCCCACCAAGGCCATCTTGGTGACGTGGTCATCTAATTCGGGATTGGTCTTGGTAACCAGCGGAAGCTTATTATAGGCTCCCACCGCTTCTCTCCAATACGTCCGAGCATTCACTTTATCTAAAGAAGCTTGAATAATTGGTTTGAACTCTGCATACAAGGCCTGATAGGTAGTTTTCTCTAGGTAACGAGTGGCAGCATCAGGATTGCCCGAAAGAATTTTCATTGCATCTTGAAACGTCATTTGCTTGATGGCCGCCAAAAAAATAGGCTTTGCCTTGGTGGCAGCATCCTCAGCTGCCCGATTCATCCGCTCTGTCAAATCCGCTTCTACATTGGCAAATCCGGGAACAGCTTTAAGTTTATTAGCCACCTTCTGAGCCTCCTCGGGCATCAAGATCTTATAAGGACTTTTAAAGTACCCGTCCTTTGCAGACAGGAAACTGGAAGCCTCACTTACCCCAATATTCAAGGCCTCTTTCAACCCACTCCCAATTTCATCCTGCGTCAAATCTCCATCTGTTACCGCCTGAACTGCATTTTTAGCCTTGTTCAGCGCATCCTTAAACTGCGCCTGCGCTGTATGAGCCAATAAGCCCATTGCCAGCATAAGAAATAGTCCTTTTTTCATGTTTATCTGATTTGTAAATACGTTGCTAAAACGTTTGAATTCAAAAAATGGCTCAACCTAGTAGCGAATTATGAAATCCTTAACTAGTACTAAGCTCGCTCCAATACGACAGCATACCCCTGCCCTACCCCAACACACATGGTTACCAATGCATAGCGAAGATTGCGCTGATGTAACTCAAGCGCCGCAGAATATAAGATGCGCGCTCCTGTCATGCCCAAAGGATGTCCAAGGGCAATTGCCCCACCATTCGGATTAATCCTCGCATCATCATCAGTGAGCCCTAGCGCACGGGTACAAGCCAATACTTGTGCTGCAAAAGCTTCATTAACCTCTATAAGATCCATCTCCGACAACGTTAATCCAGCCCGCTTCAATGCAAGCTGTGAAGCAGTGACAGGGCCAATCCCCATTATTTTGGGCTCTACCCCGGTCACACCACTACTAATAATGCGCGCTAAAGGCTTCAATTCATATTGTTTCACAGCATCCGCAGAAGCTACTAAAACCGCTGCTGCTCCATCGTTTAAACCGGAAGCATTCCCAGCCGTAACCGTGCCTCCCTCCTTCCGAAAAGCAGGGCGCAATTTACCCAAGCCCTCCAAAGTTGTGGCAGGCTTTACAAACTCGTCAGCCGAAAAATAAAGCGGCTCCCCCTTCCGCTGCGGTACCGGTACCGGCGCAATTTCAACTGCTAAACGTCCAGAGGCAGCTGCAACTGCCGCTTTTTGCTGAGACCACATAGCAAATTGATCCTGGTCTACCCTGGTTATCCCATATTGATCTGCCAAATTCTCCGCTGTCTCTCCCATTGCATCCGTCCCATAAAGCGCATGCATCTTTGGATTAATAAATCGCCAGCCAAAACTGCTGTCATACATTTTTGCATCCGTGCCGAACGCTTGGGATGTCTTAGATATCACCCATGGACCACGAGTCATATTCTCAACCCCTCCAGCAATAAATAGAGAGCCCTCCCCAGCCATTATGGCTCTACGGGCCTGCACAATGGCCGACATACCAGAAGCACATAACCGATTAACCGTTTCGCCAGGCACCGTAACCGGTAAACCCGCTAATAGTCCTGACATTCGTGCTACATTGCGGTTATCATCCCCCGCCTGATTGGCGCAACCCAAAAGCACGTCATCATAAGCGTCCATCGGAATTTGTGGAAAGCGACTTACCAATGCCGCAATTACCCCAGCCGCAAGATCATCCGCCCGCACTGCAGATAATGATCCGCCAAAATTTCCTATTGGGCTCCTTCGCCCATCCACAATAAAAACATCAGGTGTCATATCAACTGTTTTTGTAAGTCCGGCCAATCCAACCAACCGGAATAAAATGGGCCACCCCATTTGCAGGAGCAGCCCATTTTATCAACGTATAGAATACATTTATTTATTTTATACTACATCAAAAATGCAGCAACAATTAGTTGTTCTTTGTGTAAACAAATTTAGAATCAACGGTCCAAAAACCACCAGAAGCATCTTTGTAATCGATCAAACGGTATGTACCGGACAACTTTTTAGTCACTGGATCATATCGTAAAGATCCACTCCACTTGTCATTGTTATTGTCCAATACATCCACAAACTCAATCAATAATGCAGACTCATCGCTAGCATTCAATTTACTAACATTTGCTGTAAACTGAGCACCAAAATAACCCAAGTTAATGATAGAAACCTGAGATTCAGAAACGCGACGAATTTCGCAAGGATCGGTTGGAGGAAGTTCGAAAATACCGCTGAAGTCTGGATTGTCAGATACAGAAGTATCACGACCGATATACTCACCGACAAACTTAGCAGACCACTCTACGTTACAAACGCCAGCAGCATCTGCCTCGTAGCCTTGATCGCACACACAAGTGCCTTCAAAACAGCTACCGCTACCGCACTTGCCCTCTAAATCAGCGCATGGATCCGATTCACAAGCAGCAAACATTGTCATAGCGCCGACCAGCGCAGGAAAGAGAAGTTTCTTGATCATGTTATTCTTTTTTTGTGTTTAGATAAATATGATATTATTTTGGAATTACAGGCAAAATTACGCTTTTCTTTTTGCTCAGCAGGAAATTAACGTCTGGTTTACAAAAAAATTTTGAAGACAATCCATTAAAGAACTGTTAATAACACTCTTTAATAGCCCAAAAACACCAACGCGCAGATTCATAAAATCCCAAAATCTTAGCGAGATACCAAATCACCCCCCATACTATCACTCATTTCATACAGTCCCTCTATGGATAAATACCGCTCCCCTGTATCATAATTAAACCCCAAAACACGGGAACCCGAAGGGATGGAGGGTAACAACCGTGCAATGGCTGCCAATGTCCCCCCAGACGAAATACCACCGAATATACCTTCCTCCAAAGCGGCCCGCCTAGCAAACTCAAATGCCTCTTCTTTGGAGATCGTCACTACCCCATCCAATAAACGCTGATCCAGGTTGGTGGGGATAAAGCCAGCTCCAATCCCTTGAATAGGATGTGGAGCAGGAGCGCCTCCACTCAATACCGGACTTAAAGCAGGCTCCACTGCGTACACTTTGAGAGCGGGAAATTTCGCCTTCAAAACCGTCCCAACCCCCGTAATATGCCCTCCAGTGCCTACCCCCGTCACAAGCACATCCAAACCCTCCGGAAAATCCGATAAAATCTCCTGAGCCGTTACGCTTGCATGTATGTTGGGGTTGGAGGGATTGTCAAACTGCTGGGGCATCCATGCCTGAGGTAATTGCGCCGCAAGTTCTTTCGCTCGCTCAATCGCCCCCTTCATTCCTTTCTCCCGGGGGGTCAGCTCAAAGTGAGCACCATAAACGGCCATTAATCGCCTGCGCTCCACCGACATACTCTCCGGCATCACCAAAATCAACCTATAACCCTTTACAGCAGCTACCATCGCCAATCCAATCCCCGTATTCCCTGAAGTCGGTTCGATAATAACCGTCCCTGCTCGAAGTTCCCCGCGCTTCTCTGCATCCTCCACCATGGCCAAAGCGATTCGATCCTTGATGCTTCCACCAGGATTAGCACGCTCCAGCTTTAGCCAAACCTCCATATCTGACCCAAAAAGTCGGTTGACCCGAACATGAGGAGTATTCCCAATCGTGTCTAGAATAGTATTCGCTCTCATTTTGAAAAAAATTTAGATAGTTGTTTGAAAAAAAGGTTCCTAAATAACAAAGTTGATCGGCTCCTCAAATGGCTTCGACCGAACCGAAATGCGTGGTTGATGAACTACCACCGAATAGGGCGCCACGCTTGACGTTAGCCAAGTATTACCTCCAATCACTGAATCATGACCAATAATCGTGCTTCCTCCCAAAATGGTGCTATTCGCATAAATCACACAATTATCCTCAATCGTCGGATGCCGCTTGGTAGTAGCTAGAGACTTATCCACCTGTAGCGCACCCAAGGTAACCCCTTGATAGATTCGAACCTCATTCCCGATTATCGTCGTAGCCCCAATCACCACGCCCGTCCCATGATCAATAAAAAACGAACGCCCAATAGTCGCCGATGGATGAATATCAATCCCTGTCTGCCCATGTACATACTCCGACAAGAGTCTCGGAAGTAGTGGCACTCCCTGTAGATGTAATTGATGAGCCACCCTGTAAATGCCAATCGCCTTAAAACCTGGAAAAGCGGCCAGTACCTCCACAATACTTACCGCTGCAGGATCATTGCGATAAAAAGCCTCCGCATCCTCCATCAAAGCAGCATAAATCGTAGGAATCTGCTGAAAAAAAGAGTACGCAACTGCCTCCGGAGACGCAGATAACTTCGAAGATAAAGGACGTAATAGCTGTACAAGCTCAGACTCTAGTACAGCCTGCTGCTCAGAAACAGATAAATCCGCCTCACAGTCCGATACCGGAAATAACCAGTGAAAAAGCCCATCCGCAAACTGATTGGCACGAACTACAGAAGGAACTTGCTGTGAATAAAGCACCCGCGCCTCCTCCAACTGAAGAAAAAATGAACTTAACATATTGGCCTTAAAAAGAGAAAGCCCTCCCCCGATCAATCGAATGGGAAAGGGCTTTCTTATTGAAAAAATAATTTTCTGCTTATTTCATGCAACAATAGAGCGATCCCTGCCCGTAGACTAGACAGCAACAACAGCCCATTATGGTGACATGTATTAGACGCATACCAACAAAAAGACAAAAACCGTGCAGAAAAGTTTAGCCAAAACTCCCCAAATAAGGTTAATTTTTTCCAAACCAATCCCGCAAATACCTGTTATACGCCCTGTTTATATACTTTTGTGGGCAAATGGAACAAACATTAAAGGAATTTCAGGAAGTCATTACACAATGCCGTACCCTTTTTGTCCAAAAAACAAAAGACTACGGAACCGCATGGCGTATCCTCCGGCCACAGAGTATCACTGACCAACTCTATATCAAGGCAATGCGCATCCGAAGCATTGAAGAAAAGGGAACCCAAAAAATTGGTGATACAATTCAGTCCGAATTCGTTGGCCTGATTAACTACAGCATCTTAGCGTTGATCCAACTGGAACTTCCAGAAAACGCCCCGCTGGAGATGCCCTCTGAACAGGTTTCCTCCCTTTACGACCAACAAGTAGCAGAAAATATTCGGCTACTCCAAAATAAAAACCACGACTACGGAGAAGCCTGGCGCTGGATGCGTGTAGGCTCTATGACCGACTTGATTCTCCAAAAAATCCTCCGAATCAAGCAAATTGAGGACAACAATGGCTCAACCCTCGTCTCCGAAGGCGTTGAGGCTAACTACAGAGATATTATCAACTACGCTGTTTTCGCGCTTATAAAATTGCAAGCATAACGATATGACTTCATTACCCAACCTGCTTATCTCCTTTGCCGTCATTGGCGCTATATTGACTTTCCTCACCCGCACCCAAGCCAAAAACCTCTTTATGAGCTTTTTGCAGTACTTCTGTGGTGTCTGGTTTGTGTTCTCTGGACTGGTTAAGGCCGTAGACCCCATCGGTACTGCCTACAAAATGGAAGACTATTTTGTTCAGTTTGAAAGCACCTTCGCTGGGCTTAACAACTTTTGGAATGGACTCGCTCCATTGTTCCCCGCGCTTTCCGAGCAAAGCACCGGCTTCTCCATTTTTATGGTGACCCTCGAAATTGTCCTTGGTGCCATGCTAATGCTTGGTTGGAAAAATAAACTGACCGCTTGGTTGTTTTTCCTAATTGTTGTGTTCTTTACGCTGCTCACTGGATTTACCTATCTCACTGGATTTGTCCCCTCCGAAGCGAACTTTTTCGATTTCGCTAAATGGGGTCCTTATGTAAAAACACAAATGCGCGTAACAGACTGCGGCTGCTTTGGTGACTTTATCAAATTGGATCCTAGAATCTCGTTCTTCAAAGATGTTGCTTTAATGGTGCCAGCCATCCTTTTCCTGCTCCGCTCCAAGTGGATGCATGAATTGTTTACTCCCAAGAATGGATGGGCAGTTGGCCTTACCACCGCCGCAACCTTGGCCTTTTGTATTCAAAACACCTACCTCAACCTACCAGTCGTTGACTTCCGTCCATTCAAAATAGGAAATAATATCCGTGAAATGAAGGAAACCGAAGCCGAAGCAAGAAGCAATGTCCAGGTAATTGGATGGGTACTGGAAAATACCAATACCGGAGAAGTAGTAACGTTCATGGAACCAGATCCAGAGAAAATTACTTACTACAAAACCTACCCCAAAGACCAGGGCTGGAAAGTGAAAGACCAAATTAAAACAGACCCATTCATCGAACGGGATGGTCAAAAAATTCCTGTTACCGAAACAAAAGTGAGCGATTTTGCTATAGAAGATGCCGAAAACAATGAAGTGGGCGAAGAGCTGCTCAATGAAGAGGGTTATAGCCTGATGATCGTTGCCTACCACTTAGAAGGTGAAATGCAGAAAAAAAGCTATACCGTACGTGATACCCTCTGGATAACTGACACCTTACAAGTAACACCAGATTCTATCCAAATTAACCGTACAGTTGGTGAAATCCTGACCAAAAACCTCGAAAAAGAGGTGTTCGTCCCAGAACCCAACTACCTCAATTTGTTTAAAAACCAAGTAAACCCCATCGCTAAAGCTGCCTCCGACGCCAAGTGGAAGGTGTATGCGGTAACCACTATCGCTGATGGGGATAAAGGCCTTGAAGTAAAAGAGCAAATTAAAGCAGATTACCCATTCTACCGCGGAGATGAAAAATTACTCAAAACCATTATCCGCGCAAACCCCGGGCTGGTAATTCTCAAAAATGGTACGGTCGTAGGTATGCACCATCACCGACATATCCCAAGTGCCGATCACTTTATGGCCCGCTATAAGTAATCAATTCATCAAATGATAGAACCAAAAGGCCGCCTCACAGCTAATGTTGTGAGGCGGTTTTTTTATTTTTCTACCCATCTACAATTGTATATGCCAAGAAGCTAACCCAAGCAGTTCTTGGAGAAAATTTGACAAACTCCATATTATTTAAATGGACCGAAACTGCTTTAGGGATTCCAAATCAAACTTAAAGGATAACTAAGAATTAAAAACGATCATCAACCTAAACGCTATCCCAGTAATCGAACACCCTGTAACCATGCCCCGAAAGACCTGATCTATCCAAAACTGATCTGCTAGGTATTGCGCTTATAAATACAAAAGGCACCACAGAGTAAGCCCTGTAATGCCTTTTGTATTTCAAAAATTAACCTATGCTATCTTAAAACCACTTTTCGGCTGAAGGTTCGTCCTCCTGATGATAACTGAACAAAATATAAGCCCCTCGGTAAGGTAGCCGTTGACACTATTACCCGACTTTCTCCTTTTGGCAGCTGTACCGACTGAACCAGTTGACCAGTACTGTTAAAGACTGAAACAAGCTGATCCTGAACCTCATATTGCTCCAAGACTAACCAGATGGCATCCGTTGCAGGGTTAGGGAATAGCTGGAAATCCATTGTGCCAGCCAGGTTCTCCGTCTCAACCAATAACTGTATCACAAAAACAAGCGTGCCTAAATAACCACCATCTCCATCACTCACAATAAACCGAAACTTGTCAGCCGCCCCATTTCCTGCACCAAAGTTATAATAACGTAGCTTGCCGTTGTCAATATCTGCCTGGGTAAACTGGCCTCCAGTTTGGATAGTTCCTTGACCCTCCACCTTTAACTCGCCTTGCCCAGGGCTTGTAACTAAGGTATATACCAACTCATTATGCGTATTATCATTATCCTCCACCAATAATTTATCGGACAAGATCTGCTGATTAGTGCCCGCAGCCAAGCTAAGTATATTATTGTTTACTAAATAAGGCGGATTCACAACAACTGACTGGCAGATGTCTAATTCCAAAGCGTCAATAGTTCCTCCTGACCCTGCAACCTGATCCCTAATCGATAAGGTCCACTGCCCCTGCGCCTGTTGCCCGACAAAAGGTAACAAAGGATTTTGAGGGCGAACAAAACTACCTCCAGCATTATTCGGTGGACAAGTAAATGCATTGGGGGCACTGTCATCCATTCCAAAATCATACACCCCATTGTAGTTATTACAACGATTTTTGAACAACAATACCTCCGTTCCTAACGGTGAGATCAATTTGGCCTCCAAATCACTAAAATAGGAGTGAAATCCTTTTAACTGCTTAATATTAATATCCGTAATGGTAGCAGGAGCGAAAAGCTCCACTTTTGAGGTCACAGTAGATGGGTTACCCGCAGGAATATTTTTAGGTAAATCTGTAGGCGTAAACGTAGAGCAGTTCTCTGTCAAAGTTGAGAAAAAGAAAGGTTCTGTCCAAGGATGCGGACTACAGATGTTATTCGGACGAATCCGCCAGAAATACGCCTTGTTCTTTTCTAATAAAAATGGAATCTTAAAGGTATCCAGCGCAGTATTTGTCTTGGAAGCCAATATGGTACCCGGAGCAAAGGAAGGGCTGGAGGCCAGCTGAACATCATATGAGACGGCATCATCCGCCTTCGCCCAGCGCAATACCTGCGATTGAACTAAATCCGTGCTTCCATCCAAGGGCGACTGAAGGGCCATTGAAGAGAAATCATTCGTGTATGTGGTGATTGTCACTGTAAACAAGATCGTATCCGCGTTTTCAGCCGTCAATCGGAGTTGGAACTGAAAGGTTCCAGCCTCGGTCACATCGTTCAAGTCAACCAGCAGTTCTGACTGAGCACCCGGAACCAAGGTAGTTGCACTTAAAGAGACAGAAGCCGAAGCAGGCAAATTCCCGGGAACAATTTCCAAATTGGCTGGATTGTTAAAACCTAAGACAGATGCCGTGTAAACAGTAGATGAAAACTGATCAGGCAAGCAGATCGCAGCTGTATTTTCACTCATGCCGGCTGTGAAAGAGGGTTGCGTCGGTTGAGCAATTACAAAGTTATTGTCCGATACATCAAAAAAGATATTATCGGCCGCATCTACCCGAATCCGAGCCGAATTTGTAGCCAAATTGGGTACCTGAATATTATGCTCGCCATCATTTGAAACGCCTGTAGCAAGGTAATAAGGCCAAGTTTGACCTCCATCCGTGCTTAATCGAATATTTACCCGCTGGCAATTAACCGGTGCCAATTGTGTATTGGCAACATCCCACTGTACTGTCACAAACTGACCCGCTGTCCAAGTAGTGCCACCTGCATTAGGGGATAACACCAAAAATGGACCCGCCTGCTCCGTTGCACGAAACTCCACATCCTTCCAGTCTACCCCACCATTTGAAGGACGGTTATCACGGGCCGAAAAACGAAAGTTCAAATCCCGATCGTATGTTGGAAGCTGCTCTCGCACATCAAAACTATTATTCAGAATGGTACTCCACTTTGGAAAAGTTCGCGTAGTGGACGTAACTGGCGGATAGGTTCTAAAGAGAGGAGAACTACCTACAGGCGTCTGCAAAGGTGTTTCAGGGCCAATATTGACTTGCTCCCAGCAAAACGTCAAAATATCCCCATCCGGGTCTGTTCCAGTTCCAGTCAACTCAAATGGCGTGCTAATCGGAATAAAAAAGTCATTTTCATAATCTAACTCAACCTCTGGCAATTGATTATCTGTATCGGTAAAAAAGCCGCAGGTTCCACCTAAAAAAATCGTGTAATAATCGCGCATCTCCTTAATAGAGCCAGCATGAAAATAATCGTCAGAACCAAATTGAATATTATCTGAGCCACAACCTCCAGCATAAGACAAAATTGTAGAACCACTCCCTGGCTCAAACGCACTTGCGCCGTGCCGCTGATCAATTAACGCGGGAGAACCACCACAACGGTTCCAGGTATGCCCACCCGCAAATTGGTGACCCAATTCCTGTCCCAACACGTTTACAAATACCGGCCCATAAATCCCCTGCTGACCCGCCGTACATCCACCTGCCTTGTTCCCAGGAACACAAGCCACTCCCAAGCCAAGAGAAACGCCAGCATATCCACCGGAAGAACGGGCATATACGTGCCCAACATCGTAGTTGTTAGCCCCAATATAGCCGTTGACTACCAAATTATTGGTGCTTGCTAAGGCAGCTGTTTGAAATCCAGAAAATGGATCGGTATCCGGATTCACAAAAGCCATCGCCTCACAACCTGCTACCAACTGTAAGCGCATCGTGACATCCACTTCAAAAATAGCACTCACCAAGTTGGTATATTCCACAATGGCAGCAAAGGCAGTCTCCGGTGTACCACCGTGATCAATACCAAATTCCGCTGTACAAGATGCCGCATAACGATACACTTTCAAGCGAACCACTTCGCCCACTCCCCGATCTTGAGTAGGTGTCGGAGCAGCAACAACCGGCCTACGCTCATAAATGGTTGCGTTTTCTGCCAAACCACGCTCCTCTGAAAAATGAATTACTCCGCTTGGAATATCATTCACATGGTAAGATATGTAATAGCGGGTCTGCCCATCCACATACGGCTCGATAAATAACTGCGTACGGTCTTTACCCAATACCATCGCCCGGAATCCCCGCACAGTCATACTACCACGAATCAGCTTGGTAGGATCCTTCAAAGAGTACCCCGCAAAAGTTCGAATTTCAGGGAAACGATCATATACCGCCTGTTCACAAGCCATTACCCTAAAAACAGCATACGACTCCGTGCTACCATCTGGTAGCGGAACCTCCAAAATAGACGGATTGCTCCGATAAGCCTCCGGTGTAAATTCCATTGGGGCCGATTGGAGTGCAGTCGAAAGCGCTGCTTCCCCCAATTCCCAAGTACTAAATTGGGAGGGTAACCAGGTCCGTGCGCCCGCCAACTCCGAAAGAGCCATCCCTTGTGGTTGGACCGGCTTGAAAAAAGATTGTGCCTGAGCAATCCCAGTACACGCAAAAAGAAAAAGAAAAGCAAGTTGCCTCATAACTTCATAATTTGATGCAGCCGTATAGAACTGTCTAAAAACAATATTTTTGGATTAGCATTTCGTTCAATATAATACTCATTTTCACTGAGCAGCTCAGCAAGTTGAGCTATTTTCTCCACTGTCAACACTTTTACCATGTTCCGAGCAGTGTTCAATTCATTCTCAGGCAGTCGAAGATTATCCCTGCCCGTGGCAGCCAACAAATTTAACTCCCTTAGAAAATGTAGGCAATACTGAATAAACTGCTTTTGATTTTCCCTCCCCATTTTGGCAAACTGGTCGGTCCACTCCATTAAATCTGGACCATAGCCCCGCCAACACCGCCGTAACCAATCCAACATAAAGGCAGAATCGTCATTGTCCGCATTATCCGCTAAAAAAAGCGCCTGCCGGAAATCACCATCTGCTAAAAACGATAACTGGCGCGCTCGTTCCAATCCTATCTGACGCCAAGCCTGTAACCCATCTGATATCTCCGCGTCGCTCAATCGATCCACTTTCACCAACTGACACCTAGATAGAATGGTGGGCAATATCTCCTCCGTACCCTCCGCCACAAAAATAAACTGAGTCTGCTCCGGAGGCTCCTCCACCAATTTCAACAGTCGATTACCCTCCTTCCCCAACAGCTCAGGCATCCACATCACCAAAATCTTGTACTTGCCCTCAAAAGCACGTAAACTCAGCTTTTTTATAATGGCATTACATTCGTCTTTGTTGATATTACCTTGTTTATTCTCCGCCCCAATCAACTGCAACCATTCATTCAAATCCAAATAGGGATTACTCAACGCGGCAGAACGCCATTGCTTGATAAAATCCGTACTCACCGCACCAGTACCAATGGTGGGATACGAATAGTGAATGTCTGGATGAATCATCTGGCCAGATTTCCGGCACGCATTACACGCTTCACAGGGCCCATCCATCACCTGATTTTGAGCACATTGCAAGTACCTAGACAACCACAAGCCTAACGCCAAACTACCCGAGCCCGTTGGGCCCAATAACATTAAGGCATGTGGCACGCGACCCTCGCGTACCAACCGCTGCAAGAGCAGCTTAGGCTGTTGCTGACCAATCATCGCTGTCACCCGAAATTATCCGACGTTTAATTAATAAAGATTTTAACCGGAACTTTGGCAAAAATAAACCAACTTTGTCTAACCTAATACAGTTTATTTGTCGGCAAGGTTCCATCCAAGCAAATCTTTGTACCTTTTGTACGTTTTCGACGTTTGATTTTCCAAACTATGCAAATTAAATCAACCATTTTTATAAAATACATCCTGCTGCTTTGCTCCTTGTCCGTAATTGGTACCCAAACGGCCAGTGCCACCCACAACCGCGCGGGCGAAATCCATATTCAACAATTGGGCCCGCTCACCATACGCGCCACCATTATTACCTGGACAAAAACCAGTAGTTTCAATGTTGACCGAGATAGCCTGATCATCGACTGGGGCGATGGAACGACCGAAAAAATAGCGCGCTCCAATGGAAATGGAGTCCCACTCCCCAATGACGTAAAATACAATACCTACGTGGGCATACATACTTACAGCGGCCAAGCTACGTATGCTATCTCTATGACCGACCAAAACAGAATCGCTGGAATCATCAATGTGAATCCACCCTCCTCCGATTTTGTCCCCTTTCATATCGCAACCACCTACACCTTTCAAAGCACCCAGTTTGGTGGAGAAAACACCACTCCTTACCTCCTACAACCACCCGTCGATAACGCCTGTGTAGGAAAACCGTTTAAACACAACCCCAATGCGTTTGACCCAGACGGAGACAGCCTCTCTTACCAACTAATTGTCCCACTGCAAGGCCCTGGACAACAAGTACCTAACTATAGCTACCCCAGCCAAATTATCCCAGGAGGGAATAATATCCTCCAGCTCAACCCGGTAACCGGTGACCTGATCTGGTTAACCCCTCAGTCCCCCGGAGAATACAACATCGCTATTGCGATCATATCTTGGAGAGGCGGAAGCCCTATTGATACGACGATACGAGATATGCAGGTCAAAGTAGATCAATGCCAAAATAATCCACCCATAGTACAGGCTCCCAAGGAATTCTGTGTTGTAGCCGGCCAAACAATTTCCTTTAATGTACAAGCCACCGATCCAGACTCGCTCGACTGGGTACGACTCACCGCCCTCGGTGGGCCCTTTAATACGCCCTTTAGCCCCGCCAGCTTCTCAGCACCCGCCACTTGGCAAAAACCCCCTATTGAGGGAACTTTCCAGTGGACTACCAGCTGCGAACACATTTCGGATCAACCATATTCGGTCGTATTCAAGGCCACAGATTCAGTCAGTGTGCAATTCCCTAGACTTTCCGACCTTAGATCTGTATCAATCAAAGTAGTTGGACCGGCCCCTCAAGATGTCCAAGCCTCCGCCACTGGAGAAAAAGTGACCATTTCATGGGAGCATCCTTACAGCTGCCAAGAATCCGGCAATGACAATTTTTACGGCTTCTCTGTTTGGAGAAAAGAGGGAAGCAACCCTTTCCCCTTAGATACCTGCGACCCAGGATTGGCTGGAAAAGGATATACCCAACTGGTGTTTGTTACCAAAACCCTCGAAAATGGACGATTTGTCTTTGAAGACAATAATGTTCAGAGGGGACGAACCTATTGCTACCGAGTAGAGGCCAAATTTGCCCGTATTTCCGGTGCAGGGTTTCCCTACAATATTGTAGAAGGCTTACCCTCAGAGGAGGTCTGCGTGCAGCTACCCCGCGATGTGCCGATTATTACCAGGGTCTCCGTGGAGTCGACCGCCCAAACCAATGGGTCCATTCAGGTCTGCTGGACAAAACCCTTAGCTAGTGACCTGGATACCCTTCTTAATCCTGGTCCGTATCGATACCAACTACTAAGAGGCAACGGTTTGTCGGGTAATAACCTAGAGGAAGTACCTGGTGCCTCCTTTATTTCACCCAGTTTTTGGCAGGCAAATGATACCTGCTTTACCGACACTAACCTGAACACCACCGACAATGCCTATCATTATCAAGTGGCTTTTTATGTCAATGGCAATCAAGTACCCACCGGAAAAACCAACCAAGCCTCTAACTGCTTTCTAACCATTGCTTCCACAGATCGCAAAAACATCCTAACCTGGCAAGAAATCGTGCCTTGGGGAAATTATGAGTACGTGGTCTTCCGCCTGAATGAAACCAACAACCTTTTTGAGCCTGTTGACACAGTAATCACCCCCATTTTTGAAGATAAAAATTTAGAAAATGGCCAAGAGTATTGTTATGTCATACGCTGTGTTGGCTCCTATGGCGTAAGCGGTATCGAAGCCCCTCTGCTAAACTGGAGCCAAGAGGCCTGCGGTATTCCTTTAGACACCGTCCCACCTTGTGTACCCACACTGTTCGTCACCAATCGCTGCAATACCGGAATCTCCCTGGAGCTACCTGACCCTCCTTTTGAAAACCTACTAACCTGGACCCTCTCAGACCCATCCTGCCAAGAATCAAATGACTTGGCAGAGTACAAAATATGGTACACCCAAAACTTGGAAATCGCCCCGGAAGTAGTGGCTATTCTAAACGCCGTAGGAACTACCCAATTCTTACACCTCCTAGACGACGGCCTTGCAGGATGCTACTCCATCTCTTCAATCGATTCCATTGGAAATGAAAGTCCTTTAAGTGCGCTTACCTGCGTCGATAACTGCCCAGAATACGAACTGCCCAACACCTTCACCCCAAACAACGACGGTGAAAACGACCTCTTCACTCCATTCCCCGGCTGGCGCTTCGTGGAACGAGTCGATTTTCAAGTATTCAACCGCTGGGGAAACCGCATTTTCCAAACCACCGATCCCGCCATTCGCTGGAACGGAACTACCTCCGATGGCAAAAAAGTGGCAGACGGAACCTATTTCTATACCTGTATCGTCTATCCCAGCGGACTAAACGCCCCCACTACTTTACCCACCACATTAAGTGGCTGGATTGAAGTGTTAGGAAACTAGTTTATTTTGGAAAAATTAAGGAAAGGGTACGTATAATCGGACCTTACAGTAAGGAAAAGTAGGTGCCCGCTTAGGTATGGTATTGCCCAACCACTGCTAGTGGAAGTCTATAAGTTTAATGGAGCTGATTCATTTTCTTCCACTTTCGTATTCTGTCCTTCGCGTTTTTGAAGGGAGAAGTGGTGTTTAGCTGTATCATTTTCCCCAATGGCCACTTGTCATACCAAGCCAACTCATAAAGTTCGTTGTTGGTTTTGCTTTCAACTAACTTCAACACTTCATAAGTTGTGTTATCCAGTTTTGATATAAGCGTTTGAAAATCATCTTGTTCATAATCTTGATAAAACTTCTGTGCAAGTCGTCCGAGTTCGTTCCACTTGAAACCCGTTTCAGGAAAATCAACCTCAAGGCCCTTATCTTTCCTATCGCTCCATTTTAACAACAATTGCCCCCAACCAACCAAATAAGCAAGCAGGTTATTAACGCTCATTACCGTATTTTTAGAGTGTCCCTCAAGTGCTCTTATACCTGCTAGTTCACTTGGAATGCCAGCGAGTTCTGTTTTCAACTTTTCGTAGTTACCTAGAATTGAGTGAAGCAATTCTTCTTTATTCTTCGGTATGGCCATTAGTATTCAAGATATCAAATTATGTACATCGACAGGATCAACATAATATTCCCCCAACTACGCCAAACTACCAACTTGGCTAAAGGTTGAGGCGAAGTGGTCGACCACTTAATGGTTAAATTCGGCCGATTTTCTCCATGCGGGCTGGGTAAAATTAAATGTGCTGCAATCTGCTATTTCACTGTTGTCTATTTTTTCAGGGTGACGCATAACGGTTGGCGACAGATATAGTAGCGAAAATCGAAGCACAAATGTTCAGTTTCGAACCCTCATTCAATCAATAAACTAAGCTTAAGTTTAACATTAAACCCGCCATTTCACCAAACTGCTTTTAGCGGTCCGGCTTTTTATTTTTTTCGTAATCATTTTTGTCAATTTTATACCAATTACACTCAATGTCTTCGTAGTAAAATGTTTCAATTAAACTCAGCCCAACTTTTTGAAGGATTTTATTAGAGCCAATATTTTGACAACTTGCTGCAGCATAAACCTCTTCCACTTTTAGTGTATTAAAAGCGTAGTCAAGGGATGCAATTGCAGTTTCTGTCGCAATTCCTTGCCCCCAATATTTTCTTATTAGTCTGTAACCAAGGTCATAATAGTTTTTATGATTGTTTATCAAGTCGGTTACAAATTTTAGACCTGTCCAACCAATGAAGTCATTCGATTTCTTGTCAATGATAGCCCATCTTCCAATTCCATTATCATGGTATTGTTGTCGGATAAAATTTATTACGTCAACAATTTGCGCTTTATCGGTTATGGGTTTGTTACCTAAATATCTATGTACTTCTGGGTCGGAATCAAGTTCAAAAAGTCCTTCAATATCAGAAGGAAGTATTTCTCTTAATATTAGTCGTTCTGTTTCGGCAAATATTTTCTTTTCTGTTCTGTCAATCTTTTACAGTTTTAACTGACCGCTAACGTGATCCTACGCGAACTTTTCACCTCTCATTAACAAAGGTAGAGACTCTTTTAAATTTTTGCTGAAATTAAGATGGTAGCTTCCCAAAATGTTGAAAATCAAAATTTTATTAAATGAAATGCGCTCGTACAACAATAGCACAAGTGGCTCCTCCTTAAAGTATCTCTTCTGGTAAATGATGTTAAGGCATACAAACGTTTCACGAAGCGCCTTGAGACAAACCTAATTTTATGAATACATTCCGCCTTGGATTCAGCGGCTCGGACATCTCCATAGTTCACGTACCTGAGCGTACAATTTGTCCACTAAGATTTTTACCAGCCAATGGATTCGGT
>JBKDAM010000169.1:0-57909 GCA_046316495.1 Chitinophagales bacterium
CTTTTTAAAAAAATACTCCTTCCCCTCTTCCGTAATGTAAACCGGGCCGCTATCTTCATACCATCCCTCTGCAATAAAATGCTGGTCGTAAGGCAATTGAAAACGGCGCTCCCAATCTGCGGGGACATTCGGATTGGTAAATCCACGTATGGACTGGAACTTAAATTCAGTAATTGCTTTCCCTTTTGCACTAAAGAGGGCTTTTTTACCCTCCAACTCAGCCACCACTACCCTACCGGAGAATGACAAGTTACTAAATAGGGTATCAGATAGTCGCTGGCCTTGAGCATCCAGCAAGTGCCAGCCACCTGCCACTAAAGGTGCCAACACCAGATAAAAATCAGCGTGCCAAGCAACATCTTCCTTGTAAAGGGCAGGAGTAAGTTGCTTGCCTTCCAGGTTGTGCAAGGCGTATGCCCGTTCTTTCAACCGTCGGGTAATCAACAGTTGCGAAGACAAGAAGCCATCTTGTTCGCGAACCAGGTGGCATTCAGCATATTCATACGGCAAAACGAGCCTTCCGGATTTGTGCAACACGCCCGATTGGCCCAGTTTATTGTCTTTTACCACCAAAGCCAGGTCGGCTCCAAGGTATTGGGTGGTCGCCAATTGAGGCGGGAAAAGCAACTCCCCTTCATAGCTGTAAATGGCTTGCAGGGCGCCTTCTGCAAGGCACAGCATCCCCCCATAGCACCAGCGGACCTGATGTTCTGCTCCGGGGACAATCCACTTGCCGCGATGATTCAGGATGCCGGTTTTTCCCTTTTGCTGGATGCGCCAAAGCAGGGGCTTGGGAAACGCTTCTTCATTCACCCACGACCAGTCTTCCACTGATTCCTCCCAGATCACCTGTTCGTCAGGCCCTTCCAACCGAAATCGGTTTGCCCGGGTCCAAAGTACCAGGCTATCATTGATCCAAGAGGCTTCTTCAAAATCAAAAGAGCGCACCGTCTTTCCTTGAGCATTTACAGCGCCCCAACCCGCCTGCTTTTTGGCCAAGAGCCATTCAAACCGTCGAACGGGAAGCTTTCGATGCCCGGAAGCACTATATTCGACCGTAGAAGGAGGCAATACCAGCCGCTCGTATTCGAAAGGCACTTGCACCTGTCCCAGACGGTTCAAGAGCCCATACTTTCCTCCTTTTTTAGCAATTATCTCATCGCTGTATGGATCGGAAAGTTGTTCATACTCGGCTGGGATATACCATTTTCCGGTATTCGAGCCCTGGTAACCCATCTGGCCATTTTGGCGCTTCCGAAGTACCTGCTCAGGAGAATTAGGAACTTCTAACTTCCGGGCCTCCTCTACTTCCTGAGCAGGAAGCAATTGGAAAGCCAATAGGGCTAACAGAAGCAAGCCATTCTTCATAATTGGTATGGTCTTTTAATGCTGGAAAATGAAAACCGGATCATTCGAGTTTAAAACGGAAAGGCATGGTGAATTTCGCCCTTGCTTTCTGGCCATCTCTGTAGCCCGGCGACCATTTTGGCATAGCCTCCACCAGTCGAACTGCCTCTTTTCCACAGTCGCTTCCGATGTCTCGAACTACCTTAATATTGGTGAGAGAACCGTCTTTTTCTACAATAAAACTGAGCACTACTGTTCCCTGAACGGCATTTTCAACAGCACGTTTTGGGTATTTCATGTTGGTGGCCAGGTATTCATTCATCGCCGTTAAACCACCGGGAAATTCTGGGAATTGCTGAAGGTCAAACATGGTGTACACCTCATCGCTGTTGGTGGGAGTGGGAGATTCTTCCATTATTTCAAGGGAAAGCGGCTCCTCCACTTTTTCATTAACCTGTGCTTGTGCAAGGTTAATTGACACAATGAGAACCCAAACAAGCGAGAAACTACTTTTTTTAAACATATTTTTTAATTTTAGCACAAAGAAAAATTGATCTAAAATACAGTAAACCAAGTATTTTTCTACAAATCAAAAAGCACCACAATCGGTATTTTGACTCGAACGGGCTGTCCTCCCTTGCGCCCAGGATGCCATTTGGAGGTACTTTTTACCAGTCGAAGGGCCTCTTGCTCGGTACCTGCGCCTAAGCCCTTGACGACAGTGGCTTCCCGGATGGTACCCTCTTTTTCGATGATTGCCTCTACAATCACCTTTCCCTCAAGGCCAACTTCACGAGCCAACCTGGGATACCGGAGGTTCCAGCGCAAATAGGCCTCCAGCGCCGCATCTCCTCCTGGGTAGGCGGGCGGGGTTTCCACTTCAAGCCTCGAATAGACCTGTTGAGAAGCGGTCTCCAGAACCACCTGTTCTACTTGGGGCTTTTGTGGCGTTCCTTCCCGCTTTTGTCCTCCTTTAAACGGAAATTCAAAGCCCATATCACTGAGTCCTACCCATTCATCAAAGGCATCCCCCTTATCGCACGCAACTGCCACCAGTTTTATCTTGGGTAAATTCGCCTGAAAAGCGCGCTCTTGAAAACTATCCGGTGAAAATAACGTATCAAATCGACAAGGGGTAACAGCTGTTCCAACTGGGCTACAAAGTCCCCAACCGGTCGTTTGCTTTACCTTAAAATAACCCGAGGCCAATAATTGTATTCGATCATAGCGATATTGGCTGGAATCGGGCCGATTGAGGTCCACAAAACCCCAACGGCCATTTGGATGCTGACCCAACAAAATATCTATCCGGGGTGTAAATCCTAAGGCAATGTGGTGACCAAGTGGCAGGCTGCGTCCGGGATCCGTCAAAAAATGGGCAGTTGTACTGTCGATTTGAGTACCCGAACCGTGGTACAGCAGCACAGGTGCACTATCGGACACATAGGAAATGGCTATTCCTGGTCCCAACAGCACCTGTCCATCCGTCCGAAGCAAGTGAAACTGCTGCTCCTTGTTTTTTATCATCAGGTACTGCTTGGGAAACTGATTTGGGAAACGAATATCCCGATAAATGGACGGGATCGTTAATCCATTGACCCTAATATCTCCCCAAGAAATCTCCTGACCAGTTGAAGTGAAAAGATGGTCATCGTAATTTCCCATCGGTCCAGACAGGATCCAAACATCCCCCTTCTTGTCCGATATTTGAGATAGGATCCCTTTTTGGAGCGGAAGCACCCAGCTGCCCAACGAATCCACCAGTCCACAACGCCCATCTGACTGATACACCAGGAAGCGGTGGCCATCACGGGGTTGAATTTTGTGAAATTGGAAGGGCAGCAAGGTATCCCCCTTAGTGGTCAAAACACCCACCAGTGGGGTACGCCCCTCAATTCGATACAGGCTGTCCTCCCATTGCACCTGAGCGGAGGCGATATAGCTGCTTAAGATAGAAATAACGTAAAGGGCCTTCGATAACATGAGCTGGTATTAGGGTGCTTTAAAGGTAACCATCAGGGTGTACTCTTTTGGGGCAGGGACGCCATTGTTTTTTCCAGGCAGCCATTTGGGCATCCCCTTCGCTACACGAATGGCTTCTTCACCACAACCGCCTCCGATATCCCTTAGTACCCTTATGGATGACAAGCTCCCATCTGCTTCCACTGTAAAGCCAAGAACGACCCTTCCTTGAATATCATTCTTTTTAGCCAGCTCAGGATACTTGACCTGTTCTTTCAAGTATTGTTGCAAAGCTTGTTCACCGCCCGGGAAACTGGGAATCGTCTGGATGTCCACTGGTGGCGGGGGTGGAGGAGGCGGAGGGGCCATGACTTCCTCAACCATAGGCGGAGGCGCTTCCTCTACCAACATCTCATCGACCATGTCTGGCATTATATCGGATCTCCCATCATAATAGGGCGGAGGACTCATTGGAATCGCCAGGCCACGGCGGGTCAAGGCAACCCAGTGGCCAGATGGGGCCCCTTTTTCAAAGGCTGCGGCTACCAAAGGGCCCTTGTGTTTTTCAACATAAAACTGATTTAACTGCAGGTTCATAGGATCGGTCATTACATCAAAGCCCTTAGCATGGACTTTCTTGCCTTCTCCGTTCAATAGGTACCAGCGTCCCCCCAATTGCCCAGCATAAAAACCGTGTAAAACAGGAAGGATTTGATCGTAGATATACTGAGCTTCCGCTGGTTTCTTCAGGGAAATAAAACCCCATTTGGCCCCTTTCTCCATGGGTAACCCAAGGATCCAATCAGGAGAGACGGTGCCTTTTAATTCCATAAAACCCCGGTTAAGCAGGGCCTTCCCCTTTTTGTTATACGCCTGCCACTGGTAAATACCCGGCTTGGCCGCATCCTCCTTGGAGGCTAATAATGGGTGCAGCTCTGAATAATACTGAATAGCATTAAATTCCATTGGCAAGATCTGTCGGCCATCCTTATGGTACAAGCTGAGGCGGGCTCCCTCTTTTTTACGAAAGGTCAGGTACCTCCAGGGTTCCTGCTGCGGCAGTTGGTTAATCAACATCAAGCTCGGAAAGGAAATCTGAACTTGCTCCAGGAGCAGGTTCCCGTCCCGGTCATATACATTGGAGGTTCCCCCTTCAGCACTTCGGCTTATGTATACTTCCTCTTTTTCCCAAAATTCTCGATTAAGGCCATAAAATGGCTGAATCCCAATCAAAAAACGACCCTTTTCATCGGTCAAGCCCCATTCTCGTTTGGGAGTACGGACAATAAAGCGATGGGTACCCTCCTTCTGAATATTGGTATAAACAGGAGATAAAACGGTATCTCCATTGAGCCGGAATAACCCGACTGCATCCTTTTCTCCAGCTATAATCAGGCTGTCCTCCATCCAGACCGGCTTGGTAAACCCTGGAGGAAAGGGATCATTCCCCTGTTTATCGTAATGCAACCAGTCCTTTCCAGGCCTGCGTAGAATAATGGTTTGATCGTTATAGCCTCTCCCGGCAGAATTCCCCTCTTTGGCATACAAGAAGGTTCCTTTTTCGTTAAAAAAATGAATTTCCTGGGGGGGATTCTCCACCCTACCGGCAATCAAATCTGGATAGATGGCATACACTTCTTTGTACTTCACCGGCAAGACCAAACCCTTGCCCGGGCGGTAAATACCGTACCGCATCCCCTCCGGCAATTCAGATCCAACCACCACCCATTGTGGCAGTTCCGGTGCAGACATCATCATAAAATGCATCTGATCGAAAAAAGGAACCAATTGTTTCCCTTTACCATCATAAAGAGCCTTTTTCCCGTCCTTGGTGGCCACCAACAACAAGTCCTTTCCTTTCTGAATAGATACCTCGTCAAATGCACAAGGTAAGATGGGCTGGTAAGTAGCCGCATCCCAGACACCTGTCTTGCGGGTTTTCGGGTCGTACTGAAGAAAAGGCTGGGCGACTGCCATCTGAGGGATCAAAACATACCCCAACAGGAGCAGGTATAAGCCTTTTTTTAGGAAAATAGAATTCACCATCGATATAAATTTAAAAAATTAGGTATCAAAAAAGCGTGCAACGCACTCCTTAGTTTAATTTGAATTTGACTGGCAAGGTCATGTTGGTCCGCCGCACCGGTTTTCCCTGCGCTGCTGCAGGCACCCAAGGTGGCATATTTTTGAGTAGGCGAATGGCTTCCTCTCCACAGCCCCCACCAAGATCCTTCCGAAGGCTGATTTCTGTTAATCGCCCATCTTCTTCCACTGTAAATTGAAGCACCACAATTCCTTCAATCCCTTGCTTCCTGGCCTCTTCCGGGTATTTCAACTGTTTAGCAATATAGTTCATCAGGGCTCGGTCGCCTCCAGGAAAAGAGGGTTCAGCACTGGAAGGGGCGGCGGTTTGCTTTACCGGCTCTCCTGCCAGGCTAAAACGAAATTGCTCCGCTCCTTTATATGCCAAGATACCCCGGTTTTTCTCTACTTTCATCGAATCATAAAGCAACTCAGCCGACTCAGGTTGGTCCATTGGAATAAAACCCCATCGTCCGTCAGGTTTTTTTTGCCCAAACAGCAGGCAGGGAGACTCCGTAAAGTCCAATCGAAAAAAGGGATTCTTCCACAATGCATTGCCCTCCAAGTCATACGCCATGGCCGACCAGCTGTTGTTGGCTTCGCGTTGGTAAGCCAGGATGGGATGGCGTTCGCTGGCATAATCAATTTTAAGGTAGCGCACGGGCAAGATCAGCTTCCCATCTGCCCGCATCAAACCATGCTGCTCGTTTTTGTGGTTCCAAAGCCAGCTATAACGCTGGTACTGACATTCGGGCAAGTAATCCCAAGTAGGATTGATGAGAGGCAGGGCCTGACAACCCTCGTGCCAGCGTTTGCCTTGTGGATCAAAAACCCCTAGCCCCGGATTAGGCACCGTGGGACTGTAGTAATCGCCGGGCTGATCCCCCAGGCAGACGATTGATTGTTTTTCTTTCATCAAAAACTGCCCCTCGGCATTTACCACGCCTTTTTGCCAACGAGCATCTTCTACCGAAAAATGCCCATTGGGCAGGGGCTGCATGGAAAAATACTCCACCGGCAATAAGACTTTTCCTGTAGGATCCACCAGGCCATACTTCCGCTCCCGCTTCACAACCACTTGTTTGCCGTTGGACCAAATGGCCTCCTCCAGTCCGGGAGGGTTCAAAGGCTGTCCCTGCAAATCTACCCAGCTCGGTGGAACTGTTGACTGTTGCCGACGAATGAATACCGATTGCCGATCAAAACCCGGCTGAAGTTGCGTAGGACCATCCGAACGCGGCGCGGTGAACAACACCTGACCGTTTTTGTCCAAGAGTTGCACCGTCCGGTCAGACTTTCTACCCCAGATCCAGCTGGTATCTACCAGACCAATTTCTTCGTACTCTGGTGGAAGCAATTGCTGCCCTTTGGCATCCAGGAGTCCCCATTTGGGTCGGATGCCACGCTCATTAGTAACTAGAATCCAGGACCCTAAGCGTTGGATCTGCGTGTACTCAAAGGGTAAGAAGACACTGCCATCACCCCGGATAAGTCCCACCTTTTTCCCCTTTCGGGCCAGCAGGAGGGTATCGTATTGCTGGGGCAAGCAATCGTACTCAAAAGGCACCAACACCTCGCCAGCACTGTTGACAAATCCCATACTACAGTTGGTATAGTCCATTTTTCGGGTCTGTGCCAGCCCATTTACCAACCCCAGGCAGGTGACTACTATAATTATTAAGCGCATTTTGTTTATTAATTGTCTAAGTTAAACTCATTTCCTTGCGCATCAAGTCCTCGTTGCTTTAACGACTCTAGGGTTGCCACCGCCCGCAATTGGCGTGTGGGCTTTTGTTGGGCTGCCCATTCCAGCTGGGCGCTGGAGGGGGCTACCAGAGCAGCGTATTTATGTTGGGTCAAGCGCTCTCCCTGCTCATTGATGAATGCCAGAAGATTCCCGTCAGAGGCGCTGAAGCAGCCATTTTTTAAATCAAAAATCTTCGTATAACCCGTTTTACTGGTGAGCTGCCCATCTTGTAGGCGCAGCAAAAACTGTTCAGTGCCTTTTTGAGCGATCAAAAGGGAAGAAATCCCGGACACATCTGCCAGTATTTGATACCCAAAGGGTGTTTTCTGTTGCCCCAGGGAATCAAACAAGGCCATTCGGGAATCCAATGAAGCGCCAAAAAACCGGAAGTCCGCCAACGGAACAACATAACTGTACACGGGTGGCAAAAGGGGACCTCGCACTACATGGCCCAGTCCATACCGATCCCGACCTCGGTGGCGAATCATAAAATACGGCGCTCTCTGTCCCCTGATTGGTAGGGTATCCAGGGAGCGTACAGCTGGTCCAGCATAGTCCGAAAACAGTCGGGTTCGAGGGGTAAACTGTCGGGTACTTCCTCCTTGAGTGACTAGCAGGATGGGATAATGTGGGTCTGGTCGAATTTCATCGTACTGTAATGGCAGTACCCACTCATTTGGTGGCATCCAGTACCCTTCTTTCCCTTCTCTGGCAAGAATCAGACCACTTGGTACCCGCTGGGCATAATCAAAGCCCTCTTGTAAAAGAAGTTGACCGGAGCTGTTCCAAAGCCACCACTTCCCTTCCCTGAAGAACAAGTACTGCTGCTCCCCGGCAAATTTGCCAATTTCATATTCCAGAGGGACTACTACCTTTCCCAAGGGATTGATTAGGCCAAAAAAACCAGCTTTTTGTGCTAGAATTCCAATTTTTTCTACCTCCGCCACCCTGGCAATATGCTCTTTATCTATTTCTTCTAGCCGGTAACCCTGCTCCAGCGAAAGCTGTTGGTAAAGGCCAAATGGTACCAGCACTTCCCCCAGATGGTTGATCACCCCAAAAGCACCGTCTTGGCGGACCAGCATGAAAGACTGGGCGGAGGGGGGTAAATGATCATACCTGGCAGGTACAATGACCTTACCATTTGCATCCCGGTACCCCATTTTATCTTTTTCTACAAACCGTTCATAATGGCCTTTTGGGCCAGGGGGTAAATCCTCCACGGCTTTCGCCTCATCCCACTCCAGTTGTTGGGCAAACAAATAAACAGGCAACAAGCCCAACTGGACCAGCACGGTTACCAGCCCTGACTTATTTCTTAGTATTTTTTGCATCCGATAGGGTGTTTAGATATTGATTAAGGTTCCATTTCGCAGTAATGCCCAGGAAACATTGTCCTTGACAAGTACGGTAACCACCTCTTCTTCTGGAATATTTTTTGCGATAAAATAGGTTTTCATACCCGGAAGGTAAGATTCAGGGTAGGCTGAAGTGTATTCTGGCTTAAAAAGCACCTTTCCATTTGGATCTGCCACTCCTGCTTTCCCCTGCTGAAATAGGCTAAAATATCCATACCGCAACCGTTGAATATCGGAGTACTCCTCCTGCAGAAGGCGCTGTCCACGAGCATTTATGAGGGTGGTTTTGTACAGGGTATCCACTGCCAGCAAGACCTCATCGCTTCCCTGCTCTAGCAAAAGATAATTAGGAGGCACGACTTGTTGGTTTTCGATTGAAAGCAAGCTCCATCGGCGAGAAACAGGGTCCTGTACGGTAAAGTGTGGCTTCCTCTCCAGTTGGATCCTACGAGAAGGCTGAGGGTGTTCAAAGGGAATCAAGACCTGATTGGAGCGGTTCACCAAGCCCCATTTTCCAAGTTTTTGTGCCCAGCAATACAATTGATTATCCCAGTAAAAGGAAAGGCCAAAACCATCGTATTCAGAGGGAAGTACCTGATTTCCAAGGCTATCTACCAGCCCTGCTTTTCGGTACGAGACGCCGTCGGCATCCTCAGGCGTATCAGCGGTAACTACCAGTAGAGCTGGGGTACCCATTAGTTCGGGATTTATCAATAGTAAATAACCAATCGAATGGTATTTCCCGGGTGGAAATACCCAGTCCCCATTCAGGTCAAACAGCCCAAGGCTATCTCCTTTTAAAACCTGTACCCATTCTGGATGAAAGGACGAGTAGTTCAGCTCTACCGAACGGTATTCCAGTGGGAGAACGAATTTTCCATCTCCATTAACGGCTCCGGCTGGCTCAGAAGCGTAAATCAGGGCCGATTGCCGGCGCAACTGGGCATACTCCGGTGCAGGAGTACTCATTAAGCCTCCACTGTGTCGGGTAGCCGGGTAGAAATAATGGGCGTAAGCAAGTCGGTTAGCCTGAAAAGGGGCCACTACCTTCCCGCGCCCATCAATAATCCCCACCAAATCCTCCTCTTTGCGAGCGATCAGGCGGAGCTCCTCCAACCGTACCCCCTTAGGTGCTGGATCCTGCGGATTTCGGTACAGCAGTTCCAGGTTTTTATAAATAAATGGAATCACCACTGCATTCGCCTCATTAATAACGCCTGTTTTATTCCCTTTGGTGGCAATCATCAGCCCATTGTAGGCATATTGAAGTTGGCTGTATTGAGGAGCAATTAGTACTGTTCCATCTTTTGCTTTCATGCCATACAACCCATTCTGCTGAAAAGAATGCGCGTAATTACTGCCTTTTTTACTCCAATAAGCCTGAGTGGTGGTGATTGGAAAGCCATATTCATTGTACACTAATCCCGGTCCCGGTACTGAATTTTCGCTAGGTGCACGTTCATAATCGCGTATTCCTGGAACGGGGGCATAGATAAACACCTCTTTGCGGGTATCCGCTGCCCAAGGCCCCTCCTGAAGGGGTTGATTATTGTATTCCCGGTATTTTCCAATGGGCATGGTATGAAAAGGCGGGAGTGCCTGCAGAACAAAGGCATAGTAGCTTTCCAGCGGAAGGTCTACTGGAAGTTGGCAGCGAACCGAGCGGCGTTCTTGGTCTAGCTGCAGGTTGTGCATTTGTCCGCGGTAGCGGGCCACCGGTGCTTGTGGTTGGCGAATATCGTACGCCAGTAACTCCACCTCAATGGTCATGGGATCCAGTTCGGCGGGGTGCGGGCGAAACACCGCTTCAAAGCACTGCGTTGCACCGGAAGTGGCCTCTAATCGAAAACCAGCCTGTTGAAGGTAAAAACCCTGAAAGTCATTATTAAGCAGCCTGGCATCCACTTGAAGCCCGACAAAGTGCGTGCGCATCCTGTCCGCCAAAGGAGAAAGCACCGGATATTCGGTTCTATTATTTGTAAAATAAGACCAAGGGGTGCTGGTTTGAGCAACTACTTGAGTGTGAAAAAAAAAAGGAAGGAAGAACAGCAATAAGGTAATCCAATTCATAAGGACGGCAATATAGGCTATTTTTAAAAAAGGGATCTTGACAAACTGGCTTCTTGCTGGTTTTGGGGGATTTAAATCACGGGCATAAAAAAAGCCTGCAGCGCGCTGCAGGCTTTTTTTATCCATTCATTCGGATTTCATCGCCGCTTCCATCGTAAAAACGATATTGATTGATGTGGCATTCTGCATCCGGGGTGATTTTAATCCATTTTTTATAGGTCCAGAACCATTTCATTCGTATGCTGCTGAAAATCCAACCCTTTTTCAAGTAAGCATCGACATAGGGATGGACAAACAGTTGAATATCAGATTTGGGTCTGGATTGCAGGATAAACTGCAAATCCCGCTCAATGTCATCTGTGAGCAGGATGGTAGAATTAATGGTACCGGTACCGCCACAAGCTGGGCAATCTTCGGCAGTATTCAGGTTGATTTCAGGACGGGTTCGCTCACGGGTAATCTGCATCAATCCGAATTTGGAGAGGGGGAGCACCGTGTGTTGAGCCCGGTCTTTGCGCATAAAATCCTCCATCGCCTTGGCGAGTTGTTTTTTATGCTCGGCATTTTTCATGTCGATAAAATCGATCACGATCAGCCCTCCAATATCGCGCAGGCGCAGCTGGCGGGAGATTTCCTGAGCAGCTTCCAGGTTGACGGAGAAAATGGTTTGTTCGACGTCGCTGGAAGTGATTTTATGGCCACTATTGACATCGATTACGTGCATGGCCTCCGTTTTTTCGATCACCAGGTAAGCCCCACTACTCATGGTAGCTGTTTTCCCGAAGGAAGATTTGATTTGTTTGGTGATTCCGAATTGGTCGAGTACTGGTTTGCTTCCGGTGTAGTGTTGGAGGATTTTTACCTGTTCGGGGCTAATGGACTGCAGGTAGCTTTTGATATCGGCGTAAAGGTCCTTATCGTTCACCACGATTTTGCTAAACGAGTCGGTAAGCAGGTCGCGCAGCACGCTGCTGGTTTTATCCAATTCACTGAGCAGGCAAGCGGGGGCGTTCACGGTTTTGATTTGCTGGTAGATTTCCTGCCAGCGGCCCATGATTTGCACCACTTCTTCGTGGAGTTCCTGCACTTTTTTGCCTTCGGAAGCGGTTCGCATGATGATCCCGAACCCTTTAGGCCGGATACTTTCTGCCAAGGTTTGCAGGCGCTTTCGCTCCTCCGGGTTGGAAATTTTTTTGGAAACAGACACGACGTCATTAAATGGCGTCAAGACGATGCTTCTGGAGGGCAGGGTAAGTTCGCAAGAAAGGCGGGGCCCCTTGGTGGAGATTGGTTCCTTCAGGATTTGGACCAGCAGAGGGAAGCGCTTATTGAGCACATGATCCACCTTTCCATTTTTAAGGATATCCTCTTCCAGTTTGAAGTTATCCAGTTTATGGGTATTTATGGAGCCATTTGCTACTCCATTGGACCACTTCATGAGTGTTTTGAGCTTTGGGCCCAGGTCGGTGTAGTGTAAAAATGCATCCTTTCGGTGGCCGATATCGATGAAGGCGGCGTTTAATCCGGGCATCATTTTGCGGATTTTACCGATAAAGATATCTCCAACGGAAAACGAGTTATCGTTTTTTTGATAGTGTAATTCAGCAAGTTTGCCCTCTTCAAGGAGGGCCATTTCTACGCCTGACTCGGAGGCGTTAATAATAAGTTCTTTTTCCACAGGGGATAAGGTATTGTAAGGCAACGCAGTTACAGCGTGCGTGTGGCCATAGGAACCAGCTAAAGGAATGTCGACAGACGACACTAAGTGACCAATAGATCTGACAAGGAGGGCGCTAGGGTCCCGGAAATGAGTAACCGGGAAGCGCGGGGATGCCGGGCGGATTTGGGGAAGAGAACCCGAAAGCTTGTCAGAAGGTGGCCTAATGTCGGAGTGGGCTTTCGATGGCCCTGGAAACGTTGGTAATGGGAATATTTAAGGGGTTATCGGCCCAAAACCAAACTATTGCCAAAAGGACTTTCCGGGCTAGTTCAGCCACGGAAAGTCCTACTATCGACAGAAGTGCTGGCAATTGCATGCACTTATAAAAGCCATTGCCTGAGTTCAGGCACTAGCGATTCTTCTTCTTATGGCGATTTTTACGAAGGCGTTTTTTACGCTTGTGGGTTGCAATTTTGTGACGTTTACGTTTTTTTCCGCAAGGCATACTGATGCACGAATTTTAAGTGATATGAATGGTTGTTATGTTATTTACAAAGTTGACCGTAAGAGGCTGCTTTCGCGGCATTGCCGGCACCTTCATAAGCTTTTGACAAGAGACAAGGGGTGTTCGGGTTGGATGGATCCAGCGAGTAGGCCTTTTCCAGTCGCTCAATAGCCCGTTCCCATTGATTGGTTTTGATGGCCAGTCTACCGAGCGCGTTATAAACGGCCGGTGCGTCCGGGTGTTTTGCTTCCAGGTCCCGCAGCATGAGCACCGCTTTCATCGGATTATCCGCTGGAGGGTTTTCAGCATATACGAGGGCAAGGTTCACCTTGTGTTCTGGCTGATCGGGCGCTAGGGAAGCCGCATTTTCAAAGGCCTTGATCGCTTTGTTGGCGCAATACCCTCGGATCAGGGCATTTTCACCAGCGGCGGGGATACCGTTAAAATAAGTTCCACCCGCCACGGACCAAGCCGCAGGAGTGTTTTCGAGGAGGGCAACAGAGTCTGCATACCCACCAGCGACTGGAATATTACCAAAACGGTACCAGAAACCGGAAAGGCCTTTCAGCGCTTCTGATTTTTCTGGAACCCTATTTCCAGCGGACATACTCGCTTTTTCCAGGGCAGCGACTTGCACACCCTGTTCTGGAGTGAGGTGTTCCTTGGCATCTGAGAGCAAAGCAGCAAAAGAAGTTGGTTCGCTCTGGATATCCCGAGAACGATCTGCGCGCTTTTGATCTTCATTCTTAGTGTCAAATCCCGCCCACAGTACCAGAAACAACAACAACGCTGATCCGGTAGCTATCCACTGTAGTTTGTTCATAGTGTTTATTTATTCAGGTCTTCGGCATCAAAAGTGTCTAAACGTACCCCTACTCGTCCGATCCATTGTCTTTTGGAAGCGCGTGAACATTTGCCTTCACTTCTTCCATAAAAACCTTGGCTGGTTTGAAAGCAGGAATAAAGTGTTCCGGAATTTGGATGGACTTTCCCCGCTTGATGTTCCGTCCGATTTTGGCAGCCCGCTTTTTGATAATGAAACTGCCGAATCCACGAACATAAACGTTCTCGCCGCCTTCCATGGTATTCTTGATTTCCTTAAACAATGCTTCCACCGTTACCAGTACGTCCACTTTTGAAATGCCGGTCTTTTCTGAAATGGCATTCACAAGATCAGCCTTTCTCATGATTTATCGCGTTGATTTTGAATGAATTAAATACAGAAAGTGGGACAAACCGAAAACCGAGGTGCAAAGTTCCGATTTTTTTTGACAAAAACAAGGTTTTTTTGGGAAAACCTCGTTTGATCCGAAAGAAATTAGAGCTGGTCGTTCGCTTTTTACCACTTATTTAAAAAACAGCGCAACATCCGCTGTCTTTTTGAATTCTCCAAACATTTATTGATTTTTTTTGAAAAATACAGACTTTCTACGCAGTACACCTATCTTTGCAGGATAATTTTCACGCAGAACAGAACTTCTGCCAACGATTTCATTTCAATCGGAATCTGCATGCTTTTATCAATGACCGGATACGGACGCGCTACCGGAATCTATGGCGATAAGTCGATCCTAGTAGAGTTGCGCTCCCTCAATAGTAAACTCACCGACATCAAAATGCGGATGCCGGCAGAATACCGCGATAAAGAAGCAGAGATCCGAAAGCTCGTCACAGACCATGCCGAACGAGGAAAAATTGACGTGCTAATTGAGGTCCAAAACCTCAATGGAGCCGCCACCGTCTCTCTTAATGAGCCGGTCTTCAAAGGCTATTTCCTGGCCATCTCCAAACTAGCGGATGAGCTTGGGCTTGATAAATCGGAGCTCTTGCCCTCCATTCTCCGAATCCCAAGCGTCATCGCCTCCCAAAGCTCCGAAACCAACGAAGAGGAATGGACCACCTTAAAAGGCATCCTTCAGGAAGCTCTTCACGGTCTCCGCAACTACCGTTTGCAAGAGGGAAAAGTACTCGATCAAGATCTCCGGGACCGCATCGCTTCCATCCTTGGTCTGCTTGACATGGTTGGACCATTTGAGCAGGAGCGGTTTCATAAAATGCGGGAACGCATGCGCAATAACCTGGAAGAAACATTCGGCCGAGAAAACGTAGACCACAACCGTTTTGAACAGGAAGTGCTTTTCTACCTGGAAAAAATGGATATGAGTGAGGAAAAAATCCGCCTAGCTCAGCATTGTAAATATTTCATCGAACAGCTCGACGACCACTCCCAGTCTGCCGGCCGAACACTCGGCTTCATTTCCCAAGAAATTGGACGGGAGATCAACACCCTTGGAGCCAAAGCCTATGATGCGAATATTCAGCGCTTCGTCGTTCAAATGAAGGACGAGTTGGAAAAAATAAAGGAACAAATCGCCAATGCGCTTTAAAACAAGCAAGAGTTGGAGCGGTTAGAACTCAAATCTCCGCTCCAACTCTTCTATTGCTTCCTACAACTGCATCGGTACTTCCATTAGTAAAATCTCCGCTCCCGGTGTCTTGGCCTCCAACGCAAACCCTTCCGTGTCCCAGATTCCCAAACCGTCGCGTTGCTTGAGCTGCTGCCCAGCAAGTTCAAATTCCCCTTTGATTACGAAGGCATACACGCCGTTGCCTGCTTTCCGGATTTGATAGTCAGCGCCTTTCCCTTTTTCAAAAGTACCCAGATGAAACCAGGCGTCTTGGTGAATCCAAACGCCCGCGTCGTTGGGATTTGGAGAGAGAATTTGCTGCAATTTATTTTGCCGATCCTCCGCGCGCAAGGTCAACTGATCGTACCGTGGCGTTACATTCCGCTTATTTGGGAACACCCAAATCTGTAAAAATTTGACCAACTGGTCTTTGTTCTTATTGTATTCGCTGTGGCGAATGCCCGTTCCGGCACTCATCACCTGAATATCCCCGTTTTTGATCACTGTGGAATTCCCCATACTGTCTTTATGCTCCAAGTCGCCCTCCAAGGGAATAGAAATGATCTCCATGTTATCGTGCGGGTGGGTTCCAAATCCCATACCCGCGTCAACGGTGTCGTCGTTGAGCACCCTCAACACCCCGAAGTGCATCCGCTCTGGGTTATAATAATTGGCAAAACTAAAGGAGTGATAGGAATTCAGCCAGCCATGATTGGCGTGTCCGCGGCTTTCAGCGCGGTGCAATACCGTGTTATTCATAATTTTTGTTGTTTCGTTTGGTAAATGATTAAATCCGATGATATCCAGGGGGACTAGTTCATCGATCTCGTTTTTCAACACATTGGCCACGGAGCCGGTCGCTACCAGCATACCCGTACCTAGGAATCCTTTTTTCAAAAAATCTTTTCTGTTCATCTTGTTTGTTCAATTAAGCGTTTAAAAGAACCAATTCGTGCATTTGATACCACAAAAATAGGTGAAAGGCTTCCACCTTTACCATAACCTAGATTAAGAAAACAGGTTTATGGTAAAGAAAGAGAGGTCAAGTGAGCACTCGGAGGTGAATTGGCTTATACAGAATGGGGTTTATTTCCCCTTTTTTAGCCAATTCGCCCTCATTTTACTAAAAAACTCCGGGGTAACGCCAATGTAAGAGGCTATATACTTTTGGGGCACCTGGCTGACCAGGTCCGGGAACCGGCGTTCAAATTGGGCATAACGCTCTTCTGCGGTCCGACTTAGGTTATCAATGAGCCGCTGTTGACTTGCCACCAACGATTTTTCAACCAGTATTCTGAAATAGCGCTCCAATTTAGGGATGTCTAGGTACAGTTGTTCTTGCGCCTGTTTGGGAAGCAACCAAACCTCGGTGTCCACCATAGCCTGAATAAATAGTTGTCCTGGTTGTTGAGAAAACAGGCTGTATAAATCGGCCATCCACCAACCAGCTGGAGCAAAACTTAATAGGTGCTCGCCTCCTGACTGATCAAGGGTGTATCCCCTCAAAATACCTTGGTGCACAAAAAAAGAATGCCGACAGATCTGTCCTGACTGCAACAAAAAACCGCGTTTCGCCACCTTTTTGGGTATTAGATGACTACAAAAATGGTCCTGCTCCTGTGGTGTAAGTTCGATGTAATCCGACAAGTGCTGCAACAGTACAGAGGTATCCATCACTCTTTGCTACGCTTTTACACACTTTTCAATAGCCGAACAATGGTCGAGCAGAATATTGCCTTTGTACTTAAAAGAGGCACCAGGCGCATAATAAGCCTCAAAGGTCAGGCTTTCAACAGGTACTTTCGGGGTAAAGGTAAACTCGTATTTCCGCCAATCGGTATGGCTTACAAGGGTAGAAGTGGCCAGTAATACTTGTTTGGAACCAGGTTGGCCTCCTCCCCATATTCGAAGTCGGCAAGGCTGATGGTATCCCACGTATTGAGCAGCTTTACATAGATAAAGCGAAAGGGTGTAGCATTCCAAGGGCCGAAGTGGGTTAGAAAGCCGCTGCCCTACGTTTTCAACCCCACCATCGTCGCGGGTAACCAGGCCAAGGCAGGTGTTTCCATGAAAGGGAGCCGCTTGAAGTCCCCAGGCGCCAGGTAGAAGGTCGGGAGTATTGTTAGGAGTCTCAGATGACCATCCTTGCGGGAAACGGGCTTCTCTAGGATTGGGATCTTCGAAAGAAGGATTGACCAGGGTACTATGTGGAGTGCCAGAGGGAGCCGTGAAGCCTAGATGGACCAACAATAAAGAAAGATACAAGGCGCGCATCGAAATATATCCATTTAAGATAAAAAGCGGTGTGGCTGGTTACAATGTCTATGACAAAGGGATTGACCACCATTTCCCTCTGTTCCTCAGCCACTCATCTTTTTGTTAAAAATTGTATAAAATTGTATGAAGGATCAATTTACACTTGTTGGGGCGAGCCTTTTATTCCAAGAAGCCACAGGTTAAGTCCTTTTCCCCATCACCATCCGATCCGCCCCACTGAGGTCTTTTTTCAGCTCCACCTCTTTAAAACCTGCGTTTTCTAACAGTTCAGCCACTTGTTTGGCATTAAATTCATTGCATTCCAGTAATAAAGCCCCACCAAGAAGTAGCCACTCGCCTGCGAAGATAATTATTTTTCGATAAAAAAGAAGAGGATCGGCTCCTTCTACAAACAAGGCCATGTCTGGCTCGTGTTCCAACACATGCTCGGGCATGATAGATGCTTCCTCCCTTGGAATGTACGGTGGATTGGAAATGATCAGGTCCCACGAACGCTGCAGGGCGGGCACCCCTGTCAAGATATCTCCCTCCAGCAATTGCACCGAGGAATCTCCGAGGAGCCTTCTTGCATTGCTGCGAGCGACCTCCAGTGCCTCTGGGCTTTTTTCTACTCCCCAAAGCTCCACATCGTTTTTTTTGACCTTCAGCGTAATCCCGATGCAGCCGCTTCCAAGTCCAATGTCAAGCACCTTGGGAGCAGACTGGTTTCTCAAAATAGACAGGGCCCAATCCACCAATTCCTCCGTCTCTTGCCGCGGAATCAAAACGGAAGGATTAACTGCGAACCGAAGGCCAAAAAAATCGGCCTCCCCAAGGACATACTGAACCGGAACTCCTTTCACCAGAGATTGAAGCAGCTGCTGAAACCGGTCCCGCTCCTCATCGGGCAACATCCAGGTGGCGTATGATTTGGTATGAAAGGCATCTTCAATGACAATACGGGCAATACTGCGTGCTTCCCCCTCTCCATAACGGGGAGTCAGCGCTACGACTAATTGATTAAAAGCAGTTTGATTCATTTCACGTACATTTGCAGCACAAAAAAACGATAATTGTGCGATTTGATATAATTACTGTCCTCCCTGAACTGCTAGAAGGCCCCTTTAGCCACTCCATTCTCAAACGTGCCCAGCAAAAAGGACTGCTGGAGGTACATTTACATCCCCTCCGCGACTATGCATTGGGCAAACACAAACAAGTGGACGATTATGCCTTCGGAGGAGGGGCTGGGATGGTTATGCGAGTAGAACCCATTGCAGCTTGCATCGAACAATTAATGGCAGAGCGGCGGTACGATGCACTGATTTACACTACTCCAGACGGGGAGCGGTTGGAACAAACCACCTGTAATCGCCTTTCGTTAATGGAAAATGTCCTGATTCTCTGCGGCCACTACAAAGGAGTAGATGAGCGGATCCGAGAGAAGTACATCACCCACGAAATCAGTATCGGAGACTATGTATTATCGGGCGGAGAATTGGCTGCCGCCATACTGGTAGATGCGATCGGCCGGTTAATTCCAGGAGTTCTAAACGACGAAACCTCTGCACTGACCGATAGCTTCCAAGATGATTTGCTGGCACCTCCGGTATATACCCGCCCCGCAGATTGGAATGGCATGAAAGTTCCAGATATATTATTGTCGGGACACGATAAAAACATAGAAGACTGGCGGCATGAGCAGAGCGTGGCAAGAACCAAGGCACGTAGGCCAGATCTTTGGGCCAGATACCGGGGAGAATTACCCTAACTCCCGCTCCAGTACCTCAAACAGTTCTTCAATAGCATCGAACGACTTCAGACCCACAGCTTCTTCTTCGCCGCCAGAGAGGGTGATTCCTGCTGGTCGTACCGTATCTAATACCTCTTTCAACTCCTCCGAAGGACCATGGTAGTGTAGGTACAAGGAGTGCAGGGCTGCCAATGGCTGAAGATCAGAAAGTGCAGGAATCCAGGAACCCGAATAGCCGGGCAACTCCAGGATCCATCCTTTGACGAGAGCAGCCCTTTCCAACATCAGCGCTTCCAAACCCGGAGTATCGAGGGCGATTTTCACAAAAACAGTTAAGCCCTCCAGGCTGGAGAGATCGAAGGAGAAAGGTACCACTACCCCATCAAGCCGGAAAAAAGAGGCAGCCTCCCGAACATCTGCTGCCGGGGTCTGGCTCCCGAATTCCCCCAGAATAGCGGGGCCTTCTACCCATTCGCGCATGGCCTGCATTTGGATGGGGTCCAAATAGCCCTCTGTGCCAGCTTCCAGATTAAACACCAATCCCTGTACTTCCTTTGCAGCAAAATACCGGGCATCCGTGAGATTAGCAATTTGGCGGGCCAATACAGGCATGGTTTGTTCCATCATCTTTTTGCTGCAAAGGACGTGCTTTTTGGTCGCAGCCACAACATTTCCGGCCTCAAGTTCACTCAAAAAGGCAAGACATCAACGCTCTTAACTTCTCAATTTAGTAGATTTAGAAGGGCATTCCAGGGGCGCAAAAGAACAGATCCGATTTTTTTTTCGGAACTTTGCCCCATGCAGAAAAAACAGATCCTGTGGAGCACCGCGCTCCTGTTTGCAGCGCTTATTGCCTGGAAATTACTCCAAAATAAAGCGGCTTTGGAGGCAGAAACACAGCTCTCCAAGATTACCCGTTCGTTTGTCCCCGTAGAAACAGCCGCTGTTTCCTTGGATATTCTAAGCAATCAATTGGAAACCGACGGTATTTTTATGGCGGCCAAAGAAATGCTTGTCATCTCAGAAACCGCTGGTCGGGTCATCGAAACCTACAAAAACAAAGGCGATTATTGCCGGGAAGGCGACCCCATTGCAAAAGTGGACGATGAAATGCTCCGGATAGAACTGGAAGCTACCCAAGCCAACTTGGCCAAACTGCGCAAAGACCGGGAACGCCTCAGCAACCTGATTGAAGGAGATGCCGCCCCAAAAAATAAAATTGAAGACATCGAATTGGGCATTCTGGCCGCAGAAGCCAAAGAAAAAGGACTGAAAAAGCAAATCGCGAATACCACCCTCAAAGCACCAATGACCGGCACCTTGGGCATGCGGTTCATCGAGCGGGGCAGCGTCATCGGTCCCGGAATCCAAATTGGTCAGATGGCCAATTTAGACCGGCTGTTCCTTATGGTAAAAGTGACCGAACACGACGTCCTGAAAATTAAGAAAGGCATGCGGGTAGATGTTCTACCAGACGTATTAAACAGTACCCGATTACCCGGAAAGGTTACCAACATCGGGCTAAGGTCCGACAATACCTTTACCTATGATGTCGAAATTGAGGTGGATAATCCCGGCAACAACCTACTTCGGGGAGGCATGCACGCAAAGGCCATCTTCCAATTTACCGATCAACGCAAGGGCTTGGTAATCCCCCGAAAAGCCATCGTAGGAAGTGTTCAAGATGCAAAGGTTTATGTGGTGCGCGACTCTACCGCTGAACTACGGGCCGTTCAAATTGGCAGCCTGCAATCTGATCGAGCAGAGGTAATCAGTGGGTTGAGTGCTGGGGAAGAAATTGTATTGACCGGACAGCTTAACTTGTCCAACGGATCTAAAGTAGCTGTGCTTAAAGAACAATAAGAAACAATGAAAATAGTGATGGTCTGCCTGGGTAACATCTGCCGAAGTCCGTTGGCAGAGGGAATTCTTCGGGATAAAATTCAAAAAAAAGGCTTGGACTGGACGGTGGACAGTGCTGGGACTGGGGGCTGGCATGCCGGAGAGCTGCCAGATGAGCGCTCCATCCAAATAGCCCGTCAACGAGGGATCGACCTCACCGATCAACGCGCCCGCCAGTTTGGAAGGGCTGATTTCGAGCGGTTCGACCATATTTTGGTCATGGACACCTCCAACTATACGAATGTCCTCCGGCTGGCACAGAACGATGAGCACCGCTCCAAAGTAGCGATGATACTCAATTATGCCTATCCAGGGCAAGACTTTTCGGTCCCCGATCCTTATTACGGGGGGCCGGATGGTTTTGTAGAAGTATTTGATCTACTGGAAGAAGCTTGTGAAGCCTTCTTGCAAGCCCAGCTCTCCACCTGAAAAGAGCCTAGAACTCCCCACCGAATAAGCTCAGATTACAGCAAAGATCAACCATGCGGTATTTTTTAACCCTGGCCTATAATGGGCAACCCTTCTGCGGTTGGCAACGCCAACCCAGGGAAATTTCGGTCCAGGAAACCCTGGAAAATGCCCTTTCTACCTTGTTAAGAGAACCGATTCTGGTGACTGGCTGCGGCAGAACTGACACTGGGGTACATGCCCGGCACTACGTTGCCCATTTTGATGCGATCCTTCCCCTACCCGACCGATTTTTAAGCAGCTTAAATAGCCTCCTCCCCAAAAGCATTGCCGTGTACCATGTCCAAGTAGTGCCGCCAACCGCCCATGCCCGCTTTGATGCCTACAAACGATCCTACGAGTATCACCTATCCTATCGAAAAGATCCGTTCGGCAACGGATTGGTCTGGTTTTACCCTCAGGCTTCCCGGATGGATCGCGCCAAATTACAAGAGGTAGCCGATATACTGACACAATACGACGCCTTTCTCCCTTTTTGCAAAACACACAGCGGAGTAGAACATTATCGCTGTCAATTGGAATCAGCCCACTGGGAATGGCGCGCCTCACAGGAATTATTGGTATTTCATATCTCAGCCAATCGATTCCTTCGAGGAATGGTGCGATTAATAGTAGGCGCCTGCGTTCAGACAGCACTGGGCAAACTGCAGGTAGACCAAGTCCGCGAGGCCCTCGAGCAACAAATGCCCTTGCCCAAGAATCTAAGTGTTCCTCCCGACGGGCTTTACCTGACTGATATTCGATATCCTTATAAAATTGATTGAACGTTTGTTCATAAAACATTTGGAATTATTAACATTTAAAACAAGTTGTAAACCAAAAGGACCCTTTACCTTTGGCCCCCATAAACACCTAACTGCTTTGAACAAGAGCGTCTTGCGTTTTCTTTCCTTCTTATTTTTGGTCAGCTTATGGAGTATTGCGCTCCAAAGGACGGCCTTGTTGGAATGTGCTTCAGCTGAAGTAAGTCTTTCCAGTGAGTGGGTATCCGCAGAACTGGAGGAAGATACAGATGCCGAGCTGTCGCTTGTAGGCTCAGGAGATGCTTTTTCCAACCCAATGGAAGGGTCGGAACCAAGCTGGGCCACTTCCCATCGTTCGCAGTCGTTACTGCTCCCCGCAGACATCGGGATGCACAAAATCAGGCAACACCAATTGTTCCTGATAGCACATTTTCAGCAACCCGCTTTCTACCTATTGTACCAAACCCTGGATGGGTACCTTGGTTAATTGTCCCTTTCTTTCTACCCGGCTCTACTAGCCGCTTGTATTTTTTTGGGAAAAATTCCCATTTCCATTTAAAAAAATAATAATATGTTTGACCACAAACAGGTCGTCGAAGATTCGACGAGTCCGGGTGGTTGGGTCGTCTCCGAAAGAGAAGATACCGGATCGGATGTAGGAAAAATCCTGCATACGTTGCGGCATTACCTACCGACCCAGACCCCACTCAAGGACTTTATTCACCATAATTCACTTCATGCTTTTCAAAATTTATCCTTTTTTGAAGCCCTATTCAAAGCCAATCGGCTTTTTGGATACAATACCACCCTTAGTTTGGAGGAATACCGCCGCTTGTTTAAAAGCGGCCGAATTCAATCGGGGGTACTTAGCCGAATAATACAAGAGAAAAAAGGCGCAAAGAGCTTGGATGCCTGGATGGAATTATGCCTTCACCATTCCTTTCCAAGGCCTGAGCCCGCCCTCATTGGCCGTTTAAGGGAGTTTTGGAAGACCCGATACCAGCTGGACCTCGACAATGCGGTTCAGCCCACCTTATTCAGGATTATCGGCGCGTATTTGGATCAAGGAATTGCTTCTCGGCATTTTCCTTTTGAGCAAGAAGGCCTACTTGCTGCGCTTAGGAAGGTAGAGCGGAACAGTTTTACCAGTTTTTTCCAAACAGACACCGTACGAGCCCTGCTTCTCGACGAGCAGGTAGGCATAAGCGCCTTATTAAACCAACTGGTAGGCAACACCACTTATTACGAGCACTACCTTTTCGATCAGCAATTTTCGCACAAAGGATGGTCCGGCATGGTGGCTATCCTGGAGGAAAAACCGGAGAGCCTTTTGTACCCCAAAAAAATCAGCTTGAAAGATTTTGTCCAGCTGGAGCTCTTGCTGGAGTTGGATGTACTAGAAGCGCAGCGACCCAACCGTTGGGAACCACTGGGGAAAAACATCCCATTTCCACCGATTAGCTTGGAGGAAAACCTTCCATTTACTGCACTGCAGGAAGTATTGCAAATTTGGCAATTAGCCTTTGAGTGGAGTTATTATGATGGGGTTTTGGCGGGGGTAAAGCACTTAAAAAAGAGTGGGAACCCGAGTGATTCTACCGAAAAAAGCTTCCAGTCTATTTTCTGCATTGATGAGCGGGAGTGCTCCATCCGGAGGCATTTAGAAGCCAGCGATCCAGCCTGTGAAACCTTAGGATGCCCTGGTTTTTTTGGAGTGGAGTTCTATTTCCAACCGGAGAACGGACGGTTTTACGAAAAGTTATGTCCGGTGAATGTTCAGCCCAAGTATTTAATCAAGGAAAGCGGAGGGGGAGCCTCCCGCAAGCGGGACGAGCTTTATCACCAGAGATCCCATCATCCGCTGCAGGGTTTTTGGGTTTCTCTTTCACTAGGACTGGTTTCTGCGGTTAAACTGACAGGAACCATTTTCCGACCCAAAAAGAATGCGGCGCATTCCGATGCCTTTGCGCACATGCACCTTACTGGCAAGTTGAGTATTGAAAATACTGGTCTAGATCAGCGGGAAAATGGCTTACAAATTGGCTTTACGGTAGAGGAAATGGCGGATCGCGTGGAGAAATTATTCCGAGGGATTGGACTCACTCACTCTTTTGCACCCCTCGTATATGTGGTTGCTCATGGATCCAGCAGCGCCAACAACCCTCACCACGGTGCATACGATTGTGGGGCCTGCAGTGGCCGGCCTGGATCTGTCAATGCGAGGGTCCTTGCCTACATGGCGAATCACCCCAACGTTCGGGCGCTTTTAGCCTCCCGGGGACTACCAATTCCAGAAAAAACCTGGTTGGTAGCTGCCCTCCATGATACCTCCGCAGAGTTAATCGCATTTTATGATGAAGAACAGATTCCTGTCGAGCTTTTGGAGGAGCATGAAACCAATAAGGGGATTTTTGACCGAGCATTGGACCTAAATGCCCGGGAGCGATCCACCCGTTTTGCCTCCATTGATAGTACGGGCGACTTAAAAAAGATCCGGACGGCTATTCAAAAGCGCTCTGTTTCTTTTTTTGAACCTCGTCCTGAGCTTGGGCACGGCACCAATGCGCTTTGTTTTGTAGGGCACCGAAGTTTAACCAAAGGATTGTTTTTAGATCGGAGGGCCTTTATGAATTCCTATAATTACCAAACCGATCCGGAAGGGATTCTGTTAAAAAATGTGATGGACCCGCTTCCTCCCGTCTGTGGTGGGATCAACTTGGAATATTACTTTTCAAGGGTGGACAATGAGCGTTTAGGCGCAGGTTCCAAATTACCCCACAATATTAACGGCCTAATTGGCGTAACGAACAGCATTGATGGAGACCTCCGCCCGGGGCTTCCGCTCCAGATGGTGGAAGTACATGACCCCGTTCGATTATTGATTTTGGTAGAGCATTTTCCGGAAGTGGTGTTGCGAACCATTCAGTCCTCGGAGAGCCTTTATGAATGGTTTCTCAATGAATGGGTGCATTTGATGGCGATTCATCCCACAAATGGAACGTTTTACTATTTCCACAAAGGGGTATTTCAGCCGTATGAGCCTTCGGTTCAACAACCTCCTGAGCTCGATCACCTGAAGGCACTGCTGCATCGAAGCCATCCGAAGGTAGCCAGTCATATTGAGCACTCTACCAAAGAAAACCTTCCTGTTCACCTGGTAAAACCGACGCAGCATGGAAACTAACCTAATTGTTTTAGTACTTCTACCTTTGCTAGGCGCATTCTTGAGTTTAGTTCCGGACCGCCACCAGGAAAAGCGGCTTTTTTACTTGACCGCGACTACCTTGGGCTTATATTTAGCTGGGTTAATTTGTTTAGGTGCCGGCTGGGCGGCCGGAGAGTTTCAGCCATTAACCGCCAAGGGACCTGATCTCTACCATTCAGGAGCCACCCACTTTTCGTTGGAGTTTATGGCAGACCACATTGGGTTTCTTTTTTCGGGGACAGCTGGAGTATTGACGCTGCTGGTAGCGATTTTTAGCCGGTATTACCTTCATCGGGAACGAGGATTCAAGCGCTTTTTTAACAACTTATTGTTCTTTTTTGGAGGGGTAAATTTCATTGTATTGGCGGGAAATTTTGAGACCCTTTTTATCGGATGGGAAATTATTGGAGCTACCTCCTTTTTTCTGATTGCCTTTTACAGAGATCGGTACTTGCCGGTAAAAAACGCTTTAAAAGTGGTCTCCTTATACCGGCTTGCAGATGTTTCTCTCTTGCTTGCCATTTGGTTGATGCACCATGTTTTTGGTCGGAGCATTCGATTTGAAGAGTTGTATAAGGGAGTTGAATTGCACTTTGGTGACCATGGGTATCTGGCGGAGGTGACTATTTTTCTTTTGTTGCTATTGGTAGCGATGGTTAAATCTGCTCAGTTTCCCTTTTCCTCCTGGTTAGCGCGAGCCATTGAAGGTCCGACAAGTTCCAGTGCTATTTTTTATGGTTCCATTTCGGTACACATGGGGGTGTTTTTATTGTTTAGAACGTACCCGCTTTGGGGACAAGATGGAACGTTTAAGGCGGTAGTCGTGGCGGTGGGATTTTTAACCAGCCTAATCAGCACCCCGATTTCCAGGGTACAGTCTACGGTAAAAGCGCAGATAGCGTATTCATCTATCGCGCAAATAGGGCTTCTTTTGGTGGAGATAGCGATGGGATGGCACACCTTGGCATTGGTTCATTTTCTGGGTAACTCTTTTTTAAGAACGTATCAGTTTTTGGTATCGCCCTCTGTATTGAGCTACCTGATTCACGATCAATTTTTCAACTTTATTCCACCACAGCCGCTTCGGGGCAACCGTTGGCTGAACCGGATTCGGTTAAGTATTTATGTGCTCAGTTTGAAAGAATGGAACATGGATAAATGGCAGCGGCAGTGGTTATGGAACCCACTTAAAAGGGCCGGGAATTACTGGTTGTTTATCAACTGGAGGTGGTTGTGGGTATTATTTACCCCCTTCTTTTTGCTGGGCTTAGCGGCCGTGTATTTCCGAGATCAGCTGCCACCTAGTGCATTGGGGTTTCTACCAGAGACCTATTCGATCATCGCACTGATCCTTGCCTTACGCTCTTTTGTTGAACGTCAGAGCAGCCGTATCGCTTGGGGTTTATTGTTGTTCAATCAACTTTACACCTCTCTATCAATCGGCCTGAACGAACAATTTGACTACGGACAAATCCACCTGTTTTTGAGTGGGGTGATTCTCTGTGGGGGTATTGGAGCGTATTTATTACATCGATTAAAGGCTACTGGCAACGGATTAAGTTTAGATCGATTCCATGGGCATGCCTTTCGGTATCCTCGGGTAGCCTTGCTCTTTGCAATTGCTAGTTTAGGTTTATCGGGCTTTCCGATCACCCCAACATTCATCGGTGAGGATTTGATTTTAGGGCATATTCACGAAAATCAAGTAATTTTAACCGTATTAACGGCCAGCAATTTAATTATTGACGGATTGGCGATCTTTAGAATCTATGCCCGCTTGTTTTTGGGCCCCAACTCCCTTCATTCCAACGTAACGGCTCAACGGGCCTCCTAATTCTACTATTTAAAATATTTATATGCAAAATAAACAAAAAATAGCCTTACGGGGTGATTTAAGTAGTCAACGTGAAACCCTTGTGGCCGACGCTACGGCGGGTTTTATTGTATTTTTATTGGCGCTACCATTAAGTTTAGGAATTGCCAAGGCCTCTGAATTTCCTGCCATTATGGGCTTGGTCACGGCCATTATTGGGGGGATGGTAGTCAGTTTCTTTAGTGGTTCCCAACTAACCATTAAAGGCCCTGCTGCCGGATTAATTGTGATTGTAGTTGGCGCGGTCAATGAGTTTGGTGGAGGGGAGCAGGGATGGCATTACGCATTGGGAGCCATGGCGGTGGCAGCCCTCCTTCAGATTGGTTTTGGCGTATTTAAGTTGGGTCGCCTGGTCGATTTTTTCCCTTTATCGGCCGTTCATGGGATGTTAGCAGCGATTGGAATGATCATTATTGCGAAGCAGATTCCGGTTTTATTGGATATTGATCCTGCTGTTACAAAAGGAAAGGAGCCCTTGCACTTGCTAATGGAGGTTCCGCACTTTGTATCCAATTTGGACCCTAAAGCGACGCTTATTGGTATTGTTTGCCTCTTTATCATGTTGATTTGGCCTTTTTTGGATCATCCGATTCGAAAAATCCCTGCGCCCTTAGTCGTTTTACTGTTTTCCATACCAGCGGAGTTGATGCTGGATTTTCAGCATACTGAGCCTGCGTATGCTTTGGTGAAAGTGGGTAATTTGATGGATAGCATTCAGGTAAACTGGGATTTTGGTGGACTGGCACAGCCTTTTATTTTTGGAAAATACGTAGTAATGTTTGCCTTGGTAGGTAGTCTTGAGTCGTTACTCACGGTCAAGGCCATAGACATGATGGACCCACAGAAGCGGAAATCGGATGCCAATAAGGACCTGATCGCCATTGGAATCGGCAATTTATTGTCCTCTGTTTTCGGTGGATTGCCTATGATTTCGGAAGTGGCCCGTTCTTCTGCCAACGTAAGTAACCAAGCAAGAACCCGTTGGGCCAATTTTTTCCATGGCTTTTTTCTGTTGTTATTTGTTTTGACTGCTGTCAGTATGATTGAGTTAATCCCCAATACTGCCCTGGCAGCGATGCTCATCACAGTAGGTATTCGGTTGGCGCACCCCAAGGAATTTGTTCGGACCTTTCGAATTGGAAAAGAGCAGTTGTTGATTTTTGTCGTGACCGTGCTGTTTACCTTGGCCACCGATTTGTTGGTGGGTATTTTTGTAGGAATCTTTACGGAAATCCTGATTAATATTTATTTGGGGAAACCCATAAATGTGATTTTGAAAGCCCCGACCCAGGTTTCCTTTACCGAAGATAAGTACTTTGTCAAAATCACGGAGGCAGCAGTATTTAGCAATTTCCTTGGAATAAAACGCAAATTGGATGCTATTCCACCTGGTTTTGAAGTGGAGATAGATTTGGCAAAAACGCGCTTGGTTGACCACTCTGTGATGGAGAACTTACACCATTTCAAGCATGATTATGAAGCTCAAGGTGGAAAGGTGCACATTAATGGCTTGGAGAACCACCAACCGCTTTCTACCCACTTGGCAGCTGCCCGGAAACTTCGTCCGGAGCTAGGACAAGCTTAAAAAGGTACGGGCTTTCGCTTCTCAGCGGGAGCCCTTTTTTTTTCTTACAATGCCCCTTTTTTCCATTCCTGCCGGATCAATTCCAGGAATACCCCCAATAGAACGGTATTAGCCAATAATTGCATCCAAAGTACGGGAAGAATCGACTTCAGTGCGAGGCTAACAGCGAAAAGGCCGCCTGCCACCACCAAAAAAAAGGCCATTTTCCCCAATGGATAAGGCGCTGGATACCATTTACGACCTGTCCACCAGGTTGCTGCACTCATGAAAAGGTAGCAGACCAGAGTAGCCCAAGCTGCTCCTAGGTAACCAAGGTAGGGCACCCACCAAATATTCAACACGAATGTGATCAGTGCTCCAAGGATACTGATATAGGCTCCAGTCATGGTGCGGTCTTTGAGGCGGTACCAAACGGAGAAATTATAATAAATCCCCAAAAAGAGATTGGCTAATAGTAGGATTGGTACCACTTTTAGTCCACTGTGGTAGGCGGCACCGACAAATTGCTTAACGATATCGAGGTATAACAAAATGCCCAACATTCCAAGGGTTCCGATAATTGTAAACCATTTGGTTGCATTTGCTTGTAACTTCAAGCTATTGTTGGAGTCACCCTGGGCGGCTCGAAAGAAGAAAGGTTCGGCAGCGTATCGATAGGCCTGGGTGAACAGGGTAATCAGCATGGCCAACTTGTAGTTGGCGCTGTAAATGCCTAGCTCCGCCCTGTTTTGTTCAAGAGTGCCCCTCAGCAGCCGGGTCAGTAATGCGCGGTCAAGCATTTCATTGATAATTCCTGCGAACCCAACGATCACCAAAGGAGCCGCATAACGAAGCATTTTTTTCCAAAGCTCCCAGTCAAAGGTGCCTTGTAGCCGACTAAATTGGGGAAAAAGGAACAACAGGGTCGCCGCACTGGCAATCAAATTGGAGATAAACACGTAGCCCACCCGAACGTCCGGTGACCAAACCTGGTGGACCCATTGGTATCCTTCCTTACTAGCCCATGGACAGACCACCAGCCAGAACAGGTTGAAAAAGATATTAAGACCTATGTTCAGCAGCTTGGCTGCTACAAAACGCCGTGGGCGCTGCTCCAATCGAAGCCTTGCAAACGGCAATTCACTCAAACAGTCCAATGCAATAATCCAGGCGAACCAACGGATATACTCCGGATGGTTTGCATAAGACAATACCTCCGCGAGAGGCTGGGAGAAAAAGAGCGCGAGGGAAAGCAGGATTGCAGTGGAGAAAAAGAGGGACCAGGAGGTCGTGGTATAGGAGCGTTCCCGATCTTCTTCAGGGGTTCCGAAACGAAAAAAGGCGGACTCTAACCGGTAGGAAAAGAGTACCATCAAAAAGCCTGAATACGCGTACAACTCGCTGACCACCCCATATTCACCGGTCAGAAACTGCCGGGTATAGAGCGGCACCAAGAGGTAATTTAGAAACCGGCCGACGATACTGCTTAATCCATACAAGGCGGTTTCGCCGGCCAGTTTTTTTAGAAGCGACATTTAAGAAGGGTTTAAGCCATTTCCTGAATCACCTCTGTCACCTCAGGAACCATGCGTTTCAGCATACCCTCAATCCCAGATTTTAAGGTCACCGTAGAAGAAGGGCATCCACTACAGGAGCCTTGCATCTGTACATAAACACGGCCCTTATCGTAGCTTTTGAACTCAATGTTTCCACCGTCGCCTTCCACGGCTGGCTTCACATAAGTGTCGATCAAGTCCTTGATTTTACGGGCGATTTCACCGTCCTCCCCGGTAAATTGACCGGCGACTTCAGCGGCTTGAAGAGAGGCGGCATATTCTGCAAAGCCCTCCTTCACGATTTCACCGTTGTGCTCAATATAGCTCTTGATGAACTCTTTGATTTTCAACATAATATCTGACCATTCGTAGTTAAATTCCTTGGTGATGGTCACATAATTATTGTTGAAATAAACACTTTTTACATACGGCAGCTGCATAAGACTATTGGCCATTGGGCTCCATTCGGATGCCAAATCGGCCTCTTTAAAGTCAGCGATGCCCCTGTATAGCATTCTGTTTGCCACATATTTGAGGGCTTCAGGATTCGGCGTTTGCTCTGTGTAGAGCATGACGGATGTTTTAACAGTATTTTCCATAATAGATACAAAGATACGGGGAAATGAGTAGAACAGAAAAAATGGGTAATTGTTAATGGTTAATTGTTAAAGGTTAATGGTTAATTAGGGGGATGATAAATGGTTAATGGTGGGGGGACTGTTTAGAAAAGTGTGTTAGGGTATCAGGGCAAAAACAAACATTTAAGCAGGGCATAAACTGGAAGAACATTGAAGGGATCCTCTGCAGCGTTTTTTTAAACTTCGACGAATTCGGAAAGAAGCGATAAATCGACTCGAAACGAGACTGGAGACTGTTTTTAAGATTGTGTCAGTCCAAAATCCCAAACAAATCCATTTTTTACAATCTTAACTGTATGTCTATTTTCCTGAGAAGGTCCAATCCCATTAACAATTAACCATTGCTTCCCCCATTAACAATTAACCATTAATAATTAACCATTAACAAATTGGTGTTTTCACCAAAATAGTCTTTGAATGCCATGGAAAAGATGCCGGGATTGGAGAAGCCGACCATACCAGAAATGGCTTGAGGGGTGCCTACCCGTTGTTCGAGTAGGTATTTGGCCTTTTCTAAACGTAATTCACGGATCAGTTGAGCGGGCTCTTTTCCGGTGAGTGCGCGGAGTTTTCGGACAAAATGAGGGTTAGTCATTTGTAATTTTCGGGCAATTTCGTCGGGCATAAAATCTGGATTTCCCATCTGCTGCTCGATATGTTGGACGACTTCAGTGAGAAAGCGGTCGGTCAAGACTGGGCGGTGGTTGGTGAAGCACAACTGAATAAACCGGTTAAAGTCTTCATGCCGGTGCTTTTGCTTCTCCTGGAGTTCCTGGATGGTTCCATTAAAGTCATCGCTTTGGATGGGGCGGGTAAACCAGGCATCTGCTCCTGCCCGCAGCGAGTCCAATCGCCCTTCGTTGCCGTGGTGCCTGCTTAAGAGCAATACTGGAATGTGGCTGGTTTTATCCGATAATTTCACCTGCCGAATCAGGTCAATCCCTTCGTTTGACTGAAGCAAGGCGTCGCAGACGATCAGATCAGGCAGAAGTTCGTGAACCCGTTTCATGGCTTCTGCACTGGAGCCCACCATTTCTACTTGGTAATGGGTGCTGATCAAAGAACGAATATAAAGGGCAATTTGTCGGTTGCTTTCTACCACCAATGCGATAGGCATTTCTTTGTCGCCGTTTAGCCAGGCTTCGTACTTCGGGCTGTGGTAGGCGGATACTGCCTCTGTTTGCACTACGGGCTGCAAGACCGGGCTTGAATGCACAGCGTGACTCGCTTCGGGCAGGGGCACTTCCGGCTTACCCTGTTGGAGGTCCCATTCCCGTTCCCGGCGTTCCCAACGTTGTCTCCAGCGTTTGTTGGAGTGCGCTTGCCAGCCAAAAAGCGCCAGTAATAGGGTGCTAAAAGAACCAACCAGGACATACCATCGAGTTCGATCCAGGGTGATTTGATCGGGGTTTTCTTGTTGCTTCACCTGCAAAAGAGCAGACAGAGAATCAATTTGGTCTTCCAGCTCCCTTGTTCGGGTATTCATTTTCCGAACGGTAATACTATCTTGGGTAGCAGCTAATAATTGTTGTGCTGCTGCTGCTTCTGCCAAAGCCCCCCAACGCTCATACTCCTTTTGCAGGGTTACCAGTAGAGCAGCTTTGGTTTCCGGGTCCCGGTCAGACTCCACCACCTTGGCAGCCTCTGAAAGAGCAGCCAAGGCGCTCTCTTTATCTCGATTATGCAAATAGACAGCGGAAAGCAGGGTCAATGCTGAAGGGGGATAAGGGGTGTACCGCTGTTGGAGAAACACCCTCAATTCGTCGGCTTCCACCTGCGCTGCCTCATAGTTTTGCTCTTGGATATGCTCTCGAAGCAAACTGGTCCGGATCCGGAGCGAATCGCGCCAGTTGGGGCTTTGACAAGTGCCTGTATAGGCAACCAATAAGCAAAGGGAGGCAAAGAGGACTCGCTGAATCAAGGTGGTTGTGTTCGTTTTAGCCTACAAATTTATAGCCCACCCCACGGATGGAGTGAAAATAAACAGGTTCTTTTGGATCCTTTTCAAAATATTTCCGAAAAGCAAGGATAAAATTATCGATGGTTCGAGTACTTGGAAACACATCGTACCCCCAAACAGCCTGTAGAATCTGGTGTCGGCTAACCACTTCATTGCGGCGTTCGATCAAAAGCTTGAGCAACATAGCTTCCTTCTTGGTCAGCGTAATGGCTTCCTGCCTAAAAGTTACCGCCTCATAATTCTCAAAGTTAATGGTATTGCCCCCAAATTCAAATGTTTCGGTGCCTTCCCCTCGGACACGCTGGGAGCGCCGCAGCAGATTGTGTACCCGGAGCAACAATTCCTCCAGGTTGAACGGCTTCGTCAAATAATCATCTGCGCCTTTCTTCAAACCAGTAATTCGGTCCTGCGCTTGATCCTTTGCGGTCAGCATCAAAATTGGAACCTCCATATTGGTCAGTCGCACCTGCTCTGCAATCGTAAATCCATCCATTTCAGGCAACATCACATCGAGCAACAACAAATCAAAATGCTGCGCTCCAAACAGCTCCATTGCCAGCCGGCCATTGCCAGCCATAATCACCTCGTAGCCTTCCAGCTCCAGGTTAAGTCGGACCACATCGCGGATAGACTCCTCGTCTTCCACCAATAAAATGCGCATATCGTTTTCGTAAAATGAAGGGACAAATATCGACGAATATACGCAAAAAAAGAGTAATCGACTCTAAATTCTTATTTTGGAGGCAAATTACAACCCCCTGCCCCACAACAGCCGGTATTCGTAAGGGCCATCAAGCCCAACAATCCAGCCATTACCCCTAAAAAGGGATCTGAAATCTCCCAAGCTTGATATGCCGCAAATCCGGCCAACACCAACCGCAGGCTGCGGTTAAAATTCCAGGAATGAAAAAGACTTGTAATCATAATCCACATTTTTTGCCAAATGTAAACGCGTTAGAAATAAACTAACGGTGACTTATGGCACCTCCGCGCGCGACGGTAATTGATCGGACCATTTTTTCACCCAAGAATAGACTATTAGCATTCCAAGCCCTAAAGCAGCTGCTTTAGCTGCCCAGCCCACCAGCTCAGAATCCGCCCCAGGTATCCCCTCTCGTTTTAAAAAAATTCCGTACAAAGCCCAGGTAACTGCCAACGCATGGCCGTAGTTGCGCTGTTGAAAAAGCATCCAGGCTGCTATCAGAGCTCCAATCCCTACCATACCTACCGTGATCTCCGCTTCAAAAGCTCCTCCATTCCAACCACTTCCAACCAGCCAAGCCGTCACGTTGGCAATCAAAGCAACCGATATCCAGCCTTGGTAAACCCCAAATGGTAAAGCCCAAAAAGGCTGAATGGCCGGATCCCGGAGCAATACATTGATGCGGATCAATACCAGCAACAGCGCGACCATGATGGCCACAGAAAGAGCAGTCAGCTGCCAATGCCAAGCAAATAACCAGGCTCCATTTAAAATGCAAGTGTATAAAAATAGGTTTCCTATGTTAGCAGCCCCCCGTTTGGCGGACTCCTGCCCCCAAAAAGGCGCTAAGACCCAAATAATTAATAAAGTATAAATAATCCCCCAAATAGAAAAGGTAGACCCAGCAGGAGTGAACAGATTCGGGTATAAGTCCGACAGTGCCCCAGGTGTATTGCCGTTCAAGGGCAAGCTGACAGAAAGAAAATTAATCGTCAGCACAGCGATTAGGGCTGCAACAGAACCAAACTGCGTAGTGATTGAAGAACGTGCCATAAAATAGGATGTTTAGAAGGGTAAATGTAGGAAAAAACCAACCGATCCAGCTTTATTGGTAAGCAAAATTCCTAAAGTGCTTTTTCAGAAAGGAAAATTCCAGCCGCGTTTCGTGACAAAAATCACTCCGCAAAAGGTGGCACTTGCCCGACCTTTGCGGCCAATTCACCTTAAAATTATGATTCTGCGATTAATCATCTCTTTCTCTCTTTGGTTTTTTTCCCAATCCGTTTTTCCCCAATCCACACCCAACGCCACACTACCCCGCTCCGAGCGACTCCGGGATGTCTTCAAACAAGGTCAACACCACGGAAATTTTCGATCGTTTGTTATGGCGACAGATAACGCCACTGGACTGAGCGATTACTACGGATGGGCGGCTGGCGGATACTTGCATTTCCAAACAGCCTCTTTTAAAGGACTGCGGATGGGACTGGCCGGCTCATTTCATTTTAACCTCTCCTCCTCTGAATTCACTCAAAAAGACCCGCTTACCAATGCGATCAACCGCTATGAAATTGGATTGTTCGATGTTGAAAATCCGACGAACCGCAGCGAGTTAAACCGCCTGGAAGAGCTGTGGCTTCGATATGAGTGGAAAAAAACTTGGGTCAGCGTGGGACGACAAATTTTGCAAACACCGCTGATTAACTACCAGGACGGGCGTATGCGCCCCACAGCCGAAGAAGGTGTCTGGATTTCCTCAACCCGCCTCCCCGGCACCAAAATAGAAGGAGGATGGCTATGGGCCATCTCTCCCCGAAGCACGGTTCGGTGGCACAATGTAGGCTCTTCCATTGGAATTTATCCCCGTGGACTTAATCCGGATGGTACAGCAAGCGGGTATCCGGAAAATATATCCAGCAAAGGAGTAGGCCTGATTGGTATCAACACACAGGTAACAAAAAAAGGGAAATTACAGGTCTGGAACCAATATGTTGAGGGCGTTTTTAATACCGCCTTGCTCCAGACAGACTGGGAAGTTCCCATCCACCAAGAACATGCTCTCGTCGTGGGCCTGTTGGGGCTACACCAAAATGCGGTGGGCAATGGGGGAAATGAAGACCCCTCCAAAACCTACTTTCCTACAGGACAGACGTCCAACGCCCTCAGTGCTCAGCTAGGATGGAAAAACAACCACTGGCAAGCCCTCGGAGGGTACACCCGGGTAACCGCGGAGGGTCGTTTTCTGTCCCCCCGAGAATGGGGAAGAGAGCCGTTTTACACCTTCCTTTCCAGAGAACGAATAGAGGGTAGCGGTGATTCGCACTCCGTAACCGGCCGGCTGATCTGGCAAGACCGAGAACACCGGTGGAGGACAGAATTAGCCTATGGGCAGTTTTACCTTCCAGATGTTAAACAGGCTGCACTTAACAAATATGCTTTCCCTTCTTTTAGACAGCTAAATTTGGATGTTCGATACACCTTTGGAGGAGCCCTAGAGGGACTTCGTGTGCACGGGTTGGTACTTTGGAAAGGAAATATGGGCGAACTCTACCAGCAAGCCAAGTATCAAATCAACAAGGTAGACCTCTGGCATTACAACCTGATTTTGAATTACCACTTTTAAGCAGCGGGGCAAAGCCACTACCTTGCCCCGCTGCTACTTGATACAGATTACCAAAATTTAGGAATAAAACGGGGCGTTTTACGCTGGTAATCTTCATAATCCCGGTACTTTTCAGCACTTATTTTTTCTGAAAAATCAGAGCTGCCCATAAAAAGTAGCACCAATAACAAAGCGCCAGCCAACGACCAATTGAACCAACGGCCTGTGGCAGCTACGCTAAACAAATAAAAGCTAATCCAAATAGCCTGCTCCGAGGCGTAATTTGGATGGCGAACTTTCGACCAAAGCCCGGTTGCGCAAAAGCCAAGTGCAAATTCCCCTTCCAGCGGTTCACCCGCGTTTATTCGGCGGTATTTCTCTTGTTGGTAACGGTATTGCTGCTGGTCAGCCACCGTTTCTGTCACCAGAAAACCCAAAAACAAGCCGGCGGCTACCCAATCCATCACACCTAATACACCTGTTGGCTCAGCCATCGCGGCTACCGCAGGAAGTGTAAACAGTAAGATTAACCCGTGCTGATACAAGGAAATAAAAAATAGATTGAACAGGGCCCAGGCAAAGCGATTGCTCAAAAGCGGATTTTTGCGCAGTACCGCCCAACGGTAATCTTCCTCCCCTTGCCAAGGAATCCAATGATAGCCACCCCTTCTTCCAAAATTGTAGGTCAGTCGAGCCCCCCAAAGGGTCACCAGGACCGCCATCAACGTAAGCCGGGGCGTATAACCACCCGCGTCCGCCGTCATCCAAACATACAAAATAGGCACCAAGCTCCAGAGCTTATCTACTTGACTGCAGTTGCGAGTCAGTTCACTCACAACAAAGCAACCAAGGGCGATTCCAAGGGTAGTTTTGGCGAGCAGGGATAAAATTTCCAGTTGTTCAGGGTTCAGGGGAGCATCCGAGTAGAACGCAACAATGGGCAAGGCGATCAACGCCGCCAACAGAAACAGGATCGTTTTGAGCATAGAAGAAGTAAAGATGAAGAAATCGGCGGCAAAATACCAACTTTTAGCAAATTGGATTCTTTTCCGAAAAATTTCTCCTTTCATTTCCCAAACGCCTTGCTCACCAAACTTAGTGGGCTTGAAGCCAGTTTTCCCCAACACCCATTTCTACCAAAATAGGGACCTTCAAATGAGGCAGCGCATGGGTCATCTTTTCCTGTATCAAAGGCTTGATACGTTCCAACTCCGAACGGTGCACATCGAATACCAATTCATCGTGAACCTGTAGGATCATTTTGGATTGAAAACCACCCTCCTCCAATGCCTGATGAATATTCACCATCGCAACCTTAATCAGATCGGCAGCTGTTCCTTGGATAGGCGTATTCACGGCAATTCGCTCACTCATGGAGCGCATCATACCATTTCGGCTATCAATATCCCGAAGGTAACGGCGGCGGCCTAATAAGGTTTCTACGTAGCCTTTTTTACGGGCAGACTCTACAATTCGAGTCATATAATCCCTCAATCCCGCATACTCCCGGAAGTAATTGTCTATCAACTCCTTGGCTTCCGTCCGCTTTATACCAAGTTGCTGAGAAAGATTACTCGCTCCAGCCCCATAAATAATACTGAAATTGACTGTTTTGGCGGCCCTCCGCTGCTCCGGACTGACGTCCTCCAAAGGTACCCCGTAAACCCGAGCGGCGGTAGCGGTATGAATATCCAATTCTTTCTGGAACGCATCCAACATCGCCTCATCCCCACTGATTTCCGCTATTAAACGCAACTCCACTTGAGAGTAGTCGGCCGACAACAACACATGGTCCATATCTCTTGGAATAAATGCTTCCCGAACTTTTCTGCCTTCCGCTGTCCGAATCGGGATGTTCTGCAAATTCGGATTTTGGCTACTCAGACGGCCAGTAGCTGCCAGAGCCTGGTTGAAGGACGAGTGTACTCGGCCGGTGCGCGGGTTGATCAGGGCGGGCAATGCATCTACATAGGTACTTTTCAGCTTCATAAGCCCTCGATGCGCCAAGATTTCGGCACAGATGGGGTAGTTGAGCGCCAACTCGGATAGGATTTCTTCGTCGGTGCTGTACTGGCCCGATTTCATCTTTTTTCCGGGATAGGGCACCCTAAGTTGTTCAAAAAGGGCTTCTCCCACCTGTTTAGGGCTGGCGATGTTAAACTTAAAACCCGCCATTTCGAGGATTTTATCCTCCAATCCGGATATTTTTTCTGCCAATTCTTTCGAGTATGCCTTTAGGAAATCCGGATCAATGCGAACGCCGGTATGTTCAATGGACGCCAGCACTTTGACCAAGGGTGTTTCTACTTCTCTGAACAAGCGGACCAGTTCAGGCCCCTTCTCGGCAAGTTTTGGGGCAAGAACATCCCGGAGTTGGATAGTGACATCGGCATCTTCAGCTGCATAATCTTTGATGAGCTCTACCGGGACGTCTCGCATACTCCCCTGTTTGGCGCTTTTAGCGCCGATGAGGGTTTCAATCTTGACCGGAGCATACCCCAGGTAGGTTTCAGACAGGTAGTTCATGTTGTGCCGCAGCTCAGGTTCGATCAAGTAATGCGCCAACATGGTATCCCAAAAGTTGCCTCGCAACTCGCAGCCATAATTTTTTAGGACGATGAGGTCGTACTTCAGGTTTTGTCCGATTTTTTCGATGTGCTCATTTTCAAAAACAGATCGAAATTCCTCTACGATTGACTGCGCCTCGTTGCGGTCGGCGGGAATAGGCACATACCATGCCTCCCCTGCCTGGAGGGAGAACGACATACCGACCAGATCCGCCTGGGTAGCATCCAATGCAGTGGTTTCGGAATCATAGGAAAAAGCGGGGGCTTGCTCCAAAAGGTGGAGGAGCGCCTTCCGCTTTTCCGGGGTATCTGCTAAATGGTATTGGTGAGGCGTATTTTCAAGGGTTTTCAATTCCCTTGCAGGACTCGGATCGGAAGCGGGTTCATTTTCAAACAAAGAGCCTTGGGTGCCAGTCTGGGTAGCGGGATTTGGTTTAGGCTTGGGAGCGGCAGCAGATCCATTTCCACCGGCCAGGGTACTTTTTAGGACCGTATCTGCAAAGGTGCGAAACTCTAGTTCCTTAAACAGCTCAATCAAGGCATCCCGATCGAAGGGTTCCAGTTCAAACTGCCGTTCGTCAAACTGAATGGGCACCTCCACATCGATGGTTGCCAGCCATTTGGAGAGCGTGGCCCGCTCCCCGTGTGTTTTTACGATTTCTTGTTGTTTACCCTTCAACTTATCCGCGTTGGCCAATAAATTTTCAACCGTATCGAATTCTGCCAAAAGTTTGACGGCCGTTTTCTCCCCGATCCCTGGTAAGCCCGGTATATTATCTACGGCATCCCCCATCAATCCGAGGACATCGATTACCTGGTCTACCCGTTGGACTCCCCATCGTTCACAGACCTCTTTTGGGCCCCAGATTTCTACCTCATTCCCTTGTCGGCCGGGCTTGTAGAGGTAGATCTGATCGGACACCAATTGGCCGTAGTCCTTATCGGGTGTTACCATGAAGGTGGTGTACCCTACCCGCTCAGCTTGCTTGGCGAGGGTGCCAATCACATCATCAGCCTCGTAATTGGGGACCACCATCACCGGAATTCGCATGGCTTCCAGCAGTTTGGTGATCCAGGGAAGCGCAAACGAGATATCCTCTGGTTGAGCTTCCCGATTTGCCTTGTATGCTTCAAACTTCTCGTGGCGGAAGGTACCGCCTTTGGGATCAAACACCACTGCCAGGTGGGTGGGTTTTTCGGACTGAATGACATCCCATACGAACCGCATAAACCCTTGTACGGCGGAGACATTCCAGCCTTTGGAGTTTAGTAAAGGTCGAGTGAGAAAGGCAAAATGGGCACGGTATACCAGCGCGTGGCCATCCAACAAGAAAAGTTTGCGTTGCATAATTGGAATAGTCTAAATCAGAGGGAGGGCAAAGGTACGGTATGCGGACCGAACAAAGGGCAATTCCAATTTGACCCAAGCATATTCCTGTTTTTTTAGGGATGGAAAGGTCCTCCGTTGGCTGATCGCGTTCAACTGATCGTCGTAAGCGCAGAATTTACGGATCAATCCTGTACCTTTGTGGAATCATGTCCAGCTCCGATTTTCAGTGGCTCACCTATGGTGCCAAAGTACACGCCCACACCGTTACCCAACTCCTTCGCCATGCCTTTGAGGTAATGAACTCCCTTTCGGGCGAAGAGCGCCCCACCCCCATTTGTATTTGGGGACTCCATGGAATTGGGAAAACAGAGTTGGTTCGAGGCTTAGCCAAAGAGTTAAATGCTCAGATGGTGTATGTGGCTCCTGCTCAATTTGAAGAGATGGGTGACCTGGTTGGGATGCCCCGAATTGAGGGTAACAGCACCCGCTTCGCCCCTCCCTCTTGGGTGCCTCGGACAGAAGGACCTGGCATTCTGTTGCTGGACGATGTTAATCGGGCGGATGACCGGATCTTGCGGGGTATCATGCAGCTATTGCAGTATTATGAGTTGGTCTCCTGGCAGCTCCCTAGGAAGTGGCTGATCGTCCTGACGGCCAATCCAGATGGCGGAGATTACTCGGTTACTCCGATGGACGATGCCTTGTTGAACCGTATGCTGCATGTCACCATGCAATTTGATGCGACGGAATGGGCGAAATGGGCTGAAAAGGCCGGAGTGGATGACCGTGGGATTAATTTTGTCTTGGCCTATCCTGAATTAGTCAACGGAAAGCGAACCACCCCTCGCTCATTGGTGCAGTTTTTTGATCAGCTTCGTCCTTTTGACAACCTGAGCGAAGCCCTCCCTATGGTTAAACTCCTGGGAGAAGCCAGCCTGGATCCCGAAACCGTACAAGCCTTTATACAGTTTGTTCATCTTCGACTCGATATCCTGCCCAGTCCGGAGGAAATTCTGGACAGCCCTGATTTTGACCAGTTGGCCGCCCGCCTGCAGCGCATTATCCAAGGCGAAGGCGTTCAGCGCCTGGATATGCTTTCGGTGGTGATTACCCGACTCATCCATTTCCTGACGCATCAGCCTCCGGAATTGCAGGAGCAACGCTTGGCACAGCTTGCCCGCTTTATCCTGCTGGATTATATTCCGAACGACCTTCGGTTGAGCATGGCGCAAGCCTTAACGAGCAGTGGGCAGCCCGCTTTGCTCAAATTGTACGCCATTCCTGAAATCGGACAACTGTTATTGAAAAAAATGTAAGTTTTCGAAAAAGAGGTTAAATATTCGGTGGCTTGGTTACATTTGCCATCAAAACGAATTTCAACCTAGCTCGAACGTATGGCGTCTAACAAACAGTCCTCTATCATCCCAATCACGATCATTGGGATCCTGTTTTTTATTTTTGGTTTTGTCACCTGGCTAAACGGCACCTTAATTCCGTACCTGAAAATTGCCTGTGAACTGAACACTTTTCAATCCTTGCTGGTCGCCTTTGCATTCTATATCTCCTACTTTGTAATGGCCCTCCCCTCTTCCTGGATTCTTCAAAAAACGGGATTTAAAAACGGCATGATGTTGGGCTTAATCGTCATGGCCATCGGCACCCTGCTCTTTATTCCAGCGGCGAATAGCCGGGAATATGGACTTTTCTTGCTTGGATTATTTGTGATTGGAACGGGGCTATCCATTCTCCAAACCGCATCCAATCCCTACATCACGATCTTGGGCCCCATTGAAAGTGCTGCCAAACGCATCAGTATCATGGGAATTTGCAATAAAGTAGCGGGAGCAATTGCACCCATTATTCTTGGCGCCATTGTTTTAGCCGATGCAGATACCTTTGTAGCGGACTTGGCAGGGCTGGATGCGGTGGAAAAAGCAGCTCGGCTGGATGAGTTGGCGCGGCGAGTGATTGCTCCTTACATGATGATGACGGCTGTCTTGGTTGCCCTCGCCTTGTTTGTACGCTTCTCCCCTCTTCAGGAAATTAACCCGGAGGAAGAATCCGCAGAAGGCATCGCCGGTGATACTCGCAGCAGCGTTTTTCAGTATCCAAACCTGGTGTTGGGCGTATTGGCCATTTTCTGCTGCGTAGGAGTGGAGGTAATTGCAGGGGATACGATTGGCGGGTACGGGACGACGCAGGGAATTGCACTTTCAGAAGCAAAAAATTTCACTTCCTTTACCCTATCCGCTATGGTGGTTGGGTATATCATAGGTATTCTTGCCATTCCAAAGTACATATCTCAGTCAAAAGCATTGTCTATTTCCGCCGTTTTGGGCATCTTGTTTGCTATGATGGCGATCTTATCCAGTGGGTACAATTCTGTATTGTTCATTGCCTTACTTGGTTTAGCCAATGCCTTGGTTTGGCCAGCTATTTGGCCACTGGCGATTCAGGGATTAGGTAAATTCACCAAGACAGGTTCGGCGATGTTGATTATGGGCATAGCTGGTGGTGCGATTATGCCCCTGGTGTACGGCGCATTTGCGGATATGCCTGCTTTTGGCCCTAAACTAGCTTACATTGTGCTGGTGCCGCTTTATCTATTTCTATTATTTTTTAGCGAAAAAGGGCATAAAATTGCACGTTGGTAAACAGCCCCTCTAGGGATCCATTCGTGAAAAAGGAATCAAGCGTGGCTACTACTCTTGGTTCCTTTTTCGTTTATTAAGGTAAAATCAGCACTGTAAGGGACATCGATCTGGGGCTTCACCTAAACTAAAGCAGGGAAATACTGTTTAAAGTCCTTCTTTATTCACTTCCCTATGCAGCATTTTCGTTTTTTCTCCTTGCTGTTGACCCTTTTTGCGAGCACCTTGGTATCTGCGCAAAAATTAGGCAACCTCAGCGGCTCTGTCCGCGACCAACTCACCCAAGAACCTTTAATTGGGGTTACGATCCGATTAGAGGGCGCCGATTTGGGTACAACCACCGACCTTGACGGCAATTTTAAGTTGGAAAACATTCCTCCTCGATCGTACAACGTAACAGCCACCTACCTGGGTTATTTGGACCAAACCCGCTTCAACGTCGTTGTTACGACGGGAAATACCAACCAGCTCAATTTCCAGCTGGAGCCCAACGCACTCAATATTGGAGAGGTCGTAATCAGCACGAATAAATCGGTGCGCATCGCGTCTGCCGAGACTCCGCTTTCGATTCAAAACCTTAGTATCGAAGAAATCAAGAGCAACCCAGGTGGTAATTTTGACATTTCAAAAGTAGTACAAGCGCTTCCAGGTGTCAGTGCCGGCGCTGGCGGTGGTGGTGGTGGCCGAAATGACCTAATTATTCGAGGTGGTGGCCCCAGTGAAAATGTTTTTTACCTGGATGGGGTCGAAATACCCGTCATCAACCACTTTGCTACCCAAGGCGCTGCTGGCGGTCCAACGGGATTGTTAAACGTCTCCTTTATTGAGGACGTAACCTTATCTACTTCGGCCTTTAATGCGCGATACGACAACCCTCTTTCCGCTGTGCTACAGTTTACTCAACGAGATGGAAACCCGGATCGCCTTCAAGGAAACTTTCGGGTAAGCGGTAGCGAAACCGCTCTGACTGCCGAAGGCCCCCTCTCCAGCAGTGGGAAAACGACCTTTTTGGCCTCCGCCCGTCGCTCGTACCTCCAGTTTTTGTTCCAAGCACTGGGCCTGCCCATTCGGCCCGATTATTGGGATTTTCAGTATAAAATTACGCATAAAATAGATTCCAAGACCACTATCAGTTCCGTAGGAGTAGGCGCCATTGATGAATTCTATTTTGAAGCACCTAAAGAAGCCACCCCCGAAAACCTGTATATCCTTGGCTCGGTGCCCAGCATCAACCAATGGAATTATACCCAAGGATTTACCCTTAAGAGACTGATTGAAAATGGCTACTGGAACCTGACGTTCAGCCGAAATATGTTCGACAACCAGCTGGATCAATTCACCGATAATTTCGATGCCAAACAAACGGATGAATCCAAACGCAAACTCAAACTAGAAAGCCGGGAAATTGAAAATAAACTGCGGTTTGACTACAACCGCTTTGCCGGCGCCTGGAAATTCTCTTTTGGTGCCGGTGCACAGCTTGTTAAATACCAAAACAATACGTTTAACCGGGTTGTTCCAGAAGTAAAAGACTCCCTTGGCAACCTGCTCCAACCCGGCGTGACCATCAACTTCAATACCGCCATCCAGTTCCTCAAATTCGGTGCCTTCGGACAAGTAAGCCGCACGCTCCTGAACAACCGCCTCGCGGTATCTGCTGGAATCCGGACCGATGGCAACACCTTTACTGACACGGGTGCTGAAGTATGGCGTACGCTGAGCCCAAGGGCCAGCTTGTCGTATGCCCTGAGCAAACAATGGAAAGTGAACGCCAGCGCAGGCCGCTATTTCAAACTCGCTCCTTATACGGTACTAGGGTTCCAACGCGACAACGAATTTGTCAATAAATCGGTGGATTACCTCCAGAGTACGCATTATGTGACTGGCCTGGAATACCTCCCTACTCCTTCCATGCGGATCACACTTGAAGGATTTTACAAGCAGTACCGCAATTACCCGGTCAGTGAACTGAGCGGGATTAGTTTGGCCAATCTTGGAGGAGACTTTCAAATTTTGGGAAATGAGCCGGTTACCTCCGATGGGAAAGGCGAAGCCTACGGTATGGAGTTGTTTTTCCAACAAAAACTTAGAAACAACTTCTTCTTTACCGGTTCTTACACCTTGTTCTGGTCGAACTTCAGTGGTCGAAACGGTGATTTAATTCCGTCAGCTTGGGACAATCGGCACTTGATTTCGGCAATTTTAGGGTATAAATTCCGTAAAAACTGGGAGCTGGGCGTAAAATACCGCTACCAGGGAGGAGTCCCCTATACTCCATTTGATCTGGCCGCCAGTCGCTTGAATTACGCGGTGACCGGGACTGGGACCTTGGACGTGGCCAACTTGAATAGCCTTCGTTTGGCTCCTTTCAACCAACTGGATATCCGGATTGATAAAAAATGGAATTTCCGCCGAACTACACTGGATTTGTTTTTTGATATTCAAAACGCTTTGGCGGCCAAAAATGAAGCCGTTCCAAACTATACGTTCGCACGAAATGCGGACAACAGCGGATGGTTAACCACGGATGGGAAGCCCTTGGCAGCAGATGGATCCAATGCACAGCCCATTATTTTACCCAATTTCAACTCTACGGTGCTTCCAACACTCGGTATTATTGTGGAATTTTAACCAAGGAAGAATCGGCTACTTACAAGAAGCCCCATTGGCAGCGTACCGCCAATGGGGCTTCTTGTTTATCAGAAGAGAACGTAGTGTGAAAGCAAGTTTGCATCCAAAAGGGCGCATTCTCGAGTGCCGATTAAAAAGAAACGGTTGTTTCTGTGAGGCAAAGGTCTAAATTTAAAAGGAAACGGCCAATCTTTTTTAAAAGTATTTTAGGTTTCGATTAAAAGGCCCTCGATTTACCTCCTCGCTCCCTATTGAGAATTTGCTTAGTATTTGATCATTGTATCTGAAATAATCCCTTCTGGACCTCTTAACCGGTAATAATAGGACCCCGCTGGCCAATTGCCCGATACTATCCAAGAAACAGGTCCGGAGGGCAGGTCCCGCTGTTCAACGTACCATACCCGACCCAATCCATCCAGTAGCTGAAGTTCTAGGGAACAGGCTTCTTTTAGATCCAGGTTTAACTGAGTTGCCTCCTTCCATGGGTTGGGAAATAGGCGAACCGAATAAAGCAAATCGCTTGGATTCGGTTGGTTTTTCCGGAAACGAACCTGGGGTGAAAAAACTTCTCCGTTCGACCAATAGGCCCGGGCAGGTAGCTCATTTTCCGAAATAAAAAAGGCCTGCTCCAGAGAAAGCGCCTCGCGGGCACGCACCCGCAAACTAACTTGACCTGTCCCCCGCTCATTTACCCAACGTAAATAGGAGGACCCCGAATGGATTTGCTCTGGCAATAAGCCTGCTGAAGGATATACTTCAAGGAGTTCTAAGCTTGGAAAAGAAAGGGCCAACTGACAAGCCACCAAGTCTTCCGGACCAGTCAGTACCAACCTTGCCTCCTCTCCTGGAGCTAGGATCCAACTGTCCGAATCCAAGCGTTGGCCTTCAAAATAGACAACTGGATGGGTTCTATCTTCTAACCCTAGCAGGTTATTGGGGGCAGCTGACCCATCGACATCCCCGACTTTAATCCCGTAGAAATCCAATCCAGTTGTCTGGAGCGGGCTGTATCTCAGCGTGTCGCGTATAGGTTCAAGGAATGGGTTCAGCGAGTCTGGAAATACCTGGGCCTGATCGATAAATCTCCAGCTGGTATTGAAGGGCAAGTAACTGTATATTCCCAATATCAGCTTGCGCAACTCCACAATATCCAGCGTGGTGACCGTATTACTTCGGTTAGCATCCGCAGCAATCAGGTAGTACGGAGAAGAAATAGGCTGCAGCGCAAGGATGTGCCGGCTAATTAAGACCAAGTCCCAAACAGAAACCCCATTTAAAGGGTCAATGTCTTGCGAAGGGCGTATTCTGAAAGCAGGACCCACTGGCTCTCCATTAAAAATCTGGTAACAGCCATCAGGCCCCCAAACTGGTGGGCCTACGACAGACGGGAACCCATTGGAAAGTGATTCTCGCTGAATAATCACGTCATCAATGGGTTCTCCTTCGATGGTCGTGATATAACCCGTGCATTCTATTGGTTCCATTGGCTCATCACAGCCTTGGGGATTGTTTACCAACGCGAGGGTCATACAGCTCTGGGCGTTGCTGTCTACGTCCATCGCCCATATTTCAATGGGCAGCACCCCTAGATCATCGTATAAAAGGGTCAGTTGATGCACCGGGCTGCCATCGGGCTGTAATGGGAAGCCAGACCCGCTTCCGGCCCTCCGGAGAGAAACGGTAAATACTTGATTGGATTCTAAATAGTTGTCTTCTATGTACTGGATAAAGTCTGATACAAACAGCACTGCTTGGCAGTCTGCTCCAATCGGTTGAAGGTTCACGGAGACCGAATTCAGGCAATGGATGGTTGGGGGGGCTCCATCGCGCACCTGGAGGGCTCTGGTGCAGGTACTTCTTTGCCCACAGGCATCCGTTACCAGCCAAGTGAGTCGATGGTTGCCATAAGGCAGTTGTGGGAAAGTCCGTTCCCCTGCATTGTTTTCCCAGACGATCTGTGCACGGTGCAGGCTATCCGCAGAAGGTAGAATTGCCAGGGCAAAACCCCATAAGGAATCGGCGGAAACTGGACGGGAATCAAAAGAACGAGCGGTTCCGCTCCCATTCAGGCTTCCAAACCAGACCGTATTTCTTGCTGGAAGGGAGTCGCTATCGAGGAGGGTTTCAGGCAACTGGTCGCCATCGAGATCCAGTTCTAGTTGGAACTTGAAATGCAAAGTGCCGGAGTCGCAGTAGTTATGAGCCTCCACTGGAAGGCTAAATACAGCTTCTGCGAGGTTTTGGGACGACAAACGAGGGTCCCACCAAGGGGAACCATTCCAGAAAAACGCGCTGTTCGCGCTCGAATCACGGAGCGTTATAGCGGTAGAAGGACATGGGAGAGAGGGCGCCTGGGCAGCTAGCCACAGCGGCAAAAGCCCGGTTAAAAGGGCAATCAATTGGCGGGTTGGAATTGAGTTCATTTTTAAAATCGGTTAATGAGAAAATGCGTATTTGATAAAAGAAGCGGGCCAGATGGAAGCAATGCAACAATCTTGGCCCGCGCCTTTTATTCCGTAAAGTAGTGGTCAGTTACCGCACCACTAGAATTCGGACGGATTTGAGTAGTTGCGCACCTACACGGGCAGTTACATAATACGTACCAGCAGTCAAATGACTGGCATCTACCTGATAAAGATGCGCACCAGGAGTAAGCAAGCGGTCGGGGGAAGCCAGCGACTGTACGAGTTTTCCATGTTGATCTGTCAGGAACAAGTCGAGGTAGGCAGGTTGGGGGAAGGAATAGGCTACCTGAAATTGCTTTTGGACGATGGTTGGATAAACAGTGAGCAGCAAATCCTGTGCCAGCTCCTGTTCTTTAACTATTACAGCCCCCGGGTCAAAATGAGCGATAATGGTATCTGGAGCCATCAGTTCGAGGGAGGTGGAGGCATTTAAGGAATCTGGCAAGGAATGTTGTTTGGTTTCCCAGCGTAAAAAAGAAAAGCCATTGGTAGGGTTCGCCTTCAACTTCAGATCAATGCCCCCATACAAAGTAGCGGTAGTCGGGAATTGAGCATAGGTAAGGGTATTGGCTTCAATAGTTCCTCCCCAGGCAGGTTCTGCTTTCAGTACCACGGGGAAAGGGCCGGTCAGGTTGTAACAATCTTTTAATCCTCCCGACAAGTAGTCACAGCGGCGTTCGATGAAGTTGCGCAGCTGTTCTGTATTTTGATACCATTGTGTGTAGGAACCGCCCCATTTTTGGGCGTGCCGATTCATTTCCGGCTCGATGCTTGCCCGGACGGTATCGAAGTAGCTCAGCATATTTTCACAAGAAAATACGGTATGAATCATATCGGCTTGGCGAGCGATCCAGTAGTGGTTAAACACCGGGTTATCGCGAAGTATTCGGAGGATATCCAGGTGGTTCTGTGGTTGAGGATCTCCCCATCCATTTAGATTGATTTCTTCTACACTGCAGGGCGGTGCGGTGGCGCTGGTATCCAGGATACCGGTATAATTTATATAGTAGGCATACGTAGCATCAAGATCCCAAAGGATATAGCCCCATTTTTGGTGGCTACCTTCTGGATTCATTCCCCTCCACCAGCCAGTGTTGTAGTTTAGCCAATCGGAGGCATTTGAGAAGGAGTTGGCGATCATATAATCTGCCAGGCTTTTGTAATCCAGTTCTTGTTGAACGGCATCGAAGTTGGCAGGATCTGCCATGTTATTGGTTTTGATAAAATCAACGAGCAAATTCCATTCCTGGATAGGATTTTCGGGGTAAGTATCCCAGTACTCTGCCCAGGTGTTCCCCCAGGTTAGCAAATATTGCAAGTCGTACTTCCCTTGGTTATAATTGTATTCGGTAAAATCATGGTCGTCCGGAAGTTCCCGAAGATCATAGACTCCCCAATATTGTCCATTTAGGTAAACAATGGCTTTGGTAGCGTTTCTTACATCCAGGTGCATACCGCCCAATTTGGCGAGGTTGTGGGTATAAGCGTCTCGCATGTGCGCAGCGCGGGGGGGCTGCCCACCGCCTGGCCAACCACTGCCGCCCGGGTAATTATCATCTCCGGCAGCACGGAGGATGATCCGCTGGAATTCATCTCGGTCGGTTAGTTCCGGTGGAAAAAGCGCTTCTTTGATTGCAGAATTATCGCCCATTTCATCCCGGCTGATCCAGTCCAGGCTCCGCTGACTGTTGACCCAGGAATCCTGGCCATGGCTATTAAGTTCTCCTGTAACGCTGGCGGCCCTTTCTTTATCTTTTCCAAAATACTCGAGAGTACCAAATGGGCGGAGACTTTGGTTGCCATTTGCCAGTTGAAGCAGTTGATTACCTGCTACTGAAAGCACTGGCAGGGTATGAGTAACATTAATAAAATAGGTATTGAACTCCGTAAAACTGGGTAAGACGGTGGTGTCCTCTGGGAAAACCACGGCTTTTAGGATTTTCGTGCTCGTGATGGGGATGGGTGCCCCATTGTAGACCGTGGAATTGACGGTTGGTTCATTGCCGGTGAGGGTATAACGAATCTTGGCATTGGGCTCGGTGGTGGAAAGACTCACCGCCACTGAGCCAGTGTAGAAGCCAGCCTCGATATCCATCTCTGGCTTTTTCGCGATGTCCTCATACCAAGGGGCTGTGTTATTGGAGGACCCGGGGGTAGGTTGGGTACAAATACCCCAATCGCTCCCAGCATCTGTTTTTCGGCCATAGGAATAATGGCGTTTAACAGTTTTGATTTTTTTTATATCCACTGTTTGAGCAGAAGGATTGCTAAGAACAATTTGTTCCGCTGTTTTTTTTGTTTGGGAAATTTTAAAATTACTGTGAAAATGCCCGTCTTGAATCTCGTTTCGTCCAGAGCACCAGACCAGCAAATAGCCTCCTGCTGGAACAATGGCTGCCCCTGAGAACCACCATTTATTTATTTCATCGGGGTCATCGCTGAGGTACCATCCAGAGAGATTAACAGCTACAGAACCAGGATTATGCAGCTCAATCCAGTCCTCGTGTTTGCCATAATTATCGGCAATCAGGCTTAGGTTGGTGGCGCAGATTTCATTAATTACGACCTGGGCCTGAGCCATACTGGACAGCCCAAGCAGGAAGAATACAAGTAAAGAAAGAATTCGTACCATACGAAACGATTGTTAATGAGGGCGAAATAAGGCTCAAGGTCTGCAAAAAGGAAGAATTGGAGCATAAAAAATGCCAAGGTGCTGTATTTGGCACTTTGGCATTTCGAATCCTAAGGGATAATTGGAGTGTATTTACGCTTGTGATTTCCAATAATGGGTTGCCCAGTTGGTTATTCCTGCTTTTTCCGGTCGTATTTTTCCTGGTATTTCCGGCTCAGTTCCTTTTGCTTGTTATCCAGATCAATGGACCTTCCATCGATGAAAGCAGCATTAATGCGATTGGTGCGCATATCCAGGATATCTCCATCGGAAATCAGTAAGGTAGCAGATTTGCCTGTTTCGATGGAACCATACAGATGATCAATTCCCATCATCCGGGCGGGCTCCAGGGTTAAAGCGGTAATGGCCGCCTCGTATGGCAATCCTGCACCCACAGCTTGTCCGGCTTGGAAGGCAAGGTTGCGTTGTTTCCAGCTGCCGTCTTCTGAAAAGGCAAATCGAATTCCTGCGGCATGGAGCAGGGCGGGTGTTTTGTACGGAAGATCAACAGCTTCATCTTCTCTGGAGGGAAGTCGTTGAGTCCGAGCAATGATCACGGGCACTTGCTTTTCCCGGAGCAAGGTAGTTTCCTGCCAGGCGTCGGTGGCTCCCACCAGCACCATTTTCAGGCCCATCCGTTCTGCGAAGTACACAGCATCCCGGAGTTGGCCTGCTTCATTTGCATGAATATAGAGGGTTTGCTTCTGCTGAAAGAGTGGTCGCATCGCTTCAAAGCGAGGGTTTACCACTGTAGGAGCGGTCAACTGCGCATAGGCACGAGCGCTTTCAAACAGATCTGTGATCGCATCTAATTGCTTTGCATACTGATCATTCGCTTTTTGTTCAGGACTACCACTTTCCCAGCCTCCCCAGGAACGGGTTGATGGCCAGTTGAGGTGTTGCCCCTCATCCACCCGCACGGCAGCGTCTTCCCAGTTCCAGGCATCTAGTTGCACGACGGAAGAGGACCCGGAAAGCACCCCGCCTACTGGGCAGATTTGTGCCAACAATACTCCATTGGAGCGGACTGTTGGTGTAATATGGGAATCGGTGTTGTAGGCAATTAAGGCCCGGGCATTGGGGTTATAAGCACCTACCTCTGCTTGGTCAACTGTGGCACGAACAGCTTCAATTTCGACCAAGCCCAGTTGTGAGTCGGTAGCGATTAATCCTGGGTAAACGTGTTTTCCGGAGGCATCATAGATTTGGGCAAATTGATTGCGGTCAATTCTGATGGTGGTTGCATCGGCCACCATAGTAATTTTCCCTTGCTGGAAAGCGATAGCAGCATTGGGCAGGACCTTCCCATTTCCCAAGTGAGCTGTAGCCCCCAAGATTAAAACCGCACCCTTTTGGGCTTGGGCGGGCACCGGCGACTGCGCTGATAATATACCCGGGAAAAAGAAAGCTAGAAATAACCAGCGAAAAGAAAACATAAGCGGTACCTGTTTTAAAAAATCGGTTCGTCTGCAAATGTATTAGATACCAGGGAGTTTTTTACAGAAAAGAAAAAGAATGTTCGGCCAGCCTTGTTCCTGGCGGCTTTCGTATAAACAAAAAAAGGCTGCCTAGCAAGATGCTGGACTGCCCAATTTTTTTCGATTGACAAAAAATACGTTTTTTTACTCTTCTGGTTGTGGCTGAGTAAAATCGCTTGCTTGGGGCGCCTCTAATGCTGCCTGAGCGGGGTCGGATGGCTCAGACGCTTCTGTTGGCTCCTCTAAACGAGTTCCCTCATACTTGCGTTTGCGTTGTTCTTTGCGGATACGTTCCTCGGCCTCCACTTTGTCGTAGGCTTTGATGATTTCCTTGACGAGTCGGTGGCGCACCACATCTTCTGTAGTCAGCTGCATGATGGCAATTCCTTCCACCCCTTCCAGGATATCCATTGCCTGGCGGAGACCGGACTTTTGTTGACTTGGAAGGTCAATCTGCGTCAGGTCGCCCGTGATAATACACTTGGCGGTAGGTCCCAATCGGGTCAGGAACATTTTTATTTGCAGGGGCGTTGCATTTTGGGCCTCATCAAGGATGATATAAGCATTATCGAGGGTTCGACCCCGCATAAAAGCGATGGGGGCAATTTCGATAATACGGTTATCCATAAAAAACTGGAGTTTATCCATGGGCAGCATATCATCCAAGGCATCGTACAAAGGCCTTAGATAAGGATCTACCTTTTCCTTCAAGTCACCCGGCAAAAAACCCAGATTTTCACCCGCTTCAACGGCAGGGCGCGTCAGGACAATTTTTTTCACCAATTTATTTTTCAGGGCACGGACAGCGATGGCCACAGCGGTATATGTTTTACCGGTCCCCGCTGGACCAATTGCAAACACGATGTCATTGGTTTCACAAGCATCGACCAGCTTCTTCTGGTTTCGGGTTTTGGCTTTGATAGGCCGTCCCTCTCTTCCATGAAGAATGGTATTGGAACCATGGTCATTGTAGGAAGAAAGCCGGATATCGAACGGATTTTCTCCACTGAGCAGGTCTTCCACGGTGTGTACCGGTAGTTCCTGGTGTTCTCGAAGGTAACGGACCATCATTTCGAACTTGGCCTTTACCTCCTGGGTATCCTTTTTTTCTCCGGAAATTTTTAGGCTATTTCCCCGGGAGGTGATGGTCGCATCCGGATACGCTTTTCTCAATAAGTTTAGTTTCAGGTTGTTTTCGCCATAAAGGGCGACCGGATCAACTCCTTCAACTGTCAGAATTATTTCGCTCAATTGGAGAGTATTGTTTTATGGAATGAAATTAGAATGTGCTACAAGTATCTTTGCGTTGACAAAAGTACTTGAACTATTTTTGAACCTTAAAAAAAAATTTATTTGTTCAAGAGTAATTGGTCAAGGCTCAAAAAAAAGGTGGCTACTTATTTTGTTTACGTTCCCTTTTTTGGGTGGATTAGGCCAGTAGAACGACCTTTGTCCTGATGGAGTGTACCTCGAAAAAGCTATTTTCTACAGGGTTCATCGCTTTAACAGTATCCACCTGATTTAAGTTTCCAAACCCCTTTAATTTCCCATATTATGCCTGTTTTAACCCTACTTTCTGATTATGGTAACCGCGACTGGTACGCTGCTTCGTTAAAGGGGGCGATTTTAAAGGCGGTTCCAGAGCTGGTATTAGTTGACATCACCCATGAGGTTGCAGCCTTTGACATTGTGCAAGGAGCCTTTATTTCCCGAAATTGTTGGCAGGCGTTTCCGGAAGGCAGCATTCACCTTTTGGCGGTCAACTGCCGATATGACCTGGCTCCGCGATTTATAGTGGCCAGTGTATCGGGTCATTTTTTTATTGCTCCCGACAACGGCATTTTGGGCCTGGTATTGGGAGAATTAGAGCCTGGACAGCTGCGGATACTCCCTACCCTATCGACAAACGATTCTTCTACCAGGCAGGTATTTGCGCAAGCGGTCCAACAGCTTTGCTCAAGCGGAGGCTTTGAACAGGTGGGGGATCCGATGGAGGATGCTCCAGAGCGCCGCATTGGTTTACGGCCGGTGGTGCATCCAAATTTGATTCGCGGAACGGTCTTGCACATTGACCAATATGAAAATGTAGTCTTGAACATTGATCGCGAGCTAATGGAGCGAACGGGGCAAGGCAGGCCTTTTTCCCTTTATTTCAAACGAAACGACCCAATTATCCGCCTTTCCCAGCATTATTGTTCGGTTCCAGCGGGAGAGCCCTTGTGCTTGTTTAATGCTGCTGGATTATTGGAAATTGCAGTAAGTTTCGGAAAAGCAGCTACCCTGCTAGGTTTAAAGCGGGAAGACGTAGTAGAATTGATATTTGAAGAGTCGGTCGCTGATTAGCCTTGAAAACCGATGTTGAAGGAGATGCATTCCGCGATGGCTTTGTACGCCTTTAGTCCCAGCCCCGTGTAAATTTGGACCCTGGAGTGCTTTATCGTTGGCCAATAGTAACGTAAAGCCAGTTTATTGAAATTTCGAGAAATAAGGGCAGCATTCATTTGGGGTAAACCAATGTGGTAACCCGCTTGCAAATAAATCCCGAGCGGACCAAACAGGAACTCATCCGACAAAAAAATCCCAGAACGTGTGGCGCCCAGGGTGCTAAGGTTCCCATTGGCCAAAATCCAAGCTTCCAATCCTTTATGTTGTTCCAGGTCTAATCCAAATCCCAACCGGTTATAGCGGTGTAAATACCGTGTGAGGGCGAGGGTGGCCGACCATTGGGCATACTTGGGGCCATCTAGGGCTCCATACTCCAGTTTGGCGAAGCCCGCTTGTAGCGTCCAACCCCATTTTTGGTCAATCGATCGATCGAAGGAGGGGACTGAAATAGGCCCTTGGTTACCATTGGGGGCATACACCAGGCCGGTATAAATTCCAGGAAAATTCATCCCTAAGTTGGGAAGCTCATACCCTCCGTTGGAGAAATGGTTGAAGACACCGGCAAGCTCCCATTTCCAGAAAGAGCCAAGGGGAACAGTCGCGGAGACACGGAATTGGGTTATGTTGTTAAAATACGAACCCAGCGCATTTTCGCCGGGGTTCTTAAAGGAATCGTGCGGATGCGAGGTCCAACCAAGGCCCGTTCCAACGCGGAAATACGCTTGGACCCAACGTGCCCGCAGCAGGGGTAAGGACAAATGCGGGAAAATACCGGTTAGCAAGCCATGTGCCTCTGGACCTGGGTACAAACCAACTACTGCTAACCCATAGATAGGAAGTCGATGGGCCGCCTCCCAATTTTTTTGGCCATTGGTAGGAAACTGGAATCCAATTTCTACACCTGGCACCCATTGTCCGGTTTGAGTGGTTAACTTTTGATTGTGACGGAGAAAGGAGGCTTGATGGGTACCCACATACCATTCTACAGACCGCCGTTGGGTAGAATCGGAGGGGGGCACTGCTTCAGTCAAAAAAGGGAGCAGGAGCAAAAGTAAGGGGAGCAATATGCGCTTTCCCATCAAAACAGCTCTTTAAAATAGGGCAATACTTGATCTTTTTCCGAAATAACGGCATTTTGGAGGTCAAATTCCCAATTGATCCCTAAAGTAGGATCATCGTACCGTATTCCTCTTTCATGCGCTTTGGAATAAAAATTGTCGCATTTGTAAGCAAATTCTGCTGTTTCGGAGAGGGCAACATAGCCATGCGCAAAACCGCGGGGAACGAAAAGTTGGAGTTTGTTTTCGGCGCTAAGTCGGACGGCATACCACTGACCGAAGGTAGGCGAATCGGTGCGCAGATCGACCGCTACATCCAGCACCTCACCCTCTAGTACCCGAACGAGTTTGGCTTGTGCCATTTCTCCTTCTTGAAAGTGAAGTCCTCTTAAGACCCCTCGGGTGGAGCGGGCCTGGTTATCTTGAACAAAGTGCGTATGGATTCCGACGGAAGCCCAGGTCTGCTCATTGTAGCTTTCATAAAAATAGCCCCGCGCGTCGTAATAGACATTGGGTTCAAAAAGCCAAAGGTCAGCGATGGGTGTTGCGGTAAATGGCATGTGGATCGTTTCTTTTTTTATGCGTTCTGATCGGGCGGCAAGAGTAGGTATACCGACCTTTTTTAGAAAAAGTCGATGGTAAGCAGTACTTTAGCAGCTGTTCTTTCATTTTTAATTTCCAAACGTATGAAAATCAAGTTTTGCGGTGCGGCGCGCGAAGTTACAGGCTCTTGCCACCTTTTGACGCTAGAGGATGGATTTAAAATTTTGTTGGATTGTGGACTCTACCAAGGCAATGATGGAGAAATGAATGGCTTCAATCAAAGCTGGCATTTCGATCCTGCCTCCGTAGACTGTTTGGTTGTCAGCCATGCACACATAGATCACACTGGCCGAATCCCCAAATTAGTGGCAGATGGATTTCGAGGTCCCATTTATGCGACCCATGCAACCCGCGATTTGTGTAACATTATGTTGCTCGACAGTGCGAAGATACAAGAAGGGGATGCAGCTTACCACAATAAACACCTAAATAAGGGGGAAAAAGAGGAAAAACCCTTGTATACTGTCCGGGATGTACAGCGCACCATGCAACTATTTGTCGCCCACGCCTACGAGCAATGGGTCAAAATACATCCCAACGTTCGGATTTTATACCGCGATGCTGGTCATATTTTGGGGAGTGCGAGTGTTTTACTCGAAATAACGGAAAACGGAAAAACCACCCGAATCGGTTTTACGGGAGATATTGGCCGACCCAACCGACCTATTTTGGGAGATCCGCTACCCTTGCCGGAAGCGGACTACCTCTTGTGCGAGAGTACGTACGGTGACCGACTCCACGAGTCTGCTCCAGGGGAAATAGAGCATTTTCTAAAAATAATTCATACAACTTGTATAAAAAACAAGGGGAAGCTGATCATCCCAGCCTTCTCGGTGGGTCGAACCCAGGAAATTGTGTACATGCTAGACCAGCTACACAAGGCTGGCCAATTACCCAAAATCCCGGTCTATATCGATAGTCCGCTATCCATCAATGCCACGGAGGTATTTATCAATCACCCTGAATGCTTTGACGAGGAGCTCATCGAGTATATGCTGACCGACGAAAACCCTTTTGGTTTCAACGGCTTATTTTATATACGAGATGTGGAGGGAAGCAAACAGCTTAACGACATGAACAAACCTGCCATCATCATTGCAGCTTCCGGGATGATGAATGCCGGTCGGATCCGCCACCACATTGTCAAAGGGATTGAAAATTTCAAGAATACCTTTTTAATTGTTGGCTATTGCTCACCCGGCACCTTAGGGGCGGTCTTGCGTGACGGAGCTAAAAGCATTCATATTTTTGGGAAATACAAGCAAGTACTCGCCAACATTGAAGTAATGGATGGCTTTTCTGCGCACGGTGATCAGCAGGAAATGTACGATGTAATCAAAAACCATATTCCAACCGCCAAAAAGGTCTTTTTGGTACATGGAACCCCGGATCGGCAAGAACCTTGGGGGCAATTTTTAAAAGAAAAAGGGTTTAAAGACGTAGTGATTCCAGACCTAGGAGATGAGTTTGACCTTGATTAATTGTTAATGGTTAATTGTTAATGGTTAATTGTTAATGGTTAATTGTTAATGGTTAATTGTTAATGGTTAATGGTTAATGGTTAATAGTGAATTGGGGTGTTGTTCGGGATGTTCGAGTTTTGGGCAGCACTTAGGATAATGGTTAATTATCAATGGTTAATTGTTAATTGGAGTAGCCTACTTAAGGAACCCCACTAATATGGTGACTTAATCCTGTATATGAACCA
>JBKDAM010000170.1:0-14728 GCA_046316495.1 Chitinophagales bacterium
CCTCCCCATACCAATACCATATCTACTCCATTGATACCGCTCTCCGTTTGGAAATCAATCGGCGCATCCGTCGTCATCTCATCTCCCCGAAGGTCGTTGTCAAACCACACATAGTTACCTGCTTTGGTCACAGGAATGTAGTAGTCTTCCACTTCTCCACCTACGGACAAGCCCGCTGAACCCAGTCCGGGCTGGCAGTGAATCCGGAAACGAGCCCGCGCAGCACCGCCTGCAAACGTCGCATCTGCTGGTACTTTGAAGCACAAGTCGCGCACCACATTCGTGCCCGTTTGAAGCGCTACATCTGTCAGTGCCTGCTCCCCAGCGTCAAACTGACCGTTGCCATTGTAATCTACCCACGCGCTCAGGTACGTATTGTTGGTACGAACCAAGCCAGGCAGGTCGATCGCCGTGTACGTTACCCGTACGCAAGCCTCGTAATCCGGTACCAATGGGGTGATGAACTGTACCCCGCTCTCATCGTCCGCTCCAGTACCCTGGATCCGGCTTGAAGGCGTAAAGTCATCTCCACTTGACCACATCCCTGCTGTCCCTGCTGGGTCGATCGTCGCATTCCGCTCCGCATCTACTCCAGCACCCAGGTATTTTCCAGGTTGCATCACGTGTTGGGCACCGCTGTCGTTCGGTGTATCATCCGTTACATACGTATCCGGCAAGTCACCAAAGTCAACCGATACAAAGCCAAAGTCAATCGACTCATTTGTCTGGTTATCCGGGAATGTACCCAGGTTACCAGGAGCGTTATCGCCCAAGCCATTCTCACCGGTAGGCAGACCGGTTGCGCTCACAATCGTGAACGGTGCCGTCATCGTCATCGTGAGATCGCTTGTCACAATACCATCGCTGTCCGTGTAGCCGCCATTCGTCTGGTTGCCCGTATTGTCCAGTGTAGGAGTCATATCACTCGGCGTCAGAGCCACCACTTTATACGTACCTGGAATCAAACCACAGAAATTGTATTCTCCTACCAGGTTGCCGTTGGTTACCGCTGAAAGGGTCGTCGTTACATACGTCGCGTTATCACCTGTTGTGTTGATATCGCCGTCTGCACCTGCCCATACCAGCTGAACCGTCACACCTCCAATACCAGGTTCCGTGCCGTCCTGCTGACCATCGCGGTCATAGTCTTCCCATACCATATTACCAACCTTCGATACATTCAGCTTGTAGTCTTCTACTTCACCACCAATTGCACGCCCCTTGGGAGTTAGACCACCGAGAGGGGAAATACGGAAGCGTGAGAAAACCTCTCCAGTTGAAAGGTCAGCAGAGGAGGGGACCCAAAAATGGTAGAGCATATTAATACCTCCACCGATTGGAACAACGCCCTGATTGAAAAAGATTAATTGCTCACCAAGATCAAGTAGGTCACCATCTTGGTTAAAGTCAATCCAGGCTTCAAGAATCGCGGGACTGCCAGTAGTATTGGTTGCAGTGATGGCAACACTGGCAGAATCACCAGGTATAAGAGGTGTAATGAATCGGACGCCATCTTCATCATTCCCCGTGCTTATACAGCTCCCCTTTACCAGATTACTCAGCTGATAATCGTCCCCTCCAATCATCATACCCGCCATTGATTCTGATTGGCCATCTAATTCACCATCCACACAAAAACCAAGCAATAAATGGGGTGTGAGTATATGATTTGCCCCATCTTCTATGATGTCAGTTCCATACCCAAGAGGAAGGTCACCGTAATCCAATGCGAAGTACCCAGCATCCCAGCTATAGTCATTTTGACCTGAAAAAACTACAAACCATGAAGTCATACCAGATAAAGGATCTACATCTGAATCTAATTGCGAGCCTGCTGCAACTGCATTCAGCGGGGATGAGGAGTACGGCGCTGGGGGCAAAAAGGTAAGTTTATATTCTCCTGGAGGCAAGTGTTCAAATAAATATCCACCCAATGAGTCTGAAATGACCACCTCTGATAACACAAGCCCGGCACTCGAGATTCCAGTTAACGAAACTTCGACACCTGATATACCAGGCTCGCCACTATCCTGCTGCCCATTTCCGTTATAATCTTCCCAAACTAAATTGCCCAAACTGGACAATTGATAAAATCCAGCATCGATTGAATCAAGGGTGTCACCACTCAATACCAGCAACTGATCAGTCATACCCATTAAAGAAATATCTGAATCCAGGCGATCATCACTACCTTGATTAGTGAGTGTTGGAAGAAAGGTAGAATCAGGGGCTTCAAAGCTTAACTTATAAGTTCCTGGAACGAGATCACCGAACATATACATGCCTGAGGTATCCGAATATACAGTAGTATCAACTGTATTTCCAAAAATATCAACACCTTGGAGCATAATAAGAGCACCGCTTATTCCAGGCTCATTCATTTCTTGAAGTCCGTTACCATTCAAATCATGCCAAACCAAATTGCCCACCTTGGATTTAACAAATAATCCAGCGTCCAACTTATCATGCTTTTCACCACTGAATAAAAACGCGGTGGGCATGCTGTACCCCCACTCAGAAACATCACTATCAAGCCCCAAATTAGCTCCGACTCCTTTCCGAGTAAAACAATACCTACTGCTATCAGGGTTCCGGACCAAAACAGAGTAAGAGCCAGGAGCCAAATTAGCAAAAAGATAAAACCCGGAAGTATCAGTTAGCTGTGGAACAACCATGTTTCCCGATAAATCAACAAGCACCGGCAGCCCTAAGCTATCTAATAAAACAACCTCAACTTGCGGGATTCCTGGCTCTCCAACCTCCTGTAAACCATTGGCATTTAGATCCTCCCAGATAAAATCTCCTACGCAAACTCCCTCAAAGAAACCTGCATCAAAATCGAGGTTGTTCTCACCTGAAACCAACTCCTCCCAAATTGTCATTCCACCCATGGATGGATCTGCATCACTATCAAAACCTTCAGGCACACCAACACTATTCAAAGGAGAAAAAAACAAGTTAGAAGCAGGGTTAAAAGTCAATTTATAGCTGCCTGGAAATAAACTATCAAATAAATACACCCCTTGGGCATCGCTAAACTGGACCTGTACAATCGTATCTCCCAGATTCGTCACTCCGTTAAGTACTACCTCAATACCCTCAAGACCCGGTTCGTTTATTTCCTGAATTCCGTTCGCATTAAGATCAGACCATACAAAATTTCCAATCGAAGAATATCCACACCCAACCAATGGGATATTGTTAAACAATACATCATCACTTGACGAACGATAATAAAAGGCAGAATAATATGGATTATCAGAAGCTGAGAAATTATCCAAAAAAAGTCCGTTGGAAGACATAGAGCCAAGCGTATCGTATATCCCGTCATCCGTTGTAAAATAGGTTCCAGAAGAGGGTGGAACAGTAGCCAGCATGAATCCAACCGGTGGAATAATTTGAAGAGAGTAAGTTCCTATTCCCTGAGAAAAAACCCCAGAATAATAACCATCTGCTCCATCTTCCAACAAGGGAACAGTCCCCAATGGACCCGTGATTATGACCAACCCTCCGGGAATAATTTGACCGGTTTCCGTACAATAAAAATACCCATCTAGCTCAGCATCCATTATTCCATTAGAACAAGGCTCAGGCGCCTCTAACTCGATCGGCCCAAAGGAACAATCTGCATTTGCAGAGTCTATCACCGTAACGGTAAGGGCACCCAAACTTATCGGATAACTACCCCAAAAGCCACTACCTATTCCGTATTGAAAAGGTCCTAATGTATCTGTACTACCAGCTTGAGTTGCCCATAAATAATAGGACGTACCTACTCCTACTCCTTGTGGATTCGCCTGGATACTGAAATAATCATCTGCCATTGAAGCAGTTCCATTATTTGAACACTCTAATTCAAGCCCTGCACTAAGCAAAACACAAGAAGGCTCCTCACATAACTCAACGTTAAGAAACGCTTGCTCCAACGTTGAGCAACCATACTGATCAGTAACTAACAATTCATACGTTTTGGTACCAAACCCAAACAAAAAAACCTCTGGATCTGCAATGTTCAAATTAGAAAGAGATCCATCATTGGGGCTCCAAACATAAACAAGACTATCCGAAGGAGTTATCAACGGCATGAAATGCACCGAATCAATACCCATACATACCGTTAGGGGAGCAATTTCAATAATAGGGGCCATATTAGGCAAAACTTCCACACTCACCTCCTGAGAAGCAGTGCAACCATTAACACTTGTTACCAATAACTGATAGATCAAGGAAGCACTTAACCCAGAGACAATCGGATTGCTAATTTGTGAATTGGACAATCCTGTTTCCGGACTCCAACTGTACTGATAACCAACGACCGGATCAATACCAATAGGAATACTGGCATTTTGACAAATCGATCTTGAAGGTATATTCTCCCAATTCACTTCGTTTACCGTAACCCGAATACCATTGCTACTACTGCAATTCCCCTCCGTTTTGGTCAGCACCAAATAAAAAACACCTGCCCCTGACACCAAAGGATCAAATAAAGGAGCGGGATCTTGGCTATTCGACAAGGCGTGAACACCAGTACCAGTCCAAAGATAACTTATTCCATTCGCAATTAGATTGGAAGTACTCCCAATGGAGATGGGATCATCCATTTCACAAACCACCTGATCTCCCCCTGCATTTGGTGCTGTAATAGTGGGCACAATTAATTGAGTTGCTTGATAGGTGCACCCACTACTATTTTCAACTCGAAGGGTGAAAAGGGTAGGAGCTATCGGTGGCGGCTGCTTGGTAATTGGCAGTTGGACAGTTGGATCTAATAGCCATTGACTAGGCTCCCATTGATAGGAATAACCTAGCGGAACCCCCGCTCCTAATTGTACAGCACCCGATCCAGGGCAAAAACTAATTGCAGGGAGAGAAAAGGGAGGAATAAAGGAGCCAACCGTAACATCAACCGTATCTGTAGAAATACAACTTCCGTTTACACTGGTCACAGTTAACACAAAGGCCTGATTGGTAGCTACCAATACCTCTGGTTGTGGGTCGGTGTATCCTGTGCCGTTCTGCCAATTTGCTGAATTAGGCGACCACGAAACTACTGCACCGGGATAAGTAGACTGCCCCCCAAGTAAAAGATTCCCATTATCACAAACCAGTAAATCTGGGCCCGCATCCGCAATAACACTAAGTGAATTTACAATAACAGTATCATACACAAAACACCCTGACCGAGTATCCGTTACCTTGACATTATAAATTGTCGTAACAGGAACCATTACCGTAGGCATTGAACTGTTAGTGCTGCTTAGACCGGATGAGGGCCACCAATGATAACTATAATCCGCAACCGGCAAAGACCCAATTGTTACAGGTGTCATCGAACAAACAGAAGTATCCACCGCCTCAAAAATGGGTAAAGACCAATCTGGATGATTCACCGAAATATCATAATGGCAACTGAACGTGGGATTCTCAGGACTACTAAGCGTCACCCTAAATGTACGGGGCAAATTATCCGTCAGCTGAACCTCAGGACCTGTAAACATATTTAACCCGCCCGGCGCCCCACTGATTACAGACCAGCTATATACCAAAGTGGAAATGGTCGGACTAGCCAATCCGATCGCCCTTAGCTTAACCGCTCCAGGGTAATTTAAAGAAAAACTCGGGCACCCAAAAGGTGCATCGACTGAAACATACACATTACATAAACATGCAGGAGGTACAACTACCTGATCAACGCAGGTCACATTGTTGTATCGAACCCTTAATTCATACTCTGTATCTTCCCCAATAGAAGCACTAACCGTTGTCTGAGGGGTATTGGTTGGACCTGTAATCACGCCGGGGCCATAAAGCTTCACCCACTCATACTCCTCCGAGATAGAAAGGGTTCGATCTCCAAAACCAACTATCCTTGGCCCACATCCATCCACCCAGGCATTTGCCTCTATTACATGAGCAAGAACCTCATCCACAAAATAGCACCCCTCTTTTTGGGCCGTAACATAGTACCGTATGGGGTCGGGTATTGGCAAGGACAAACTACCTGGAGTAAAAACGGGCTGAGCAACTTTATTATCTGGTAAATAGTTTCCAGGTGCCCAAGTATAAGAAAACCCTGACTCTGATGGAGTACCCATAGTAGCCGTCCCCCCAATACAAATGGTGACATCCGGACCACCAAAATTGGAAATCACCGGTGGAGAAATTGGTTGAACAAATATCGTATCCGTTGTCAAACAGGTTCCTCCTCCCGTTATCGGAATTTCTAACTGCAGCACATAAGTGGTACTGGCAGAAACCGCAGCAGCAGGCTGAGGGCACGTTACACAAGAAAGCCCACTCGCCGGAGCCCATAAAAAAGAACTACCGGTAGGTGCTGGACCTAAATTCCCTCCAATAACTACAGGAACTCCTGCACAAACGCTGGCAGTTAATGGCCCCGCCTCTGCTCTCCATACCTGCACCAATGCCTGATCGAGTTGCTTGCAGCCATTCCCGTCCGTCACAACCAATGTAAACACGCTAGACTGGTTTGGGCTCACTTCAGGATCTTCAATGTCTTGAACCCCCATGTCCCAATCGTATAAGTAGGGCGCAAGACCTCCTGTCACATTTGCTTCTATAGCCACCGTCTGACCTGGACAGGTATGGTAAATCCCTCCCGCGCTTACTACAGGAGCCGTAAAATTGTTAACACTGACAACAGAAATCGAACTGACACTAATTGTATCATTTCCACAATCAACTGACTCCATAGCAAGTCGTCTGAAATACGTAGTTACTACTGTTGGCTGAGGAGTATAGTGCCTATAAATTCCGCCCGGAATATCCACCCAGGGTCCTCCAGAACTCAAAGAGTACTGCCATTGGTAACGCGCCTCCAAATCTGGTTGTGTGGTCGCTTGACCGTCAATAAAAATTGTACTCAGGTCACCCCCTTCCACCAATATCTTATCCCCCCGAATCACCCCTACAACTCCGTTCATACAAACAGTTTGATTGCTTGGAACTATACTGTCTACCAATGGAGGGTTAAAGGAAGAACATAAATTAATTTTTGTAATACCTAAAGACCCCTGGTATGGATTGGCCGAAATAGTAGTCACAGGGTAAGATCCCGGACTAGAGTACGTCTGTACCCCCGCATAAAGCTGATCATTTTCAATTTCTAAAACGGCATCAATATTTTCCCCACTCCACGTGCCTGTAGCTGCCGATTGAATGCGGCAGGTTGAAAAGTCAAGATTGCCCGACGGATTTATTCTCCCAAAAACTGGACCTCTTACACCCTGAGGAACACTCCCATCCGTAACCGGAAAATTTACGCTACTGCTCTCAATTACAAAATATAAAGCACCACCGACAACCTTTATTACAGAGGCTCCAGAGCTAAAATAGGTCATATCATCTCCACTGCCTCCCAAATAACTGGAGTATATTGTCCCCCCTTCACTATCGATTTTTTTGAAATAAACATCCTTTAACCCGCTAGGATTACTTCCGTTGGTGGTTGTTAACACCTGACTACCATCCCTAGTCCCCATTACATACAGTTCTCCATCACTGTACGCTGAGCGGACTCCATTCAGATTCAGAAAACTCTGATAGACTAATTGACCGCCTAAACTAACTTTTATAGCGACATGATCACCAGAAGGAATTAATATAGAGCCATCGGTACTAGAGTAGGGGCTATTTACCCTTGTACCAAATAATACTACCGCCCCATCCGCTCCCAGATATAAGTCGATCATTCCAACATTGGAATCATGGGCATAAATTCGATTGGCAAACTCAATGCCCCCACCAGCATCCATTTTGGTCAAAAATAAGTTATTACCAGAGCCAACCACAACACTTCCATCCGTTACAGGCCAATCCGGCAACGAGCTTGTTGATTTCTCAACTACCAAAAAAATATCCCCATCTTGGGTGTTAACACTTCCCTTTGCTGCCGAATAACTACCTGCAGGACCAACATACGCCAGTTGGGAAACCTGGTTAGAGTTCGACACTCCCAACAACACAATATCCGCCATCCCAGATCCGCTGAACTTCGTACTGTTGTTAGTTACAGGAAGATCCTCCGACGTCGCCCCCATTAAAACATAAAGCACCCCAGCATCGAACGTCATATCGAGCAATCGCTCCGACCCGCTACCCCCAAACAAACCACCATATTCTATATTACCATCTAATGCACTTAATTTACAGTACAACAAGTCGGCATCCCCTTGTAAAACAGTTCCATTTGTTACGTTCAATACAGCGTATGTAGATTCTAATTGATTTACCGTGCCTACTAAATAAAGATAATCTCCATCCACATGGAATTGACAGTCATCTAAACCGTTGAGAATCCTGGCAAACACTACATTACACTGTCCATCAAATTTTGCGATGAAGTAGTCCTCTGCCCCAACTACTTCCGACCCATCCGTAGAGGGGAAAAAGGAGGTCGCAAGGGTCTTCCCTAATACATAGGTCGATCCGTTCAAAACCTTCCAAGAATGAATTTCCTGCGTTAGATTAGAGCCCAAAGACGATTCACCCCCAAAAAGAGTAGAACAATCAATACTTACCCCCAATTGTGCATTTAGCCGAAAGAGAGCAAATAATAATAGAATTAGCAAGTTATACCTTTTCCTCAAAAAAGAAGACCATGGAATGAGCCACTCCATAGCTTTCAAATGAAAAATGAAACTCAGTGTTCTAAAAGATTCCATACGTTTAAAGATGTAGATTAGGTAGGTTAGATTTAGACTTTGTTCCTCCAATAGGAACCACCCGACAAAGGTGATATTCCCGACCGCCACCCTATCTTTGTATTCACGGCAAGTTTCTTTGGATTAGTGGCAATCTTCCCCAATAACCCACTCAATAGCGCTCTAATCCTAATACCTAACATGGCCAAATCAGCCAACTGCATTATACCTAAACATCATCAATAACCAGTTATACCCTTCATCCAGGAAGCATTACCAAGAAAAAATTAACCTCTTGTCAGAGCGTAAAACGAGAGTCAAATCCCTTACATTCTCTACCTTTGAGCATTAATATTATCAAAATACTAAGCTGTTTATCCAGCACCCTCCGTTGATAAGTAGCCGATCGCTCACGGTACGTTTTTTCTGAAAATTGGCTACACAATTGCCTTATTGTATGAATCCAAAAGTCGATCAGTACCTCCTTGATGGATGTATGCGTTGTAAGTTGGGCGGCACCCCCGCTTGCAAAGTCCATAACTGGCGAACCGAGCTCGAAGCACTACGACAACTGGTTCTGGAATGTGGGCTGGAAGAGGAGGTGAAGTGGGGGGTGCCCTGCTATACCTTCGATAATAAAAACATTGTACTCATTAGTGCCCTGAAAGAGTACTGCTGCCTTAGCTTTATGAAGGGAGCACTTATGGAGGACACCCATCAACTACTAATTAAACCAGGAGAAAACTCTCAAGCTACTCGCTACATCAAATTTCTAAGTGTCCAACAAATTTTGGACAACCACGAGGTGCTGAAAGCATACATACATCAAGCACTAAGCATCGAAAAAGCGGGCCAGAAAATTGCTTTTAAAAAAAATCCAGAACCGCTTCCAATCGAATTAATTGAAAAATTCGCCGAAGACCCAGAGCTGGAAAAAGCGTTCCTGGCATTAACTCCCGGCCGACAAAGAGGATATATCATCTATTTCTCCCAACCTAAGCAATCCAACTCACGATGCAGCCGGATTGATAAATGCAGGCCAAAAATTCTCAATGGGGAAGGGCTACATGATAAATACAGTTGCTAATTAAACTCCCTAACCTATGGCAGGCATTCTAATATGACCGCACCTCCTGCCACCGTACACAAATAAAATGGGGGCTTTTTGAACAAATGCTCAAAAAGCCCCCATGCAGACTAGTAGTACCAATACAATTACTAATTACCTGGCAATCACCATCTTCTCAGTTAATACGGTCTTCCCAGCACGAACCTGAACTAAGTACAAACCGTTCGACAGCTCATTTACAGGAATCGTCAATTGGTTCTCTCCAACTCCGGATCGCCAAGTATGCTGCTTAATCGTCTTTCCAGATAAGTCCGTAATCCAATAGCTAACTGCGGTCTCTTCCGTAGCATGGAAGCGAATTGAATAATAATCTGAAGCTGGATTAGGTCCTACCCAAAGCTCGGAAACGGACTCCATCGGCTCTTCCAGAACAGATCCGTCTACACTGCGCTCAGGAATCTGTCCTCCAAATTGTTGCTGACATCCAGTAATAACCACATCGTCTATGTAAACCTGGTCATCATCATCCGACGCATCCGCTCGGAAACGAAGTCGAGTAGCCGTCGAAAAAGGACCAGGAATCACAACAGAAGCGCTCTGCCGAACACCATTTGTAAACTGATTGCCTGCCACAAAGGATGCCTTGGTCACAAATGAATTGTTCCCACCAGTTGTTGCGACTTGTACCCAAAAATCCTCCCCATTTTCAAAACTTACGGATACGTATGAAAAATCAACCGTGATTTCTTCATAACTCGACCAATTCTGATTGGTCGTTGTCATAACGGACGAAGTGGTGTTATCCCTCAATTGTATACTAAACGTAGGAGAATTAGCATACGCCGAATTATTAATACGTGCACAATCTGTTCCTCCATCTACCCAAATACCCCAGGAGGCGTCAAACCCATTTGAATTGATAGCAGTGTAAGTGCACCCTCCACCACCACCACAAGGCACTAAACAGGATGCGTTGTACACTTCATTCCGAATACGGTCGCCCGGCTGAACCCCAAAGCCGTTATTGAAATTAATACCAACACCTGATACCAAATGACAATAGCTCATCACCGTACCTCCGTTGGTTGGTAATGGCGCAGTACATCCCTCACTGTACCCAGCCGTTGGCCCACAGCCATCCAAGGCGGTATTATTACCGTTCCAAGCGCATGCATGGGTGTGAGGAGAGCCTAAATTGTGACCAATTTCATGTGTTAATACTTCAATCGTCCAAGAGTAAACCGGAACATTATTGTAAGAACCCGTAATGCTGCTATAACCTACCCCGTAATAAGCATTGCAAAGCACATCCAAATATGCGACTCCACCAAGGTTATGAATACCTACTAAGTGTGCTAAATCCCCATCATATATCCCGTTTTTAGCGTTTCTAAACTGCGTTAAATAGTTGCTGGCAGATGGCCCGGTATAAGGATCATTTACACTCCAGATACTTAAAGTGTTGAGCACAAGATTGATACTTTCATTCAAGTACAAAACTGAAACTTGGCTCATTACACCGGTCATATAAGAGGTCACATTCGCTACGCTTCCTTTGTTTTGAAAAACAGTATAATCGGTTTCAATAAACATTTTTACACAATTATCCGGATTGGAAGCACGATTCTCGACTTCTACTTCCAGTTCGCCAATCCGATGCAACTCGTCGTCTGTATGACAGGTAAATCCACCGGGCATCTCGAGTTTCGCTTCTTTATGCAATAAATGCTTCTTATCCCCTCGCCCAGTAACCATGGCAATGGAGTACTGTTCTTCTCCTCTTACAATCCAACCAATCACCTCTCCCTCAAATAGACTAAGCGAAACGAGTGATGAGGCATCACCTCGGACCATTCCCCAGAAATGTACTCCTTTGTCGACCGTTTCTACCTCCTCCCCAGTCTGAGCTAGTTGAACCTTAAACTGACTGGAAAAATTTTTTGCAGGTACTAAATCCAGCGTTACCACCGAATTATCCTCCCAAGGAAGCAAAACGCTCACAGGCTCCGTTGAATTCGAACGAACTTCTGATACCTGCCGAGCATCCCAATCTAACAAGATACCCCCCGAAGGTAAAGACGTTAATTCAGGGATGGCAGAAATTGGCAAGGCACTTTTATTAAAAAGCGAATACGATGGAACAGTGGCATTTTCATGCGCCTGAAGCACCATTCGTGCCACTGGCTTCAGTCCATCTTGAGCAGCCAACATATGGGCGGCCAACAACAAGCAATAGGTGAGTAGTTTTTTCATAAATACAATTTTAAAATAGGTTAAGAAGAATGAAATAAAATCAAAAACAAACCTCAGGGATTTATTTTAATATCGCAAATAATATTTTGATGCCCCCCTACTTTCATTTTAAAATTATACCAAACTTGCAATACCTTAGCGCCCTTCCTTTTATCCTTATAAATTGAAAAATTAACTAATCAGTATTGCTTATGTCCAACATTAACGCTTCCCGATTATTTATCGCTAGCTGCCTAGCATTGGTTACCACTGCATTTGCCTTCGCTATACGTGCAGGGATCTTGGCAGAGGTTGCCACCCAGTTCGGCCTTACCGATACCCAATTAGGCTACATCAACCAAATGGCAATCCTAGGCTTCCCCATTGCAACCATCGTGGGCGGCTGGCTCTACAACGAGTTCGGCCCTAAAAGAATGGTGTGGCTTGCCTTCGTCACCCACGCCATCGGCATCCTAATGACCATCTTTGCGGGCGATTTTATTACGCTTCTCCTCTCCAATTTCTTCATCGGATTTGGTAATGGAACCGTCGAAGCGGCTTGCAACCCACTCGTCTCCAATATGTATAAGAATAACCAGACAACCATGCTCAACCGGTTCCACGTTTGGTTCCCTGGTGGAATATTCCTAGGTGCACTTATCTCCCAATTCATGGGACCTCAAGGAATGGGCCTTGCATGGCAAGTACAAATTGGGGTCATGCTACTTCCACTCCTTGCTTACGCCTACCTTTTTTATGGTCAACAGTTTCCAGACCGCGAATCATCTGGACAGGCTAGCCTTGCCGACAACCTCAAAGGTATTTTTACGCCCCTCTATCTGTTTATGATTCTCTGTATGGTGTTGACTGCCAATACCGAACTTAGTACTCAACAGTGGGTTGAACGGTTGTTAGGAAAAGCGGGCGCAGAGCCAATGTTAGTTCTAGCTCTTGTTACCGGCCTGATGGCAGTTGGCCGTTTCTACGCCGGCCCAGTAATTCACCGCCTTAATCCAGTGGGCGTTTTATGGGCCTCCGCTATCGTTGCAACCATCGGTATTTATTTAATGAGCATTGCCACTGGGCCAATGACCTACGTCGCAGCAGTCATGTTTGCAATCGGGGTTTGCTATTTTTGGCCTACCATGATCGGATTTACGGCAGAATATATCCCTAAGTCGGGCGCTCTCGGCATGTCCCTTATGGGCGGTGCAGGTATGTTTGCTACCGGAATGCTGCAACCAGTGGTTGGTGGATGGCTCGACCAATCAAAGGTCGACAACGCCGGCGAGATGGGATTCGAATACCAAGGCAATGGCTCCCCTGAAAGTATTAAATCGTTCTTGGAATCCATCCCAGCAGAAAGCATGAAGCAGCTCGAGTTGATGGCAGGACAAGAGACCCTCGTCAATATGTCTATGTTCCCAGCTATCTTAGTAGTAGCTTTCGGCGCATTGTGGTTCTGGTCTCGTAAAAAATAATTGCTCACTTACCCCTTCTATTAATGCACTAAACGGGCGGATAATTGACTTCAATTGTCCGCCCGTCTTTTTCCACACAAAAGAAAATCCCAAAATTGAATACTCGGCAATCTTAAAACATTCCACCCTTTGGACCTTATGGTGCCTTCAAACAATCAGGAACAATTAGTTGATCCATAAATCAAATGAACCCAATGGAGATTGGATCGTTTTATCCATCAACATCCTAAATAAGAAACCTAAAAATTACTTTAACTGCCTCAAGTCAACGTTATATTATGTTTACCGGAATTATAGAAACGATTGGAACCGTCGTACAAATCGAACAAGAACAAACCAATGTGCACTTCTCTATCCAATCTGCCATTAGCCGAGAATTAAAAATTGACCAAAGCGTAAGCCATGATGGGGTTTGCCTTACGGTAACAGCAATAGAAGAAACGAGCGATGGCCTACCTATGCACAAAGTAACTGCCATCGCCGAAACGTTAAAAAGAGCCAACCTAGGGCATTGGAGACTAGGATCTCAGGTAAATCTTGAGCGTTGCTTAGAACTGGGGGGGCGATTAGATGGCCATATGGTACAGGGACACGTGGATACAGTGGCAAAATGTATCGAAGTCACCGACCTTGGCGGCTCCTGGAAATACACGTTTGAATACGAGCCAACTCCAGAGCACTTACTCGTTGATAAAGGCTCCGTCTGTCTGAATGGCGTTAGCCTGACCGTGGTTGAGCCCTCCGGCTCCCAATTCTCAGTGGCCATTATCCCCTACACTTGGCACCACACCAATTTTAGTAAAATCCAAATCGGAGATCCTGTAAATATAGAATTTGATATTATTGGAAAATATATTTCTAAGTACCTTCTTCACTATGCACAAAATAAATTAGATAGCGTTTCTTAGAAATCCAAACACAGATGCCTGAGAGACCGTAATTCTCTCAGGCATCCCAAAAACTCGAGCTTACCCATTTACACTGAGCACCCGAATTTCTACCCGTTGATTCTTTTTTCGACCTTCTTCTGTAGTATTGGGCGCAATAGGAAGCGTTTTGCCATAGCCTTTAAACCGAAGTCGCTCTGCTGGAACCCCCTTACTCAAGAGCCACTCATACACCGCTTTTGCTCGATTAGAAGACAAATTATTAGCATAATTGTCGCTTGCCCTGTTATTGGTATGTCCGGCGACTTCTACTACCAACCGAGGATTACGAACTAAAAATTGATAAACTTCATTCAATGTGCCCACACACTCCTGCTTAATACTGTACTGATT